>CAVBEI010000063.1:0-2066 GCA_963594555.1 Lachnospiraceae bacterium | reverse complement strand
GTCTTACATACTGCTCCTGATTGTAATAAGTGACAATAAATGATATTTTAAACCTTGAATTCCCCTGCTCTGTCACGACTTCACTCCTTCTCAGTCATTCCATTTTATTCGCTCTTTTTATCTCCAATAGCTATTTTGTAATCGCACTTCATCTATGCATTACATTTCTCCAACCAATTTTTGTTCTCCAGATACCACCGAATCGTAAGCTTTATCCCATCCGCAAACATCGTAGTCGGGCTCCAGTCCAGCTCTCTGTTCGCCTTGGTCGGGTCGATGGCGTAGCGCCTGTCGTGGCCTTTTCTATCTTCTACGAAGGTGATGAGGCTCTCGGGCTTTCCCAGCTCCTTTAGGATGATGCGAACGATCTCGATGTTCGCCTTTTCATTATGGCCGCCGAGATTGTAGACCTCTCCGACTCTGCCACGCTCTAGTACTGCGAGGATGCCGTAGCAGTGATCCTTTACGTAGAGCCAGTCGCGTACATTTTTGCCTTCGCCGTAGACAGGCAGCGGCTGGTCTGATAATGCATGCTCGATCATCAGCGGAATGAGCTTCTCCGGAAACTGATACGGGCCGTAGTTATTCGAGCAGCGAGAGATCGTCACAGGCAGGCCGTATGTCCTATGATATGCCAGCGCCAGCAGATCCGCAGCCGCCTTGGACGTAGAATAGGGCGAGCTGGTATGAAGCGGCGTATCCTCGTGAAACAGCAGATCCGGTCTGTCAAGGGGCAGATCGCCATACACTTCATCCGTGCCTACCTGATGAAAACGCTCCACGCCGTATTTGCGGCAGGCATCCATCATCACCTGAGTACCGATGATATTTGTCTCCAAAAAAATGCCGGGGTTTTCGATGGAGCGGTCTACATGACTCTCTGCCGCGAAATTCACCACGATATCCGGCTTTTCTCTCTCAAAAATCGAGAAAATTCCCTCGCGATTTCGTATGTCCTCCTGATAAAATACGAAATTATCGTGTTTTTTTGCTGCATCGAGCGTATGGATATTCGCCGCATAGGTCAGCGCATCCACACAGACCACTCGATACTCCGGTCTCTCATCAAGCAGCAAATACACAAAATTAGAACCTATAAATCCTGCTCCGCCGGTTACTAAAATCGTTTTCATAGTCTCTTTCGTTCCTCTTGATATTTGAACTCACCGTCAGCCACGCGTCTTAAGTGTTGGCCATAAGGCGATTTACCATATGTATCTGCTGCCACCAATAATTCATTCCTAGAAATCCAATCGTTTTTATACGCGATCTCCTCCGGAGCTGATATCATAATTCCCTGCTGATTCTCAATCATCTCTACAAATGCAGTCGCTCTCGCCAGGCTATCAAAGGTTCCGGCATCAATCCAGGCATACCCGCGTCCTAACAGCTGAACATCCAAAAGCTCGTCCTTTAAATACATCTCATTTAGCGTCGTAATCTCTAGCTCACCTCTAGCAGACGGCTTTACCTGCTTTGCCCGCATGCTTACGCCTGCCGGATAAAAATAGAGTCCTGCAACTGCATAATTTGACTTTGGATGCTTCGGTTTTTCCTCGATGGAAAGTGCCTTCCAGTTTTTATCAAATTCTACCACACCAAACCGCTGCGGATCATTCACGCGATAGCCAAATACGGTAGCTCTCGCATGCATCGCGGCATTCGCAGCGATCTCCCGAAGCAGTCCGCTAAAGCCATTTCCGTAAAATATATTATCCCCGAGCACCATCGCACAGGCATCCTCTCCGATAAAATCCTCTCCAAGCAAAAAAGCCTGTGCCAAGCCCTCCGGTTTTTGCTGCACGCAGTAGCTTAAGCGTATTCCAAATTGACTGCCATCTGATAGCATCGCCTCAAATCTCGGTGTATCCTCCGGTGTACTAATAATCAAAATATCCCTTATTCCGGCTAACATCAACGTGGATAGCGGATAATAAATCATCGGCTTGTCATAAACCGGCAAAAGCTGTTTGCTGGTCACTTTTGTCAGTGGGTAGAGTCTCGTCCCGGCGCCACCTGCTAAAATGATTCCCTTCATATAAATCCTTTCATTGCATGTTTACACC
>CAVBEI010000062.1:0-2149 GCA_963594555.1 Lachnospiraceae bacterium | reverse complement strand
GCACAGCACAGCACAGCACAGCACAGCACAGCACAGCACAGCAGGGCACAGCACAGCAGGGCAGGGCACAGCGCTAGTAGTGCGTCTTTTGGTGAATTTTTTAATGAAAGCAGAGCAGCAGGCTATGGGTAGATACCGATAGCAGGCTGCTCTTTTGTGCAGCGAGCCTGGGAAAAAGGTAAGCCGAGACTAACTGTGAGGCATAAAACAGTTAAAATTCAAGGAGGAATATTGTATGAACAAACAAAACATATCAAAAAAGCTCATTAGTGTGCTATTGACACTAGCACTGATAGTGACGCTGCTGCCTGCGATGGCGAGCGAGACATATGCGGGTGGAAATAAAACCTATTATGTAAGCAACACAGGAAGCGACGATGGTAATGAAGATGGATCAGAGACAAAGCCATTTAAAACTTTGACTAATGCATATAGCAAAACAAATGCCGGAGATACCATCATTTTGTTGAGTGATATTGAGCTGGATAGCGCAATTACTTTGGCAAATAAATCTGATGGTGGAACTAATATTACAATCAAATCAGGGAACGCAGGAGCAACAATCAGCTTTAAAAACAATGCTGCTAAGATTTCTGTGACAGGCGGAAATACAGTGATAGAGAACGTTACTCTTGCAGGGATTACGACTACTACAGACAGAACAGCCTCCTGCATCGAGCAGACTAGCGGAACGTTGACATTGAGCAATACCGCAGTGGAGAATTTTAAAACTACAGCTGCTGCACCGATAAAGCTAACTGGTGGTACACTGACACTGAGCGGTGGAGCGATCACTAGCTGCTCAGGAATCAGCGCCGGTGCTATTTATGCCGAAGGTTCATCTAAATTGACTGTGGATGGCACAGAGATTACTGGCAATACGTCGTCAAACGGCGCAGGTGCGATATTAGTCGATGGAAAAGACGCAGAAGTGACCTTAAAGGGCGGCACGATTCAGGGAAACACAAATGCCACAGGCTTTGGTGCGGTGCAGAGATTGCAGGTTGAAAATGAAGATCTGGAAATAAAAATCGGAGGTTCCACGACACCTCTTGTAATCAAAGAAAATAAAGATACTGAAGGTAAATCGATCAATGTGAAGTTGAAAAACGACAATCAATACCTGACTAAGACAGGCGAGCTTGCTGCTGGATCTGAAGTAGGTATTTCGATGGATTATAGGCCAGAGCGTGGAAAAAATTATAAGGTATGCACAGACGCGAATAGATCTAATTTGGATATGTTCTTCTCGGATAATCCCAGTGAGGGAAAGCTCGTTTGGAAGATGAGAGATCACGGAAATGATGCAAAATATGTGGTCATGGTGCAGCCGGATAGCGATGGATTGATAAATGAGCCAGCAAAGCCACTGGAGATACTGGATGAAAAACAATATGACGTAGAAAGTGATCAGATCTACCAAATTACAAGCGGATCAGCATATTATGTTGAAGTGAACGGAGATGGTAGTGGGAACGGAAAAAACTATTATAAATTGGAGGACTACGCCGGTGACTTTACGCTAAAGATCACTATGGACAAAGGCACTCGCGTGTATATATATGGAGACGCAACGGTCGTAAATATTGTGAGCGATAAAATTAACGAACAACCCACTAAAACAGGAAGCGGTGCATTTGCTTACGTACAGGCAAACAGTGATGACACGGTTCTTGAGGTGACATACAGTAGCCAGAAAACCACAAAGACAATGACCGTAAGCAGTGCCGGCATTACAAAAATAGCAGAGGCAGATACAGAAAATTCTACGCCGGCAGGATATGGAGTCGGAAGTAGCTCTACGCCATCAGACGATAAACAAGACGCTGGTGGCACCTCCTCCGGTGGCTCATCTACTCCTTCCACCGGTACAGTCGCTGCTCCGGTAACGGAAGACACAGAAGAAGAGACACTTTCTGAGCTTGGAGAGCAAATCGAGCTGCAGGCAAATGCACTTGAAAAGAAAAACGGATCAGTGAAGGTAGACCTAACTGTAAAGAAGGGCGCTGCAGCTATTAAAAAATTGCAGGAGCAGGGTTATACCATCAAATATCGCTTCAGCCGCAGCCAGGCGAAAAAGCTTCATTATGTGAGAAAGTATGAGACGAGTAAGCTAACCTACACTGACAAAGCACCAAAGCCAGGCAAG
>CAVBEI010000061.1:0-2167 GCA_963594555.1 Lachnospiraceae bacterium | reverse complement strand
ATCATATCATCGATGCGCTCAACCCGGAGCTTTCGGAGATTTACGGAATCGAGAGTATGGAAACATTCTACGAGGAAGATCCAGAGGCTTTTCCGGCAGAAGATATAGAGTTCTTCACATCCAAGTATGGTCGTGATGTCAGCACCATCGTAGCTAATAAGGGAAGCAAGTATAACAGGCTTGCCAAGGCTACACATAAATGGATTAATAGGCATTTTGATGAACTTGATAAAGATGAGCAGGACTACATCAACGGATGCGACTATGACACAGTAGTAGATTTGTTCGCGAGCTGCGACAGCGTTGATGAGATAAAGCGGTATATTGCAGAATATAAAGAGGAGGCATAAGATGCTTATAAGCTTGACCGAATACGCAGCACAGCACCATGTAGATGCTTCTACAGTACGGAAGAAGATTCTGGCCGGTAACCTTCCGGCAGCTAAGATCGGACGGAACTGGTGCATCGAGGACGGCACACCATGGCTTGACCTGAGATATAAGGATAACGCGGATGAGTAAGAGGACTTCGGTCCTCTTTTTTTGTCACGAATTTGTCACGAGATTGGAGATTTGGCGAGAATCCGTGCATCATCGTACATGCTGTGGGGGTTCGACTCCCGTCTGGTCCATTTTTTAGCCAAACAAAAAATCCCTTGAAATCACGTATTTTCAAGGGATTAAGCACTTTTTGAACTTAAATAAAACCGAACAAAAATGCAAGATATTGCATTATCGACAAGATGTTGTCAAAAAAATTTGTCACGAATCTTGTCACGAGGTGATGATGCTGTCGAGCTTTGCAGCAAAATCGTGCAAGACTTCCTCTGACCGCTTCCGCTCCGTGTAGGAGTAGACCTTCCGCATGATCTGAGAGCCTGGCTTCCATCCACCGGCACGCTCTACATACTGGTCTGACATTGTTTCACGTGCAACCGAGGCGAAGAACGCACGGAGCTTGTGGAGATTGAAACGAGGGATACCAAGCTTCCTCTGGACACTCTGAAGGTATTCGTTAAGCTGTCCGGGGCTTCCATCATAGATGTGACCTTGTTGTCTGATCAGATCAGCGAGATAGTCTGATATTATAATCTGTCTCGTGCTCAGGGTGGTCTTGGTGGTCTTGATGATCCATTCCCTCTTAGAGTTCTGCACGAGCGCCTTATTGATGGTCAGCCGATTGCCTTTGAGGTCTCCAAGCGTGAGCGCACATATCTCAGACCTACGGAGACCAAAGCAGGCAAGCATGAGCGGCGCCTCGTACCGTGTGCCTTTAGCATATTCAAGGATTCGTCTCACATCCTCGCGCTCCGGCAGATAGAATTTATCTGCTGCCTTCTGCGGAAGTGTTGAGGTGCTGACAAACTGAGGCTTGATAAGTTTGATCACAGCAGAGACGAAGCCAGAGAGATTGCGGACCGACTTAGGACTGTGAGATACAGCATACATATTGAGGAGCTGCTGTATGTCCGTCTGCGTGATCCGCTCCACAGGAGACCGCTTGAAGCTGTCTGGAATGTTTCTGAGGATTGACTCGTAAGCCGATATGGTGGTCGGCGACAGGATCGCACTCTTGGATTCGATGTAATCTTTGGCGAGCCCCTCAAAGGTCTTCTCACCGGAGTCTGGATCGATGCCCTCACATGCTGCGATGTGATTGAGCATGAGGCGGTCGATGTCCGCTTTCTTACGAGGCATCTTCCGTGCTGGTACCGTCAGAGAGTACGCACGGCCGTGATAAGTCTGCCGGAGACGGAAATTCCCCGACTTAAGCTTTGTGATTGTTGGCATAATATGATATAATATCGGTTGATTGATCATTCCTTCACGATCGTTCTCCCAAAACAATCTTGAACATCAATCTTCCGATACCCTCCTTTCTGTGGATTTCTGAGGGGATCGGGGCATGAGCTTCAGCCGAAAGGCTGGAGCTTTTTTGCTGTCTACAGGTGTGCTGCGCTCTCGATCTGCTGGACATCCGTCTTGTCAAAATCATGGTGGACGATGTGTCCGATCGCATGCTTGTAGCTCTGTAGATTCCGCAAGTGGCTGTCACGAGCATTTAAAAAGATAGTATGGCTATCGTCTTCATTGATCGTGACAACCTCATGTATGCCAGGCGGAAGGTCGAGGAGCTGAACATTGATATCATTCATCTGCTTTCTCC
>CAVBEI010000060.1:0-2718 GCA_963594555.1 Lachnospiraceae bacterium | reverse complement strand
ATATATATTTTTCCCCGTTATATACGGGCATGATTACGGATACTTTTGGTTGCATGATGCTAAAACCCCCTATCCCCTATCTTCTGTCTTCCCTCACTATTCTTCCATCTCCTACCCGATACACTACGTCGCAGTTTTCTATGGTAGTGAGGCGATGAGCGATGATCACGAGTGTTTTACGCCCTTTTAGATGCTCGATGGATTCCATGATGGCAGCCTCGGTCTCGTTGTCAAGAGCTGAGGTCGCTTCATCGAAAAATAGAATCTGTGGGTTATTATAGAGTGCTCTGGCGATGCCGAGTCGCTGGCGCTGGCCGCCGGAGATACGCACGCCACCCTCTCCGATTTTGGCGTCTAACTGATCCGGCAGGGCACGCACCATATCTTCTAGCTGTGCGTCCCGTAAGGCTCGCCAGACTTCTTCATCATCGATTGCATCGCTATGTACACCAAAGGCTACGTTTTCCCTAATCGAATCGTCCATGAGAAAAATCGACTGCGGGATGTAGCCTAATAGCTCGCGCCAACCGGTTAGATTATCCCGAATATCCGTGCCATCCACTAACACACCACCACCCTGCGGTGTGAGAAGACCGAGCATGATATCGATCGCTGTCGTCTTTCCGGCGCCAGAGGTGCCGACAATCCCGACAGATTGTCCTGGATATATATGCATACTCGCGTGATCAAGCACCGGTGATACGCCACCAGGATAGGTAAAGGTCACCTGGTCGAATGCTATATCCTGCTCAAAAGTAATGATCGGAGCATTTTCTTCTGTCATCTCGCTCACTGCATTTGCTGCCTGGTGATTTTCCTGTTCTGATGTTATTGTGATGATCAGATTATCTAAGGCCCCCTCAAAATAAGGCACCGTATTCATGGAATTACTGATTCGATTAGCGCTAGGCAGTAGTCGAACCGCTGCGACCACAAAAGCAGATAGCTGTGGAATCAAGGCGGCGAGATCCATCCCGATCAGCACAAAGATAAGTAGCATAAAAATCACACCCGTGATAGTGAAGGCTTCGATCGTCAGACGCGGGATATGACTCCAGACCTGAAAGCTCCGCTCATAGATCGCACCTAAATCCGCGTGCGTGCCATATTTTTCTTCAAAAAAAGCCTGCCGATTCGCCACCTTGATCGATTTGATCCCATTGATAGACTGCAGCATCCATTTGTTGGTAGCCGCACCCTCCAGGCGCAGATGATCCCCTCGATATTTTAACAGAGGCTTGACAATTTTTGCGATAACGAGTACTTCTATCAAAAGAATGGCTCCAAGGCTGATTCCAATCACCGGACTTAGCACAAATACTGTGATTCCCAAAACTACAGCCACGATCAGCTCCGTGTAGAAGCTCAGTACCGTCGATAGCAGGGTAAACGTCTGCTCAGTATCCTTACTGACCACACGCACGATCTCGCCGGAGCTGGCACCGAGAAAATACTCATAAGGCTTTTGCATATAGCTATGCATGAGTCTACGCTGCAGACGGATACGATTTCTGGTAATGAAGGTATACTGTATCCTATACATAAACAGTAAGTAGGCGTTTTTCAGCACAAAAATACCAATCAATGCAACAAGCAGAAGCTCTACGTACTGTCTCTGCTGCGTGATATGAAACAATCCACATATCACCTGCACATAGGCAGGATCGTTCCACGTGTCAGCATTCATGATCGCCGTGATGACCGGAAGCATCAAAGAGACCGATACCGACTCCATGATACCACCTATGAGCATCATCACACCCAGCATCATAATCTGATGCTGCTGACGAGATGCAAAAAGTGAAAATAGTTTTTTCGTTACTCGAAACATAATCTGTCCTTATTTTGTTCTTCTTGGTTTAAACCTATACGTAAACCAATATTTCAAATATCCTTTATGTAAAAATTTGATAAATCGCCATATTTTAAGCTGCAATTTATCTCTGTCTTTATAGGCATATCTCACATGTTTATATAGAGAATTGTCCGATTGCACTATGCTGTATATGTATCGATCTACACATTTCCAGTCCTGTTGTAACTGCTTCGCATAGGGCGAATGCTGCTGCGTACTCATGCCTTCTCCCCATTCATAAAGAACACAATCCTCCGGAAAATAATCAGCCACATATCCATCCAGCATCATTAGTCGATATATATGATCTTCTGCCAGTTTGGAAAGCTGTCTAACCTTTTCCAGATAGTCAAGCATGAATTTTGTCTCCAACATAGTAGAAGCTCCACATGCGATATCATTTAGTATAACATAGTTGTACCGGCACTGTTCATCCATTCTTTGCAAATAACAATCCATTAACTGAGGATGTGCTATCTGGGATGTGAATTGCAATTTTTCACCACCGGGTATAAAGCATCTATAATCAGCTATCGACCATTTTCTATTGCTATACCTCAGATGATCACGCCATCTTTTTAAGGTATGCGGTCCAACTAATCCATCGCCGGCACCCAAGCCCTTTATGTACAGTCCTTCAGCTGCGGCAACTCCATCACACATGTTATGAGAGGTTCCTTTGTTGATCTCATGCAGCACATAGGTAAAATCTCTCGCGCCATTCTCCAAAAGGTACGTAACTGTCTCTGTAAACAGGCTATCCTTTGATCCATCATCTGCAACAACGATCTCATAATCGATTCCCTGCTGCATCAGAACAGCATCCAGAGAAAACTTCATTTTTTTCCATATCGGATTATAGC
>CAVBEI010000059.1:0-2781 GCA_963594555.1 Lachnospiraceae bacterium | reverse complement strand
GTTTCCTTGATTCCCTGACTCAAATTACACATAACGCTCACATCCTTTCTGATATGTTCCTTTACGGGGATGTCATACTCCTGTTCTATAATCGCTAGTCGCTCATCCACAGTTAGTTTTTGAGAGAGTAGTGCGCCCAGCAAACGATGCAGCTCATACATCTCAGCATGCTCCGGCAGATCATTGGCGATACCTATCATCACAATATTCAGCAGATCCAGTCGACCTTTCCAATCATATAGCCCTATGAGATCATCCTTTGTCAGATGTATGTGGCTCATGGTATTCTCTGCCATGTTCATACAGATCCAGATGGAATACACGCGTTTTAGATCATCATAATTCGAATTTTCAAAGTCTCGTTCTTTCTGAGATGATATTAATCTGCTTACATAAAAGACAGCTCTGTTCAATATGTCGTAGCCTGAAGGTTCGTCCTTTTGCGCTTCTACATTTATAATAATCTTTGTCAGTTCACTTTCAGATTTATTCACATAAGGCAAACGTACATAAAATACGATATCGAAACGTATTAGTCCTTCATCTATCTCGGCATTTTCGGTATTCAATCCCACCACTCGGCTGCCATTGCTTTTTATTTCAGTATTTGTGAGGCCGGGTTCTACCGGTACAGCACTAATATATGGCTCACCCTCGATACATGCAGCAATATCCTCCGGCTTCATATCCTTAAAATCATCTACAGTGTTCTTTAATATATGTGCCAGAATTGATTTTTGCCCAAGCAATCGTTTTGCACTTGCATCATACTGCGCCATGCTGTCTGTAGCTGCCACGGCGCTTTTTAGCTCTGTGTTCATCCGAATTCCCCTTCCGTTGTCTTCATTATAATCGGTCGTGACGATTTCGGCAACTTTTTCTAAAAAAACAAATCTTTCAAAAGGTATAGATTTTGGAACTGGAAATAATTCGAATTTTTCATTGATAAATGTGCCTATATGCGCCATAATTAAAGGTAACTGCGAAATCAGTAGATTGTTTCACAATCTATACCTTTTGAAAAGGAATCAATCATGCAAGCAATCAAATATACCTTTCAGTCCCACGGTGATGACCGTGGTCAGCTGGTAGCACTTGAGGAGTTCAAGGATATTCCATTTAAGATCAAACGAGTATACTATATGTACGACACGGCGGACGGAGTGCGCCGCGGCGGTCATGCGCATAAAAATCTGCAGCAGATACTCATCTGTATTCATGGCAGCTGCAAGATTTTGCTGGATAACGGGCGTGAGAAAAAAACTGTGCCCTTAGAACGCCCATACGAGGGACTCTATGTCACGAATAATATGTGGCGGGAGATGTACGATTTTTCGCCGGACGCGGTGCTTTTGGTACTGGCGTCGGAGCTGTATGATGAGTCAGACTATATCAGAGATTATGATGAATTTTTGCGCTTTGTAGAGGGCTGCGGCGATACGAGCTTAGTATAGCGGTGATTTGGAGGCGGCAGACAGATGAAGATACCGTTTGTATCATTTTTACCATTAGAAAAAAGACTGGACAGACAGCTGCGAGAGGCCTTTGAGCGGGTGTATACAAGATCCTGGTATATCGGCGGAGTGGAAGATGAAGCTTTTGAAAAGTCGTTTGCAGCATATTGCACGGTGGACTGCTGCGTAGGAACGGGAAATGGTTTGGATGCGCTGATGCTGGCGCTTAAGGCGTTGGGAATCGGTGCAGGTGATGAAGTCATCGTGCCGTCGAATACCTATATCGCCACGGCTCTGGCTGTCACTTATGTGGGGGCGACTCCGGTATTTGTGGAGCCGGACATCCGCACCTTTAATATTAACACGGCGCGAATCGAGGAGGCGATTACTGACCGGACGCGTGCGATCATGCCGGTTCATCTATATGGGCAGCCCTGCGATATGGATCCGATCATGGCTCTAGCAAAAAAATACAGCCTCTACATCGTGGAGGATTGCGCACAGGCACACGGAGCCACCTACAAAGGGGAAAAAGTCGGCTCCTTTGGACACGCTGCAGGCTTTAGCTTTTATCCCGGCAAAAATCTGGGCGCATTGGGAGATGCCGGCGCCGCCGTCACAGAAGATGCGGCTCTGGCAAAAAAGATCCGTGCACTGGGAAACTACGGCTCAGACTATAAATATCACCATATCTACCAGGGGCACAATTCCCGGCTCGATGAGCTGCAGGCCGCCTTTTTATCAGCGAAGCTGCCACTGCTTGATGAAGTGAATGAGAATCGCCGTTCTATTGCGGCACGCTATTTGCAGTGCATCAAGCATCCTGAGATCACACTGCCATATGTGCCGGACTATGCCGCTCCGGTATGGCATATCTTTGGCATACGCTGCGAGCGGCGTGATGAACTGGAGCGCTATCTAAATGAGCGAGGCATCGGCACAAACAAGCATTATCCTATCCCTATGCACTTGCAGGAGTGCTACAAGGACCTGGGCTATAAGCAAGGGGATTTTCCAATAGCAGAGGAGATAAGTGCTACTCAGCTGAGCCTGCCTATGTACTATGGCATGACGGATGAGCAGGTGGAGTATGTTATAGATGTGGTGAATGGGTTTTGAGGTTACTTGGAAAATGTGAAATTAACATATATCTCAGAGCCGTAGTCAGGAAAGTATTTCGAACATCTGTTGAAACCATCTAATACTTCTTCTGTTACTATGCCGGCGTTCACCAGTTGTAGCATCTGTTTGTGGGTAAAGGGCTTGAAAGCATAAGAACCTTTTTCCAAGATGATGCCACCAATGGATTGTATAAGTTCCGTTAGGC
>CAVBEI010000058.1:0-2785 GCA_963594555.1 Lachnospiraceae bacterium | reverse complement strand
AACGGCACCGCCCGCCACGCAGCCGCTTTACGTACCTAGTGTGCCCTCAAGCTGCGTACACTACCAGTTGGCAGCAATATTAGAAACTTATAGAAATCCACGAGGTATCCACATGAACAAAAAGCAAAAGCACATGCTCGTGCGCATCATAATCGCCTTTGTAATGCTCGTGGCGATCATGCTCGCAGAGCACACAGGACTTATGGACAAGCTGCAGCCGGCATTCATCCGGGCGCTTATATGCGCCGTGCCGTATCTGGTGATCGGCTACGACATCCTGCAAAAGGCAGCACGTGGCATCAAAAACGGCCAGATATTCGACGAAAACTTCCTTATGATGATCGCCACCTTTGGAGCCTTCGGCGTCGGAGAATATTCCGAGGCGGTAGCCGTTATGCTGTTTTATCAGGTAGGTGAGCTCTTCCAGGGCTACGCTGTCGGCAAATCCAGACAATCCATCTCAGATATGATGGATATCTGCCCGGAATACGCTAATATAGAGGTGGACGGCGAGCTCACACAGGTCGATCCGGATGAGGTAGAGATCGGCTCCATAATTGTCATCAAGCCGGGCGAGCGTGTGCCGCTGGACGGTTTGGTCATAGAAGGCGAATCCATGCTCGATACCGCGGCTCTTACAGGAGAATCCGTGCCCAGACGCGTGGCACCGGGCGAGGACATCATCAGCGGCTGCGTCAATGGCTCCGGTACACTAAAGGTCCGTACCACAAAGGAATTCGACGATTCCACAGTGGCACGAATCCTAGAGCTGGTGGAGAATGCCTCCGAGAAAAAAGCAAAGGTAGAAAACTTCATCACACGCTTTGCAAAATATTATACGCCGGTTGTCACGATCGCGGCAGTAGTTTTAGCGATTTTACCGCCACTTGTACTCTCCTTGATGGGAGCAGACAGCCCGGCTGCACTCTTTGGCACATGGGTATATAGGGCATGCACCTTTTTAGTAATTTCCTGCCCGTGCGCACTCGTAATCTCCGTACCACTGGGATTTTTCGGTGGTATCGGTGCAGCCTCCAAAAAAGGTGTGCTCGTCAAGGGAAGCAACTATCTCGAGCTATTAGCAGATATCGATACGATTGTATTTGACAAGACCGGAACACTCACAAAGGGTGAGTTTAAGGTGCAAAAAGTAGCACCGGTATCGATGGAAGAAAACGAGCTTTTAGAGTTGGCAGCGCTTGCCGAAGGCTATTCGACGCATCCTATCGCAGTATCCATCCGCGAAGCCTATGGACAGCCGCTTGACCTAGAGCGTGTGGCAGGTACCGAGGAGTTATCAGGTCTAGGCATTCATACCAGGATCGATGGACGTGAGGTTTACGCCGGAAACGCCAAGCTGATGCGTGCACAGGGCGTATCCTTTGCAGAGTCAGAGGAAGCAGGAACCCTTGTATATCTGGCATGTGAGGGTAGGTTTGCAGGAACGATCGTGATCGCCGATTCCATCAAGGATGGCGCAAAGGAAGCACTCGTTTCCATGAAGCGCGCCGGTGTGAAAAAAACCGTCATGCTAACCGGAGACCGAAAAAAAGCAGCCCTTGCGGTGGGCAAAGAGTTAGGAATTGATGAGGTTCGCTTTGAGCTTCTTCCGGCAGACAAGGTATCACAGGTAGAGCGTCTCATAGAGACACTGCCTGAAAAGGGCAGGCTGGCATTTGTCGGTGATGGCATCAATGATGCACCGGTGCTCACCCGTGCGGATGTCGGTATCGCCATGGGCAGTATGGGAAGCGATGCCGCGATCGAGGCGGCAGATGTCGTATTGATGGATGATGATGTGCGAAAGATAGCAGCGATCGTTTCGATCGCACGAAAGACGCTGCGTATCGTTCGACAGAATATCGTGTTTGCACTTGCTGTCAAGGCGCTTGTGCTCATTTTAGGAGCGACAGGCTATGCGAATATGTGGGCAGCAGTATTTGCGGATGTGGGTGTTTCGGTGCTGGCTATTTTGAATTCCATGCGCACACTTATGACATCAGAGTCATAATGCGGAGAAAATGGTGCGGATTTTAGCCTGATGCTTGTGTTTTTTATGATTTCCATTTAGAATAATTCTATTAAATTCATGTATGATGGAAAGACGAGGAAATAGCTATGCATCTTTTATTGGAAATCTTATTGTTGGCGATCGGCTTTGTGATGCTCATCAAGGGCGCTGATTGGTTTGTAGAGGGTGCGGCCGGTATCGCGGCGAAGTTCGGTATTCCGCAGCTCGTGATCGGTCTTACGATCGTGGCGATGGGTACGAGTGCGCCGGAGGCGGCAGTCAGCATCACGGCAGCCTTTAAGGGCACGGCAGATATCACCGTCGGCAATATCGTCGGCAGCAACATCCTAAACATTTTGATTATCCTGGGTATAACAGCAGTCATTGTAGCAGTTGGTGTCCAGGAATCCACGATTCGTTACGAGATCCCGTATGTCGGTGTGGTTACGATCGCGCTTCTTATCATGGGCATGACAGGCGGTGTGGTTACCCGTATCGAGGGCGTGATTTTATGGGTGATGTTCATCCTCTATCTCGTGTATTTATTTATCATGGCAAAAAAAGGAAAAGCACAAGAGGAGGAGACGGAGGATGCGCCCATCTGGAAGCTGCTGCTGTTTATCGTGCTTGGCGGAGTGCTCATCATCTGGGGCGCAGATGTCAGCGTCGATGCAGCCACTGAGCTGGCGCTGGCTGTCGGATTGAGCGAGCGCTTTATCGGACTTACGATCGTTGCACTCGGGACGAGCCTGCCTGAGCTGTGCACCTCTGTAG
>CAVBEI010000057.1:0-2892 GCA_963594555.1 Lachnospiraceae bacterium | reverse complement strand
TAGGAATACCTTTCGCTTGAAAAATAGAAAAATAGGTGTTAGACTTCAAGAAAAAGGAATGGGAGGATTTTATTATGAATAACTTTAAGCTTAAAAAAATTGGATTATTCGCAGGCGGAGTACTGTTTGGAACTGTAGGTATTAAGATCCTATCCAGTGCAGATGCAAAAAAGGTATATACGAACTGTACAGCGGCTGTACTTCGTGCAAAGGATTGTGTGGTGAAGACTGCTGAAACCGTTCAGGAGAATGCAGGCGATATCTTAGCTGAGGCAAAGCAGATCAATGAAGAACGTGCAAAGGCAGCGGCAGAGGCCATGCAGGAGGACGAAGCTGAAAAAACCGAGGAAGCACAGGAATAATAATCAATGAAATTTCAGATTAAGCATGAGATTTCTGGAAGAATCCGAATTCATTTAATACAGGAGCGTATGTCTGTAACACAGGCGGATACGCTCTTGTATTATTTGAAATCGCTGGAAGCTGTGACGCAGGTGACGGTACATGAGCGGACGGCCGATGCCTGTATTTGCTTTACTGGGGATCGAGAGCCTTTGATTCAGGCGTTGAAACGATTCCATTATGAGTCCGCAGCTGTTCCGGAGGCAGTACTGTCGCATTCCGGACGGCAATTAAATCATGAATATCAGGACAAGCTTACATCACAGATTTTGTGGCACTATACCAGAAAGCTGCTGCTTCCGTATCCATTGCGTGCGGCATGGACAATCTGGCATAGTCTGCGTTATCTAAAAGCAGGAGTGAGCAGTCTCTTACGTGGCAGGTTAGAGGTTGCGGTACTGGATGCTACGGCGATTTTTGTATCGCTCCTGCGCGGAGATACCACGACAGCAGGCTCTGTCATGTTTTTACTTGGTCTTGGCGAGACACTCGAGGAGTGGACACATAAAAAATCTGTCGGGGATCTGGCGCGCAGTATAGCGCTTCAGGAGACAAAGGTTTGGTTAAAGAGCGGAGATGGCGAGGTTCTGGTAGATTCCTCTCTGGTTAAGGAAGCGGATCTTGTAGTGGTACATATGGGAAGCATCATCCCCTTTGACGGCATAGTCGTATCAGGTGATGGCATGGTAAACCAGGCTTCGCTTACCGGAGAGCCCTTAGCTGTCCATCGTCAGCAGGGCGGATATGTATATGCAGGAAGCGTCTTGGAGGAGGGTGAGATCACTTTTTGTGTCAAGAAGGTCGGAGGAACATCACGCTATGAGCGAATCGTAACGATGATCGAGGAATCCGAGCGGCTCAAATCTTCCGTAGAGGGAAAAGCATCACGCCTTGCAGATCGGTTGGTTCCTGTTACATTGGCAGGAACTGTCGTTACATGGCTGCTTACGAGAAATTCTACGAAGGCACTGGCTGTGCTGATGGTAGATTTTTCCTGCGCATTAAAGCTTGCTATGCCACTTGCTGTACTGTCTGCGATTCGACAGGCAGGTGAAGGCGGCATCACCGTAAAGGGAGGAAAATTCCTTGAGGCGGTCGCAGAGGCAGAGACGATCGTATTTGATAAAACCGGCACCTTAACAGAGGCCAGACCTACAGTGAAGCAGATCATATCGATGGGTACATATGATAAGAGCGAGCTGCTTCGCATGGCAGCATGCCTAGAGGAGCATTTTCCACATTCCATGGCAAAGGCAGTTGTTGCAGCTGCACAGACAGCAGGACTTGATCACGAGGAAATGCATTCAAAGGTGGAATATATCGTGGCGCATGGAATTTCCTCTTATATCGGAAATCAGCGCGTCATCATCGGAAGCGCGCATTTTGTATTTGATGATGAGAACAGTGAGATCAGGCCTGAATATAAGGAACGTTTTGATTCACTGCCTGAGGAATATTCTCATCTGTATATGGCCATCGACGGTGCGCTTGAGGCAGTGATCTGTATCGAGGATCCGCTGCGAAAAGAAAGCACTGCAGTGGTGAGAGCACTTCGTGAGGCAGGCTTTTCGAAGATTGTAATGATGACCGGAGACAGCGAAAAGACGGCAGTAGCTGTGGCAGCCCGTGTCGGTGTAGATGAATATTATGCCGAGGTTTTACCGGAGGATAAGGCAGATTTTATCGAACGGGAAAAGGCATCCGGGCGGCGTGTGATAATGGTCGGTGATGGTGTTAATGATTCTCCGGCACTTTCGAGGGCAGATGCAGGCATTGCCATCAGTGACGGCGCAGAGCTTGCACGTGAGATTGCGGATATTACCATTTCAGCGGAGGATCTGTATGAGCTGTTACGCTTGCGTAGGCTTAGCTGTGAACTGATGAAACGTATCAACCAAAATTACAGAAAGATCGTATCAGTCAATACGGCACTTATTTTGCTTGGTGTCGGCGGTATAATCCAGCCGACGACCTCTGCGACGCTGCACAACCTATCGACACTTTTGATCAGTATCGATAGCATGAAAGAACTATAAACAAATATAAACGAATAAACCCTGTCTGCTAAGACAAAGGAAACGCATCCTGGCAGATAGGGTTTTTGTATTAAAGTCAATGATATTCGCAATTTGCTTCGCTACGACTCTCCTAAAAGCAGAGGCATCATACCCCCGGTTTTTTTACGTCTTTTACGTTTTTTTCAAGAGCTTTTCTTGATAACATTATCTGATGTTCACAGCCCTTACATTTAATTCTAAAATCGGCGCCTTCTCTTAACACAAGCCATTCGTAACTTCCGCAGGGATGCATCTTTTTAAGCTTAACCGTATCTCCTACATGTATTTCCATATTTATACCTCAGAAAATACTTCACCTATCTTTTCATGAATTACTAAATCCGCATACTTATCCTGGTCTGTTGAAGACAAATTGACAAGTGCAAGCTTGTCGCCCTTATAATATCTTATTAAACCTGCAGCAGGATACACC
>CAVBEI010000056.1:0-3130 GCA_963594555.1 Lachnospiraceae bacterium | reverse complement strand
CATGATTGACGAGTGACGAATGCTGATCATGTGCTGATTTTGCACATGATATAATGAGTGGAAACGAGTCAACATGCTTGCATGATTGACGAGTGACGAATGCTGATCATGTGCTGATTTTGCACATGATATAATTAGTGGTAAAAAATTGGGGAGGAAGCATATGAAGCTAAAAAAATTATTGGAAAATATGACATATACCTGTCTGCAGGGTGATATCGATACAGAAATTACTGATTTAGTCTATGATTCGAGAAAGGTGCAAAAGGGCAGCGTATTTGTCTGTATCAAGGGAGCAGTAGTAGATGGCCATACCTTTTTGCCTACGGTAAGTCTTGCGGGAGCTGCGGCAGTGATCGTAGAAAACTGGGAGAGCGTGCCGGATGAGCTGCCTAAGCAATTGACGGTGATCTCCGTTATGGATACGCGTATCGCACTGGCAGAGCTGTCAGCGGCCTATTTTGACCATCCGGCAGAAAAGCTAAAGACTATCGGTATCACAGGCACAAAGGGCAAGACGACTACGACCTATATGATAAAATCGATCCTGGAGCAGGCAGGGTTAAAGGTAGGTCTTATAGGTACGATCGAGACGATCATTGGAGAAAAACACATAAAGGCATGCAATACGACACCGGAGTCCTATGTCATTCAGGAGAGCTTTCGGGCGATGGTGGATGCGGGACTTGATGCAGTAGTTATGGAGGTGTCCTCACAGGGACTTATGCTGCACCGTGTGGGCGGCTTTATCTTTGACATCGGCATCTTTACGAATTTAGAGCCGGATCATATCGGACCAAACGAGCATGCTTCCTTTGAGGAATATATGGCATGCAAGGGATTGCTCTTTAAACAGTGCAGGCTGGGCATCGTAAATGCTGATGATGCCCATACAAAGCAGCTGCTTTTGGGTCATACGTGTGAGGTAGAGACCTACGGATTTAGCGAGGATGCCGATTATAGAGCATCGGAGCTATCACTGGTGAAGGGAAGAGGATATCTGGGTGTTTCCTATCAGGTAAACGGACAGGTAAGCTTTCCTGTAGAGCTGCATCTGCCGGGGCGTTTTAGTGTCTATAACTCTCTTACGGCGATCGCGGTATGTCATCACTTTAATGTAAAGACAGAGGCGATGCAGGCAGCTCTTATCGCGGCCAGGGTAAAGGGACGCATCGAGATCATAAAGGTATCGGAGGCTTTTACGCTGATGATCGATTATGCGCATAATGCGATGAGTTTAGAGAGCCTGCTTACGTCTTTGAGAGAGTATGAACCGACTCGTCTGGTATGCTTGTTTGGCTGCGGAGGGAATCGCTCGAAGCTGCGCCGCTATGAGATGGGAGAGGTCAGCGGAAGACTGGCAGATCTAACGATCATCACCTCGGATAATCCACGCTACGAGGAGCCGCAGGCGATTATAAACGACATTAAGATCGGCATGGCAAAAACAGACGGAAAATTTGTCGAGATCTCTGACCGCAAGGAAGCGATTCGATATGCCATCTCACATGCCGCACAGGGCGATGTTATCGTACTTGCCGGAAAAGGGCATGAGGACTATCAGGAGATTAACGGAGTGAAGCATCCTATGGATGAGAGGGAGCTTATCGCAGAGGTCGTAGCAGAGCTTGGGGAGCAGGCATGATGTATGCGAATGTCATCATTGATATTTCACAGGAGCGGCTTGATCGTGTGTTTTGCTATAGTGTGCCGCAGGCACTTAAGGAGCACATCGCAGTTGGTATGCAGGTGCGTGTACCCTTTGGCGCAGCAAACAAGCTTAGAAATGCCTATGTGATCGAGCTAAGCGAGCATACATCCTTTGATCCGGATAAGATTAAGGAGATTGCGGAGATACTAGAGCAGTCGGTGGCGATTGAATCGCAGCTGATCACACTGGCGGCCTGGATGCGTCGCTGTTATGGCGGTACGATGAATCAGGCCCTTCGCACGGTGCTTCCGGTCAAAACGAAGCAGCGCCTGCAGCAAAAACGCACGGTGGAGCTATCGATTGAGGATAGAGAGGAGGCATATGAGCTGCTGCAGCAGCTAAAGCGCAAGCATCAGACCGCCAGAGCCAGACTGTTAGAGGCACTGCTTTTGCATCCTAGGATTGAATATGAGGTGGTGCTGCACAAGCTAAATATTACAACGAGTGTACTGCGGGCGATGGAGCAGGTCGGTGTGATCTGTATCAAAAGCGAGAACGCCTATCGTAATCCGATCGCACGGATTAGCAGTCAACCTACAGAGATATCGTTAAATTCTGAGCAGCAGGCTGTTGTCGAGGAGATCGATGCGGATGCGCGTGCAGGAAAATGCGGCAGATATCTGCTGCATGGTGTGACCGGCAGCGGAAAAACGGAGGTTTACATGGAGCTGATCGCACGAGCCGCCGCAGCCGGCAAGGCATCGATCGTGCTGATCCCTGAGATCGCGCTGACCTTTCAGACGCTGATGCGTTTTTACAGTCGCTTCGGAGAACGTGTCAGCATACTGCATTCCAGACTTTCTGCAGGGGAGCGGTATGATCAGTTTTTACGGGCAAAGGCAGGAGAGCTGGATGTGATGATCGGCCCGAGAAGTGCTCTGTTTACACCTTTTTCAAACCTGGGCTATATCATCATCGATGAGGAGCATGAGACGAGCTATAAATCAGAGACGGTACCACGGTATCACGCGAGAGAAACCGCTTATGAGCGGGCGCGTTTGGCGAATGCCTCTGTGATCTTAGGCTCTGCAACTCCCTCGTTAGAGAGCAGCTTTGCCGCAGAGCAGGGGAGTATCAGGCGTTTTTTTCTAACCAGACGAGCCAGGGAGGAAAGCAGCCTGGCAAGCTGTGAGATAGTAGATTTGCGCGAGGAGCTTCGCACAGGCAACCGCTCGATATTAAGCACCAGACTGCAGGAGGCGATAGAGCAGCGACTTAAAAGGCATGAGCAGACGATGCTTTTTTTGAACAGACGGGGCATGGCAGGCTTTGTGAGCTGTCGCGCCTGCGGAGAAGTCGTGAAGTGTCCGCATTGTGATGTATCGCTGTCGCTGCATAGAGATGGCACACTAAAATGCCACTATTGCGGCTATGAGACACCACAGGTATCTGTCTGTCCAGGCTGCGGCTCTCGTTATA
>CAVBEI010000055.1:0-3193 GCA_963594555.1 Lachnospiraceae bacterium | reverse complement strand
ATGGGAAGAAGTATGTTTACAGGAATCAGTCCGGTGGATGCATTTTGCGGAAAAGAATATTTGAAATGGTAGGGAATATGAACGAGGAGAATAGATTATTAAAAAAAGCACTTTCTCTATTGCCAAAGGTGCGTTCAACACGAGTGGATGTAAGAAACAAATCTGCCATTAAAAAGTCGCTTTCTGCGGGGGATTTGGTACGTTTTGATTTTGAGCGTCATATGACGGGACATCTGCATCTTTCGTTAGGCTATCGCGGCTCGCATCCGGATGCACCGGTTAAGCTTCGGATCCGTTTTGCTGAGATGGAGCAAGAGTTTGAGGAGAAGGAGGAGACCTATCACGGGTGGATCTGCTCGAGCTGGATTCAGCAGGAGGAGATTTATGTGGATGTGGTTCCGGGCGAGGTGTTTCTGCCGCGCAGATATGCCTTTCGTTATGTGCAGATCGAGGTGCTGGCTGTAAGCAGCAAGTTTTCCGTTACGGTGGAGGATATTTATGCAGAGGCACTGACTTCAGCAGATGAAAGTGCCCTGCAGATCTATAAAAATAAGGATAAGCAGTTGGAGGTGATGGATCTTATCGCCTGCAATACCTTGAGGGATTGTATGCAGCGGGTATTTGAGGATGGACCAAAGCGGGACAGACGACTGTGGATCGGAGATCTGCGGCTGCAGGCGCTGGCGAATTATGAGACCTATCATATGAATGATATGGTGAAGGCCTGCCTGTATCTTTTTGCCGCTTTACCCATGCCAAACGGGCAAATCGGAGCGTGTATTTTTCTGGATCCTGAGCCGGAAGTAGACGATACAAAGATGTTTGATTATTCGCTTTTGTTTCTGCCGGCTCTGTGGGATTATTATGAGCAGACAAAGGACATGGAAGCGCTAAAGGAGCTGTGGCCGATTGCACGCAAACAGATCACGATCGCGGAGGGGCGAATCGATGCGCGTGGTATTGTAATGGACAGCAACGAGATAGGCTGGTGTTTTTTGGATTGGTCACTGGATTTAAATAAGCAGGCAGGTGCACAGGGTGTACTGCTGTATACACTAAAACATGCTATTTCTATCGCAAAGGAGCTAGGACAGTTAGAGGAAGCAGCACTTTTGCAGGAAAAATACGATCGTTACCGGGCTGCTGCTGAAAAATATCTCTGGGATGAAGAGAGCGGACTGTTTGTAAGTGGAGTGGGACATCAGATTTCCTATGCTTCGCAGATCTGGATGATTCTAGGTGGCGCGCTGGAGCAGGAGGAGGCCGCACAGCTGCTGCAGCGGATAAAGGAGACGAAGGATGCTATGGGTATGGTGACACCATATATGTATCACCATTATGTGCAGGCGCATCTGGAGGCCGGTCAACCGAAGGAGGCACTTCAGGTGCTGAAGGATTACTGGGGATCTATGGCGGACCAGGGAGCAGATACCTTTTGGGAGCTGTATAATCCGGCTAATCCACAGGAGTCGCCGTACGGTGGCACGATCGTGAACAGCTATTGTCATGCATGGAGCTGTGCTCCAGCCTATTTTCTTAGAAAATACACGTGGTAAAGAGAGGAAGGTGAGGTACATATGAAAAAAATAGGAAACAAAATTCGTATGATGCTGATTGCACTATTGCTGATTTTTGCGGCGAATGGTGTGGTTTCTTTGTACAGTCATTCAAGAATAGAGGAAGCAGGAAATACGATTACAAGCTATGCAATACCTATTCAAAATCACGTTTTTACCATTCAAAAAAGTGTGGAGCGTGGACAGAAGTATCTGAATATTATTTGTCTTTACGATAATGCAGAGCTTCGTGCGAACCTAGAACAATCACTTGCAGGAGAGATGCAGACAATCGAGGCGGAGGATGCGAGTATTCTAAGCTTATTAGAACAGCTATCAGATGAAGAGATGCAGAAGGCTTACATAGACTATGAAGCATACATCGATCAGGTGACAGAGATGTTTGTGACGATTCAGTCCTATGTGGATGCTGCGGATTTTGCGACTGCAAATACGTTGCTGGGCGAGGATTTTCAGACGCTTGTGATTACGACCGGTCAGGAAACGGAGACGACTCTGACAGAAAAGATGGATGCCTGTATCGCAAGTAGCGCGACAGAATATAAGAACGCGATGGATTTTAGCAAGACGATGACGATGGCATTGCTGGCGGTGTTTGTGCTAGCTTCGCTTGTGATTAGCGTGATTTTGAGCAGAACAATCAGCAATCCGGCTAAGAATGCGAGTGGTCAGCTGGAAAAAATCATTGGCGATATTCATGCGGGAGAAGGAAATCTCACGGAGAGGATCACGATATCCTCGCGGGATGAGATAGGTCAGCTCTCTGCCGGAATCAACGATTTTATTGCAAATCTTCAGCATATCATGAAGAAGGTTAAGGAGCAGTCGCTTAAGATGGATCGTTCGCTTGCGTCGATGAGTATGGGAATTAATGAGTCAAACAACAGTGTTGGCAGCGTGGCAGCCGTAATGGAGGAGCTGACTGCGAGCATGGAGGAGATAGCTTCTAACGTAGAAAATCTGAGTGCGAGTGCGCAGAATATCCTTGAGGCGATTGGCGAGGCGAATGAACAGACGAATCAGGGTGTGATGATTGCTGCCAATCTGAAGGAATTTTCGATTGGTGTGCGTGACTTGACAGAGGAAAAACGTGGTGCGATCCGCGAAATGATGGCACTTAAGCAACAGAATCTGAATGAATCTATAGAAAGCAGCAAACAGATCGATCAGATCAAGCATCTGACAGAGGATATCCTGGAAATTGCGAGCCAGACGAATCTGCTGGCGCTGAATGCATCGATCGAGGCAGCGAGAGCAGGAGAGGCCGGCAAGGGCTTTGCGGTGGTGGCAGAGGAGATCCGACAGCTGGCAGAGAACAGCAGTATGACGGCGAATGATATTCAACAGATTAGTGAACATGTTGTTTTTGCGGTGAATAATCTGATGAATCATGCAGGCGATCTGCTTCAGTTTATGCAAAACGATGTTATGGATGCGTATGCCGGGTTTGAGGATGCGGCCGACATGTATACGGCAAAATCAAACGAGGTGGATGGTATTATGACTGCTTTTCATGCTTATACCGAGAATCTGCGGGAAAATATTGGTGAGATTACGGCCGGAATCGGTAACATAAACCGGGCGATGAATGAGAATGCCATCGGTGTGAGCCGTGC
>CAVBEI010000054.1:0-3899 GCA_963594555.1 Lachnospiraceae bacterium | reverse complement strand
GCGACGGTACACATTTGACTGCTCCGTTGCCGGGCGGTGTCTCGCTGTCCCTTCGACGTTGGCTCGATTTGTCCTTCGGACTCTGCGAGTCCTCGCACAAATAGCCTAACGGTCTTACGCTGTGGCTATATTTACGTTTTCGTTGCGCTCGCACGAATTCGCCCGACAAAAGTCGCAGCCAAACGGCACCGCCCGCCGCGCAGCCGCTCTACGTATCGCTCGTGCTCCCTTAAGCTGCTCACGTCGTCAGATACCCGGAGGCATTCGCAAAAAGCCAGTGCGAAACACCGGATAAGATGTGCCGGGATGTACCTTGTTATCGGGTATCCGATTGCGTAAGCAGCGGGGAGCAGCGCGTGTTTATTTCTCGACCTTTGTGAAATGGAGAGAAGACTCCTGACTCGTGGAAGCCTCTGCTGAACACGAGTCATGCTTTGCGGAGGCTTCTCGGAATGCTCTGGTGAGCAAGGGAGAAAAATAAATATGTGTGCTCCCTCAAGCTGCGTACGGTATCATACACCAACACATAAACAACTAATAAGACAGGAGAAATAAAACATGAACATCGTAGTATTAGCGGGAGGCCTAAGCCCGGAGCGTGACGTCTCCCTGGTAACCGGAGACAACGTATGCCGCGCCCTTCGAAAAAATGGCCATCAGGTCATCCTCATGGACGTATACCTAGGCCGTGAAGGAGAAGACGTAGAGCAGTGGTTTTCACATAGCGAACAGGTCAGCACAACAGTTGCATCCATCAGAGAGAGTGCACCGGACCTCGCAGCCGTGCGTGCCATGCGCGCAGACAGCGACTGCTTCTTTGGACCAAACGTCATAGAGCTTTGCCGCCTCGCAGACATAGTATTTATGGCACTGCATGGAGAAAACGGTGAAAACGGCAAGCTCCAGGCAACGTTCGACCTATTTGGCATTCGCTATACAGGCTCCGATTATCTCTCCAGCGCCATCGCCATGAACAAAGGCATGGCCAAAAAGCTCATGGCAGCCGCAGGCGTACCGGTAGCAGACGGTTTTTCAGTAAAAAAAGGAGAAAAATGCACCGCTATGCCGCAGTTCCCCTGCGTGGTAAAGCCCTGCTGCGGTGGCTCGAGCATCGGCGTATCCATCGCCCATGACAGAGACGAATATGAAGCAGCTCTAACAGAAGGCTTTGCCTGGGAGGACGAGCTCGTTGTCGAGCAATACATAAAGGGCAGAGAATTTTCCGTATGCGTCATAGCTGGCGAGGCGCTGCCTATCATCGAGATCGCACCCATAAACGGCTGGTATGATTATAAGAACAAATATCAGGCAGGCAGCACCATAGAGACCTGCCCTGCGCATTTAAGCAAGGAGCTCACAGAAAAAATGCAGAAATATGCGGTAGAGGCCGCAGCAGCCATCGGGCTTGACACCTATTCGCGCCTGGATTTTCTCATGCAAGACGACGGCTCCATGTACTGCCTGGAGGCAAACACACTGCCCGGCATGACACCCACGAGCCTCATTCCGCAGGAGGCAGCGGCGAAGGGCATCGGCTACGAGCAGCTCTGTGAGCAGCTCATCGAGATTTCATTGAAAAAAAGGGAGAAGCACGCATGAAGGGCATGACCATAGAGCAGATCGCACGCGCGTGCAATGCACAGCTCGTAGGGAAACCGGCTGATAGGTCAGACCGGGAGATGACCGCAGTAGTCATAGACAGCAGACAAATCACTCCGGGAGCGCTATTTGTGGCACTGCCCGGAGAACGCGTCGATGGACATGACTTTATCGGACAGGTATTTCGGGACGGTGCAGCCGCCGTATTGTGCGAGCGTGTGCCGGAGGCTGTGACAGGCCCGTGCCTGCTCGTATCCTCCACGAGAGATGCTCTGCGTAAGCTGGCAGCCTATTATCTCGACAGACTCCAGATCCATGTCGTTGGCATCACCGGCAGCGTTGGTAAAACCAGCACAAAGGAAATGATCGCATCCGTTCTCTCGCAGCGCTTTTTGGTCCATAAAACCGCCGGCAATTTCAACAACGAGATAGGCCTTCCGCTCACCGTATTCGGGCTGCGTGATGAGCATGAGGTTGCCGTATTAGAGATGGGTATCTCAGACTTTGGTGAGATGAGCCGCCTGGCGGCGATCGCACGCCCGAACGTGGCAGTCATCACCAATATCGGCGTCTGCCATCTCGAAAATCTCGGCACGCGCTCCGGCATCCTGCGGGCCAAAACCGAAGTATTCGATTATCTGAAAAAAGATGCCACGATCGTGCTAAACGGTGACGACGATATGCTCTCTACCATCGAACAGGTACATGGCACGGCTCCTGTATTTTACGGCATAGAAGAGGAACGCTACGAGGGCGCTTCCTATGAAAAAAAGGATATTTTTGCACAAAAAATCGCAGACCGTGGTCTGCGGGGGATCGATTTTGATCTGTGCATGGATGGAGCTTCTAATCGTGTACACATCGCCATCCCGGGCATGCACAACGTGTATAATGCGCTGGCAGCAGCAGCAGTAGGTCGTGCGCTAGGGCTTACGGTGGAACAGATCTGCGCCGGCATAGAGGCGGCTAGTACCATCGGTGGCCGTACGAATCTCATAGAGGCAAACGGCTATCTCATCATCGACGACTGCTACAATGCCAATCCGGTGTCCATGAAGGCAGCGATCGATGTGCTCACGCAATCCGACGGACGTACGATCGCCGTGCTAGGTGACATGGGTGAGTTAGGCACCGATGAAGAGCGGCTTCATTATGAGGTGGGTGCCTATCTGGCAGAAAAACGCATCGACTATCTGTTTGCATCCGGCAAGCTGTGTGCACAGCTCGTGCGCGGCGTATCGGAATATCCTGGCGCTGTGACTAAATATGAATATTTTGGTACAGATACGCAGGCACTGCTCTCGCGCGTGTGCGCTTTTGCACAGGCTGGGGATACCATCCTCATAAAGGCGTCACATTTTATGGATTATCCACGGATCGTGCGCTCTCTTCAAGAAGCTGTGCAATAACGCCCTGGCAATAGCCACCGAGCTTTTTTTTCTCTTCCTTCGTGAGCGTGCCAACCTCGATGGGCTCGCCGTAGGTCAGATACACATCGGCTCTTCGGATGTAGGGCATATGCTTTTCAAAAACATCTGCAGAGCCGCGAATCGCCATCGGGATGACCTTGCAGCCTGTTTTTTCGGCGATCTTTAGACTGCCCTCCTTAAAGGGCAGCATGTCCAGCTCGTCTGCGCCCTTGCCACGGGTGCCCTCAGGATAGATACACATCGAGATGCCGCTTTTGACCTGATCGATGGCAGTGAGTATCGTCTTTAGGCCGGAGCGGATGTCATCGCGGTCGATAAACAGGCAGTTTAGCCGGCGCATCCATACGCGAAGCAGCGGGATCTTCTCCAGATTATTTTTCGCGATGTAGCCGGTGAGACGCGGACAGCGCGCATAAGTAATGACAATATCAAAATAACTGCGGTGGTTTCCTATATATAGCACGGCCTCATCCTTTGGCACATTCTCCTCTCCAGTGACGTGCAATCGAACACCGCTAAGCGTATAGATACAGCGAAAAGCCCATTGCACGATACGCAGCTGAGCCAGTGCGGCTGCATTTTTCCATTTTTCATTTCGGCTGATCAGCCAAAACACCCCAAGTACCGGGATCCCCAGCACCAAAAACAGCACAACATACAAAACAACAAATATCGTTCGCAGCATAATGTAACCCTCTCTTGTGGATTTGTCGCGTAATCTCGTAACTGTTCAGTGCATTCACAGTTACTTTAATCTCTATGAGAGTATAGCATATCAGGGCGGAGTTGTACAATGTTACTGGCATTGTACGCAGCTTAAGGTCGCACACATGGGTCTGCGAAAGGCTGCGAGGCGACGGTACACATTTG
>CAVBEI010000053.1:0-3926 GCA_963594555.1 Lachnospiraceae bacterium | reverse complement strand
ATCTTGATGAGTGTGTATCCTCTATAGTAGAGCAGACATATCGGGATATAGAGCTGATTCTGGTGGATGATGGCTCGACGGATGGCAGTAAAGAGCTGTGCGATGCGTGGGCGGCTAGAGATGAGCGGGTGGTTGTGGTGCACAAAAATAATGGAGGATTATCGTCCGCGCGAAACACCGGTTTAGATCTTGGTAAGGGTGATTATCTCGCGTTTGTCGATTCGGATGACTACTGGGATGATCCCATGTTTTTAGAAAAAGCGGTTGAGAGAATGCGAGAATCGCAGCCTGATCTTCTGATTTTTGGCATGAAAAAAGTAGATGAACAGGGCGTGGTGCTTAGCACGGAGGCTCTCCCTGCAGAAAATTCGCTCATCGGTGCAATAAAATCTGGTTCCATGCGCATATGCGCATGGAACCAGCTGGTAAAATACCAGCTGGTTACAGAACATCACTTGCGTTTTCGTGAGGGCGTGATCAGTGAGGATATGGAATGGACAGCACAGCTGTATACATATGCACACACGGCGTTAGTCGTGCCGTGGAGCCCGTATTGCTACAGGCAGCGAGGCGGCAGCATCACACATACCTCATCAAAAAAACATACCGATGATGTGTTGGAAAACTATAAGCATTGCCTGGCACTTTTAGAGCATATGTCACCGGAGAAGCAGGAGGCATACCGCTATTATCTGGCCAGAGCCTTTTCGATGCTTCTAATCAACGTAGCCGGTCTTGATGGGGGGGCCAGAAAGTCGTATTACACATTTTTACGGGAGAATCGATGGATTCTGCGCTACGCTACGCGAAAGCGCGAGAAGCTCCTATATCACTGCATGAATCTGGTAGGAGTCACAGTCACAGAGCTGCTGCTGGGCATAGCGCTGCGACTAAAAAATACATAGCAGTGATATAGGAGAGAGAATATGCGAGTACTGATCATATCACAGGAAACTTGGCGGGATGATAACAACGGAGGAAATGTACTATCGAATTTATTTGATGGGACAGGCTACGAGCTGGCACAGATTTATTGCTCCGCGGGTGAACCACAGACGAAGCTGTGTCATCATTTTTACCAGCTGACAGACGCGATGATGCTGCGTCATATGCTAAAGAGACATACAACAGGACGCATCCTGAACACAGAATATGCGCAGACAGCAGACATAAAAACAGAGCCAAATGATACCAGCGATCTGGTGCAGGCAGGAGCCTATGGCTTTTTAAAGAGGCACATGTATTCCTTTTCCTGCTTTGTCAGAGGCATTCTCTGGCGTTTTGGCGGCTGGAAGAATAAGCAGCTGGAGGACTTTATCACAGAATTTCGCCCGGACGTTATATTTGCACCGTGCTATGGACGCATAGAGCTGCTGAGGCTCGATCGGTATGTCAAGAGTGTGGCAGGTGCACCGATGATATCCTATGTTAGCGATGATATGTATAGCCTGCGACAAGTGAGCTTTGATCCGTTTTTCTGGATCAATCGTCTGATCGTGCGAGCCAGTACGAGAAAGACAGTAAAGCTCTATGACAAGATATATACGATGACAGAGGAGCAAAAGAGAGAGTTGGAAAATAGCTGGGGCAAGGAGCTGACCGTGCTGAAAAAAAACGGTGACTTTACCAAAGTGCCAATCAAGCAGTCGGTGAATGACCCGATTCGCATCATCTACGCCGGTTCGCTCTATCTGAACCGGTATAAGACGTTGATGAAGCTTGCAGATGCCATACGTAGCTGCAATCGTGACCGAGTACATATTACATTGGAGATTTACACGGCAGATCAGCTGTCAGCTTCGATAAAAAAATCACTGGATGATGGGAAAAACTGCTTTTTACGTGGGCGAGTGCCCTACGAACAGCTGCAGCGCATCTACCGGCAACAGGATATCGCACTTCATGTGGAATCGTTTCGGAGAAAGGATAAGCTCACGACCAGACTTTCGTTTTCTACTAAAATCATTGATTGCTTTGCCAGTGGCTGTGCGGTTATGGCGATAGCTCCGGATATCCAGGCTGGCTATCGTTATCTAAAGGAACACGATTTGGCACTCTGTATCGACCGCCCGCAGGATATCGGCCCGGTGCTGCAGCGCATCGTGGAGCATACGGAGATTCTGCTGGACTATGCTGCCAAGGTGCGCAATCACAGCCTGACGTATCACCAGACCGAAACCGTACGGGCAGGCTTTATGCATGATTTTGAGCAGTTGGCGAAAACCGCAGAGAGGAAGACAAATGTCATTATTTAAGGGAAAAACATTGATGATCACCGGAGGCACCGGTTCGTTTGGAAATGTGGTGCTGAATCGATTTTTGCAGACGGATATCGGAGAAATTCGTATTTTTTCGAGAGATGAGAAAAAACAAGACGACATGCGCCATGATTTTCAGGTGCGGATGCCTGAGGTGGCAGACAAGATTAAATTCTACATCGGGGATGTCAGAGATATTAACTCCTGTAGAAATGCGATGCACGGCGTGGATTATATCTTTCATGCGGCAGCATTAAAGCAGGTGCCCTCCTGCGAGTTTTTTCCGATGGAGGCGGTGAAAACGAATGTGATCGGAACGGATAATGTGCTGACCGCGGCGATTGATGAGGGTGTAGAGGCAGTGATCTGTCTCTCTACGGACAAGGCAGCCTATCCCATAAATGCCATGGGAAAAACAAAATCACTAGAGGAGTCCGTGGCAATCGCAAAGAGTAGATATAGCGGAAAGACAAAGATCTGCTGCACCCGTTATGGAAATGTGATGTGTTCTAGGGGCTCTGTGATTCCGCTCTGGATTGACCAGATTCGTGCTGGCAGTCCTATTACGGTGACAGATCCTAGCATGACGCGTTTTATCATGTCACTTGAGGAGGCGGTCGATCTGGTACTCTATGCGTTTGAGCATGGTGAGAATGGAGATCTTTTAATTATGAAGGCGCCGGCCTGCTCCATAGGGCTGCAGGCAGAGGCGGTATGCGAGATATTTGGCGGAAGGACAGAGGATATTCGCGTGATTGGTATCCGCCATGGTGAGAAGATGTATGAGACGCTGCTGACGAATGAGGAATGTGCCAAGGCTGTAGATCTCGGAGACTTTTACCGCGTGCCGTCTGACAATCGTGGTCTAAATTACGATAAATATTTCAAGGATGGCGATGTGCAGCGAAACACGCTGAGAGAGTTTACCTCGAATAACACGAAGCTATTGAATAAGGATGAGATCAGGGAGAAGCTGCTGCAGCTCGATTATATCCGAATGCGGCTGGCGGAGGAGTAGACATGACAGGATTTCAGTGGAAAAATGATGGACGTATCAAGCTGATGATCGGCTGCGGCACCCGTCCGGAGATCATTCGTCTGGCTGCGGTGATCAAACGAAGCCGCGAGTACTTCGACACATGTGTGGTCTATTATAATCAAAACTGGGATAAAAATCTAAGCACCATCTTCTGGGAGGATTTTGAGCTGACCAATGCAACAGAAGAGCTAGGACCGGATATTCTCGTGCCAGTTGTGGGAGAAAACTTAGGACAGACCTGTGGGAATATTCTGGCGCGTAGCTTTGAGCTGATGTGTGAGCATAGTCCGGATGCCTATCTGGTGCTTGGCGATACGAATAGCTGTCTGTCTGCGATATCTGCAAAAAGGCTGCACATTCCGCTGTTTCATATGGAAGCCGGCAATCGCTGCAAGGATGAGTGTCTGCCGGAGGAGACGAACCGTCGTATAGTGGATGTGATCGCAGATGTGAATCTATGCTATTCCGAGTATGCCAGAAAATATCTCGCAGATACGGGACTGCCGAAGGAACGCACATATCAGACCGGTTCACCTATGGCAGAGGTGCTGCGGATGAATCTGGATAAAATCAAAAAAAGCGATGTGCTGGAACGTCTGGGGCTGCAGAGGGATCACTATATTCTGCTA
>CAVBEI010000052.1:0-3940 GCA_963594555.1 Lachnospiraceae bacterium | reverse complement strand
GACTACCATATATAGTGCATAGGGGGGGCAAAAAGTTATTTTTCCCAACCGATATGAGCGAACAGGATATTAAAAATGTTTATATTTCTACGCTAAGTGAGCAGGATGATGCATCGCCACATCGATATTTTGATGATTCATTTTGCGTGGAAGAGGGAGATATTTTTTTCGATATTGGAGCATCGGAAGGCATGATTGCGTTGGATGTGGTCGAAAAATGTAAAAAGATCTATCTTTTTGAATGCGAGGAAAGGTGGCAGAAACCATTACAAGCCACATTCGCACCATATAAGGATAAAGTAGAGATCATAGGAAAATTTGTTTCTAACGTTGATTCTGAACATGAGACAAAGCTGGAGCATTTTATTAAAGATGAGGATGCAACAGGCTCATTTATCTTAAAAATGGATATTGAAGGTAATGAGTGGGATGTATTAGAAAGTGTACGAGAGCTGCTTTCTACCGGAAAATATTATTTTAAGGTTTCGTGTTGTACGTATCATAAAGCAGAGGATGCGGAAAAATTTCAGGAATTTTTTAATAAATTGGGATATACAACGACATTTACAGATGGATATATGTTGGTATGGTGGCAACCGTTGACCGATAGATTGGTATTTCGTAAAGGTATGTTGCGTGCGACAAATAATTAGATCTAAAGAATGAAATATCATAGCTGCCCCACAATAGGTGTTGACAATGAACGAAAATGAAAGATACCATAATGACAGACAGACAGACAGACAGACAGACAGACAGACACTTCGTGCCTACTTTCTCAGTCAATCCTACCGTGATTGCTGGGATGATTATAATAGATCTCTAAAACTGAAGAATTTCCCGAAGTGGGATTATGTGATTCTCACAGCCTCAGATGAGCGGCAGGCAGACGGATATCGACGGCAGCTAAAGGCGCGAGAGGGATATCTTCCTGCAAGCACGCGTTTTGCGGTGATCTCTGATCGTGATGGAAAACGTGTGGGTTCAGGTGGTGCAACGCTTGAGGTATTGCGCTATCTGCGGCAGCAGGAGACCTCGTTTGAGGGTTTGCGGGTGCTTGTCATTCATTCCGGTGGTGACAGCAAGAGGGTGCCCCAGTATTCGGCACTTGGCAAGTTGTTTTCGCCGGTTCCGCACAGACTGCCGGATGGGCGTTCTGCTACGCTGTTTGATGAGCTGATGATTAGCATGAGCTCTGTGCCTTCTCGTATGCGTGAGGGCATGCTGCTTCTATCAGGAGATGTTTTGCTGCTATTTAATCCACTGCAGATTGACTACAATAACGAGGGAGCGGCTGCCATATCCTTCAAGGAGCATGTAGAGACTGGCAAAAATCATGGCGTGTATCTGGGCGGAGATGACGGCTATGTATGCCAGTGCCTGCAAAAGAAATCAGTGGAGCAGCTGCGTGCCATCGGTGCTGTTAATGATGCGGATTGTGTGGATATTGACACTGGAGCGGTTATTTTCAGCAGACAAATGATGGAATCGCTCTATGAGCTGGTCGAGACTCCGCAGGATTACGATAGATATGTAAATGAAAAAACGAGATTGTCGCTATATGCAGATTTTCTCTATCCGCTGGCGAAGAATTCCACGCTGGAGGTTTTTTATGAGGAAAAGCCGGAGGGAGAGCCTTGTGCGGAGCTCATGGCTGCCAGAGAGAAGGTGTGGGAGGTACTGTGTCCCTATCGGATGAAGCTGCTTCGCCTAGCTCCGGCAGAGTTTATCCACTTTGGTACGACTGAGGAGATATTGCGCCTCATGAGTGGCGGCGTGGATGAATATGCAGAGCTTGGCTGGAGTCGTGTGGTGCGAAGCTCCGTAATTGGTACGACGGCAGGCTATCATTCTGTATTGAGCTCTCAGGCGAGCGTGGGACAGGACTGTTATCTGGAGGTGTCCTATGTGCACGGACATTCTGTCATTGGTGAGGGAAGTCTGATCTCCTACGTGGAGCTTTCGGATGTTACAGTACCGGAGAATGTAGTGCTGCATGGCTTAAAGCTGCAAAATGGCAGCTTTGTGGTTCGTATCTTTGGCACGCAGGATAATCCAAAGGAACATCAGCTATTCGGGCAGGATTTGGATGCCTGCGCAAAGCACCTGGGAGTAAGTCTATGGGATGAGGGCGAGGAACATAGTCTATGGAATGCCCGGATTTATCCACAAAAGACTACGATAGCAGAGGCTGTTGCAGCAGCGCTGAAGCTGTATGAGCTGATCACAGGTACGCGTGAGGAGTACCGTGATGCATGGGTGGCATCTCATAGATTGTCACTATGTGAGAGCTTTCAGACTGCTGATTCGGATGCGATTCTGGCTTGGAATCGTCGCATGGTTGATCTGGTGGAGATGGATGAGATTGCAAAAGCGATTAAAAATCGGATACCGGCAGCCAATCTTTCGAAGAAAAAGGAATTGACGAAGATACAGCGTGAGTGGCTGGCGGAGCGACTGAAACGTGCAGATTTTTCAGAAAAGATACGGCTGTATTACTATATCGGTACGATCCTGGAGGATGAAGAAGAGATACAGGAGTGCTTTCAAACGATTCAGAGTGGGCTGTTAGAGGCGATTTTGAGTGACGTTTTCTATAACCGTAGGGCTCGTATCGTTTTGGACACTCATATAGTTCAGCTGCCGCTTCGTGTGAATTTTGGCGGTGGCTGGAGTGATACGCCGCCCTATTGCAATGAAAATGGCGGAACAGTTCTAAATTGTGCGATTCTGCTGAATGAAAAGATGCCGGTTGAGGTGAGATTAGAGCGCATAGCGGAGCACAAGATCATATTTGATAGTCGGGATATGGATGTTCATGGTGAATTTACGAAACTGGCTGATTTGCAGAGAACCGGTGATCCATTTGATCCGTTTGCACTGCAAAAGGCTTGCCTGCTGGCCTGTGGAATCCTGCCAAGAGAATCGGACGAGACGCTTGATCAGATTCTGACGCGTCTCGGCGGTGGCTTTATCATGCATTCCGAAGTGACAGGCGTGCCAAAGGGTAGTGGTCTGGGTACTTCCTCGATTCTCGCGGCTGCCAGTGTCAAGTGTGTCTGTGAATTTATGGGTATTTCCTGTACGGAAGAAAAGCTCTATAGCTATGTATTGGCCATGGAGCAGATCATGTCTACGGGCGGTGGCTGGCAGGATCAGGTGGGTGGAATCACGCTTGGACTTAAATACATCTCGTCCATGCCAGGCATGAATCAGCAGATAAAAGTGACGCATGTGGAAGTTTCTGCAGAAACGAAGCAGGAGCTAGAGGAGCGTTTCTGCCTCATCTATACCGGGCAGCGACGTCTGGCACGAAATCTACTGCGAGATGTGGTTGGCCGATATGTCGGAAATGAACCGGACGCTCTTTTTGCACTCGAGGAGATTCAAAAGCTAGCTGTACTGATGCGTTTTGAGCTGGAACGAGGTAATGTAGATGGATTTGCGGCGCTGCTAGATGAGCACTGGCAGCTGAGCAAAAAGATTGATGCAGGCAGCACAAACACGCTCATTGAACAGATATTTGCTAGTATAGAGGAGTTTGTCGCAGGCAGACTCGTATGCGGCGCTGGTGGCGGTGGCTTTTTACAGGTCATCCTGAAAAAAGGTGTCACGCGCAGACAGGTATCGGACAGGCTGCGCGAGGTATTCATGGACAGCCTGGTGGATGTGGCACAGTGCCGGCTGGTGTGGGAGTGATCAGCGAATAAAAACCGGAGCGTATTAGAATACGGCATATGCGGCTAATTCAGCACGATTTCTCTCACATTCTCTACATCCTTATCCGTCGCGAGTGCGATCTGCTCTGCGGATAAGCCGTTTTTGTACATTTTACGAATTAGAAGCATTTCGCCTTCGCTACGGCCTTTTTCCATGCCCTCCATGCGGCCTTTTTCCATGCCCTCCATGCGGCCTTTTTCCATGCCCTCCATGCGGCCTT
>CAVBEI010000051.1:0-4191 GCA_963594555.1 Lachnospiraceae bacterium | reverse complement strand
CAAAAACGGATTCTCAGCAGAGCAGATCGCACTCGCGACGGATAAGGATGTTGAGGATGTTAGAAAAATTGTGATAAGTTAGCTAAACATGGAACAATTGTGATATGTACACAGCAATGCTAGGTTTATCGCAATCAATCATAGCCATATATCTATGTATGGATTTTGGGTTTAAATGCCAGCTACTACATAGATTTCTGCTGCGATATCCGGATAATCCTCGCCCATGCAAAGGAAGGCTCGGATCATTTCCTTTGTCCAAGTCGCTTCTATTTGACCATTAGAAATCGGTTTTATCCAATATCCACCGGATGCTTTGATATGCAATCCGGCTGATGTGAATTCTTGCTTTAGTTCGCTATAGTTGTATACGCGCTGGTGACCGATGCCACGATCGGTGTCATTTAGTGCATTTTCCTTTTCTAAAAGCCCCATCATTACAGCGGCTTGTCTGTGCAAACTATGAGCATTTGGAACGGCACTTAAGATCAGGCCATCTTCTGCCAGCCAGGAACGGCAAAGCTTTAGTATCGCACTCGGATCATCGACATGCTCTAATACATGACCAAGGACAATATAATTGTATTTGACTGTAGGTGAAAACTCCTCAAAATAGCAATTATGAATCTCAATCGCAGGAAGCCGTTGCTGGAGATCCTTGCAAAAGATTTCAGAACCATCTACTGCAGTATAGTTATCGAAATGCGGAGCAAGCAGCTCCGTGTAGAGATACCCTCTGCCGGTCCCAATTCAAGAACATACGTTTGCCCCCCCTGAACGGGGTGCATATACCGTAGAAAAATCTCTGTACAATATTTCGTAGCATCATACATAACTGTATTTCGATAGTCGTAGTTTTTTACATAATCATCTAATTTATTCATTACGTCTAATTTTCCTTTCGTTCCATCCAATAATCTATAATTTGTGCAAAGGCAGAGCGCTTACTTTTATAGTCTTCCATAAGCAAAAGATAGTAGTTGTATTCTGCACCGTTTATGATGGTTGTCTTCTGCTGCTTGAAGCCTAATCTTTTGCTGAGATTGTTCATAACCTTATTATCTACGCGATCCTGGTTAATCATTTTGTGGACTTGTAGTGTGTCAAATGCAAAATCAATGGACAAGAGCAGTGCTTCGATGGCATAGGGCGCACCCTCAGCCTTTTCTTCATCTACCATAAAGCTGCCGTGCTCACAGCTATCCGAATCAGCATCGACATTATATAAGCGAACCGTACCGATGAAATCATGATCCTTGGTATAGATGCACCAATAAATATCGTCATCTCGAGTCAGATATTTTTCGTACCAAGCTAGCTGGTCTTCCTCGGTCAGTTGTATGCTTTGATTGAAAAAATAGGTATTGCGGTCTCTGTTGCGCATCGCTGCGACATTTGCGGCATCAGAGGAAGAAAAAGGAACCAGATCAATTAATTTGCCTGTAATTGTTTTTTTGCGTGATTTTGCTATCAGTGTCTGTGTGTCGTTATTCATAGATACCTCATTATTTGTAGAAACCAACCAGCACCTCTGCTTTTGACACGATCGTGCCATGCTGATTCACAATCTTAGCTTTGAGAAGTGCATGCTGAAAGCGTTCGTCTTTTTCTTTTACTTTCCCGAAAACAGTCAACGTGTCACCAACGTATACCGGTGCGTTGAAATAGCTGTTAACCTGTTTGCAGATACAGTATTTTCCGGGCAGATGGGAACCTGCCAGACGAGCGTAAAAGGCGGCTGTCAGTCCCCCCATACCAGCTTCGACGGGTAGCCGTGTTCTACGGCATAGTCGTCGTTGATATGCAGTGGATTTTCATCACCACATACCAGATGGAAGGCTTGAAACATCTCTTCTGTCACTAGCGTTTCAAAGCTGGCCGTCAGACCTATTTCTAATGTATCAAAGGTATAATCGTTCATCGCAGCTTCCCCTGAATAATCTGTATGAATTCGCCAACGTTTGCAGCCTTTTGTATCTCGCTTGTTGTAAAGCGGATATTATATTTTTGCTCTATATCCATGATGAGCTGCATGTGTGTCAGGGAATCCCATTCTTCAATATCATCGGCAGTCATATTCGGTGTGAGCACTAGATTTTTGTCATCAAATAAATCTCTGAAAATTTCCTGTAATTCTTCTGTGATATTCATTATCAATCCTCCGTAAAATAATATTTCTGAGTAAAATGATTAAAGGCAGAATCAGTTAATGTATAAATAACCTTGTCTGATTCAGTAGTTAGGCGGGAAAATCCAAAGCTATCATATAAAGATGCGACCATACTGTTTTTTGCACTGTGGATATATTCACCCTGAATGCTGGTGCATCCGAGCTTTTTCGCAAGCCGCACGATATAGCTGATGGTGTAATTCTCCACAGTCTTTTTTAATACACGACAGCTCATCACCCAGTTTTCGATAAAGCACGTGCGATCAGAAAACCGTAATACAACACATGCGATGATACCATAATTAGAAAATCGATCGCGCATGGACATAGTCAAAAGCCGGTGACTATTGTTTGCCGTCAAGGCTGATATCTCGGCTTCGCTATAGCGTCTGGTGCATAAATTAAATTGATTGGATTTGTTCGTAAGCTGGGTAAAACGTGCAATGGTAGCCCCGTTTACTGTTGCTGCCGCGATATGCATATCCAGCTTTTTCAAAAAATCTGAGTAGTCTATGCTACTGGATAAAATCTCACTGCGCAGCTGATTGGCGGAGTAGGATTGCACGCGGGAGATATCTTCTGAGGTAAGTCCGGTCCATTCAAAGGCATGAGCCTGATCCAGTGCTCTCACATAAAGAGCTGGATCTTCTGGAACATCAATGACTCGCACTTCAGGTAAAAACTCTCGCACAAGAGCTCGTTCTGTGGGATTGTCATCAAAAAAGACCAGACTATCTGTCCCTATATTAAGCGTAGCTGCAATTTCCCGGATATTGCTTGCCTTGTCATTCCAGTTGGCAACAAAGCATGAGATATCATCTAATTTTAGCTGCATATATTCATTTTTTTCAAGAGGTTCCTTAGCATTCGCCTCATCATTCTTGCTGCAAACAGCCAGGATAACGCCTCGTTGTTTTAACTCAAGCAAATACTTCTGAAAAGCCAGATAGGCTTCACCGGTAGCATCATTTGGATCCAGATTAATCTTATCATATCCTAGGTCACCAACCACACCGCCCCAGAGCGTGTTGTCCAGATCAAGCACGAGACATTTACGCGGATGACCAGTGGAAGACTCAAATTGTCGGGCGACAAGATCTACTGCGTAGCCGATATATTGCAGACTGTATGCTGATTTGTTGAGAAAATAAGCACTTTCATCAAACCAGTTACGTTTGCCTATATCGGATGCTAATCCATCTAGATCAACGATTGTCACGTAGGCAGGCCTTTCTTTTGTCATAGCCAGATTAACCATTGTAAAAAATGAGGTCTGTGAGTATAGATAATTGGCAGATAAATTGCCTAATGCATCGAAAAACGGCACGACGAAGTTTGCCAAAAGTATTTGCGTATCGGGTAGCCGCAAGTGAATTGTGTTAAGCAATCTCAGGTAATGAGTTGTTACCTTTTTTACAGAATCTATCACATCTGCTTCAGACGCGAGCATATCTGGTATAAACTCCAGCATATCACGATAATCTGGCAAGAGTATAATGTACTGTGGGTTGTGAGCATATAGCCCGGATTTGTCGTCTAAAATATCTGATAAAATCCCATTGTATTCACCCTCATATATGTCAGCGCAGATATCATATTTGCTTAGCAGTGCTCTTAGAATAGATACGTAGAGCTGAGTGCTGGCACTACCGAGAATGGCGAGCCGCATGTTTGGATGAATATCTTCTATTTTCTTCCATTTGCGACCTGTATTCAGCAGAGCCGAATAATCAGATACATCTATATCAGATATCAGGTCTTGGTATTCTTTGAATGTCATAATGTGGGAGGGTTTCAAAAAGTGTACCTTTTGAAACTGCCTTTCCTTTGTATTTTTCCACCTAATTATGAACGAAAAATCAATCTTTGACAATGCCTTGTATGAAATTTCATTTAAAAAATATGTCATTTCAAAATCTACACTTTTTGAAAATGATACATTTACGCGCATTACAACAAAAAGATGCACCGCTGATGCTTGAGTGGATGCAGGATAAGGATATACAGCAGGTATTTGCCAA
>CAVBEI010000050.1:0-4223 GCA_963594555.1 Lachnospiraceae bacterium | reverse complement strand
CTATATCATACTGAACAATATTTTAGAGCTTCTGATCGATTCGACCTTTGGGTATGGAATCATTCAGGTGATCAGTGCCGTATTTTTTATGGCAGTTGTGTATGTGGCCAGTGCGAATTATCGAACGCAAATGCTGCCGCGATGATTGGTGTACAGCTGAGAAATCAGTTGCATATAAATTTTTTTAAAGGTAAAGGAGAAAAAAATGAAGAACGTAATGAGAAAGTTGTTAGGACTGGGATTGTCCGCTGCATTGGTGCTTGGCACGTTTGCAGGATGCGGAGCAGAGAGTACAGAGAGTACGGATGCTGCGACTGAAGAGACAGCCGAGGAGACGGACACAGCTGAGGAAACCACAGAAGAGACAGCTGATGAGGGCAAGGAAGTAAAGATCGGCGTTCTCGTTGCTGATGTGAGCGGAGAGGAAGCTTTAGGCTTTCGGGATTATTATGAGAGCTACATCGCAGAGAAGTACAATGTGACATTTTCCTATACGGATGAGTTAAAGGACGCAGCAGCTGAGAAGTCTGCGATCGAGAAGTTTGCCTCACAGGGCTTTGATGCGGTTATTTCACTTTCCAGCAACGATCGTGCCCTGCAGATCGAGACAGCAGAGGAGAATGAAATCTATTACGCGGTAGCTTCCGGTATGCTCGATGATGACCAGTATGAGCAGTATAAGGGATCTGCGTATTTCCTAGGACAGGTAGGCCCGAATATGGATACCGAGTATGAAGCAGGAAAGGAAATGGGCGAGTATTTTGCAGCAAAGGGTGTGAAGACTGTCGCTATCTATGGCGCATTTATCCCGAATCCGATGCATGTATATCGTACAGCAGGCGTGCTGAGTGGTCTGGGTCTTACCTACGGCGGCGCTTCTGATGAGGAAGGAATCGTTGGACAGCTGTTTAGCGATCAGTCCCTGGATTTATCAAAGGTGGAAGGCGACAGAGATGTAGTAGCATATCTGCAGGGCTATGGAGATACGACCACAGATGAGATCAATGCAGCCATTCAGGCAGCACCAGAGGCATTTATTTCGGTTGGTATGGCTACTACCTTCTTTACACAGCAGTTAAATGGTGCAGGAATTGAATTTTCCGATATCGATTCCTTTACAAGCAGCAACGGAGAGGCTATGAAGAGCGGAAAGCTGGTATACCTTGCAGGCAAGTATTCTTCCAGCATCGGACCGGTGTTCGCACTTGTGATGAATGCAGTGAATGGAAATGTCATTCGAGACAACGACGGAAACGCCGTATCTATCAGTCAGAAATATCTAGTGGCAACAGATGCAGATACCTTCGATGAGTATTATGTGAAGGATAATGGCGATGAGCCGATCTACGATCAGGCAACCTTAGATGGAATCATCGGTGAGTCTGTGACCTACGATGATGTAGTAGCTTTGGTGGAAGCAAACTAAGACTAAAAATGAGTGGAGCATACCGGAGGGGTATGCTCCCTCTCAAAAGAGGTGGAGGGCTCTACCTTTTTTGAGAGGGAAATAAAAAAAGAAAGAGAGGTATCGGGTGATGGAACAAGCGAAAACAAACCAGTTGGGAAAATGGGGAAAGGCATGTATACTGCCGCTGCTGTTTGCGGTGATCTTACAAGGAATCTGCATGGCAAATGGCAGAACGATGATCACTAACATGACGAGCTTTAAAAACTTTGTCGTATACACAGCGATTGTGATGATCACGACGATCGCTTTGTCTACGAACCTAAACAGTGGACGTTTTGATTTTTCGTTGGGCGCGATGGCAGCACTTTCGTCAGTGATCGGGGCAAAGGTCACTTATATGGTTCTGGGCGGAGGAAGCGGAAGTGCATTGCTGATGCTGCTTATCACGGTTTTGGTTGGGGCAGTGCTGGGTCTGGTTTCCGGATTGTTATATGTGGCACTACGAATCCCGCCAATCATCACATCGCTTGGTGTGACACTCATCTATGAGGGCATTCTCTTTACGATCACGGAGGGCAGATACGTGATGAAGGAGGTACAGAATGCCTCTATGACAGCCTTTACGAATCAGTGGCTATACGGAGCAGCAATCATTGTGGTCGTTTTAGCGGCATGTATCCTGCTGTTTGACTATACGAAATTTGGCTACGAATATCAGGCACTGAAGCAGGGGCAAAAGGTGGCAGTAAATACAGGTATTAAAGAAGTTCCGAATGCGATCGCCTGCTATGTGCTGTGCGGCGGCCTGATGGGATTGGTTGGGTTTTTAAATGCGGCGAGAAATACGACGATTGACGGAAACCAGCTGAATTTCGGCTCGATCAGCATTATGTTTACGGCATTTTTGCCTATGTTTATCGGATCTTATATCGGCAGATTTATCAATGAAAAGATCGGTTTTTTGTTTGCTGCTGTGTGCATGTCTATGATAAATTCTACCTTTGCAGTGTTCTCGAACGAAGTGAGTGCGTCCATGCAGGCGATCATCAATGCCGTGATGCTGGTTGTATTTTTGATTTACCTGAGTAATGAGGAGAGGTTTAAAAGAAAATGATTAGTTTGAGTAAAGGTCCGTTTTTTCTGTCAGAGGAGGATATCGCCTGGGTGGAAAAAACGAAGGAAGAAATGAGTGTAGAGGAAAAAATCGGGCAGTTGTTTGTTCCGATAGGATATTCCGGAGATCCTGCGTATTTGGAGGGCTGCATGCTCTCGCATCATATCGGAGGCATTATGTATCGGTGCGGGGAGTCGGCAGAGATGCAAGAGACACATAGGTATTTACAGGAGCACAGTAAGATTCCGCTTTTGATCGGTGCCAATTTAGAGGACGGCGGCTGCGGTATCGCGACAGATGGAACCCAGTACGGAAAGCAGATGCAGGTGGCTGCGACAGGTGATGAGACCGATGCGTATCGTCTGGGCAAGGTGAGCTGTAGAGAAGGAGCGGCGGTAGGATGCAACTGGGCATTTGCTCCGGTGGTGGATATCGACCGAAACTGGCGCAATCCGATTACGAATGTGCGAACCTATGGAAATGATCCGAAAACGGTGCTTTCCTTTGCAAAGCAGTATATGAAGGCGGCAAAGGAGGAAAATGTTCTGGTCGCCATCAAGCATTTTCCGGGTGATGGCTGTGATGAGGTGGATCAGCATATTTTAACGAGTGTCAACGATCTGAGCTGTGAGGAGTGGGATAAAACCTACGGATACATCTATCGGGGATTGATTGCAGATGGTGCACAGACGGTTATGGTGGGACATATCGCCCAGCCGGCTTATCAGAAGGAGTTTAATCCGGATTTTCCTGACAAACTGATTCCGGCCAGTCTCTCGCCGGAGCTTTTAAAGGGGCTGCTGCGTGAAAAGCTGGGCTTTAACGGACTGATCGTGACGGATTCGACCTGCATGGTTGGTTTTAGCTGTGCAATGGAACGAAGCCGGGCGGTTCCCTATGCGATAGAGGCCGGGTGTGACATGTTTTTGTTTAACAAGGATTTAGATGAGGATTACAGATATATGCGCGAGGGCTACGAAAAGGGAATTCTATCGAAGCAGCGTCTGGATGAGGCAGTAACGAGAATACTGGCTACAAAGGCATCGCTTGGTTTACATAAAAAGCCAAAGGAGCATATTGTTCCGGATGCAAAGTTGCTTGTGGTTCTGAAAAATGAGGAGCATGTGGGCTTTGCGAAGGAGAGTGCAGATCGGGCAGTTACGCTGGTCAAGGATGTGGATCATCTACTGCCGATTGATCCGTCAAAAACGAAAAAGGTACTGTTGGAGATCTTGGGAGATTTCCCGTCCAATGAGCGTGTGATCGGGCTGTTTGAGCAGCTGCTTTGTGCGGAGGGCTTTTTGGTAGAGCGATACGAGCATGAGGATTTTGAAACGGCAAAATTTGATGTCGAGACGTTTCGCGAGAAATATGATTTGGTTATATACATCGGAAATGTGGAAAATGCCTCAAATAAGGTGACGAATAGGCTATCCTGGTTTACCTTCTGGGGAAATGGGAACAATGTGCCGTGGTTTGCATCGGAGCGGCCGGTGATCTTTGTTAGTTTGGCAAATCCGTATCATCTGGTGGATGTGCCAATGATCAAAACATACATCAATGCATATTCGAACAGTGAATATGTGATACGAAGTGTCGTTGAAAAGCTGATGGGAAGAAGTATGTTTACAGGAATCAGTCCGGTGGATGCATTTTGCGGAAAAAAATATTTGAAATGGTAGGGTATATGAACGAGGAGAA
>CAVBEI010000049.1:0-4711 GCA_963594555.1 Lachnospiraceae bacterium | reverse complement strand
GTGATCTACTCCACCTGCTCGATATCTGAGATGTCTGTGTGTATCGTCATGGAATAATTCGTATAGTATACTACAAAGCCGGGCGCGGAGCCGTTCGGCTTTTTTACGTTCTTTCGCTGCAGATAGTCGATCTCCAGCTTGTCGACGCCACGTCCCTTGGAATAGTAGCCGGCTAGGCGGGCGGCCTCCTCAAAGGTGCGGTCGGGAAGCTCTCTTCCTTCGGTCTTTACGATGACGTGGGAGCCGGGCATGCCCTTGGCGTGAAACCACCAGTCGCCGCCGTTTGCGACCTTGAAGGTGAGCTCTTCGTTCTGCAGATTGTTTTTCCCGATAAAGATGTCAAAACCGTCACTGCTCTTATAGTGGAACGGCTGGCTTTTTGCCACGCGTGCGCCCTTTTTGCTGGGGCGCTTTTTTATAAAGCCTGCAGTAGTCAGCTCCTCGCGGATCGCCAGTAGGTCTGCTTCAAAGACTGCGATATCGAGGGATGTGGCGACAGATTCCAGGTAGGTGATCTCGTCTGCTACCTCGGTGGTCAGCTCGCCGAGGGCTTCAAAGGTTCGCTTGAGCTTGTTGTATTTTGCAAAATATTTCTGGGCATTCTCCTGCGGGCTTTTGGTGGGATCTAAGGGAATGGTGATGGGCTCGTTGGTGTAGTAGTTGAGCGCCTCTAAGCTCTTTGCGCCTTCCGGCACGCCATAGCCGTAGGTCTGTAAAAGCTCGCCGTAGAGACGGTATTTTTCGCGTTTTTCGGTATCGATTAGCTGCTTTTGCTGCAGGGCGAGCTTTTTTCTGTCACGATCGAGCGCAGTCGTTACGACGTGGCGCAGATCGACGGATTTTTGGCGGATGCGGGTGTAGAGATCCTTTTCGGCGTAAAAACGCTCTAACAGTGCACAGATGGAATCCTGACGCTCGCAGGTGTAATCCGCATAGTCGCTGTATTCCTGCAGTAAAATGGCGGAAAATTCGACGGGCTCGTCTCCTTTTTTTATGATGCAGGGCGTAAAATTGCCCTCCTTTACATCGGAAAGCAGCCAGAAAAATTCGTTGGCGAGGTGGAGCGAAGCATCCTCGCCTATGCTCTCTGTAGGAGCATCAGCATCGAGACCGGCGCGGTGGCACACCTCGTTTGCAACGGTAGGGCTGATGCCGGTATAGGTCTGATAGAGCGCTTTTGACAGCGACAGCGGGCGGTTTAGCGCGTCATCTAAAATCGTATCCGGCGTGGCAGTGAGCGGATCGCGCTTATCTAATGTATTTGGAATGAAGTAATCGCGTCCGGGAAGCACTTCGCGCACGGAGCTGACGGATGCCGGGATGTGCTTAATGGCATCCAGGATGCGCCCGGTATCGTCACAAAAGATGATGTTGCTGTGCTTGCCCATCAGCTCGATGATCAGACGCTTGCGTTTTAGATCTCCCAGTTCATCCAAATGCTCAATATCAAAGCAGATGATGCGCTCTAGTCCGGGCTGCGTGATGTCTGTAATCCGGCCGTTTGCGATGAATTTTCGCAAAAGCATGCAAAAGGATGGCGCAGTCATGGGACTGGGACGATTATTGTCTGTGAGACAGATAAACGGCAGGGATGCGCTGGCTGATAAAAGGATGCGCTGCATCCCGTTTGTTCCCTTTATGGTGAGTAGCAGTGCGTCTGCCTCGGGCTGTGCGATTTTGCTGATGCGTCCGCCTAGTGCAGACAAACGCAGCTCTTTTACGATATTTGCAACGACGATGCCGTCAAATGCCATAGTTGTGTACCTCCGAAAAAAAGTTCAATGCTATTTTAATCGCAGAGGCAGTGCAAAGTCAAGAATTGTTGCCGGAACGACGCGGGCGGGAGCTGTGCCCTGATTTTGTCAACGATTATGCGAACGGGGGCAAAAGTTGTTACTATTTTTTGGGAAATATGATATCCTATCGGATAGGATCTATGTGAATTGCAACACATGAGGAAAAAAATGAGTGAAAATATTTACCTGATTGGATTTATGGGCGCCGGGAAGAGCGCGGTGGCGAGATGCCTGAGGCGAGAGCATGCGTTTGAATTGGTTGAAATGGATGAACAGATCGAATCGCAGATTAAGATGCCGATCTCGAAGATCTTTGAAACCTACGGGGAAGAGTATTTTCGGGATCTGGAGACGCAGCTGCTGCAGGAGCTTAATTTGCGTGAGGGCGTGGTGGTGTCCTGTGGAGGCGGAATAATCCTGCGTGAGGAGAATATCAGGCTGATGCGAAAAAGCGGCCGTATCGTGCTGCTAAGTGCCACACCGGAGACGATTTATAAGCGTGTGAAGCATTCGCATAATCGTCCGCTGCTTGAACAAAATAAGAGCGTTTCCTATATAAAGGAACTGATGGAGAAGCGGCGCGATGCTTATGAGGCGGCAGCAGACCTGATAGTAGAGACGGATGATAAATCGGTGCAGGAAATCTGCGAAGAGCTGATGAGACAGCTGTAAAGGAGTATTATGGAAGAGAGAATCAGTGGAACGACCGGGTTGCTTGGTCTGATCGGAAGCCCGGTAGCGCATTCGGGTTCGCCGGCGATGTATAATTTTTGTTTTCGCTATCACAAGCTAGATTATGCCTATATGGCATTTGATATCCGGGAGGATGAGGTGGAAGCGGCGCTTACAGCCATGCGGCTTTTTTCTATGCGGGGAGGCAATGTAACGATGCCCTGCAAGACGGCGGCAGCAGCCTATGTCGATGAGCTATCTCCTGCGGCAGGGATTGTAGGAGCGGTGAATACGATCGTAAATGATAATGGCCATTTGACGGGACATATCACGGATGGAGTCGGTTTTGTACGCAATCTGGCAGAGCATGGCTACGCTGTTGCGGGCAAGCGGATGGTGATTTTGGGAGCCGGCGGAGCGGCGAGTGCCATACAGGTACAATGCGCGCTTGACGGTGCTGCTGCCATTACGATCTTTAATCGAAAATCGCCTTCCCTGGAGCGTGCCAGGGAAACGGCAGAAAAGCTAAAAAAGGCGGTGCCGGAGTGTGAAGTGCAGGTGTATGAGCTGGAGGATAGGGATAGGCTGCGAGGGGAGCTGCTTTTTGCGGATATTCTCGTTAATGCGACGTCTGTTGGCATGGCACCGCGAGAGGATGAGACACCGATCGATAAGTCGCTGCTGCAGCCGCACCTGGTGGTGGCAGATATTATCTATCATCCGCTGGAGACGAGACTGCTTCGGGAGGCTAAGGAGGCAGGCTGTGCGCTTACGATAAACGGAGAGGGAATGCTGCTGTGGCAGGGAGCGGAGGCGTATCGACTCTATACAGGGCTTGACATGCCGGTGGAGGCGTATCGCGACTACCTAAAAGCGAGACAGGTGCCGTAATGTTTTGTGTTGTGGAAGAATTAAGGATATGATATAGTGAGTGCAAACGAGTCAACATGCTTGCATGATTGACGAGAGACGAACGTTGATGCTGTGCTGATTTTGCACAGGATATAGTGAGTGCAAACGAGTCAACATGCTTGCATGATTGACGAGAGACGAACGTTGATGCTGTGCTGATTTTGCACAGGATATAGTGAGTGCAAACGAGTCAACATGCTTGCATGATTGACGAGAGACGAACGTTGATACTGTGCTGATTTTGCACAGTATATAGTGAGAATATTCCATATAGTTGGAGGTATCTATGGAGAAGGAACTGGAAAAGAAAAAGCCTGGAAGGGATGTATTTCTTTCGAGAATGCTATGTTCTTCGCTCGGTGCGGTGGCCTGCATTTTGGTTGAACTGTATCTGATGATCTGTATGCCGGCATTTTTGCCAGGTATTGCAGTGGCAGGGCTTGCGTGCCTGTTTTGCTGCTACATGGCGCTATCGAGCTGGACGAAGCGTGTGCTGGCAAGGGAAGCACAGCAGGAGGAGCAGACGGCGAATATTTTAAAATCAGAAAAGGCGACTTATCTGTTGACGCGTAAATATTGTGATGAGCTGGGCAGCCAGCTGACGCTGCTGGAGGATAAGCTGACTGAACCGCTGCAGGATGTGATCTCGGCACAGAAGGCGACAGCCAAGGTGACGATCAGCCGAAACAAGGAAAATACGGATGCCTTGATGAATTCAAATGATAAGCTGTTAGACCTTGTATTTCAGATGGATGAGAGGATAACAGCGATAAATCGTGCGGTGGCAGAGGATGTGGTCTCTGAGGATATGAGAGAGCAGGAACAGCAGCTATCGCAGCAGCTTGAGCTGACAAAGCAGCTGGCAGGTCAGCTTCGGGAGATGGAGCTTGGTCTGAAAAATGAGATTTTGCAGGCGGCGAACCAGATCATGGCAGCTGCACCGCAGGTAGTGATGGCACAGCAGGCACCTCAGCCCATGCCAGTGATAGAGCATCTGATGGAAGAGGAGCCGGAGCTGGAGCCTATGATGGAAGAGGAGCCGGAGCTGGAGCCTATTGTTGAAGAAGAGATAGCGGAGCCTGAGATAGAACCTGAACCTATTATTGAAGAAGAGATCGAAGAGCCAGAACTTGAACCTGAACCTATTGTTGAAGAAGAGATCGCAGAGCCTGAGATAGAACCTGAACCTATTATTGAGGAAGAGATAGCAGAGCCTGAGATAGAACCTGAACCTGAGGAGGAATTACCGCCGATGCCGGATCTCTCTGATCCAAATAAGGTCATGAGCCCGGATGAGATCGCGGCACTGTTTGCCAATTTAGGATAGTGAC
>CAVBEI010000048.1:0-4903 GCA_963594555.1 Lachnospiraceae bacterium | reverse complement strand
CATCAGGGATGTCCTAAAAATCCACCAAATCGGGAAAACCACAGCAAATGCAATCAGGGCAATCACAATCGTAGCAATCCAGTTCGCGAAAGCCTGCCTTCTTTTTTTACTCTTAATATAACTTCCTGCCATGGCTACTCCTCCTCCCCGAATATCTGCGACTTCTGAGTCTTAAATAAAACAAAAGTAAAAATACCTACCAGAACAAAAAAGATTACCGAATATGCAGCTGCATAACCAAGCTTGTTCTTCCGAAAACCATAGAGATAAATGACATATGACATGAACATTGACCGATTGCCCGGTCCACCGTCTGTCAGCGCAAGCGCCGGATTGATAACCTGCAGATGCGTAATCAGCGCCGTCAGTATGTTATAGAATACGATTGGCGATATGCACGGAATTGTTATGTTCCAAAACCGCTGCCATGCATTCGCGCCGTCGATCTTTGCTGCCTCCATATAAACCGTGGATACATTTTGCAGTCCTGCCAAAAAAATAATGATCAGATTTCCACTGCTCCAGATGGCTATCATCACCAGACATATCACCACTTGTTTTGGGCTATCCAAAAATCGTTGTGGCGGCAGTCCAAGCATACGTAGGATAAAATTAAACAATCCAAAATTTCCCTCATACAGCCACTGCCAGCCCTTAAATACACCGATCGCAGGCAAAAGATACGGAATAAAAAAGATAGCTCGAAATAATGTCCGCCCCTTAATCTGCATATTCAACAGTACCGCAATGATCAGGGAATACACAACAGCCCCTACTACTGCCAAAAAGGCATAGCTGATCGTAGCCACAAGTGAATCCTTAAAATAAATATCCTTTGTGAATATACGTATGAAATTACTCACACCCACAAATGTCGGTCTCGTGATACCATTCCACTCAAACAGGCTCAGTATAAATACTGCAATTGTCGGCAAATAGCTGATGCAGGTCACACCTACAAACGCCGGTATCAGGCACAGATATGCAGTTCTTTCCTCCTGCCTTCCTACCCTTGTCTTTTTGCTGCGCTTCTCTTTCATGTCAACACCTCATTAACCAAATGATGACCTGCAAAGAATCTGCAGGTCATCACAACCTCTCTATTTTTTAGCTAGGATTATTTTCTGCAAAAATGCTCTGCAGCTCCTCAACATTCTGTGAAATTGCTTCCTTCATGGTCATATCACCAGACCATACATTTGAGAATACGGAATCAAGTGTTGCATTGAATTCCTCGGTACCATTTACATAATACCAGGATGTAGATACGGTATTGTTCTTTGCATAATCAACAACCGCGCTCTTATACATATCGTGATCCGGATAATTCTCATTATCAATCCACTTATTGGTCTTCTCCTCATCTGTATACCAGGAATCGAGGATCGGCATCCAGGTTCCTGCCTCGATCAGCGACCATGAATTCTCCTCCTGATAATACCACTTTAACCATGTCATAGCCTCTTCCGGATGCTCGGTTGTAGCAAATACCACGTTCGGTCCACCGGTGCAGATGGTGATCTTATCCTTCATATAAGGAAGCACGCCAACACCATATTCAAAATCAGCGCTTGGTCCTAAGAAGGTGCCGACATTCCAAGCACCGTCTGTAGCCATAACGACCTTTTTGCTTCCAAGAGAAGACTCAAGTGCATTTGCAGCACTCGTCACCGGAGGTGCGCAATGATATACATCAGAGAGATCTGCGATCTTTTGCAGAGCCTCTACTGTAGCATCGCTATCGATTGTACACTGCTTACCATCTTCTGTGTAATAGCCGCCACCGTTTGAAAGCGCCCATACCTCTAACTGCCAAGGTAGAGTATTGATGGTGCATCCATAGATATCTACATTATTAGGATCAAAATTCGGGCTTAATGCATTATTTCCATTTACATCGAGTGTCAAGGTCTGTGCAATCTTAACGAAGGTATCCCAATCCCATGCATTGTCTGCCTCTGCAGGCGGCGTAACGGTAGAGATATCGATACCCTGCTTCTCGCAAACCTCTTTTAGCAGATCAATGTTGTACCACAGATTTAACACCTCATTTGCTGCCGAATATGCAACCGGTGTTCCCTCGTAACGGAAGGTTAGTGCATCTAACGGCTTTGCGTCATTTTCACCATACATACTACTAATGTCAGCCAAAAGTCCGTTCTCAGCAAATTTCAAAACTCCGGCCTCGCTCATGATACCGGTATCCGGAAGCTCACCAGCAGTAGCCATTGCGTTTAATTTGGTTACATAGGTATCATGGTCGATCTTTACAACTTCTACCTCGATCTCGTCCTGTGAAGCATTGAACTTGTCTGCAACTGCCTGTGTAGCAGCTGTCTCCGTCTCATTACCCCACTGTGCATAGGTGATTTTTACTTTTTCCTTTGTGCCGCCCTCATCAGAGGTATCCTCAGCGGTCTCCGCTGAAGCATCATCTGCGGTCTCCTCGGTTGCTTCCGTTGTCGCCGTCGCATCAGATCCATTCGATCCGCATCCAACCAGCGCGAGTCCTGCTGTCATAGTAAGTGTCAACAGCACACTCAAAAACTTTTTCTGCTTCATTTTTTCCTTCTCCTTTTTTTAATAATTTTATTATAACGGTTATCTTCACCGTTGTAATCAAAAACTTCTACACCCTCACCTTCATCCACACAAGCATCTCCCCCTCGCCACGGTTATTCCAGAGGCAATAGGGAACTGCGCACAAATCCACATCCCTTTGTGTCGTGTGAAATGGTCCATACAGGTCATCTCCTACCGCTTCATTGCTGATACGAACGCCGGAAAAATGAATCGTAGGCACATCTCCGACCAGCGACTTAACAGGCTCTCCCTCCTGCACAGGGGTATTCTCCTCGACAAATATCTGTGAGAGCAGCTCCCCGTTGTCTGCTTCCTCCAGGCAATATACGAGCGGACCCTTTAGAAGTGCCGCTCTTCCTGCATCGGCACGAACCTCATCATTTGCACCCACCCAACATGGCTTTATATGAAAATCAAATGCAATCGTATGCTCACCGGCTGTAAGCGTCAGATCAAGATATCCCTTTTCTGTCTCGCAGGCAACCGGTTCATGGTCTACCAGGCACACCGGATCAAAAGCATATTTCGGGATACGAACCCGTAGTATCGATTGCTTAGACGCCTGTACCTGCAACGAAACCTTGCCATCCTGCAGGAGCGAGGACTCCATCTGCACCTGCAGATCATGACCATTTATCTTCGTGTGTACCTCGGACGATAAAAACATATGGATATAAAGTGCGTTTTCATCCTGTGCATAAATGTACTGTCCGAGCGATGCGAGTGTTCGTGACACATTGGGAGGGCAGCACGCCACACCAAACCATTTTTGCCGAACCGGCTTTACATGATCCATATAAGTGTGTGGCGTGCATAGCTTTGGAACCATCTCCAAGGGATTTACATAAAAATACCGGTCTCCCTCTATGTTGATTCCTGCAAGCACTGTGTTGTACAAAGCACGTTCTACAATATCGTAATAACTTGCATCCCCGGTAGCAGATGCAAGTCTCGCTCCCGCCATCATAAGTCCCACCGATGCACACGTCTCCGAATAGTTCGTATTGTTCGGCAGATCATAGTCTGTGGTGAAACGCTCTCTAAAGCCACTAGTTCCGATCCCACCTGTAATATACATCCTACGGTTAACCGCATTATCCCAAATTCTTTTTGTCGCCTCTAGCAGCTCGCTATCTTCATATTCCTCCGCCAGATCCGCCATCGCAGAAAGCATATAAACCACCCGAACTGCGTGTCCCTGCGCACTTTCCTGCTGCCGCAGAGGCTTATGTGCCTGGAAATATTCCATGTCCAGATTCGAAAGCTGCTCCGGGAAAAATTCCATGCCGCCTCGCGCCTCGATCTCATGTCTTAGATAATTCGGTTCCTGTCCACGCTCTTCTATAAAATATCTTGCGGTTTCCAGATAATCCCGTTCTCCGGTAGCACGGTAAAGCTTCACCAGCGCCAGCTCTATCTCCTCATGTCCCGGATAACCGCGCAGCTGCCCCTCACCTCGTCCAAACACACGGCAGATCAGGTCCGCATTCCTTCGAGCAATATTTAAAAATGCATCCTTGCCGGTAGCATGATAATAAGCCACCGCAGCTTCGATCATATGACCTGCGGTATAGAGCTCATGCCCCTCCGCTAAATTCGTCCACTTTCGATCCGGCGCATTCACGGTAAAATAGGTATTTAAATACCCATCCTCTTCCTGTGCCATTCCAATTAAGTTAATCGTTTCATCAGCCAAAGCTTCATACTCTGTACCGCGACCGCCTGCAATCGTAAATGCAACCGCTTCCAGCCATTTGTATAAATCCGTATCCAGGAACACAACACCTAGCCGCTCTCCCTTTATGATTCCGGCTGCCACCTTAAAATTGTGAATGCAATACGACGGCTCAGTGTCCTCGATCCGATCATTTAATATCTTCCTCTGGTGTGGAAGGATCTTCTCGCTGACATTATTCACATACACACCAAATAGCCGATCCGTGATCCGTATGTTATTCAGCTTCACCTGCTGCAAGCCCTGCCCCATTATTTGCTTCTCCCTTCCGCTCAGCATTAGTTAATCGTTTTACTTGTTTGTAGGTACATCATAACACCGCCTCTGATATTTGTAAATAGAAATTGATGTTCTCGATACGTTTTCCACTATATAAACAACAATTCTCTATGTATTTTGTGCAAATTGCACATGAGCTAATTTTTTTAAACGTTTAATTCTGTAATTCGCAGTCTACCTGCTATAATGCAACAAAAAATAAGCGCCACCGAAATCAAGTTCTTCAATGACGCCTATCTATGCGCTTCCTCAGAGTACATTGGACCCTACCTCACTTTCTTAAATTTGTTTTGTATTCAACTTATG
>CAVBEI010000047.1:791-6596 GCA_963594555.1 Lachnospiraceae bacterium | reverse complement strand
GTTTACCATAAAGAACGGCACGGATGAAAATGCGAGCGAGGACTTCACCTACACCGGTACAGCCATTACTCCGGTCGTGTCCATAAATACAGAAGGTGATGACGAGAAAAACTACTTCACCGTAAAATATGGAATCGGTGATAACGAGTCTCAGATGAAAGAAGTGAACAGCATAGAGGATGCCGGAAGCTATTGGTTGATCGTTACACCGAACGATGAAGGCAAGAGCAAGTATTATGGTGAAAAGAACATTCCACTTACAGTTAAACCGATTGAGGTGACTGATGGCAATGTATCGACCTATATCACCTATAATAATACTGCAGATGGCTTGACCAGTCTGGCATACAACGGCGGGAATCAGAAAGAAGCCATCACAGCTGCTGTCGAGAACGCCATCACGGTAAACGAAAACTACAAAGACCAGATCTCAGCCAAAGACATCACCGTTTCCTTCAAAAAGGACAGTGGAGACGTCACCGAACTGAAAAACGCCGGCGAATATAAAGTCTGTGTTGAGATAAAAAGCAAAAACATACAGACAAAAGAAAACGAAAAAGTAGAAATCGGCACTGTAAAAATCGGCAAGTATAAAACTCAGCTAAACAACATCCAGATCGATGTATGGCTTCCAAGCGTGAGCGTCTACGGCAGCGACAAGACCGAAGCCTTCGTAGACGAGAGCAGGTGTAATTCTCTGCTGGACACAGAGAAAATAAAAATCTCATACAAGCAGAATGACAAGAATGTGGAAGCGCCAAAGAACGTCGGCACCTACGACATCTATGTCAGCTACGAGGGCGATGACAACACAGAAAAGCTGGATTCGACAAAGTGGACATGGGCTACACTGCAGATCACCAAAGCAAACGTGAACTACACTGCAGATGCTGTGACAGTAAAAACTGACAGCAACGAGGCCGCATCGATTGACTTGAGCTCGAAAGTGACCGAGTGGACTCTCGCTGACACGGACAAAAACATCACCGCCACCGCTACCGTAGACAGTACCTATGCGTCCTACATAAGTGACTTGAAGTATGAGAACGGCAAAATCACCTTCTCCCTAACAGAAACAGGCAAGGGACTATCGGAAGTTACAAGCTTCGACATCCATGTAGCCTTTGATAAAGACAGCTTCACAAACTACAACCAGATCAAGTTTGACGTACCTGTCACCATCGTTCCGGCGAGCACCAAGGATGCCACCATCACCATCACAGGCACTGATGATTTGACCTACGATGGCACAGCCAAGGAACTGACCTATGAAGTAAAGGCTGACGAACAAGAAGGCGAAGGTACCACAATCGCGGATGGTGCTCAGCCTACTGTCACCATCACAAAGAATGGTCGCACCGTATCCGAGATCAAAGATGCCGGTACCTATGTGGTGACTGCGGAGTACAGCAAAGATGGCTATTACGGCAAGATCGTAAAAGAAGTCACCGTTGCTCCGAAGACGCTGACATCAAAAAAAGATATACTGGAGGCATTCCGAATTGCGCAAGCAACCATCACCTACGATGGAAATGACAAGCGCTCATATATCGTATACAATTGCGTAGAGCCGCAGGACAATGCTCTAGTCGGTGACTACGACATATCGCTAGCTGGTGACACAACAAACGTTGGTACGGTGACGGTATCTGTACAGACCTGGCCGAAAAATGGAGTCGGAAACTACAAAACATCAGGCTATATAGAGCTTGGCACCATCGAAATCGTCGAGAAGAAATCCTCCGGCTCAGATTCCTCCGACAGCTCTTCCTCCGGCAGCACGACCACTACCCCGGCACAGGATGCCACCACCACCAAGACCGAGACCAAGGCGGATGGCACACAGGTAGTGACAAAGGAGACCAAGGCAGCGGATGGCTCTAAGCAGACCGAGATCACATTGAAGAACGATACCAAGGGCGTAGATGCTACCGTAAACGTAGAAAAGGATGCCAAGGGAGATATCGTGACCGCAACAGCCGAAGCTACCCAGCAGGCAGCTGATTCTAAGACCGAGATTTTGGCAACTACCGTAGCACAGGTTACCGAGGCAGCAGGCACCAAGGACGTAGTCATCACCACAAAGACCGTGGATGCGAGCGGAAACGTCGTTCGTGAGGTCACCGTCAATGCATCCGACCTCACCGCAGGCAGAAAGCTCAAAGTCATAGAGATCGATGAAGTGACCGGCGAGAAGGTTTTAGTAAACAAGACCATCTACAAGGTTACAGACGATGGCAGCCTGATCCTAAACAACCTGGGCGAGGAAACCTACGAGATGGTGAGCGTCGCAGAGGCGAATGCCCTCAGCAAGGCAGTTCTAAAGACCGTCAAAGTCGAGAAAACAAAAGCTGCCGTTAAAGCTGGCAGGAAATCAAAGATCGCTCTTGACGATGCGCTCAACATGAAAAACGTAGAAAAAATCGTTTACAAAACCGGCAGAAAATCCGTGGCTACCGTAAACAAGAACGGTACCATCACTACAAAGAAGGCCGGCAAGGTCACCATCAAGGCAACTGTCACCTTAAAGAACGGCAAGACCAAAACCGTAAAAATGAAGCTGACCGTAAAGCCGCAGAAATAAACCAAACAAAAAGCCACTATTCGAAAGAATAGTGGCTTTTTTATGGGGGTCAGACCCTCAATGAAGCTTTAGAGTAATTCTGCCATATATAGCGGCAAATGAAAGATTCCGTCTTTTTTCATGACATCTTTTGTGTAAAGAATATAGGAATTTCCTGTGACGGAAGAAAAATGATCACGGAATTTATCCAGTGAGGAGTGAGAACGATAGTTGCCGGATTTGACCTCTACAGGACATATTTTTCGCCCCTCCGTAATGAGAAAATCAATTTCCATATGGTTTTCACGTCTTTTGTTATCTGATCTGGAGTAAAAATACAAACGATCCCTTTTGTGACGAAGCATTTGGGCAACAACATTTTCCATCAGCATTCCTTCGTTAATATTCAGCTTATCAAACAGGATGGCCCGATAGAGTTCGTTGTCAGTGAAATTTTCATCCTTAAAGGTATGGGTAACTAAAAGTCCTGTATCAGCCATATAACATTTTTGCGTTGTATTGTCTGAGCTCAGTGCAAGTCCAACGTGCGGATCGGTAGCATTAAAACAGGTATTTACCACCATGGCTTCATTAAGCCAGATAAAAGAATCCTCGTATGTGCGGAATCTGGCCTGTTTTCCCAGGGAAGAAAGTTTGTATTTTTTTTCTTTTTTGGAAAGCTGTCCGGGAATATTGTCAAATATTGCGAACACCTTATCTTCGTAACCTTCGGCAAATTTAGCGACATCATCACGGTAAAGCTTAAGAATTCGTCGCTTGGCTATATCAGATGCTTCAAAATTTTTGCCTTCACGGTAGGCAAGAACTGCTTGCGGCATTCCGCCAACTAGGATATATTGGCGAAAATCATTCATGATCTTGCGATGAAGAGCTGAGCCTAAAGGCGTCTTTGCTTCGAAGCAATGCCGTATCAGCGGATAAGTAGCCTCATCCCCCATGGCCCAGAGAAATTCTTCAAAATCTAAAGGAAACATTTCAATATGGTCTTCTTCAGATGGAAGGATGATGTCCTGCACATTCTTTTTTAATCTAATAAGAGATCCGGTTTCCAGATAATCGAATCTGCCATCTGCAACAAGGTATTTTATAAGTTGTCTGGCTCTGGGATACTGCTGTACCTCATCAAAGATGATCAGAGAATCTCTTTTATAAAGAACCGTAGAGTAAAAAGCGGAAAGCTTTGCAAAAAAAAGGTCAAAATCGGAAGTATCATAGATAAAAAGGTCCAAGACATCCTTAGGCGCTTTTCCAAAATCAATCAGAATGTAGCTCTTATATTCGGCTTTTGCAAATTCTTCTGCTATAAAGCTTTTACCGACGCGCCTGGCACCGTCAATCATCAGGGCAGTTGTTCCGTGACTTTCATTTTTCCAGGAAACAAGGTCATTGTAAATTTTCCTTTTTAGCATATAGTCATCACTCCTTGTAAGTACGAGTATAACTTTTGCTGCACGAAAACGCAACCTCAAGAATTGAAAAAATGCACGAAAACGCAACTTAGGGGATCAGACCCCCAACTGCTGCGCCAGCAGATCGGCTGTTTCTCTGTCTTTGGTTGCATCCAGAAGGAAGCACGGGATTTCTTTGGCGATTTTTTTGGCGGTGTCTACGTTTCTCTGAAGCTGCTTATGCGTAAAATTGGGCATGATAGTAGCGCAAAGCAAAGCCAATGTGGCCTCCTGCTCGCTCATATGTGTTATGGCAGGCTGCGTAGCTTTTTGTAAAAAGATAATCCTGCCAAGCGGGAGAGAGCCCAGCTGATAGATACCACTGGTGCCGCACCAGGGAGTGCCGCAGATGCGAGGCTTTTCGTCATTTACGAATAGGAGATTTAGATCCCCGTTTTGAACCGGTGCCTGATACGCCTCGGAAAAGATTTGGCTGATGGTAGTCTTGCCACCGCCGGATTTGGCACAAAAGAGCAGCGCCTGTCCCGAATACTCTACGGAGACGGAATGAAGCATATAGTATCCTTTCTCCTCGGCGTAGAGCAAAAAGGGCGTGCGAAGCCCCAGATATAGCTCATGACAGATCTGTGTGACATCTCGCGTATCCGTCACGTAAAGCGTAGTCTTATAATCGCTTTTTCTCACATGAACCTCGCGAATCGCAGTAAAGGTCGGGTAGAATAATATGAGATTCTGCTCGTTTTCCAGCACGATGAGCTCGTCGTGACGAACGATACAGGTCCCGTTTTCAGCCACAGGTGAGCGCCCACGCACTACGACTGCCTCCAGGGCAGGCGCATCCGTCTCCTCGCAGGCAAAGTCGGCTAGCTCCTTTGTCACATATTCCAGCGGAGCATGCAGCCGTACAGACAGTCCTCCGATGGACAGACAAATCGCCTGATCGCTCGCCTCATGCTCCTCTAGCACCATGCCGCCGCGCCTAAGGACGCATAAAAAGCCCCAGACCTTCCGGGAGAACACATCTCGCCTGGTCTCTTCGATCTGCAGGTGTTCTATCAGCTTATCTGTCAGCTCCTCATAGTTTAGCTCCTCTGATAACAGCTCCCAGCAGTAGGTACCGCTCTCGTTTAGCCGCAGAGGGTGGATCTGATCTGTCACCGCCTGCCCGCTGGGCAGCAGATAATTGCTTCCATCTATTGTTGTCAATAAAAATAAATCATTTCGTCTCATACGCGGATTATACCATAGATGGCGGAATGCGTACAGAGTAAGCCAAGTAATGCTTGACAGATTTTTTGGGAGGGGCGTAGAATGGTATTACTTGAACTTTCTACACCAATAAGGTGTGCTGAATTTTCAAGGCGCGAATCATTTTTTTGGTATGGGAAGTCTTAGTAATTTATTTAACAAGGAGGTTTTTATGAAGAAGTTAGTAGCATTAACCTTGGCGACTGCGATGGCAGTTACGTCACTGACAATTCCGGGTGGAGTTGGAGTAGAGGCTGTGTACGCGAGTACAGGCGATATTGATGGTATTTCAGATATTAGCTTTGACGCGGAAACAGGCACACTTAGCGCTAAAGTAGATAGTAAGCTGGAAGGCACTGCACAGTATTCCTTGGATGGAATAACGTGGAAGAGCGTAGGTGAATTGGACGATAGCGGCAAGGTAGCGATTAAGGTACCGGCAGGAAGCTATGATGGTGCGTATTTTAGATTGAGTACTGACGAGAATACTGTGGAGGAGTATGATAAGGGGTCTGATACGCCATTTACTGTAGGCACTGACTTAAGCACCGCTACTGTGCAGCT
>CAVBEI010000047.1:0-781 GCA_963594555.1 Lachnospiraceae bacterium | reverse complement strand
GCGCTAAAGTAGATAGTAAGCTGGAAGGCACTGACTTAAGCACCGCTACTGTGCAGCTTGGCGATACGGTGTTTAGTGAGGACACTACTCTTGAATATACCGGAAAGTCTGTGCTAAATGTTAACGAGGTTAAGGTGTATTATGAAAATAAGGAACTTACCGATTACTGCGTTATGCTTTACAAGGGTGATAAAAAGGACAGCACAAAGATTGCTGTCGATGCGGTAGATATAGGGAAGTATACGCTGTCTATTTACCCAAAGGCAACTGATCCGGACGATGAGAACTATGTTAACTACGCTTGCTATGGCACCAAGGTGTTTACATTTAGCGTAGAGAAAAAGAAGCTGACTACCGATAAAGTGAAGGAGCTTGTGCAGTTTACTGCGCCGACGGATTTAAAATATGACGGCGTAGACTGGGCGGATGCTGTAAAGGATGCAATTACTGTTGATGGGTATACGATTGACAGAGTTATCTTTTCGATGGGCGGAGCAGAGAGCACAGACGAGGAGCTGGTAAACGCCGGCAAGTATACCGTCGATGTTGAGATTTCAAATGCTACGAGTTGGGGTAAGGCGTGCTTAGGTGAAGTGACGGTGGCGCAGTATCAGCCTACTATTGAAGACTTTGGAGTAGAAGATGTATACTATACCTACGACGGAACAGAGAAAGAAGTAAAAAATTATTGGTATACCTCGTTATTGGACGAGAATAAGATTGCGTTTGAGTATAAGCTTGGTGAAAGCGATGATAGTGTAAAGCCTAAAGACGTCGGCAC
>CAVBEI010000046.1:0-6899 GCA_963594555.1 Lachnospiraceae bacterium | reverse complement strand
GCATCCACCATCCGCAAAATGCCGCTACTGCCTTCGGCGTATACTTATATAAAAAATATTGTATCTTATATGGAATCGTCGCCTCGTAGCGTTCCTGTGTGACATCCTTCCACGGACTTCTCCTATAATAGCTGTCATAAAGCTGTTTCATGGGATGCCTGCTATTTGAATACCACGGTCGAATGAAGGTCGCTCCGCAAAAGTGATATACGATAATCTGTCCAGCTTCCTGTCGCGGACATATCCACTGCTCTCTGCTCCAATATGCGCCCCTTTGCTGAAACACAAATCTATTCTTCTCATAATCATAGAGAAAATATTGTGATTCATAATTATACTCCATGGGCAGCAAAGCGACATCCCGTCCAAGTACTACATTTAATACATCCTGATCTACAAGCGGATAACAGCTGCAAACCGATGCCATATGATCATAAAGTCTTTTAAAGCAATCAGCCTGCTGCCACCTCTGTATATCTATCAGCATAACACCTGTATTATAATATGGCTCTGTCTCCCGTAATCCTATATACCGCTTGTACTTTGCATGCAAGCTGTCGTATGCCATGCCAATTGGTTTTCCCTGCAGATCGTAATCTACCAGTTCCGTTATATCGCCGTCAATCAATGTGTCGCAGTCAAGATAAAGCACTCGATCCCATTCGCAAAAGATCGATCCAATATAAAACCTTGCAAACACTGTCATACCCCAATCAGCAGCATTGTGATAGCCTTCCGCCCCCCCCTCAGCCAATCGCCGAAGATGTGGCCGAATATCGATAATCTCAAGCGTTCTGTGGTAACGTCGCGCAATCTCATACAATGCATGTTGATTTTTCTCAGAGATCTCATCCGAGAGAATATATACCGCTAAATCTGTGTGAGCCATGTTTTTCTCATACAACGACATTATTGATATCCCTGCCAGCTTGGCGTAGGCATCATTTGCCGCATAGCATATCGCACATTTCATGGATAGCTCCTCTCTATTGCTTCCAATGTTCTCTATTCGCTACCTGCTTTTTACCAAATATGCTAAAAATAGTTCCAAGTCCATATGTGATCAGCGTTGTAAGGCAAGCCACGATATGAAACAGCCAGGCACAAATATCCCTCTTTTTCGAGTAGCCAATCAAGGCCTGTATCAAAAGTGGCAATATCGTCATACAATACAGGATGAATTTCATAATCTTTAATTTTGAAAAGCTGCTCCATGGATACACCCGCGCATTTGTGTCGTTAAAATATAGATAATCTCGAATACGTCGGTTTTGCTTACGGAAAAACGTGCCTAAATTCTCGCAAAACAGATGCACAATGCCGGTCTTTACCTTGGCGACTCGAAGCGACGGATCCTTTTGAAATAATACCCATAAGACATCAATATCAAACAGATAATCTCCGGAAAAGTTGTCCCGAAGTTCGTCTGTACGCATCATAAATCCATTTGCTCCGATGGTCGGTATCACCTTTTGAAATGCGACTGAAAGATAGCTCCCGCAGTCTATCTCCTCATGCTCAACCTGCGTCCATTTGCCTGTAATATGGCAATATCTGTCATAATTTCCCGTGAACAGGCAAAGCGGATCATTCATCCCGATCAGCGCACAATATCGATTAATAACAGTATCCGTCCTACGATAAGTATAGGCAATCGGCTCACTCGCTACAATGCACTCCTCCGTAAATGGCTCCACCATTGTAGTAAGCCAATCGTCAGATGGCAATATATTATCAGAGTCTAGAAGCAACACCAAATCCGTCTTGGCTGCCCTCACCCCTACGGCCTTTCCCGCTTCTGCTGTCCGAAGCGGATTATGCAATATTGTAAGCCTGATATCGATCTTTTCCTGATACTCTCTCAGCCGTTCTAATGTACCGTCTGTCGAGCCGCCATCTGCAAACATAAATTCCAGAAGCTCATGCGGGTAATTTTGTGATAATACCGCATTCATATATTGATCGAGCGTTCGCATACTATTAAACGTCGGTGTCACAATCGCGATCGTTCTATCAGTTTTCACTTTTTGTCTCCTCCAAAATCCGTCAGATGACCAATAACCTTACCGGCTGCCCGCACGATGAATTTCACATCCTCAAGGGAACGTATCCCTACGATTCGGTGGAAGATAAATTCCGGATGAAAAGCAACCTTGTAGACAGATTGTACTGCCTCCGTGATTTTTTCACTGCCAAGCGGTGTATGCATCACAGGCATTCTTTGATCGAAATCCTCATAATTTTCGGTAAGAAGCCATCCATTCTCCTGACATTCACGATATAGCGGTGTGCCTGGATACGGTATCAGAACGGTCGCCTGCAAGGTATGTGCCCAACCTTTTTTTAACAGCTTCCTGCCAAGGCATACGGTTTTTTGCACCATTTCCTCGTCTTCCCACGGGTATCCAAACATCAATGTGATATGAGGCGATAGTCCGGCCTTCTTTGCCAAGCGACAGCTCTCTACCATATCCTCGATTTTTTCACATTTTTGAATACGATCCAAGGTATATTGATTTGCCGATTCCATACCAAAGAGGACAAATCGAAAGCCTGCTTTTTTCATCAATCGGTATTCTTCATAGGACAATGCCCCGAAGCGCATATTACAATCCATGATCACCTTTTTGTGATATCCTCGTTCAATCATACCTTCACAAAAGGTGTGCAGCCATTCGCCGATCGGAAATGCACCGGAATCATCCATAATCTCTTTGACTCCATATTTTTCGATCAACATACCGATCTCGTCCAGCAAGGATTCCGGCGAACGAACCAGATACTTCGGATAAAGGGTAGTCCAACTGCAAAATGTACATTTGTGATGCCAGCAGTCACGCGCCGCCATCGTATAGGTACCTGGCAGCTTTGAATAATTTCCATTTTTTTCGCTGTAGAGCTGCCACCTGGTCAGTTCCCGATCGATCATCGGAAGCTCATCTAAGTTCTGATTCAATATGAATGTACCGGTATTTTTAATCTCTGTACCCTCTCGATACCATATACCTGCCTCTAACGATGCATAATCGCAACTTCCCGCATGCTCTCTAATATTCTCACACAGGTGTGTCAGCAAGAAATCATAATTTCCGCCTGTCAATACCATATCTACCGGGCAATTCTTCATCGTTTCATCCGGAAACGCAGTCACATGATCTCCTACCATCACAATCATAATGTCCGGTCGTAGTTCCTTCAGCTGTCGCACAATCGACCAATGCATCTGAATCACCGGAGTCTTTGATTCTATCATGATCAAATTGAGCTCCGAGCCTTTATACCATTCAATATATTGTTCATACGTCCACTGTTCTGCTATCGCATCGTTCCAAGTCACACAAAAGCCCATGTCCTTCAACATCGTGGCTGCATATGCCGGAACCATCGGATAAATATAGGTCGGATTGTGAAACCATTGAAACTGTCGATTCTGTCCTAAAAGCGGGATCCCCTTCTCGCTCTCCAAAGGCGGGTATGTAATTGCTATATTCATGTTCCTATTCTCCTCGTCGCGTCCCTATTAGCGCATCAGTTTCTTCGACAGTAAGCCTTTGACAAAATAAATTCCATATCCGATGTGGGAGGCTACAATCCCTAACATGGAAATCAAAAATAAACAGATATTCCTGCACGAGAAAAGACTGACTGCTGCAAGGACAACATACAGTCCAAGTACACCAAAGTAGACATACCATAAAACAGGAAAAACTGCACACACCACAGGACCTGCAGCTAATCCAAGCACAAATAATGTCGGCAAAAAATAAGATAATCGCAAAGAGGTTTGCGGTAATGTTTTTACAAAATAACCCCTGTGCTTTGCATAATTTGTTATTTGTTTCAGATGTCCGCGAAACAGATATCTTCTATGATGATAGACAAGTATGTCCGGATCATAAATTATCCTAAAGCCCTCTCGAACAATATCCAGGCACAGCTTCGTATCCTCTCCCGGATAAAAGCTCGAATCAAAGCCCTTTATCTGTTCAAACACCTCGCGCTTCACAATCAGATTCACACTCGGTAGATCATCCACATATCTTCTTTTTTTAGGCAAATAACGATAGGTATAATTTCCGCTGCACAAAAAGCTCTCATATACTTTACCGCTCGCCTGTTGAAGGAAAGAATCATTCGGTGCCGTGACTGCCGGTCCACCTACTGCCCCAACATCATCCTGGTCTAACAATTCTACTGCATTTTTCAGCCAATCAGGCCTCGGCCAAGCATCATCATCGATAAATGCGAGATAATCTCCATCAGCATATAGCAGTGCCATATCTCGCTTTTCTGCCGGGCCGACCGAGCCGCTCGCTATCACGTGTACATTCGATGGTACGACAAAATCTGCGTCCAATTCATCCGGAAAGATAAATATCTCATAGCTCGGATAATCCAACTGCTCATAATGGAGTAATGCCTCATGTATATAATCATTTATCGCTTTCACCGGTATGATGATAGATACTTTTTTACTATTCATTATCCCCATCCACATTCGTTTCTTTTTCGATATAAATCGGTCGATGCTTGATCTCCAGATAAATCCGTGCCATATATTCGCCGATCACTCCTAGAATCGTGATGATAACGCCATTGAAAAACAACAATAGAATCACCAACGTGACAAAACCAGTACCGCTCGAACCATGCAGCAGTGCATTCACAAATAAGTGAATCGCGCTAATGGCAGCGAGCAACACAATCAGGACTCCCATCCAGATTACGATTCTAAGCGGTGTCGTTGCAAATGCGAAAAAGCCATTAATCGCATAATTTCCCAAGCCCTTAAAGGACCATTTTGTCTGGCCTGCAAAGCGTTCCACATTCTCGTATGGAATCCAATGCACATCAAAGCCAACCCATGACAGGATACCCTTGGTAAAGCGCTCCCGCTCTGATAGAGACAGAATCGCATCAACCATCTGCCTGGTCATCATACGGTAATCAGATCCACCCTGCACGAGATTCATAGCTGTCACTCGATTGATGAATCTGTAAAAAAATCTGGAGCACAGGCTTCGCAGCCACGGCTCTCCCTTTCTGTTCACTCGTCTCGCGCCACAACAATCAGCACCAGCTTCCAGCTCTGCGAGCATCTGTGAAATAAGTGCCGGTGGGTGCTGTAAATCAGCGTCCATCAGCACTATATAATCGCCCTGACTCTTATCAAAGCCTGCATATATTGCTGCTTCCTTGCCAAAATTCCTGGCAAAGGATACATAGCGAATCTTTTCATCACCGTATTCTTTTGCCAGACTTTTTATCTCGTCTAGTGTATGATCCCTGCTGCCATCATTTATGAAAAGAATGGAGTATTCCGTGCCTCGCAGGTTCTCGTACTCATGAAACACACGATCTACCTCTTCATATAGGGCACGAACACATTCCTGTTCATTATAGCATGGAACGATAATCTCTATGTGCTTCATGTCATCCTCTTTGCCTCAGTTTAAATAAATCGCCCAGTACAGCACATTATCTTCAAATATAAGCTGTCGATTCAAATCCAGCTCGTCCCAATGTGCATCTCCGAACACCTGCTGATATTCGATAGAATCCATCTCACGCGATTCGTAGACTCTGCCAGATAGCCATTCTATGATAGCTCCAACTCCCCAGCTCGTCGTGAAGATTGAATTGTTGTAGCTTTGTACAAAATAATGATGTGTCATGTAATTTGAATATGCTGTATCATACTCGTTTTCATCCACGTTATAGAAGGCAATCTCGGTAATCATATGCCCCGTGTCTTCCTCATACGCATCTATTTCATTTTGAATCTGTTTTGCAAGAGTGAGATCGAGCTGATTGGATACGTAATGGTCGTTTCCACTGATGAAAACGCAGGCAAATAATGTCACACCAAATACAGCAGCAGCAATCTGCACCACCTTGCACTGAGTCGACTCACCAGCATAGCTAACCACAATATAGACAAGCATTGCCAAAGCAGTAAACAGTCCAAACAACACACGCGGAGGCAGAGAAACGACTGTCTGTATGAATGCAATCGCAAAGCAGCATACAAACAAAAGTGATACATACAAAATCGTCAGTATGATGGTTCCTTTCTTTTCACCACGTTTATTCATTTGAAGGATATAGACCACATATAGCAACACGATGAATAAGCCCACCATTCCATACGGCATCATGCCCTGAGCAGATGTACATAGGAAGGCAAATATAAAACCTAGAAATCGTTTGATGTTCAGCATAACGTCTACTGTCCGATCAACCATGCTCGCATCAAAGACAGTCGTCTTTACTATATCACTGGTCAATCCAAAATGATACGCCATTCCCGGCAGCATCATGCTAATCACAGCCGGAATACCCGCCGTAGCGAGCAGATAAAGACTTTTTCTAAATATATTTTTAGTATATAGAAATCCGTTTTGTTTCAGGAGCCACGTCATACCGATGATCACAACGATACAGAAATTCACTTGATACACGCCAATTGACAAAAATGTGAGCAAGCCCGCCCAGATGTATTTATCTCTGCAAAAGAGTATACCGGCTTCAAAAGCAAGTAACCACCCGATACCAATTTCCAGAGAATTGTACACAAACATCTCTTCAATATAGACATTGAGCGTACACATCAAAAAAAGAAGATCCAACGTGATCAGTTGTTTTTTTGACCGTTCAGAAAACAGCAATGCCAATCGTAGCGGAATAAACGCACAAATCAATTCCTTGATCAGCTGAGCGATCCACTGATTGGAATACCAGTCCGACAAAAGATACGACTGCAAATAACAAATAAATGTGGCGAACCACCTGCCACCAGCAATCGAGCCAAGGACAGTCTGCATCGAAATGTGATCATACCCCATATGCCCCTGTGCATATGCTGTCACCGCATAAAAAAAAAAAAAAAAAAAAAAGAC
>CAVBEI010000045.1:0-8760 GCA_963594555.1 Lachnospiraceae bacterium | reverse complement strand
GCACTGACCTATATGAGCCCGAATTATTTTTGCGCCTATTTTAAGAAGGCGATTGGAAAGACCTTTATGGAATATGTGACACTGCTTCGGCTAAAGCGGGTAAAGCAGATTCATCAGATGACAGGTGGATCTTTGGCAGAGATCGCGCTGGAAAGTGGTTTTTCAAACGTATCGAATTTTTACAGGATGTATAAAAAATATATGGGAGAGCTTCCGCCAAGAAGCAGACATGGACAAAATCAGGGGGAATACAATGAAGATAAAAAAAACGAAGCAGAGCATAGAGCTTGAATTAGAACAGGAGAGGCTGCAGATTCGTGCAGTCAATGAGCGCATCATGCATTGCAGCTACAGCCATGAACCTATAAAGACGTATCAGTCGATGCTTGTTTGCAAGGCTGCAGATAAGGTACTTAGTACAACCGAAAAGGAGCATTCGCTTCATATTTCGGCCGGTATACTTGGCTGTGACATCGACCTGGCAGGCGGACGCATCTGCTGGACTAATGATAACAACAATATGGTATTGCTGCAGGAAGGGAAAAAGGAATTTGAAAAAATCCCGGTCGTTAAGTATACGACCGGCGGAGAGGAGCCCATCATCCGCCGCGTAAAGACCGTAGACGGCGAGCGCAATTTTATCGAAAATCTGCGCGAGGAATCAGATCATGACGCCTATCAGGGACGGTTATATTTTTCTTTTGCAGAGGATGAGGCGATTCATGGGCTAGGACAGGGTGAGGACGGCGTGTATGACTATCGCCATCATACACAGTATCTCTATCAGCACAACATGCGCATTCCGATGCCGATGTTTGTATCCAATAAGGGCTATGGCATTCTCTTTGATGCGACCTGTCTGATGACCTTTAACGATACTGAGGTCGGTTCCTATATGTTTTTCGATGCGATCCCGCAGCTGGACTATTATGTCATTGCAGGCGATAGCTTAGATGAGATCATCGCAGGCTTTCGTGAGCTGACAGGTGCTGCCGCTATGCTTCCTAAGTGGGCGTATGGCTATATCCAGTCGAAGGAGCAGTATTATAGCGATAAAGAGCTGCTTGATATTGTAAAAAAATACCGGGAGCTGGAGGTGCCATTAGATTGCGTGGTACAGGATTGGAACAGCTGGGAGCAGGATCAGTGGGGGCAAAAGAGCCTGGATCCGAAGCGATATGCGGATATGCGGGAATGTTCGGATAAAATCCATGCATTGGGCGCTCATACGATGATCTCGGTTTGGCCGAATATGAATACTGGAACGAAGAATCATACCGAGCTGTTTAATGCAGGCTATATGCTAAATGATTATGCGACCTACGATGCCTTTGATGAGAACGCACGGGCACTCTATTGGAAGCAGGCGAAGGAGGGACTCTTTGATCAGGGCTTTGATTCCTGGTGGTGCGATTCGACAGAGCCTTTTTCCGGACCGGACTGGAATGGCGATATAAAGCGTGAGCCGTGGGTTCGGTATCACCTGGTCGGAACGGAGCATAAAAAATATCTGGACGCCGAGAGAGCCAATGCCTATGCACTCGCACACGCACGTGGAATCTATGAGAATCAGCGAAAAACGACAGAAAAAGGGCGCGTGCTGAATCTGACACGCTCAGGGTATGCATCCGGACAACGCTATGCAGCAGTGCTGTGGTCAGGAGATATCACGGCTTCCTGGAATGTGATGAAAGGACAGATCGCCGAGGGGCTGAATATGGCGATGTCAGGATATCCTTACTGGACGCTTGATATCGGTGGATTTTTTACGGTTGGAAAAAAATGGCAGAACAGAGGGTGCTCCTGCAACACAGACCCAACCGGCAGATGGTTTTGGAAGGGTGAGTATGATGAAGGCGTAAAGGACTTAGGCTTTTGTGAGCTGTATACGAGATGGATAGAGTTTGGCTGCTTTCTTCCGATGTTTCGCTCACATGGAACGGATACGCCGCGTGAGATCTGGAATTTCGGAAAAAAGGGTGAGCCCTTTTATGATGCCATTGAAAAATATATCAGGCTTCGTTACAGGCTGATGCCTTATATTTATTCATTGGCCGGCGGGGTGGTTTGTGATAGCGGAACGATCATGCGAAGCCTGCTGTTTGATTTTCCTGAGGATAAAAAGGCGGCCGGATTGTCCACAGAGTATATGTTTGGAAAGAGTCTTTTAGTATGCCCTGTTTTTGAACCGATGTATTATGAGGCAGAGAGTAAGAGACTTTCACGGGAGCATTTGTGGAACGTGTATCTGCCGGGGGGCTGCGACTGGTATGATTTTTATACAGGAGAGCGTTTCGCGGGCGGAAGGGAGCTTTTAGCGGCTGCACCTTTAGATACGATGCCTTTATATGTAAGGGCAGGCAGCATACTGCCGATGCGCACAGGCCGTCAATATGCGATGCAGCAGGTAGATACGCCGTTTGAGCTTTATGTATATCCGGGTGCTGATGGAGAGTTTGTGCTATACGAGGATGCCGGTGATGATTATGCCTATGAGCAGGGCGAATATGCACGTATTACTATTACCTATGAGGAAGAGAGTGGTATGCTTACAATCGGAGAGCGCAGCGGAAATTATGAGGGAATGGAAGAGAGGCTGCCCTACGAGGTCTATCTGGTGAACGAAAAAATCGCAGACGGTATATATGATGGCACGACAATTATGATACCTGTGGTTAAAAAATGACAAAATTTAAAAAAAATCTACATGGAATGTGTGCATTTTTACTGATAGAATAAGACCATCTAAAACAAACGGTGGCAAAAGCCACAAAACAAACACTTAATTGGGGGGTAATTCTATGAAGAAGAAAGTACTATCCGTATTTTTGACCACAGCGATGGCTGCGACATTATTCGCAGGCTGCGGATCTTCCTCAGATTCTGCTGCTTCTAACGAAGGCACAGAGGAAAAGACTGAGGAGACCGCAGAGACAGAAGAGGCAGAAGAGACAGAGGATACTGCAGAGGCATCAGATTCCGATTTATCCGGAACGACCATTACCTTGATGGCTTCTCAGGACTGGATCGAGGATGCAGAGCAGGAGCTTGGTGCAAAGTTTGAGGAAGAGACAGGTATCCATGTAGATTATCAGATTCTTCCGGCTGATCAGTATCAGGATGTGCTGCTGACCAGATTAAACTCAGGCGAAGGACCGGATATTTTCATGGCTCAGTCCGGTTTTGCTATCGAGACGACCTATCAGGTACAGGAGAATGCTGTTGATCTTTCAAATGAATCCTGGATGGACAGCTACAGCGTATTCTCTGCAGAGCAGACCTCAGTAGACGGTGTGAATTATGGTATGACTTATTATGATACCACGACAGATTATTATATGATCTACAACAAGAAGCTGTTAGAGGCAGCAGGTATCACAGAGGTACCGACCACTTTTGCAGATTTTGAGGCAGCCTGCCAGGCATTGTTAGACAGCGGTGTGACACCGATCTATGAGCCGGTAGCAGACGGATGGCATCAGACCATGCTTTGGACAGAGAACGCTCAGGTACTTGACAAATTAGATCCGGGCATCATCGACAAGCTCAACAACAACGAGGCAACCTTTGCAGAGAACGAGAATATGCTAAAGCAGCTCGAGCAGCTGAAGGATCTGGCAGACAAGGGCTACTTTGGAGACAATTATCTGTCTGATGAGTTTGCAAATGCAGAAGGATATCTGGCCAGCGGTGAGTATGCAATGTGCTTCTTAAAGCCCGGTGCGATCAGCTCTATCGTAGCAAATGATGCAAACGCAGGCTATACCGAAGAGGATTTTGGCATCATGCTGATGCCGCTGTTAGACAACCAGTATTTGAATGTTCATCCGACCGGACCTTCTAAGTTTATCTATTCCGGCTCAGAGAACATCGAGGCAGCAAAGAAGTACTTTGAGTACATCACAACAGCAGACAGCTTACAGTATGTCATCGACAATGCTTCTGACGTAGAGAACTTCCCGTTTGATGCAGGTCAGAGCGCTGAGTACTCTGATACGACAAATGAGTTTTTAGGTGCTTATGACGATGATCATTCCGGTATGGTTTTACAGGATGTAGTTACCTACTACAACGAGCAGTGGGGTGATATCTCCGCAAACCTCGCTTCTATGTTCATTGGCGATATGACTCCGCAGGAGGTATTGCAGGCTATTGACGATGGCAGAGCTCAGTTAGCTGAGGCTGCAGGCGATGAGCATTGGAGCTAAAAATTAAAGGATTAAAAAAAGAGTCGCTTGCGACTCTTTTTTTTAATGTGAATTTCGGTAAGCAGAAGGGTTCTGATCGACGATCTTTCGAAAGGTCTTACTGAAATGAAATTGATCCGGGTATCCGACAGCATCTCCGATCTCCTGAATCGAGAGTGAGGTGGTGGTGAGCAGATGCTTGGCGTGGTGGATGCGTACCTCGGTAAGCATCTTTATAGGCGTTGTGCCGGTATATTTTTTGAATATTTTCGTCAGATAGGCGGAGGAAAAGCCCATCTCCTCGGCTAGAGCACCAAAGTCGATATCCTCCATATAGTGCTCCTTGATATAGGTCGTGACCTGTCCGGCGTAATCGGAGGAATCTGTGCCGGAGAGACTCTCATCCTCGGATAGCTCATAGCTAGAGGAGAGCCTTAGCTGTATTTTGGCTAGGATGCTTGCCATATCATGCTCTGATACAGGCTTTGTGATATAGTCAAAGACCTGCTGACGCAGAGCCTCCCTGGCATATTCAAACTCTGCATAGCCGGTGAGGATCACTGTGATGATATCCGGATAGAGCAGATGAATCTGCCTGGCGAGGGATAGCCCATCCATGACCGGCATCTGAATATCTGTGATGACGATGTTGATCGCTTCTTTTTTTAGTATATCGAGTGCCTCTTTGCCGTTAGTAGCTGCACCTGCTACGACAAACGGATGTCCGATGGCTTCGACGTTGTGTACAAGCGCCTGACGCAGATAGTATTCATCCTCGACGAGCAATACGTTGTAATGGTCAATTTTGTTCATTGGATACACCTATTTTCCTTCCTACCTTTACAAAGGCTCCGCCCTCAGCTCTGTTTCCGAAATCAAAGATAAAGGTGATCCCGTCTAACAGGTAAAAGCGGATAAAAATATTTAATATACCCATGCCCTCGATTTTTAGGCTGGGGAGTGTTTTGGTCTCTAGTATATCATCCATCTGTCTGCGCAGCTTCGCGTCGATATCGGCATCAAAGCCAGGCCCGTTATCCTGTACCTCGATGTACCACGTATCATCGGAGATATAGCCGTATACACGGATAGACCAGGGCGGCTGCTGCGTCGTGACGGATTTAATGGCATTTTCAACGAGCAGCTGGATGCATAGCTTTGGAATCATGCAGTCAAGCATCTCATCTGCTACATCAAAGCGATAGTGCAGTGAATCAGCGAATCGAAGCTTCATGCATTCAAGGTACATATCACACAGCTCTAGCTCCTCCTCGATGGTCGTGGACTGCTCTCTGTTTGAGGAGATGTAGCGAAGTATTTTTGAAATATTAAAAGTCATGGTTGCGATGGAATCCGTCAGTCCCTCTCTGGCCATCTCCGTGATGCTCGCAAGCGAATTATAGAGAAAATGCGGATTCATCTGTGATTGGAGTGCCAGCATCTGTGCCTGCACCTCCTGCTCGTTTAGCATGAGAATCTGCTTTGTCTGCTCCGTGGAATCCGTAATATATTGGTTTATGGAATCGGATAGCTTGTCAAATTCCAAAATACCGGTAGGTGGCAGCTCTAAAAGCTCGCCGGTATCCTTGTCTGCCCTTGACAAAAACGAATAGATAGCGCGAATCGGATCGGATAGGAGACGTGCCATATAAAAGGCCAGCAGCACACCCAAAATCAATTCGAATATAAAAATAATGACCACGGCAGCATTCGAATAGAGGATCTGCGCGATGAAATCGAAGCTCTCTACGATGGTAACGACGGTCATGCCGGCACGGCCGGCATCGGAATAGGTGACATATTCCGTGTGTCCGGTCAGCGTATTTTTGATGGTGCCATTAGAGTTGGACCTATAATCCAAATAAGGAAAGATATCACCTGTCTGCTCCTCTAGAGCCGGATATATGATATTGCCTGCTTCATCATAGACGATGATGGTCGGGCTGTAGGAAGAGGACGGCTTGATCGCGGCATGAAAGACATCGGCGTATTTCATCCGTGCCTCGATGATGCCGGCAGGATTGTGATAGCTGTCAAAATAGGTGCGGTAGATAGACAGATAATCCAGGCTGCTCGTAACGAGTGGAATAAATTTCCGTCCGTGAGCAGCTAGTGCTTCCTTGTACCATATTTCATTGGAATAATTCCGAATCGCGCCTATAGTATCTCCGACGCCATAGCCCAGATCATTTAAGGAATAAGCATTTAGCTGGCGCACATTGTATTCAAAGCCCTTTAGGGAGGTCAGCACAGAGGCGATGTGCAGTCTCTGCTGCTGGTGCTCATAGGCGCTATAGTCATCGCTGGCATATTGTGCCAAAGAGGAGGTTAGATCCTCGGAATTGATGGAATTTAAAATTATCGTATCTAACTGCTTGACATATAAATCAATGCTCTCGCTGATGGAACGACACGTATAGGTCAGATTCTCTCTGGCATTTTCCCGCGCAGTGCGATATTGAATGAGCAAAACCAGTGCTGTTGTGGAAAATAGCACGATCACCGTCAGCAGGATCAGATATTTTGTTAAAAGCTTTCGTATGTTTGTTGTTTTTTCTTTTTTCATGGGAAAATTATAGCACATTATACAAAAGAATGGTAGGAAGAGGTTAAAAAAATACAAAAAACAGACAAAACCACACATGGCTTGACATGAGGCTTTTGAGTAAAATAGAACAAAGAAAAGGATATATAGATTTCTTTTTTGAACAGATATCACGTATGTATTTGGGAGGAAGGGTGATTATGAACAAAGCAAAATTGTATCCGTGGTATTTTGCGATCGGAGCGATTGCAATCTATACACTGCTTAGTGTGCTGCCGGGTATCATCGGTATCGGCTATTCCTTTACGGATTGGTCCGCTTACTCAAAGGAGCTGCATTTCGTTGGCCTTGAGAATTTCAAGGAGGTATTTGAGGGCGGCGGAGATTATCTGGTTTACATTAAAAATACGCTGCTGTTTACGGTGATCACGACCGTATTTAAGACGGTGCTGGGTTTGTTTTTAGCGGTCGTATTGAGCAGTAATATCAAGGGACAGAATTTTCATAGGGGCATTTTATATCTGCCCTCAGTACTGCCGATTTTGGTCACCGGTTTGGTATTTACTTCGATCTTAAATCCGAAGAACGGATTTTTAAATGAGGCCTTGCGGGCGCTCGGCATGAGCGGACTGGCACAAAAGTGGCTGGTAGATCCGCAGATCGCCTTTGGCAGTGTTATGGCGGTGGATATCTGGCGTGGTACCGGCTATATTATGACGATGATGATAGCAGGCATCGCGGCGATTCCGAAGGTGTATTATGAGGCATCCTCGATAGACGGTGCGAATGCATGGAAAAAATTCACAAATATTACACTTCCGATGCTGCGGCAGACCATTGCAGTATGCGTGGTATTAAATGTCCTCTATGGACTGAAGGTGTTCGATATGGTCTACGCACTCACAAACGGCGGCCCCGGACATCGCACCGAGGTTATGTATACGGCGGTATTTAAGATGTTCTCAAAGGGACTCTACGCAGAGGGTACTACGATCAGTTCAGTCATGTTCATCTTTATGATTGTGATCGGATACTTTATGGTCAAGATCTTAACGAAAGACGAGGTGATTGAATAATGAAGGCAAAAAAAACACTGCAAAAGGTTGTTCAAAATATCCTCGCATGGCTATTTTCTCTGACCGTTATCATTCCGGTGCTTTTGATCCTTATCAATTCCTTTAAGGGTGATGGCGAGGTCATGCAGATGACGCTGGCACTTCCTGAGACGTGGAATTTTTCGAATTTTGCCACAGTCATTGAAAAAGGTAAGCTACTGAAAAGCTTTCTAAACTCCTTCCTTTATGCAGGCACGGCCACAGTAGTGGCCACACTGCTTGCATGTATGGCTGCGTATGTATTTTCAAGAAGGAGAACCAAGGGCTTTCAGGCTATTTATATGTATGTGATCCTAGGTATGGTCATCCCGATCAACTATGTATCCTTAATGAAGGTGATGCAGACCCTGCATTTGAATAACAGTGCGCTCGGTATCATATTGCTGTATGTGGCGATGCAGACGCCATTTACCGTATTTTTGATCTATGGCTTTGTATCGAAGCTTCCGGTGGAGCTCGATGAGGCAGCTGTCATCGACGGATGCGGACCTGCGACCTTGTTTTTCCGTATTATATTCCCGCTGCTAAAGCCTGCGGTCGTTACGGCAGGAGTGCTGTGTTTCCTAAATACCTGGAACGAATTTGTCATGCCGCTTTATTTTTTGAATTCTTCGGACAAATGGCCGATGACGCTGGCGGTGTACAATTTCTTTGGTCAGTACGAGATGAGCTGGAATCTGATCTGTGCGGATGTGCTGCTGACCTGTGCACCGGTGCTGATCATTTATCTGCTTGGACAAAAATATATCGTAGGTGGCCAGACGGCCGGCGCTGTAAAGGGCTAAGAAAAGGGATGAAATCCGAAGGGGTTTCATCCTTTTTTATTACATACTTGCGCGACCATAAAAAAAGCAATAAGATATAATGAGTGGAAACGAGTCAACATGCTTGCATGATTGACGAGTGACGAATG
>CAVBEI010000044.1:0-9418 GCA_963594555.1 Lachnospiraceae bacterium | reverse complement strand
ATGTCAATCTTACTTTTTCTCATTTTTTCAGATCTTTCAAGGTTATTTCACTGTTCAGTTATCAAAGTGCTTCGCTGTCGCTTTCTCGTAACATTTCACGCGGCAACTCTGATATAATATCAAAGTCGCCGCGGCTTGTCAACACTATTTTTGATTTTCTTTTTATTTTTTTGTTCCTGATTCCATCTTCATCCGCATCAAATGCACCGGAGCCTTGGTAAGTTCTGAAAAATATCGTTTCAAAATCGTCTTTGGATGCTGCAGCGTCTCCAAAAATACTAACCGCATATTTCCCGAAAAATCCGCAGGCAGCATACGATGCAAGGCATAAAAGCAGGCATCGAGACTATCCCGGTCTGCTCCGTACACGTCCAAGATCCGAAGGAAACGTTCGTTTTCCTCCAAGAGAACATATGCCCTGATCTCTTGGTCCTTTATCGCGAACAGACTATTGCCCAGCTGCTGCTTATCAAACTCTGCATAAGGGAACTGAAAAAACGGATCGGCTCCATTTTTAAAAATAGCATCCAGTAACTCCTCTTCCGGCAGATCCTCTGCCCGGCGAAGATTAAGCCCCGGCACCTTTTTTACAGTGATCTCATTCATATCACAAATCCGGGCGACCTCATAAAAATATTTTTCTTCACACGGTTCAAATCCCAGCTCCCGCCCGTGAGCCACCACCAGACGGTCCTTGGCATATACCGGAAGTGCCTGCTGCGACGGCACATCCCTACAGACTTTCAGCAGCTCTAATGCCACAGTCAATGCCTGCGCTCTATCCAGGATCTCGAAATGATGCAGCATCATATATTCCGGCAAAATCTCCACAATGCAAAAGCCATTCGGACACTCTCTCCCATTCTCCCATATTCCGATCATGGAAAAGCGTCCACTAAAGCAGCTGTAAATCTCCTCATTTGTCATATAGGGCATGTAACCCGGCAGTTCCTCGTTTGTAATAACTCTTCCTCTCACTACTATTCTCCCTTGATCAGTGCGTCCATATCAAAGAAATCCGGATGTTCCTTTGCATACATCTCGCGAAACGCATTCGCTACTGCTACCGCATTCACCTTACCATCTGCAGCAGCTGCTACAGCATTCTTATAATACTCCAAATAGCTTTCGGTATAAGCCTTTGCCATCTGATCGATGCGATCCTCTTTTTCCTTGCTCATGGGCTGCTTACTGTTCGTATAAATCTCCATCTTCCAGCCATTGGCAGCCTCTGCTATGTTTCTGCGTTCTCCAATCGTTAATTCTCTCATAGTTATCTCCTTTTCTTTATTTCATCCTACTCTATGTAGTCAAATTCATTATTTCCGATTCTTCTAAAGGACATATCACCCTCTAACGTAAATGCGCTACGGTCGGTTGTAACATAATAATTCAAATCACCATCCTCTGATCCCTGTACGCGAATCGTATTGTAGCCGAAGAATGCTATGATCGATGTTGCTGCGTTATCAAGCTCAGCCATATAGTTCCCGATTTCCTCATTGTATGACATGGTACGACTCAGGTGCGGGAATTTCTCCCTAAACTTATTGATCAGTTTCTGGGCATCACCTAAATCTATAATCTTCGCTTTCTCATTGAAGATCATAGTAACCTGTCTGGAGCCAGGCTCCTTGCCGTATCCCCAGCTGTTATTGCTTGCGGCCTTATCGCGACGCTCTGCCTCCTCACGGTCTACATTATTATACTTGATAGCCCGCGCTGCTGTATAGGTTCCTCTTCCTGTTTTTCCGCCGCTTAAGTAATGGCGTCTGCCCTGTACTCCACGCAGCTGTTGAACCATGGGAAGCGCATCTTCCTCACCCGGAATAGGCGAAATCGTATGATACAACGGCGTATGTATCTGTGCCTCCTCATCATTCCCGTGTACCGACCGGTTAACAAGTCTCGGTGCACGGCTTGTCCAACCAAGCGCATTAAAAAACTTGGTTGAGAATGTATCTGCCTGATCTGCGTCCACCTGCTGTTTGATCAATGCCTCTACGACATCAACTGCTTCCGTATCGAGACGCTGCCGCTGCTCGTCGTCCAATGTTACATTGCCCTGCAAATACTGGGACAAAAGATCAAATTTGGCCTTCATGGCAGCTTCCGCATGCTCTAAGGATACCTCCTCCGGATGCCCAATATGCTCGTTAATCTGCGCGTAAGTCTCATCGGAGCGGGTGAAAAGTCTGGTCTTTCGTTCCTCAATCTCTGCCTGTACCTTGTCACGAACCTGCTCAATCATGGCCTTTCTGCGTTTTCCATCTTTTGACCAGGGATTTCTGCTCCGAATATAGATATCACAGGAGCTTTCCAGACGCTGCAAAAGCTCAAAGGCTTCTTTCGCCTCCAGATGCTCGGACGAGGCATTGTAGAGCTCTAAATCTGTCGCAACATCGTTAAATTTATCGGAATTACCATTGATATTGCTGTTTTTTATGAAAATCTCCAGCTCCTTTAAAGAGAAGGAATCGTAGTAGGCTTTTCGCCTGTCATCAGTTTCCCGCTGTCGATTCTCTACGACTCTCTGATCCAGCTGCGCCTTCTTTTCTGCCGTACTCGTATGCCAATAATTTTCAATCTCCCGCTTACGCTGCAGGTGCTCATTCTTGCGCTGTTCCCATTTGGCGGCATCTCTCGTATATACATCCTGCTGCTGTTCTAAATTCAGCGCACGCGAATGCATATCCAGATAGCCGAGCTCTGCGAATTGATTCTCCGGGTTTTCCTTCCGAAGCCTCGTATTGATCTCGGTTACACGCATCTTTTCCTGTACGTACATTTCATTTCCCATATGTTGCTCCTTTCTGTCATCTGGAAAGATTTATTTTTCCTTTACATGAATATAGTTATCGCGATCTATCACAATCACCGCAAAAAAGTTCTCTCCAAGCTTTTCACGAATACACTCTCCGGCGGCACCTTTAATCTGTGTATCGGTCAGCTTGCAGGAAAAAGGAACCTCCATATCAAAAATCAGGTTCGTATGTGTCTCACCGAATACCACCCGAAAATCGTGAATCGTAATATCCTCATAGATCTCACATGCTATGGCTGCCACCTGTTCCTTTAGTGCTCTAACGCGCGGATCCTTCGTATCGACCGGATCCATATGAATCGTCGCCACGCAGCCAAATTCCTGCGCCAGCTTATGCTCCAAATTATCGATGATATCATGCAACGCCAAAATATCTCCATCTGCCGGCACCTCTGCATGAAGCGATAATATCTTTCTGCCCGGTCCATAATCATGTACCATCAGATCATGTACGCCAACGATCTGTGGCGAAAAGCTCATCACAGTCTGTTCTAGCTCTCTGACGAATTCCTGGCTCGGCGGATTGCCTAGTAAAGGATCAATAGAATCCCTGGCCGCCGATATGCCGGAATAGAAGATAAATGCCGATACAAGCACGCCGCACCAGCCATCAAGCTGCAGTCCGGTGTAATGTCCTAAAATACTCGTAAGCAGCACGACCGTAGTCGCCAGACAATCTCCCATGGAATCCTTCGCCGTAGCCATCAGGGCGGCTGACTCGATTCTTTTTGCAGTCTGATGATTAAAGTATGCCATATAGCATTTGACCAGGATCGATGCGATCAGTACGGCTGCCACGATAACCGAAAATCCGGACGATTGCGGATGACGTATCTTATCCACCGATTCCTTAAACAGCTCAAAGGCCATCACGATGATCACCGCTGCGATCACAAGTCCGGAGATGTATTCCATCCGCCCGTGTCCGTACGGATGCTCCGGATCCGGCGCTGCCTCTGAAAGCTTGAAGCCACACAGTGTGACTATGGAGGAGCCTGCGTCTGATAGGTTATTGCATGCATCCGCCATAATCGATACAGAAGCGGACAAAAGTCCTGCCACTAGCTTTCCGGCAAATAGCAGCAGATTCAGCACAATGCCAAGAATCCCGCACAGCATGCCAAAAAGTGTGCGTTTTTTTGCCTCAGGCATAGATTCCTTTATAAATATTTTTGATAAAAATGTAATCATGTTCATTCTCCGCGCAGTTTTTTTCGCAAAAATGCAAGAATCTCGTCATAGTTTTTTGGATTATGCGGAAATGTGCAGCCGGTACATATCTTAATGCGCGATCCATATTTTTCGCGATAAAGCGGCTGACCCGGACAGTCCTCATACGGATTCAGCGGGCAGTAGCAAAAGAGGCAGTTAAACGGCTGCCCCTCCATCCCCTCATGACAGGGATAATATTTACAGTCCTTGTTTTCAAAATAGCGTTCACTGGCCTGCATACACATGCCTCCCTACTCAGCATCCTCTAACAGCGACTCTAGCTGTGTCACATACCGGCTCGCATTGTAGGATAGGCTCGTATCCGGAAATAGCTCCTCAACCCTATCGTAGGTATCAATGGCATTCTGCCAATCCTCCTCCTTGCGATAGGCCTGAGCTAAGCTGTAGAGTGCATTTCCCTCCTCGTAGCTCTCATCTAGTGCTGTCACCTTTGATAGCTGCACGATCGCCTCGGTATAATTGTAGCTGTTATAGGCCTGCATCCCTGCCTCGTAGGCCGTGGCAAGATATTGCTGGTTCACCTGCTCACGAAGCTTTGTCAAAATCTCTTTTCCATCCACAGAGAGCTTTTTTTCATCTATCGTCTCTAAGGTATCTCCGGCCAGATCGATGTCTTCATTTACATAGGCATCGTATGCCCTCAGGAGAGCTTCGCTAGCCGTCACATAAGCATCCTTGTCTTTTGTATTTGCCTGGGCACTCTCTAAATCCGTGTTCAGCGAATCAATCTGCTCCTCTAGCTGCTTGATCGTCTGATTACGATCTGCAATTGTATTGTCCGCTTCGGTAACTGCGACACTCGCATCGCTGACTGCAGCCTTGCGCACACCCGGCACGACCAAAAACCATGTGATCGCTACACCGATGACTACACCGACGATCAGATTCGCTGCCATGCCCCAGAAGCCGACATCGCCACGCAGCTTTGGCTGAATGATCGTATCATTCCCGTTCTGGTAAGCAAAGGCCTGTGATTTTTTTGTCTTTTTCCCGGCTCCCTGACGCGCCAGCAGAGAAATCTCCTTATGGTAGCGTGCGGACAGAGGATTGCCGGCATCGACTGCATCCGCTTTTTTCAGTGCACGCCGTGCCGCCTCCAGATCACCGTTTTTCATATACAAAAGTGATAAAAGCTGCCAGCCACGGACAAACTTCGGGCTGCTGCTCGTGATTTTTTTGAGCTGAATGAGCGCCAGATCCAGACTGCCCTGTCTGCAATAGGCGATCACCTGATTGTATTTGCGCGCCAGCTGATTGATCCGCTCCTTTTCGGCAGGATTCTTTTTCGTTTTCTCCAGATAAAGTGATGCCCTGTTCTCTTCGCTCTGATAGCCCTTGCTGATGAGCCACTCTCTAATGGCTGCCACGCCCTCTCCCAGCTCATAATAGATGAGTCCCAGAAGATTTCGCGCGTTTGTATTGACCTTGTTGTACTGCAGGCTCAGCCTAAGATCTGCGACCGCACCCGACAGATCACGCTCTGCTGCCTTGGCAAGTGCCGTGTTGTATAGATAATTCGAGATACCGACAAATTTACGATACATACGCAGATCCGCACCGCAGTTCGGACATATCTGCTCCTTGCCCAGTATCACGCTGCAATTATAACATTCCATTTTATTTCCTCTTCAGCTCCCGCATCATCTGCTGCATAATATCCGTCATATCCGTAATGTCATGCTCATAGATCGCTGCCTCCGCATCCTCGATCTCCTCGCTTGGCTGAAAATGCTTTAATTCCTCTTCAAAATCTATCATACTGTCCTCCGATTATTTTTCTGTCGTCGTATAGCCCATATTGAACATGCCGATCGAGCCCATATATTTTTTGAACTCGACAGCCTTTTGAAATTCCTGTACCTGTACGTACTGCTCGTCCACACAGATTCGCGTTCCCGGATAGATGGCGCGAACAACACGAATGCCTGCGTTGCCGGAAACCTCGCGAATCTTCTCGAAATTCGACAGCTGTTCGCGTTTGCCTGCGATCGACGCGCTTAGGCGGATCTTTTCCTTTACGAGCATCATACGTCTCGGATCATCGCGAAAGGAAATGCCCTTTTCCCGCATGATCATCTCAAACTGCACGAGGCCATCCTCGATGCGCTCAAGCCTCCCCTCCTCATCCTTTAGGAGACGCTCTAGCGAACCGACTTCACTGATCGCGCTGCGGCTGACACCGACGGACACCTCGGTATTTGCGCCCGCAGCATTACCGATCTCATAGGCATCGATGCCTCGTACGGCGTGTGTCGTACCGCCGACGATACAGCCCTTTTTGCCGGATAGGTTTATGCGTCCGCCTGCCGTCACCCTGCTGTCCAAAAAATACTCTGCCTCGATATCACCTGCCGCCTCTACCTGGGCGTATTCAAAAAATAGTGCTGCGATATTCGCCTTGGAGCGGATAGTCGCGCCGTTTCGCCCTAAAACACCACCGCGCAAAATCACGCCCTTTCTGCCCTCGATAAAGGCAGATTCTACGATCTTATCTACAGTGATAGTACCTGTCGCCTTGACCGACATACCGTCTAATACATTTCCATGTATGATGACATCGCCGTTGAACTCGATGTTTCCGCTGCTTAGGTCTACGTCGCCGAACAGCTCATGCACTGGGAAAATATTCACACGGTTGTTTGTCTCAGTGATCTTGCCTGAGATGGATGCCTGATAGGTGACGCCATCCTCTAGGCGCACAAAGCCTGTTCCGCGCAGTGGCGGCAGCTCTGCACCGTGCTTGGCGATCTGGAACTGTGCCTGAAGATTGTAGCCGTTCGTCCCGGCCGTACTCGGGTGATAGATCGCGATGACCTGACCCTGCGTAACGAGCTCTATCATCTTGATGTTTTTATAATCGACAGAGCCATCTTCATTTTCGATCGGCTTCTGGGAGAGATCTGTCTCAAACTTGTATTCAAAATAGCCGTCCGCTCCAGGAACTGCCTCTAGTCCCTTTGCAACGAGCACTTCCTTGTTGTAAATATGCATGTTGATCATCGTCTGCAGCATCTCCTGCAGTACTCCGATCTTGACGTTGTTAAGGTGCAGCACATTCGTCAGATATTCCACCGAATAGCTCTCCGTCGTGGAAGGGGCATAAAGAGTCATATACGCTTCCATATAATCATCCGTAACTCTTACGCTAGGCATCGGTAATGACATCTGCTGCACCCCCTCTCTCTAAAGGTAAAAACGACTAATGCATACCTACTTTCAGTATACATTAGCCGCCCATTTTTTTCAATTTCTTTATTTCATTTGCTTAAGCCGAAGCAGTACCTGAGCCATCATCTGCTCATACTTTTCCTGCTTATCCCGTTCCTCCTGTATCTTTGCCGCCGGAGCCTTGCTTACAAACTTTTCGTTTCCAAGCATTTTTTTGGAGCGTGCAAGCTCCTTTTCTAGGCGCTCCTTTTCCTTTAAAAGACGCTCCTTTTCCTTTTCAAAATCAACCAGATCCTCTAACGGCAGGTATACGACTGCATCCGGAATCACAGCAGATACCGCATCCTCTCCGATGCCTGTCTTATCCTCCTGCACACAGATCTCGTTTGTGAAGGCCAGATTGACATAAACCTCACGGTTGTTCTCAAATACCTCCCGCACCGAAGGATCCTCTGATACGATGATCAGCTTTGCCTTGCGGGAAGGCGGTACATCCATCTGTGTACGCACTGTACGGACACCACGCACCAGCTCCTTGCAGCGACCCAGCGCAGCCTCCTCTGCAGGAAAGCTCCAGTCCTTTCGATATTTCGGCCAGTCGGAGAGCATAATGGTCTCCTCCTTGCTCTGTAGCGTGCAGAAAATCTCCTCAGTGATAAAGGGCATAAACGGATGCAAGAGCTTTAGTGCATTGGTCAAAACCGTCTTAAGCGTCCAAAGTGCCGCATTCGCAGACTCCGGATCCTCGTCCTTTTTATAGGTACGCACCTTTGCGATCTCGATATACCAGTCGCAGAACTCGTCCCATATAAAATCATATACCTTTTGTACGGCGATACCGAGCTCAAATTTATCCATGTTCTCGGTCACATCGCGCGCGAGTGTATTGATGCTCGATAAAATCCACTTATCTGCCGTATGCAGTGCATCGTAAGAGGGCTCTGTGATCTCCATCCCCTCAAGATTCATCATGATAAAACGTGAGGCATTCCATACCTTGTTTGCAAAATTGCGTGAAGCCTCGACTCTCTCCCAGTAAAAACGCATGTCATTTCCGGGTGCATTGCCGGTGATGAGTGTCAGACGCAGAGCATCCGCACCGTATTTATCGATGACCTCCAACGGATCGATGCCATTTCCGAGAGATTTGCTCATCTTGCGGCCCAAGGAATCACGCACTAAGCCGTGGAAAAGCACGGTGTGAAACGGTGCCTTGCCCATCTGCTCATAGCCTGAGAAAATCATACGGATCACCCAGAAGAAGATGATATCGTAGCCTGTAACCAGAACATCATTCGGATAAAAATAATCCAGATCCTCGGTTTTTTCGGGCCAGCCAAGCGTAGAGAACGGCCAGAGCGCAGATGAAAACCAGGTATCTAATGTGTCAGGATCCTGTGTCATATGCTTGCAGCCGCACTTTTTGCAGGAATCAGGCTTCTCTACAGATACGACCATCTCACCGCAGTCGTCGCAGTACCAGGCCGGTATGCGATGTCCCCACCAGAGCTGTCTGCTGATGCACCAGTCACGGATATTGTCCGTCCAGTTGAAATAGGTCTTGTCCATGCGGGCAGGAAGCAGCTTGATCTCGCCGTTTTTAACACCCTCTACAGCCGGACGGATCATCTCATCCATCTTGACGAACCACTGCTGCTTGATCATCGGCTCTACGGTAGTGTGACACCGATCATGCGTACCGACATTGTGCACGTGAGGCTCTACCTTTACGAGCAGTCCCATCTCCTTTAAATCAGCTACCAGAGCTTCTCGGCACTCATAACGATCCATGCCGACATATTTTCCGGCCTTTTCGTTCATCGTGGCATCGTCGTTTATAACGACGATTTCCTCTAAATCATGACGCTTACCCACTTCAAAGTCGTTCGGGTCATGTGCCGGCGTGATCTTCACACAGCCGGTTCCAAATTCTTTATCGACGTAGGCATCTGCGATGACGGGAATAGTACGTCCTGTCGTAGGCAGCTCTAGCTGCTTTCCGATGATATCCTGATAACGCGCATCCTCCGGATTGACAGCAACTGCCGTATCACCAAAGAGCGTCTCCGGGCGAGTCGTGGCGATCTCAACAAAACGTCCCGGCTCTCCTACAACCGGATAGTTGATGTGCCAGAAAAATCCGTCCTGCTCCTCATGCTCTACCTCGGCATCCGAGATCGAGGTCTTGCACAC
>CAVBEI010000043.1:0-9827 GCA_963594555.1 Lachnospiraceae bacterium | reverse complement strand
GATTTAGGCCGGTATTAGAGGGTCCGGAGCATCTATATATGGATGAATCAGAGTTTGGCCACGAGCCATACGGACAAAAGCTCATGCGAGAGCTGGGAGAGGAGCTTTACAGCATCCGTGATCATTACGGCAGTTGGAGGATCAACAAGCTCTCCTGTGCGACAGATAATGCCGATAGAGAGAGCTGCTTTGCGGCATTGGATGAATATTATACCTATCTGGTTCACAATTCTGCGGTTGCTGAGATGGTGCCAAAGGGTCATACAAAGGCGACCGGCATGCAGAGAATGTGTGATGCGCTTGGGATCTCGCGGGAGGATACCTATGCAGTCGGGGACAGCGTGAATGATCTGGCGATGCTTAGCTATGCAGGCTGTGGAATTGCGATGGGGAATGGCACACCGGAGGCAAAGGCGGTCGCGGATCATGTGACTAGCTCGCTTGAAGAGGACGGCATATATCGTGCACTGGTTCATTTTGGATTGATAGGGAAAGAGTAGTGACTTTCGATCATAAAAAATAGAAAAGTGAGAAAATGAGAGAAAAAATGAGCTAGAAAAAGAATGATAGATATTTCGTGAGGAATTGCAGACATTTTTTCGGTTGCACATCCAACATGAAATATCTATTATATTGCTTAGTGGTTAGCACTCGATACAAATGAGTGCTAACAGATAAAAACAGAAGAACAAAAGGAGGCAATTTCACATGAAGTTAGTACCGTTATTAGACCGAGTTGTGATCAAGCAGCTCGCAGCAGAAGAAAAGACAAAATCAGGCATCATCTTAGCCAGCTCTGCACAGGAGAAGCCGCAGGAGGCAGAGGTCGTAGCAGTAGGACCGGGTGGTGTCGTTGATGGCAAGGAAGTAGCGATGCAGGTAAAGGAAGGCCAGAAGGTCATCTATTCCAAGTATGCCGGCACAGAGGTAAAGCTTGACGGAGAAGAGTATATCATTGTTCGTCAGAATGATATCTTAGCAATTGTAGAGTAATGGCGTTGGACAATAAAAAAGGAGATTATTATCATGGCAAAGGAAATTAAATATGGCGCAGAGGCACGTGCAGCCTTAGAAGCAGGCGTAGATAAATTAGCAAATACCGTTCGTGTGACACTCGGACCTAAGGGACGAAACGTCGTATTAGACAAGTCCTACGGCGCACCGCTCATCACAAACGATGGTGTGACCATCGCAAAGGAAATCGAGCTTGAGGATGCATTCGAGAATATGGGCGCACAGCTCGTGAAGGAAGTCGCTACAAAGACCAATGATGTAGCAGGTGATGGTACAACCACCGCAACAGTTTTGGCACAGGCTATGGTTAAGGAAGGTATGAAGAACCTGGCAGCAGGTGCAAATCCTATTATTCTTCGCAGGGGCATGAAAAAGGCTACAAAGGCAGCAGTCGATGCCTTGGCCGGTATGAGCAAGACCGTTGACAGCAAGGATCAGATTGCAAAGGTAGCTGCTATTTCCGCAGGCGATACTGAGGTCGGACAGCTGGTTGCTGATGCGATGGAAAAGGTGTCTAAGGACGGCGTCATCACCATCGAGGAGAGCAAGACGATGCAGACCGAGCTTGATTTAGTTGAAGGTATGCAGTTTGACCGCGGCTATATCTCTGCTTATATGGCAACAGATATGGACAAGATGGAGGCAGTACTTGACGATCCTTACATTTTGATCACTGACAAGAAGATTGGCAACATTCAGGATCTGCTTCCTCTGTTAGAGCAGATCGTACAGTCAGGTGCCAGATTACTCATTATCGCAGAGGATGTAGAGGGTGAGGCACTCACTACATTGATCCTAAATAAGCTGCGTGGTACGTTCAATGTCGTAGCTGTAAAGGCACCCGGATATGGTGACAGAAGAAAAGCAATGCTTGAGGATATCGCCATCCTAACCGGTGGACAGGTCATCTCCTCCGAGCTTGGTATGGAGCTAAAGGAAGCTACCATGGATATGCTTGGCCGTGCAAAATCTGTGAAGGTACAAAAGGAGAATACCGTGATCGTAGACGGTGCCGGTGACAAGGCTGCCATCGAGGGACGTGTATCACAGATCCGTGCACAGATCGAGGAGACAACCTCTGAATTTGATAAAGAAAAATTGCAGGAGCGCTTAGCAAAGCTATCAGGTGGTGTGGCTGTCATTCGTGTCGGCGCTGCAACAGAGACAGAGATGAAGGAGAGCAAGCTGCGTATGGAGGATGCATTGAATGCTACCCGTGCTGCGGTTGAGGAGGGTATCATCTCCGGTGGCGGCTCTGCATACATCCATGCCTCAAAGGAGGTCGCTAAGCTGGCTGCATCCTTAGAGGGTGATGAGAAGACCGGCGCAAATGTCATCCTAAAGGCACTCGAGGCACCGTTATACTTTATCGCTGCCAATGCAGGACTCGAAGGCTCTGTCATCATCAATAAGGTACGTGAGTCAGAGACTGGCTTTGGCTTTGATGCAGCGGCTGAGGAGTATGTCGATATGGTAAAGAGCGGCATCCTAGATCCTGTCAAGGTGACCAGAAGTGCTCTGCAGAACGCGACAAGTGTAGCATCTACATTGCTTACAACCGAGTCCGTTGTAGCAAATATCAAAGAGGATGCACCGGCAATGCCCGCAGGCGGAGCAAGTGGAATGGGTATGATGTAAAATTCATCTGAAATTCGTATAAAATACACAAGAACGGTTGATTTTTTTACGAAATCAACCGTTCTTTTTGTGCAAAATGCACATTGCAATTATGCAATAGTATGATATACTAGGTGCGTAAGTTAGGAAAAGGAAAAAGAAACTGCTTAGAAGAAGGAGCAGTCCAAAGAAAGGAGAATGGTAACATGAAGGTTCAGAACATCAAAGACGTAAATGCATTTTTCAAAATGATCGATAGCTGTGAGGGTACGGTAGAGTTAGTTACCGGTGAGGGCGATCGGTTGAATTTAAAGTCAAAGCTCAGCCAGTATGTATCGCTTGCGAACATTTTCTCAAACGGAGACATTCCGGAGCTTGAGATCGTTGCTCATGAGAAGGAGGACGTAGAGAAGATTCTTCACTTCATGATCAACAACTAATCCATTGGATTTACCGGATATTTATGGACATGCGTATTTCGCATGTCCTTTTTGCATTTTAGGAATGAATGTGGTATGATAGCCGATATATCTCATTTGAGATGCTCACTTCTTCTGTAAGAGGGAGCAAGTCTTGAACATTTTGGAGGATGGATATGAGTAGGGTAGCGATACTAACGGACAGTAATTCCGGTATTACGCAGGCAGAGGCTACGCAGGCCGGTTTGTATGTCATACCGATGCCATTTTATATTGACGACCAGATGTATTTCGAGGAAATAGATTTAACGCAGGAGCAATTTTATGAAAAGCTTCATGAGGGCTGTGAGATCAAGACCTCTATGCCGACGATCGGAAGTGTGACAGATCAATGGAAGAAGCTATTGCAGGATTATGAGGAGATCGTCTATCTGCCGATGTCGAGCGGATTGTCGAGCTCCTGCGAGACAGCATATATGCTATCACAGGAAGAACCATTTGCAGGGAAGGTGTTTGTGGTGGATAACCAGCGTATTTCCGTTACGCTTCGCCAGTCTGTATACGATGCACTAGAATTGGCAGAGCAGGGTAAGAGCGCTAGCGAGATCCGTGATATTTTAACAGAGGAAAAGCTGAATGCATCCATTTATATCATGGTGGATACACTGACCTATCTAAAGCGCGGCGGACGCATCACGCCTGCGGCAGCAGCACTCGGTACTCTGCTTAAGCTAAAGCCTGTATTGCAGATCCAGGGCGATAAGCTCGATGCTTATGCAAAGGCGCGTACACAAAAGCATGCCAGGTCGATCATGATCGAAGCGATCAAACGAGATCTGACGGAGCGCTTTCATGATTCTACGGGCAGTAATATGCATTTGCAGATTGCTTATACCTATGACAGGGAGGCTGCGGAGCAGTTTGTCGAGGAGGTGTTAGAGCACTTCCCGGGGCGAGAGATCGTGGTCAATCCGCTTTCCTTAAGCGTTTCCTGCCATATCGGTCCGGGCGCACTGGCGCTTGCGGTAGCACATCGCATAGGTACGCCGTTATAGGGAACGATTTGCGGCAGACACTTTACTTTACGTTTCTTATCATGTATAATCAGCTAGTAAAAACAGAGAAATAAAAAGGCAGGTTTTTACACCTGCTTTTTTTATGGCTATGGAGGTGGCATAATGGTTAAGGCAGTAGTAGGAGCGAACTGGGGTGATGAAGGCAAAGGCAAGATCACCGATATGCTTGCAGGGGATGCAGATATTATCATTCGTTTTCAGGGTGGAGCGAACGCAGGCCATACGATCAAGAATAATTATGGCAAGTTTGCGCTGCATACCTTGCCCAGCGGTGTATTTTACGATCATACAACCAACATCATTGGCAATGGTGTGGCACTCGACGTAAATAAGCTCATTAAAGAGATCGAGGATCTGACCGAAAAGGGTGTGCCGACTCCGCATATTTTAGTATCTGATCGTGCACAGATGGTGATGAGCTATCATGTTCTCTTTGATCAATATGAAGAGGAGAGACTTGCTGGCAAATCCTTTGGCTCGACCAAATCCGGCATTGCACCTTTTTATTCTGACAAATACGCAAAAATCGGTTTCCAGGTCAGCGAATTATTTGATGAGGAGCTGCTTATAGATAAGACCGCTCGCATCTGTGAGCAAAAGAATGTACTGCTGGAGCATCTGTATCATAAGCCTTCTATCAGCCAGGAAGCACTGCTTGAGGAGCTGCATGGATATCGGGATAAAATCGCACCGTATGTATGTGATGTATCAGCTTATCTGGCAGAGGCGTTAAAGGAAAATAAGACGATTCTATTAGAGGGACAGCTTGGCACGATGAAGGATCCGGATCATGGAATTTATCCGATGGTTACATCCTCCTCTACCTTAGCAGCCTACGGTGCGATCGGAGCAGGTATTGCACCCTATGAGATCAAACAGATCGTGACCGTTGTAAAGGCGTATTCCTCAGCCGTCGGTGCCGGAGAATTCGTCAGCGAGATATTCGATGAACAAGCCGAGCTTTTGCGCAATCATGGTGGAGACGGCGGAGAGTATGGTGCGACGACAGGACGTCCGAGAAGAGTTGGCTGGTTTGACTGCGTGGCCAGCAAATATGGCTGCCGGCTGCAGGGTACAACCGATGTGGTGTTTACCGTCGTGGATGCACTAGGTTATCTTGATGAGATTCCTGTGTGCGTGGGATATGAGATTGACGGAGAGGTTACGACTGATTTTCCTGTCACCGCCAAGCTGAAGAAGGCAAAGCCTGTCTTAAAGGTACTGCCGGGATGGAAATGCGATGTACAGGGCATACGCAGCTTTGAAGAGCTGCCGGAGAACTGCCGCAAGTATATCGATTTTATCGAGGAGCAGATCGGCTATCCGATTACGATGGTATCTAATGGACCTGGCAGAGAGGATATCATCTACAGAGCTTCTAAATTAAAATAAAACAGATAAAAAAGTGACACAGTAGCTGTGTCACTTTTTTAATAAGCGATATATGAAGCTGTAGGCCCATATGAGCACAGGAACGATCACAGTACAATAGATGGAGGCGCGAAAGGCATTCATCGTGTTTGGATCGTCTGTAAGTGCCAGGACGATGGTCAGTGCATACATGCCAACAAGCAAAAGGCAGCCGAGGACGGCTAGTATTTTTTTGATTTTTTTCATGAAGGTCGTGCTCCTTTCAGGCATAGAAGCCAATAGTCTTCTTTTTTGGTATAGGTCTCATTTAACCAGTCGCAGATCTTATCTAAACCTTCTTCGGTAAAGGGAAAGTCCTGTGAGATTTTGTCTTCATCGGGAGTATGCGAAAAACTATACGGCTCCGGATATACATAGGCACGCAGCACATTCTCGGCGTTTTCTTCGTCTGAGGCGGTATCTTTTGAGATGCGGTAGCGCATGCCGCGAAAGCTTCCGGTGAATGGCTCTTTTTTATAAAAGGATAGGTGAAAGAGATCGCTTCGTTGAATCATAGTAACTCCCTTCTTTTTTGTATAGTATATAAAAATTTGCCTGCTTTAGCAAGCGTAATACGTTTTTGCTTGTTATTTAGAGTGTAATGGTGTAAAATAATGTGAGATTGGGAACAGAAAGCAGGAGGTTACTTATCATGGAAGAAAACAACAAAACATTAAAGATAAAAGAAGATAAAATGGGCGTGATTCGTGTGGCAGATGAGGTCGTAGCCATCGTAGTAGGACTGGCTGTGACAGAGGTAGAGGGTGTTTCATCCCTGGCAGGCAATGTCACGAATGAGATCGTAGCCAAAACCGGTATCAAATATTTGGCAAAGGGCATCCGCGTAGAGGTGATCGATGGTATCGTGACGGTGGATGTGAATATGAATATCAAATATGGCTACGCGATCCCTGAGGTATCCGGGAATGTTCAGGATCGTGTGCGTACAGCGGTTGAGACGATGACAGGATTAGAGGTTGGTACGATTAACGTGCGTATCGTGAGTGTAGATATGAAGGATACGAAGTAGAGTCAGACCGAACATGCAGGAGTGTCTGTGGATACACAGGCACTCATTTTTATACGAGGAGAATGCTATGACGAGACGAGAAATCCGGGAATTGATTTTCAAGATGGTATTTCGTGCAGAATTTCATGATGTGGAGGAGATCCCTGAGCAGCTGCAGCTGTTTATGGAGATGCTCGATAGTGCATCGGAGGCTGATAGAGACTATATCGAGCACAAGTCTGAGGATATTATCGCGCATATTCATGAGATTGATGAGATGATCAATGAAAAGGCGACAAATTGGAAGACGAGTCGCATGGCAAAGGTGGAGCTTACATTGATCCGGCTGGCTGTTTACGAGATGCGCTTTGAGGAGGATATTCCTACAAAGGTGGCTATCAATGAAGCAGTAGAGCTGGCAAAGGAATACGGAGAGGAGAATTCCGCATCGTTTGTTAACGGTGTATTGGCGCGGATCGCTCAATGAAGCAGACAGCATATTCAGTTGGACAGATCAATCAATATATAAAAAATATGTTCGCTCAGGACTTTTTGCTGGAAAATGTCTGTGTGCGTGGTGAGGTGTCAAACTGCACCTATCATGCATCGGGACATATTTATTTTACGCTAAAGGATGCAGTCGGGACATTGATGTGCGTGATGTTTGCCGGAAACAGAAAAGGACTTTCCTTTCAGATGAAGAAGGGAGATACCGTTTTTGTAGACGGCTCGGTGCAGGTCTATGAGAGGGACGGCAGATACCAGCTATATGCAAAAAAGATCACACAGGGTGGCTTAGGAGAGCGCTTTGAAAGGTTAGAGGCACTAAAGCGGGAGCTCGAGGAGATGGGTATGTTTGCACCCGAATACAAGCAGCCTATTCCACCCTATCCGAAGACGATCGGTATCGTGACGGCTCCTACCGGTGCAGCGATCCGCGATATTCAAACGATCGCGCATCGCAGAAATCCCGGCGTGCAGCTCATATTATATCCGGCACTCGTTCAGGGTGATGGCGCGCCGTCCAGTATCATAAACGGCATACAGGCACTAGAGCAGCTCGGTGTGGATGTGATGATCGTAGGACGTGGCGGAGGCTCTATCGAGGATTTGTGGGCCTTTAACGAGGAGGCGGTTGTTCGTGCGGTGTTTAACTGTACGATCCCGGTGATTTCAGCAGTTGGACACGAGACAGACACTACGCTTATTGATTATGTGGCAGATCTGCGTGCGCCTACTCCGTCTGCTGCAACAGAGCTGGCAGTCTGGCGGCTCGATACGGCAACGACATACGTAAATCAGCTGCAGCAAAGGCTAGAGCAGAACATAACACAGCATATCACCTGGCTATCTACCAGATTACAGCAGCTTCGCCTGCGAATGCAATACGCCAGCCCGCAAAATCAGCTCAATATGCGAAGACAATATACGATCGATCTCGAGGAACAGCTGCAGGCATGTATGCAGGGACACCTGCAAAATAGGAAACATCGCTTAGAGCTTTTGGCACAGCGTATGGAGGCCTCCTCGCCGCTTCGCAAGTTATCAGGCGGTTATTCGCTTGTGACGGATGAAGATGGCAGGGTCGTGACGGATTTTTCGGATATCACACAGGGGATGCTTTTGACACTTCATATGCTAGAGGGCGATGTGAAGACACGCGTGGAGGATAAGCAATGCAGGAAGTAGCTTTAGAGGAATTATTTGCACAAACCGAGGAGCTTCTAAAACAGTTAGAGGCTCCGCAGATCTCACTCGAGGATGCCTTTGCGGCCTATGAAAAGGGTATGAAGCTCATTCGCGCGTGCAATGAGAGAATCGATCGGGTGGAAAAAAAGATGCTTATGATCAGTGAGGATGGAGGCCTGCAGGCATTTGATGAAGAGGGTAACTGTGAAGATACCAAACAGTTATGAAGAGGAGTAATCAGAGTATGGACAGGGAGCAGATAAATAGAGAGCTTTTAGAACGCACAGAAAGAGCAGAGCGTGTGATACGCTCCTATTTGCCACCGGTTACCGGAATGCAGCAGACTGTACTCGATGCCATGGATTACAGCATACAAGCCGGCGGAAAGCGCTTGCGACCGATATTTTTGCTGGAGACATACCGTATACTTGGCGGAACTGATGCGTTGGCGGAGCCATTTGCTGCGGCACTTGAGATGATTCATACCTATTCGCTAGTGCATGATGATCTGCCGGCGATGGATGATGATAAATACCGCAGAGGCAAGCTCACGACGCATGCCAAATACGGTGAGGCGATGGGCATTTTAGCCGGAGACGGGCTATTAACACTAGCCTTTGAGACGGCTACAAAGGGGTTTGCGCTGGCGCAGGATTTTGAGGAATACAGGAGAGTGGCGCGGGCGATAGAAGTACTATCACACAAAGCCGGTGCCTTCGGCATGCTGGGCGGACAGGTCATAGATGTGGAATCAGAGGGGCGCCCCGGCATGACGCTTGAAAAGCTTGAGACGATCCATGCGTTAAAGACAGCAGCACTAATAGAAGCCGCATTTGTCATAGGCGCGATCCTAGCCGGTGCGCATGATGAGCAGATCGATCAGCTGGAGCAGGCGGCACATTCTGTTGGTGTGGCATTTCAGATTCAGGATGATATTTTGGATGTCACAAGTACGCAGGAGGTTTTAGGCAAGCCCATCGGAAGCGATGAGAAAAATGGAAAAATAACCTATGTTACCCTGTGCGGTTTAGAGGAGTCCTCGTTGCAGGTACAAAGGCTTTCCGAGCATGCAGTTGATATTTTGCGCAGTATGCCCGGAGACAGTGAATTTTTGGAAGGCCTAATTGAGCTTTTAACGGTGCGAAAAAAGTAGGAAGCATAATAACCGTGAATAATAACTGTTAATAGATTGGACAGTTACAAGGGCGAGTTGGAGGATTTGTATGGCTCTGCTGGATCAGATCATGCATACAAATGATATAAAAAAAATAGATCCGTCGGATTATGAGGCACTTGCAGAGGAGATCCGTGACTTTTTAATTCGGCGTGTGAGTGAGCATGGTGGGCATCTGGCGTCGAATCTGGGTGTGGTAGAGCTTACGATGGCGCTGCATCTGGCCTTTGATCCGATGGTGGACGATCTCGTCTGGGATGTAGGACATCAGTGCTATACACACAAGCTGCTTACCGGAAGGCGGGAGGGCTTTGACTCGCTGCGGGAATTCGGAGGCATGAGCGGTTTTCCAAAGAGGGCGGAGAGTCAGACAGATGCCTTTGGTACAGGGCACAGCTCGACATCGATCTCGGCAGGTC
>CAVBEI010000042.1:0-10011 GCA_963594555.1 Lachnospiraceae bacterium | reverse complement strand
GAAATATTTAAAGCCTCTTTGTTTTGTCATCGAGGAGGTCACGAAAAAGAGCTATCAGATCGTATTTATAGAAACTACCGAGCTTAGTAAGATCAAGCCGAAGGCTTCCCGTCCGATCAATCCGACCGAGATCGTGGATCGCTCCGGATTAAACATTAACTACACCTTCGAGCGATTTGTCGTTGGCGGCAATAACCGTTTTGCACATTCTGCCTCTCTTGCAGTAGCAGAATCTCCTGGAGATACCTACAATCCCCTCTATATATATGGAGGTCCCGGACTTGGAAAGACGCACCTGATGCATTCCATCGGCAACTACATCACTGAGCAAAATCCGAGTGCTCGTGTGCTTTACGTCACATCTGAGGTATTTACAAACGAAGTGATTGACTCGATCCGTTCCGGTAATTCGAACGCCATGACCAAGCTTCGTGAAAAATATCGAACCGTCGATGTACTCATGATCGATGACGTACAATTTATAATAGGAAAGGAAAGCACACAGGAAGAGTTTTTCCACACCTTCAATGAGCTGCATAGTGCCGGAAAACAGATTATTTTAACCTCTGATAAGCCTCCGAAGGATATGGAGACCTTAGAGGAGCGCATCCGCTCACGCTTTGAGTGGGGACTTATGGCTGATATCGGCTCTCCGGATTATGAGACACGTATGGCGATCCTTCGTAAAAAGCAGGATCAAGAGGGCATCGTTCTAGGAAACGATATTTTAAATTACATCGCAACGAACATAAAATCAAACGTTCGTGAGCTCGAGGGAGCACTAAACAAGCTCATCGCCTTCAATCGCCTGACAGGAAATGAGATCACGATGGATGTTGCCGTTCATGAATTGCAGAACATGATCAATCCTGACAAGCCTCAGGAGATCACACTCCAGCTGATCGTAGAGATCGTATGTGATCATTTCCAGATATCGATGGATCAGATACTATCAAAGAGCAGAACCAGTGAAATCGCGCGAACCCGTATGATCGCCATGTATTTGGCAAAGACGATGACAGATGCTTCGCAGGATGCGATCGGTGCATTCCTTGGAGGCAGAGATCATTCCACAGTTATCCACGGAATCAAAAAGATTGAAACCGAGATCCAGGAAAATGAGACGATGCGTAACCAGATCGAAGTCATAAAGAAAAAGATTAATCCAAATTAATCCACATACAATCAAGATACCTTCCCCATGTTTTTCACCGAAGAAGCACGACTATTTTTTCGTGAAACATGGGATTTATGGACGTTTCACGCGTTATACACTTATAAACGCCCTATACTAAGACTAATACGAATTTTTTATTATATTATTTTATATTATCGAAACCTGAAAGGAGCTGCCAGCTACATGAAAATCATCTGTTCAAAATCTGATTTATCACGAGGTGTCAACATCGTATCCAAAGCTGTTCCTACTAGAACGACCATGGCGATCCTAGAATGTATCCTAATAGATGCATCCACTGATGAAATTCATCTCCTTGCAAATGATACTGAGCTAGGTATTGAGACGATCATTGACGGAAATATCATAGAAAACGGAATCGTAGCACTCGATGCCAAGGTTTTCTCAGAGATTGTTCGTAAGCTGCCGGATAGTGATGTTGTGATTGAGACGGATGCGACCTTTAAGACCGTGATCACATGCGAAAAAGCAAAATTCAATATCATTGGTAAATCAGGCGAGGATTTTTCCTATCTTCCCTATATCGAGAAAAATGATCCGATTCGCATCTCACAGTTTACGTTAAAGGAGGTCATTCGACAGACTATTTTTTCAACGGCAGATAATGAGGCCAATCCTCTGATGAATGGTGAGCTGTTTGAGATTAACGAAAATCACCTAAAGGTAGTATCCTTAGATGGTCACCGTGTTTCCATCCGAAATATCGAATTAAAAGAAAATTATCCACATAAAAAGGTGATTGTACCCAGCAAAACGTTGAATGAGATCAGCAAGATTCTGCCCGGCTCAGTGGATGATGACGTATTTATCGATGTTACACAGAATCACATTGTATTTGAATTTGCCGATACTACTGTAGTTTCTCGTGTCATAGAGGGCGAATTTTTCAAGATTGACCAGATGCTTACTCCGGATTATGAGACTAAGCTGCATATCAATAAACGTGAGCTGCTTAACTGTATAGATCGTGCGACACTGCTGGTCAAGGAAGGCGATAAAAAGCCGATTATCATGGACATAAGGGACGATGTGATGGAATTAAAGATCAATTCCTTCATCGGTTCCATGAACGAGGAGATCAGCATCGAGAAAACCGGACGGGATATTATGATCGGCTTCAATCCTAAGTTTTTCATCGATGCCTTGCGTGTCATTGACGAGGAAGAGGTCACCCTTTACATGGTGAATCCAAAGGCACCCTGCTTCATTCGTGATGAAGATGACCAGTTTATTTATTTGATCTTGCCTGTGAATTTCAACGTGATGTAGAAGGTAAAAACATGATTCAGATTAAGCTCAGGGACGATTATATAAAGCTAGGCCAGGCACTAAAGCTTGCCGGTATGGTAAGCTCCGGTGTAGAGGCAAAGATTATGATCCAGGATGGACAGGTATATGTAAACGGAGAGGTAGAGCTTCAGAGAGGGAAAAAGCTTCACTGTGGCGATATCATAGCCTTTGATGGTCAAGAGGCGCAGATTATGACATGATCATTCAATCGATTACCTGTAAAAATTTCAGAAATTACGAGACGCTTCAGATTGATTTTGACGCAGAAACGAATATTTTATTTGGTGATAATGCACAGGGCAAGACCAATATACTAGAGGCTGCCTATATCAGTGCTACGACGCGCTCTCACAAGGGCAGTCGTGATAGAGAGATGATTCGCTTTGGCGAGCAGGAGGCTCACATTCGCACAGTCGTTCGCAAGGAAGATCGAGATTTTCAGATTGACCTGCATCTAAAGAAAAGTCGTGCAAAGGGCATTGCCATCAATCAGATTCCAATCAAAAAAGCATCCGATTTATTTGGTATTTTAAATATTATCCTGTTTTCTCCAGAGGATCTTAATATCATAAAGGATGGTCCGGCGGAGCGCAGAAGATTTTTAGATCAGGAGCTCTGTCAGCTTGATAAAATCTATTTATCAGATCTAACCGCCTACAATAAGATATTAAAGCAGCGCAATGCATTGTTAAAGGATTTGAATTTTCGTCCGAATTTGGCAGATACTCTGTTTGCCTGGGATGAACAGCTCGTCGAATATGGCAGACGGATCATAGAAAGACGACGGATTTTTATCGAAGAGCTTGGTGATATAGTTAGTGAGCTTCACCTAAAGCTATCAGGCAATCGCGAGAAGCTAAGACTATGCTATGAACCGAATGTAGAGGCTATTTTTTTTCAGGATGAGCTATTTCGTGCAAATGAGCGGGATCGAAGGCTGTGTCAGACATCTGTCGGGCCGCACCGTGATGATATCTCTTTTTTGTTTGGTGATATTGATCTGAGAAGATTCGGTTCTCAGGGACAGCAGAGGACAGCTGCACTTTCACTAAAGCTATCAGAGATTGAGTTAGTCAAGCGTACGATAAATGATACACCGGTTTTATTGCTTGATGATGTGCTCTCAGAGCTTGATTCGAACCGTCAGAATTATTTATTAAACAGTATTCACGACATCCAAACGATCATCACATGTACCGGTTTAGATGAATTTGTGAAAAATAAATTTCGGATTCATAGGACGTATCGTGTGAATGCCGGAGCAGTTCAATTATTAGAGTAGTATCCTAGGATACAAAATGGAGGTTATTTTATGGCCAATCAGGAATATGGTGCAGATCAGATTCAGATTTTAGAGGGACTCGAGGCAGTCAGAAAGCGTCCCGGTATGTATATCGGCAGCACCTCCGAACGTGGTCTTCATCATTTAGTTTATGAGATTGTGGATAATTCCGTTGATGAAGCACTTGCAGGCTATTGCAAAAATATTGAGGTCGTGATCAATCCTGGCAATACGATCACAGTAACGGATGATGGCAGAGGTATTCCGACCGGCATCAATCACAAGGCAGGAAAGCCTGCAGTAGAGGTCGTATTTACAGTATTGCATGCCGGAGGTAAATTCGGCGGTGGAGGCTACAAGGTATCCGGTGGACTTCATGGTGTAGGAGCATCTGTAGTAAATGCACTATCCAATTGGCTTGAGGTAGAGATTTTCCGTGAGGGAAAGGTATACAAGCAGCGCTATGAGCGTGGAAAGGTCATGTATCCGCTTGAGATAGCGGATGTGTGTGATCCGAAAAGGACCGGAACAAAGGTCACCTTTGAGCCGGATGATACGATTTTTGAAGAGACAGTATTCGATTTTGACACCTTAAAGCAGCGTCTGCGTGAGACCGCTTTTTTGACGAAGGGACTAAATATCACACTGCGCGACCTTAGAAATCCTGAAGAGATCGTTGAGCGTAATTTCCATTATGCCGGAGGCATCAAGGAATTTGTCACATATTTAAATAATAGCAAGACTGCACTGTATCCGGATGTCATTTACTGCGAGGGCAAGCGCGACAATGTATATGTAGAGGTCGCCTTCCAGCACAACGACGGCTTTAATGACGGAACCTACAGCTTTGTTAACAACATCATCACGCCGGAGGGCGGTACGCATCTGGCTGGTTTTCGTAATGCGATCACAAAGACCTTTAACACCTATGCGAGAGCAAATAAGATTTTAAAGGACAATGATCCGGCGCTTTCCGGAGATGATATTCGTGAAGGGCTGACAGCGATCATCAGCATCAAGCTTGAGGAGCCGCAGTTTGAGGGACAGACCAAGCAAAAGTTAGGAAACAGCGAAGCTCGTGGTGCGGTAGATAATGTTGTTAGTGAACAGCTGACCTATTATTTAGAGCAAAATCCCGTAGTTGCCAAAACAATCTGTGAAAAATCGCTGCTTGCGCAGCGAGCCAGAGAAGCAGCCAGAAAGGCACGTGACCTAACGAGACGTAAAACCGCATTAGAGGGCATGTCACTTCCCGGCAAGCTGGCAGATTGCTCAGATAAGGATCCTAAAAATTGTGAGATTTTTATAGTCGAGGGAGATTCCGCAGGCGGCTCAGCAAAAACCGCGCGCTCACGCGCGACACAGGCGATTTTACCGCTGCGCGGAAAGATTCTGAACGTAGAAAAAGCACGGCTTGACCGCATCTATGAAAATGCAGAGATCAAGGCTATGATTACAGCATTTGGCACCGGTATTCACGATGATTTTGATATTTCAAAGCTTCGTTATGACAAGATTATCATCATGACAGATGCCGATGTCGATGGTGCACATATTGCGACGCTGATGCTGACCTTTTTGTATCGTTTTATGCCGGAGCTCATCAAGCAGGGACATGTTTACCTTGCTACGCCTCCGCTCTATAAGGTCGAGAAGAATAAGACGATCCGCTATGCTTATTCCGATGAGGAATTGAATCGGATTTTGGTAGAGATCGGTCGTGATACAAATAACAAGATTCAGCGTTATAAGGGACTTGGCGAGATGGATGCCGACCAGCTATGGGAGACGACGATGGATCCTAAGAAGCGCATTTTAAAGCGTGTGATTTACAACGAAGAGGCTGCTTCTGAGATTGATTTGACCTTTGATACCCTGATGGGTGATAAGGTAGAGCCGCGCCGTGAATTTATCGAATTGAATGCAAAATATGTACAGAATTTAGATATTTAGTAACTTGTCAGTACAGCCCAAAGCTTTTACTGCAAAGGGCGTATGAAAGTGATTCAGGAGAATGGAATGGAAGATACGATTTTTGACCAGATTCACGACGTCGATTTAAAAAAGACTATGGAGACCTCTTACATCGATTATGCGATGAGCGTTATTGCCTCTCGTGCACTTCCGGATGTGAGAGATGGTTTAAAGCCGGTACAGCGCCGCGTGCTTTACTCTATGATCGAGCTGAACAATGGACCTGACAAGCCGCATCGTAAATGTGCGCGTATTGTCGGTGATACGATGGGTAAATATCACCCGCATGGAGACAGCTCGATTTACGGAGCACTTGTCAACATGGCACAGGAATGGTCGACACGTTATCCACTGGTAGATGGACATGGTAACTTTGGTTCGGTGGATGGAGATGGCGCAGCTGCGATGCGATATACCGAGGCGCGTCTTTCTAAGATTTCCATGGAGATGCTGGCTGATATCAATAAAAATACCGTTGATTTCAAGCCAAACTTCGATGAAACAGAAAAAGAGCCCGTAGTGTTACCGGCTCGTTACCCTAACCTGCTAGTAAATGGAACTACCGGTATCGCAGTCGGCATGGCGACGAATATCCCTCCGCACAATCTGCGTGAGACGATCGGTGCAGTTGTTCGCATCATTGACAATCAGATCGCAGATAAACAGACAGATATCGAGGAGCTTTTATCCATTGTAAAAGGACCGGATTTTCCTACCGGCGGCATGATATTAGGAACAGCCGGTATAGAGGAGTCCTATAGAACCGGACGCGGCAAGATTCGCGTGCGTGCAGTTACAGACATTGAGCCGATGAACAATGGCAAAAACCGCATCGTTGTCACCGAGCTTCCCTATATGGTAAACAAAGCCCGTCTGATCGAAAAGATCGCCGAGCTTGTCAAGGAAAAGAGAGTAGACGGAATCACCGAGCTTCGGGATGAGTCTAACCGTCAGGGTATGCGTATCTGTATCGAGCTGCGCAAGGATGTGAACCCGAATATTATATTAAATCAGCTGTACAAGCATACGCAGCTGCAGGACACATTTGGTGTCATCATGCTAGCCTTAGTTGACAATCAGCCAAAGGTGCTCAATCTATATGAGGTATTGAATTATTACCTCCTGCACCAGGAGGATGTCGTTAAAAGACGCACAAAATACGATTTAAACAAAGCAAAGGAACGCGCACATATCCTGCAGGGACTTCTGATCGCACTAGATCATATCGATGAAGTGATAAGCATCATTCGAAGCTCCCAGACGACGCCGGAGGCAAAGGAACGATTGATCGAACGCTTTGCTTTTTCTGAGGCACAGGCACAGGCTATCGTGGATATGCGTCTGCGTACATTGACAGGCTTAGAGCGCGAAAAGCTTCAGGGTGAGTATGACCTGCTCATGAAGCAGATTGAGGAGCTTGAGGCGATTTTAGCAGACCCTAAAAAGCTGCTAGGCGTGATCAAATCCGAATTACTTGCGATATCCGACAAATATGGTGATGATCGCCGTACGTCAATCGGATACGATGAATTTGATATTTCCATGGAGGACATGATTCCGGTGACCAATACTGTGATCACCATGACACGACTCGGCTATATCAAGCGCATGAGTGTGGACAATTTCAAGGCACAGCATCGCGGTGGCAAGGGCATCAAGGGCATGGAGACCATAGAGGATGACTATATCGAGGAGCTTTTAATGACGAGCTCTCATCATTATCTCATGTTCTTTACGAATTTTGGCCGCGTGTATCGTTTGAAGGCCTATGAGATCCCGGAAGCCGGACGTACCGCGAGAGGAACTGCTATTATTAACCTCTTGCAGCTTCTTCCGGAGGAAAAAATCACCGCTGTGATTCCTATCCGTGAGTATAACGAAAACGAATACCTGTTTATGGCTACAGAAAAAGGTATCGTGAAGAAGACTTCAATCACGGAATATGCAAATATCCGTAAAAATGGTCTGACCGCCATCAATCTGCGCGAGGATGATCAGCTTATCGAGGTCAAGAAAACAGACGATACAAAGGATATATTCCTCGTCACAAAATACGGACAGTGTATCCGCTTCCATGAGACGGATGTTCGAAAGACCGGACGTGCATCGATGGGTGTGATCGGTATGAATTTAGCTGATGGCGATGAAGTGATCGGTATGCAGCTTGATACGCAGGGCGATTCACTCATGCTCGTTTCCGCAAAGGGTCTTGGAAAATGCACGATGATGAACGAATTCACCGCTCAGAACCGCGGTGGCAAGGGTATCAAATGCTACAAGCTCACTGAAAAGACCGGAGAGCTGGTTGGAGTCAAGGCTGTAAACGCAGAAGATGAGGTGATGCTGATCACAACAGGTGGAATCATCATCCGCATCCGTGTGAGTGATACTGCACTGCTTGGGCGTATTACATCAGGTGTCAAGCTCATGAATCTAAGTGAGGATGTTGTCGTTGCCAGCATCGCAAAGGTACGTGAGGATAAATCGCTTATTTCAAATGAGGAAACAGATGAGAACGATACACACAGATGAGATCATCGCAGCAATCCGGCAAATGTGCATAGATGTGAATTTAGAGCTATCAGGTGATGTGCGGGATGCGATCATACAGTCAGAAGCTGCGGAAGTATCCCCTGTAGGTAAAAAGGTACTCGCCCAGCTACAGGAAAATATGGATATTGCGGCACTTGAGAGCATTCCGATCTGTCAGGATACAGGAATGGCAGTTGTATTCCTGCGCATCGGGCAGGATGTACACATAGAGGGCATGAATTTAGAGGATGCTGTAAATGAGGGGATCCGCAGAGGCTACACAGACGGCTATCTTCGAAAATCTGTCGTACGCGACCCGCTGACGCGGGAAAATACAAAAGACAATACTCCCGGTATCATTCATGAAACTATCGTTCCGGGAGAAAATATCGAGATCACCGTGGCACCAAAGGGCTTTGGCAGCGAAAATATGAGCCGCATTTTTATGCTAAAGCCTGCAGATGGCATCGAAGGCGTAAAAAAAGCCATATTAACCGCAGTAGAGGATGCAGGTCCAAATGCCTGTCCGCCGATGGTAATAGGCGTCGGAATCGGTGGTGATTTTGAAAAATGCGCTATTCTTGCAAAGCAGGCCTTGACCAGAAATATAAAAAAACGCTCTGAAATTCCTTACATAAGAGAATTAGAAGAAGAGATGCTAGAAAAGATCAATAGTCTGGGCATCGGTCCTGCGGGACTTGGAGGATTGGTGAGTGCACTGGCAGTCAACATCAACACTTATCCGACGCATATTGCCGGACTACCGGTAGCAGTCAACATCTGCTGTCATGTCAACCGACACATCAGTAGAGTATTGTAGGAGAGCATCAGATGGATCAATATATCAACACACCGATCACAGAAGAAATAACGTCGCGACTGCATGCCGGTGATTCCGTATTTATAAACGGGACGATTTATGTTGCTCGTGATGCTGCACATAAGCGCATGATCGAAGCACTTGATCGTGGAGAGGATCTGCCAATAGACATTACGGATGCTACGATTTACTATATGGGTCCCTCACCTGCCAGAGAAGGACAGGTGATCGGTTCTGCAGGTCCTACCACAGCAAGCCGCATGGACAAATATGCGCCGCGTCTCTTAGATCTCGGACAAAAGGCGATGATCGGCAAGGGAAAGCGTTCTCCAGAAGTCATCGATGCAATCATTCGTAATCACGGCATCTATCTGGCAGCGATCGGAGGAGCCGGTGCTCTCATCTCAAAATGCATCAAAAAATCAGATATCATCTGCTACGAGGATCTCGGCGCAGAGGCGATTCGTCGACTAGAGGTCGAGAACTTCCCTGCAATCGTCGTAATCGACAGCCAGGGAAATAACCTCTACGAAACAGCGATAAAGGAATATAAAAAACAATAACATTTATGGTTGACAAATACTTTTTTCGTGCGTATAATATACTTTGCGTCACGGCGCAGAAAAGTAAATAATCAGACGTAATAAAAACAAAATTACGGTGATTTCGGACATGCAGAAGTACTCAAGTGGCCGAAGAGGTGCCCCTGCTAAGGGTATAGGTCGGGAAACCGGCGCGAGGGTTCAAATCCCTCCTTCTGCGTTTTCATTAAATAAAAATATTTAATGAAACTATTGACAAATGAGTTACTCGGTGATATTCTGAGTAAGTTGTGTCAAACACATGAACCTTGATAACTAAACAGTGAAATAACCTTGAAAGATCTGAAAAAATGAGAAAAAGTAAGATTGACAT
>CAVBEI010000041.1:0-10567 GCA_963594555.1 Lachnospiraceae bacterium | reverse complement strand
TGTCATCCAGGTCAAAAACGATCGCACGCAAGCCGGTGGTATGGGACGGCACGTCCTGTATATTTGAAATTTTGATCAACGTCTGTTCCTCCTGTCCGACAACAATTGGTAGTATTTATGTCTTTTTTGTTTTTATCTCTACGCTGCATACAACTCCACCACCTTACCGATTTCGATCAAATCCGTATCTCTGATCGGGCCATGTATCACGTCTACCGATAGACCAAACACGTCCTCCAGCTCACACTTTATCAGTGATAAAGTAAGTAATGATATTTCACCATCAAATTCTATAATCAAATCCACATCACTATTCTCTTTATTTGTTCCGGTAGCTCTTGATCCAAAAAGTGTAATCTTTGAAATCGGATATTTCATAGTAACCGGCAATATCAATTGCTTCATATCATCGAAACTCAAAACATATCACTCCTTATCTTATCATTCGTCACCTTCATGCAAATCTTCGTCAAATTATCTTCGTGTTTCAGTTCTTTAATCACCACCACAAGTTTAGCTCAAAATCCCACTTCTGTAAACTTTTTTGGCGTAATTGTTTTATACCTTCACGATTACGAGGACGCCTCATTTTCTCTCCTCATTCCCGCCATGCCAGCTTTTCCTGATAGCCTGCCAGGGCGCATTCGCGCATCTGCTCTGCCACGGAAAGCAACGGCTCATCTGTGATGTGAGCTAACATCTTTAAGCGTTTTTCGGAAATTATCTTTTGTGAGCGGCTGGCCTCGTAATCAGAAACTCCCAGATGCCAGTACGAAAAAGTCCCATGCAGCTCATTTCTATAATACTGCGCCAGTTTTTGTGCGATCAATAGCCCCTCAGGATCAAAATCGCCTGCATAATACACGTGTGTTCCACCGGCCGCCAGCAGCTCTAGTGCTACCAGGCCGGCGAGACGCGGCTGTCCGTTCATGCACATGCAGGAGCGCCGCGATGTTAAATCTCCACAAAGCTCGGCGAATATGGAGGGGTTTTCCACGACATAGATGCGATCCTCCACGCATTCGATGGTCTGTAGGCCGGATAGCACCGACAGCGGCAGCTGCACCGGTTCACGCTCAGATAGGCTTCCATCGATGCCTGCGTGGTAGGCTCCGTCTGCCTTTTTTCCACGAATACCATAGCAAATCGTATAATTGGACACATCATCCAGCAAAATACCGACCTGCAGAAAGCACTTTTTTCGATAAAAGGCCGGAAAGAGCTCGGATTTTTGCGGCAGGAGACCGCGAGATGCCAGCTCTCTTTCAAGGAGCTGATAGAGAAATCTTCCCTGTGCACTTCCCTGATCAAAGGCATGTGGATCCCCTGTGATGCGCGTGGCAAAAATCGCCAGATATACCTTTTCCCTGTTTCGATAGGGCAGACCATTTAAAATCTCTGCGCCAAGACATAGCTGTGCGCCCCACTGCTCATCATCCCTTGTTCTGCAGGCATCTGCCAACTCTAAAAGCGTAGAAAAGAGCTGCCCTGCATAAGTGTCTGCGTACCTTTCACGAAGCTCTCCCTCCAGATTAGCACGCTTCTGTTGCGCCTGCAGCTGCTGCGAGCGCTTGTCTGTCAATTCGCATCCGAAAAAAAGACTCAGCAGCTCCTCCGCAGATATCTCCCCAAAGCGGCTGCGGCCAAGCGCCTGAATGAAACGCGTAGCAGAAATCGATGCACTCTTTTTTCCATGAAAGCTCACGCCAAAAAAGCCCTCCAGCTCCTCCACATCGCTTTTTGTCAGCTTGCGAAGCACAACTGTCCCGGAAAAGCTCCCGAAGGATCGGTACTTTTCATAAAAGCCCTTAAATAGCCGCTCCCACACCGGATGAGAGCGAAAATATGCCAGGCACTGCTGCCTAATCTTCTGCTGTTCCATACCATTACCTGCCTGTTAAAAGCTCCTCGCGCCTTTTCTCCACCTGATGCTCATCCTCTAACAGCTCCTTGGCGCGTCCATTCCACAAATACGGCATCACCGTCACGAATTTTGCATTTGCCGGACGGATCAGCTGATATATAGCCAGTGCATCCAGGGTATCGCAATCGCCCCAGAGCACCTGGGAATTTAATATAAAATCAAAGGAAAACTCGCACATCAGCCTAAACATATCACGAATGTTTCGATTATCCACGCCGGCGAAGGCCTCATCGAGCGAGATGAGCCGCGGCGCATCCTCACGTCCGCCCTGGTATTTTGCAACGACCGCAGAAAAGAGCGGCACATACATGGACATGGCCTTCTCGCCACCGCTGAAGGTGCCGAATACGCTGTTGGTCAGCTCCTTTAACCGTTCGCCGGGCTTTTGGGAAAATAGCTGGAATTCGAACCATTTGCGGTAATCCAGCGTATCTCTCATCACCTGATTGAAGGAAACCATGCCGCCATGATCCTTGGTCTGTCTGCGTGCCTCCTCCACCTTTGAGCGAAAATGCGCCGACAGGCGCGCGGCCTGAGACTCGCCCATCAGCCGGTAATCCTTTTTTAATAGCTCAACGAGCTCCTTTGTATCGAGCTGATCCTCCGCCTCCGCCGTTTTGCTGCGCCAGCGAAGGCTCAGACGCAGACCGCTGGAGGTATTCATGCTGTTCATGAGGGCGTTCATTTTTTCCACCCATGCATTGGAGGCGTTTATCCTGCTGCGGATCTTGCGGCTCACCGTATTGGCCAAAATATCCTCAAACAGCTCCCGATCTCCTGCCTTTATCAGCTCCTGCAGCTGGGTGATATCCTCCTCTAAATGCACAAGCAGCTGTGCAAAGGGCAGCTTGGTTCCCTGATAGCGTGCGGTAAAATCCTGTCTTCTGGCCGCAGGCTCATCTCCCGGCCGCTCTGTATCTAATTCCTCAAAAAGGACACCTTGCATGAGCTGATATTCTGTTAAAAAGCTTCGGTTCTCAAAATAAACCTGATTTAAGCCGGTGATGAGCTCACTGCTGCTGACGCTGCGCATCGAGGGATACAGCTGTTCATATACCTGCTGCGCGTCATTTCCTGCATCCTCCGACAGTTTTACATAACCCAGCTCAAGCTCCGTCTCATAGCGTTTTTTTCGCCAGATAACCTTTGCCTTTAGGTCTGTGCGCTGCTTTTGCTGCTCCTCTAGCCGGTCCCGCAGTGCATTGCCCTCCTCGGTGAGTGACGCTTTTTTCTGCAGGCATTCCTTCAACTGCAGTGGATATTCATATTTTAACCAATGCAGGCACAAATCGAGCCTATCCCTTATCTGCTCATAATCCGTCAGTGCCAGCTGCTCCTTTATGGATGCACGCTGTGCCTGCAGCGTGGCAAGCTGAGCCTTTGCATGAGTCAGATCATAGCGGATATCATCCAGATCCGCGTCCAGCTGCTCTAGGCGATCCTGCTGCTGTGCGATCCGAAGTGCGGCCTCCCGCAGCAGCTCATGCGCACCACGCAGGCGAATCAGCTGCTTTTCATAGGTGTCTGCTGCAGCCTTTGCTTCCTTAAATACACTATAGGTGCAGCTCAGATACAGCTGCTGCGATAGCCTGTTCGCATCGACCTTTTTCTCCCGAATCTGATCGGAGAGCTCCTTCCACTCCTGCTCTAGGCTGCTGCACTCCCGCTGCTTTTGCTCATAAGTCTCCCGCAAGCGGCGCAATAGCGTCCATGCATTTTTCAGATGTTCATCGGTGGGAAGTGTGTCGTATTCCTTCGCAAGCTTTTCCTTTTTTGATGTAAGTGTCTGCTGCTCCTGAAGTAGTCCGGAAAGCACCAGCTCTAACTCAGAGATCCTCTGCCTGCACAGGTCGATATGCGCCTGTCTATTGCGCTGCCTCGCACGGGTGCCGAGAAAGCCTGCCACATGCTCTCCTGTGACTGTTCCACACATAGCTCCCATCCTATAGCTGCCGTCTACTGCTACTGACAGCACGCCATCCTCGCCATAAGCGATCTCTGATAGTATCCCGGTCAGACGCTGATTGGAAAAAATATCATTTACCGCATCGTTTAGCTCGAGCACATCCAAGAGACTCCGCTCGCAGCGCGCATGCTGCACAAACAGATACCGATCCTCACAGCCCGGTGCAAAGCTCAGCACCTGTTCTCTGTAGCATTCGTCGATGATTAGCGCATCCAATATACCCATAGAGGATAGCGCTTCCTCTAGCCTGTCACACTCCGATTCATCCAGCTGCTCAGAAAACTCGATGACCTTGTAAAACTCCTGATACGGAATGTGCATCTCATCCAGTCGCGCACGGTTTTTTTGCACTCCCTCGGAGCGCTCCGGCACAGGATCCTTGGCATTCTCCCACTCAGATAGCTCCTCCTTCAGGTCTGTCTGCTCCCGGCGCACTTCTTCTACCCGGCGGTTTGCTTCGTAGAGCTTCGTGTCCAGCTCATTTTTTCTGGCGATACGCACATCACCCACAAGCTCGCGGATTCTGGTAAAATCGCCCCCGTCTGCTTTTTCATCCGTGCCGTATCCGTCTACAAAATGGCAGCATTCCTGCAGCTGCTCCTTATCAAGGATCAGCTCCTCATTGGCTCCGTTCCACTGATACAGCGCTTCCTTCCAGTCGCCCCGCGCCTGCTCCAGCGCTCCTATCTGCTCCGTGATCCGTCGCTGCTGACTGTCTAATTCACGGCGGCATGCATCCCGTCCCTGCAGCAGCTTTTCTGCCTTCGGCTCTAAGGAATTGACCTCGCGCAGTATCTCAAACGCCTGGCCGATGCGCTCTGCAGTCTGTGCAAACTGCTCCTCATGCGCCGCAAAGGAAAACTCTTTCGTCAGATGCTCCTGCAGCTCCTGTGAAAAAAATGCATGCTCCTCAAAGGCCATGCTCTCGGCCTGCTCATCCATCTCATCTAACAGCTCGATAAGCTCCTGCTGTCGCTCCTGCTTTGCAGCGACAGCTTCCTCCTTGGCTCTGGCTACCTCTTTGTATGCTTCCTCCTTGATAGAAAGCGCCTCGTTCTTTTTTTCTATCGTCTGTTTGCTGCTTTGCTCATCCTGCGCTAACTGTGCTTCTCTGGTCTTTAGCTGCAGCGCATCGGACTTGCCCAGGCTATCCCGCTCCTGCTCCATCGATGCATGATGCGCCTCCAGGTCAACTAACTTCTCCTCCAGCTCGACGATCTGCTGCTGTCCCAGCTCCAGCTTACGAAGGTGTTGCTGCTGCGTTTGGTCGAGCTGGCCCAGCTTTTGCGTCGCCTCGCGGTAGGCGGATGCTTTTTCGTAGAGCAGGAAGCGATTGTATTTGTCATAAACACGGTAAATTTTGTCTGCTGCCTGCTTGGCTTCCCGACGGCTCTTTAGATTCATCGCCATCTGATCCATGTTTTCTATGGCCTCTGACATAGGACGCAGATCATCATCTGATAAGGGCTGCAGGGAATCACTCAGGATATCATTGATGACAGAGGGCTTGAAATCCTTTGACAGCTTCGGTGTACGCAGCTGAATGAGCAGATCGATCAGCTCCTTATATTCATCCACCGTCTCAAAGCCAAAAATCTGACGATTCACATATTCCATGTATTCCGCCTGGCGGTCAAAGAGCTGTCCGCCGTCACCTATGCGGTTTTCCAATTCTCTTCGTGTGAGCGTGACCTTTTCATCCAGCTCCTTATACAAAAAGAAATCCACGCCGATACGTCTGCCGTCTGTCAGGGAAAAATACCATTTATCCAGCGGCTTGCCTCTGCGCGCCCGAATTCCCATGCCAATCGTCAGATACTGCTCGCTTGAGGTGCGCTTAAATTCCAGATACAGATAGCCGATACGCTCCTCACGATCATCGTCCTCTTCTAACAGGTAGCTGCTCATCTTTCGATCTCTCGAGCCAAAGGGATCGAGACGCTCCGGGCTCATATTTCCATCCAGCAGCAGCGGCACTACGCTCTGCATCGTCACGGATTTGCCGGAGCCATTCGCACCTCTAAGCAGCATCCGTCCATTGACAAACGAAAATTCCTGATCCTCATAATACCAGAAATTGACCAGTCCAATCTTACTCGCCTGCCAGACGCTCGCCTCACTCATCCGTCTCTCCTCCTATATAAAAATCTACCGGATATGCTCCCGTCAGCTTGCCTGCTGCCGGATAGATCTCCACCAGATGCTCCTGTTTGTTTCTTTTTATAAACATCCACAGCTCTAACTCCTCCATGACAGCCTTCACATATTCGCCGTCTGTCAGCTCTCTATAATTTTTCGTAAAGCCTGCGCCGCTTTCCGTGCGCACCTGGCGCAGCAGCTGCTCGAATTCGACCGTATCCACCGTAATGATCTCGCCAGGGCCTATGGTCCATGTCTTTTGCTCCACGCGGGAGCGGATCTTTGCCAGGCACAAAAGCAGGATGTCCGATATCACATTATTTCCTGGGAACTGCGCGCCAATCCGGCAGTTCTCTCCTGCTAAAAGATACGCACTGCCCTTGTGAATATGCACATGACAGTCAAACTGCTGCTCCAAATCCTCACTCAGCCGCCTGCCATAATATTTCAGATATTCAAAATCCTCATCTGACTCCCTCGCACGATACATCCCGGGTGCGAAGAGCAAACGCTTGTAAACGCGGTGTCGACGCGCGATACCACGCTCCTCATCCACCGCAAACCAGTCGCTTTCTAAAAAATCCGAAAGTCCCTGATAGGACGTGATATCTCTGGAAAAATTGCGCATAAAATAGCGGGAGACTCCGGTATTTTCGTAGAGCACTTCCCCTGATACATCATCCATAAACAGCTCATCCGTTCCGTCCGTGATGAGCAGCATTCCCTGTGCCACGGCGTAGCGCAGCACCTTTATTAGTCTGCGCCTGCAGGTATAGATGGTCCAGTCCACCGGCTCTCCCGGCATATTCGTCGAAAAATATTCCGTAAGCTGGGATAAAATAAACTGCTCTCCGGCATCCTTTTCCTCCAAAAACATGAGAAGAATACACAGATAGGCATATTCCTCCCGTGAGGTGAACTCTAAGATCCCCATAAACGGTTCCGGGAACACAGGAATCTTTTCTAACTTTACAAGCAGCGCGTTCTCCGTCACAGATGCACCCAGCTTATCCGAAGCGAATTTGCGCACCTCGCCGATCGAATCGCGAACTCGATAATACAGCTCCTTATCCTCTGCCTTTCGCACCCACCTGCGACCAAGCAGAACCTCCAGCTCTCTCATGATACCTCCTCCACGAATATGATCTCCAGCCTTGGCATCGTGAAATTGCCGTCCTCACAGTGCACGACGCACTTTAGATCGCTGTGACTTTGATCCAGAAAAAACAGGCGTCCATCCTCTGTCCGTGCCCTTCCATCCGGCGATTCTAAAGCATCCGAGAGCCATTTTAGCAAAATCTCCCGCAGTCGTGCATCGATCACGGGCAGCGCAGAGAAATCGATCCGTCCGTCCTGCTCCAATGCCCGCAGACGCGCCTCGTCCTCTCGCTGTCTTTTTAGGATCTGTTCCTTTAGCAATCTACGCTCCTCTGCGGATTCACGGATCCCGCTGCGCTTTGATTTTTCACGATATGTGCGCACTCGCGGCTTTATTTTAAGCTCCATCGGCGTCTCCTCATAAACGCCCACATTGAAGCTGTCACTCTCCCGCTCCATATCTCCTGCAAGATGATAGGTCCGCTCCATACCAAATACCATGGCAGACATCTGATGTGCTTCCTTTAGGTCGCTGCAGCGAAGGAAAAGCTCTGCCACATGCCGATACTCCTCTCTGCGGTTGGCACCAAAGGCATTTTTCTCGCTGAGCTGTGCCGCATAGCGCGTGATACGTCGGATCATGTCGCTGGTCACATCAAAGAGCTTGCCGGCCTCATTTTCCTCTCCTCCGGTGGCCACAAACCAGTCATACATGCTCTGGAAGCGCCCCTTTGTCTTTTCCTCGAGCAGCTCCCGCGTCACCTCGTCATCCATACGCGGAATCGACAGCTCATAATCCACTACTCGCGCAAAAACCGCCTGACGCGTCTCCTCCGTAAGGCCTCGCAGGCTCTCCTCGATCACGCCGACATTTTTCTGTAATCCCTTGATAAAGCTGCGCAGATATTCCACGAGCCGATCCTTAAAGACGAGAAACTGGCTCGTATGCATCATCTCCTCCGCCTTCACGCTGCTTAGATCGCGGATATAATCCTGGTAGTTTTGATTCAGCCGAACGAAATCGTTGTTTAGATCGTTCCACCACGTATAGACGATATTCCCGTCCTCCTTAGCCATCTCCGAAAACCTGGCGATGCTCAAACGGATGCGCTCGAGAAGCGTCGGCTCTAGGGACGCTCCCTCCACGAGCAGATTTTCCAGACGCTGCACCAGACGCTCGATCTCAACGCTGTATTCCGACATCTGATAGCGGAATTTTTTATTTTTAAATTCCTCGAGCGAAGCTACACGACGCGTGTCCTGAATCGTATTTAGATTCTTCCACTCCACCAGCATATTCAGATCCTGCTGGCACTGCTCCATCGTATATTCCGAAAAAAATTCATGCTGAGTCAGCTGCGTGTATACATCCTCCTGATACATCCAGTAGCGCAGCTTTTCATAATTTTCAAAAAAAATACGCATAATGCAGCGATACCTGCTGACATTATCCGCATTTAGATATTTCACTTCCGTAAGTGATTTTATTAACTTCTCTGAGATCTGCACGATGCTCTCCCACTCCCAATATTTATCGCCAATAGTTGTTTCAAGTATAGCATACGGGATATGGAGGCGCAAGGGAAAATCGGTTCTCCTTACTCTCCTTTTTCCCTAATCTCAGCGAGATTGCCCTCGTGGTTTAGCTCTACGCCCTCCACCTTGATAAATACCTTTTTTATGGTGATCAAAATGATCCTTAGATCTCCCAAAAATGTGATATGCTTCACATATTTTAGGTCCCAGTCGAATTTTTCCTCCCAGCTTAGGCAGTTGCGCCCGTTCACCTGAGCCAGACCGGTCAGGCCGGGACGCACATCGTGGCGATGGCGCTCCTGATTAGTATAATACGGCAGATAGCTCACCAGCAGTGGCCTAGGACCTACTACTGCCATGTCACCCCGCAAAATATTAAATAGCTCCGGCAGCTCATCGAGGCTGGATTTACGAAGCAAGGCACCGAAGCGTGTCAGTCGCATCTCATCCGGCAAAAGCGCTCCGTTTTCATCCCGCGCATCCGTCATCGTACGGAATTTATACAGCTTAAAAATCCTCTCATCCTTTCCTGGGCGCTCCTGTGTAAAAAGCACCGGAGAGCCAAGCTTTATGCGAACGAGAAGTGCCGTGACCAGCAAAATCGGGCTAAGCACCACCAGTGCTACGGCAGAAAGCAGGGCATCTATCGGGCGCTTTAGGATGCGTTCATATGGGCCATATGGCGTGTGTGTATTCGTATTTTTCCTATTCATAGTCACTTTCATAGTTACTCCATCCGCGTCAGACACCGAACCGTCTCCGCAACAACTTCATTTTTATCAAAATGCGCCGCCACAAACTCGTGAGAGCGGCGACCCATCGCAGCTTTTTTTTCATAAGATAGCGCCAGAAACCGCTCGAGTGCCTCTATCAGAGAAGCCACATCTCCCGGTTCACATAAAAAGCCGGTCTCTCCCTCTATGAGCGCCTCCATACAGCCGTGAATCCGGCTCGTGATGAGAGGTCGTCCCATCGCTCCCGCCTCAAGAAGCGTATTGGCCATGCCCTCATGGTAGCTAGGCAGCACAAAGGCATGCGCCTGTCGGATAAACTGTGTCACATCCGGCTGCTGCCCATGAAAACGCACCACATCCTCCAGCGCAGAGAGTTTTTTTTCATAATCCTCCTCAAAGCGTCCCACGACGTCGAGAGAAAGCATGGGATATTTCGCGTGCAGCCGCTCCATCGCCTCTAACAGCTCGTCGATTCCTTTTTCCCGCATCACTCGCCCGATAAAAAGCAGGCGCAGCTGTCCATCCTGCAAAGGATACTCTGCAAAAGGAAAATCCGTCAGATTTACGCCGGCGCCATGCAGGATCTTTACTCTAGACTCATCCACGATCCCAAGCTCTGTAAATACCGACGCATTCCCGGCATTTTCAAAAAATACGCACGCAGCGGCAGAGACGGCAGCCCGCCATAAACGCACAACCATGCTCTGCAGCAGGCCTTTTTTCTGAAAGGCGGTGCCAAGTCCTGTGATATTGACCGCATAAGGGATGTGCATAGCTCTCGCTAAAAGTCCCCCGTAGATACCAGGCTTGATCGTATAGGTGATTATATAATCCGGCGAAACGCTTCGTATGATCCGGCGGTACGCCCGAAGGAGTGACAGCTCCTGCAGGGGATTTTTGCCACGACGGTTCATCTCACGGCAAATCAGCTGTACGCCAAGCGCGCGCAGCTCCTCGATAAAATCATCAAATGGTGTCACGGCATAGACCTCATGACCCTCTAAAAGCAGCTGCTCCATCAGCTCCTTTCTAAAGCGGTAGAGTCCGCCGGAATTGTTGGCAAGTATAAGATATCTCATATGTCTATTCCGTACTCCTGCGTTCTTCTAAGAAGTCCTTCAGCACATTATATACAAGGAGTACTGCATATTGCAAGAGTATTTGGTGGAT
>CAVBEI010000040.1:0-11902 GCA_963594555.1 Lachnospiraceae bacterium | reverse complement strand
CAACACCGCAATCGCTGGCGTGTCTGACGCAGCATTAGGTGCAAACGCCACAAGCTTGGCAGCTATTACCGCAAGGGACGAAGTTAAAGACAATGAAATGGTTAAAACCCTCGGCGTTGGTACATATTCTGTGAATGTGTCTCTGGTTGACTACACTGAGGATGGAAAAGCGAAAGTTAGCAACTTCAACAACACCTTCACCGTTAAGGATACCCAGACCGCTGTTACCGCAACGATCAAGGCTACAAATTGCGGAAACAATGGTGACCTTAAGGAAGTTCTTGCAAACACAGACTTCGCTGAGTTCTACTATGGCAGCGTTAAGTGCAAGGACGTCACAGTAAACTCTGTTGATGTTGTTGGAAAGGAAAACACTGACAAAACAGTTTATGTAAAAGCTGCAAATGTAACCATCCAGGTTGGAAATGGAAACAAGCTCACCTTAGACGTAAACATCAACAAGACCTTCACTGCAAATTCTGCATTCTCTTGGTCTTAAAATCAAAGAAACTTTCCCCACCGGCTATTGCCGGTGGGTTTTTTTTCTTTAATGGGGTCAGGCCCCATTAAGAAATTGTTAAAAAAGAATAAAAAAAGTATAAACTAGATGAAATCTCCAATCGGGGATTTTTTTGTTTTCGACAGGTTTTTACTTGAATGCTTTAGAATGGTAGAGTAGAATAGAAGATAGAATAAAAAGAAAAAAAGAGGAGACCTACATCTATGAAACGAACAAACCATTTCATGCGAGCTCTGGCAGTCCTGTTGATGCTCGTCGTCACACTCACATGCCTTCCGGTTCAGACCGAGGCAGCCACAAAGCTAAACATCAATCTAAAGAACAACCAGATCTTCTACATGCTGCCCGGCACAGATCAGCTGACCTACAAAGTCACCGCCACCGGTAATATAGTCGGTGCCATGAGATGTTCTTCTAACAATCTTCCGGTCGCCAGCATCGATGATTTTGGCAATCTTTCACTCAAGGATGCCGGCTCTGCGAAGATCACAGTATCCTTTGGGGCGAAGAGCCTGACTCGCACCATCACCGTGCTCAAGCGAACCGACTGGACCAAGGTCATCTCCATCAAGAATCAAAACAAGATTCCCGTAAAAGAAAACGTATGCACCATCAACATCAAAAACGAGATGGATTTCCCCATCAAGACAACCCTGCAGTATCATCTGATCGCAGACAGCGGCAGCACCGTCTCTTATAATCAAAAGACCACTGAGATCGTACTCCCTGCCAAGGGTTCCCTAAATTACAAGATGGTCACACCCGACCAGATCACCTATGTCGCAGTCGACGATGCCTCCTTTAGCTATCAGCAGTTTGGCCTAAAATCCATCAACGCGAAAAAGCTAAAGATCACTGAATCCACCAAAAAGAACGATTCCAAGACCAAGGTCATCACCGAATCCATCGTAAATAAAAACAAAAACGGTCTCATCCTGCCCTACCATCTCTATCTCTACGATAAAAATGGCAAGCTCTTAGACGTTGAATACCACACCATCTCCGTCTCCGGCAAGCAAAAGACCTCACTTTCCTACACCTGCACCACCAAGGACAAGATGCAAGACTCCTACGTCGCAAAAGTGCAGTACAAATTCGAAAAACCGATCCCCTTCTTCTAGAAGGGGGTCAGGCCCCATTAAGAGATTGTTAAAAAAATAAAAAAAGTATAAACAGGAAAGAATCTCCAATCGGGGATTTTTTTCTTTTTATAAAAGGGGGTCAGGCCCCATGAACAAATTGTGAACAAAGTTTATTTCTGCATAATATCAAGCATTTCCTTTGGTGTAACAACAAAAGATTTTACGGGAAAATGTTTCAGATTTCCTGTAACAAGGTACGCATAGTCATATTCCTTACGACCTTCCATAACCACTTCATAAAAAACAATATCCTTTGGATCTGGTATAATCTCTGTCACTGGAACAGCATCTACAAATATACCTCTGTCAATGATTCCATCGATAAATACATCTACCACTTTAGGATCAAATTTAAATTTAGGGCGTGATAAAACCTCCATGTATTCTGCCACAATTTCATCACACAAAAGTGGAATTAAATTCCCCAAAAGTGCCTCATTAGCAATTTGTCCAGGAATTGATTGAAACTTTAACATAGCAGAAACCAGCACATTTGTATCTATAACTGCATAATAATGCATTGCGCCGCCTCCTTCTATTTTTTACTTCTGACTGCATCAATTTCTGCATTGATTTCTTCCAATGTCATCTCTGCTGTTCCATTCTCCAGTGCGGCATTGCCTAACTCCTGAAGCGCCCTGGCTGCTCTCTCGGCTTTAAAATCACTTTTGGGCAATGTCATATTAAAGGGAATACCGTTTACCATTATAGATCTCTTCAAAAACATCCGCACAGCTGTAGATAAATCAATCCCCAATGCATCATAAACAGCAGTCGCCTGATTTTTCAAATCATCATCGACTCTTACCTGTACCAATGTAGTTGCCATATCAAGTACCTCCTTTCCTCCTTTGCTCTGTAATTCGATTATAGTACATTGTACGTCAAAGTCAAGGCGGAGGGGGTCAGGCCCCATGAACAAATTGTGAACAAACATATCACATCAGTCGCAGGTGTCTCGGCAGCCCGTCCACCATCATGGGAGATAGCTCTGCCTGGATGAGCGGCCGGATATAGTGGATCAGCTCATCAGATACATACGTGCCGTCTCTTGTGATCCATTCAAGCGGTACTTTTTTCTCAATATTTGCGATCTTGTGCACATCCTGGCAGCTCGTCGTGCAGATATACGGATCCTCTGAGATGCGCTCCAGCACGACCACTTTGCCGCTCTCACCCTCAAAAGCAGCCTTGACAGCGGCTCCGCCGACCTGAAATGCCTCCGTGATATCCACGCGGGAGGTCATGTGTGCCGCGCAGCGCTGCAGTGTAGACAGCTCGATCGCACGCGTCTTGATGCCCAGCCGAGAGCCGATCTCGTCTGCGAGAAATTTCGCCGTGCCCTGTAGCTGCTTGTGCCCGAAGGCATCGACGTATTCCATATGATCCCTTAGCTCGAACACGTATCGTCCGTCCGGTAGTCGTACGCCCTCGGAGATAGCGATGACGATCGAGCTCTTGCTTTTCGCCAGCTCGCTCATGCGCGCCAGGAATTTATCGATGTCAAATGGCACCTCCGGCAAAAAGATCATGTCCACGCCCTCGCAGTCCTCACCGGCCGCCAGTGCGCTCGCCGCAGTGAGCCAGCCTGCGTTTCGCCCCATGATCTCTACGATCGTGATCGTCGGATAGTCGTAGACGAGCCCGTCGCGGATGATCTCCTTGGCTGCTGCTGCGATATATTTCGCTGCGCTGCCGTAGCCCGGCGTGTGGTCAGTCAGCGCCAGATCGTTGTCGATAGTTTTCGGCACTCCCATAAATTTGATGTCGCTGCTGCGCAAAATCGCATAATCAGACAGCTTTTTGATCGTGTCCATCGAATCGTTGCCGCCGATATAGAAAAAAGCCTCGATCTCCAGCTCCTCTAATATATCAAAAATTTGCTCATAAACCTCCGTATTACCGTGAATCTCCGGCAGCTTATAACGGCAGGAGCCTAAAAAAGACGACGGCGTGCGCTTGAGCAGATCAATATCCAGATCCGACCGGATGTGTTCGGACAGATCGACATATTTTCTGTCTAAAAGTCCTTTGATCCCGTGAAGCATGCCATATACCTTTCTTGCACCGCGATCCTTAGCCGTCTTGAAAACCCCGGCCAGACTCGAATTGATCACCGCTGTAGGTCCGCCGGATTGCCCGACAATAATATTTCCTCTCATATTTGTATACCTCCTCTATTGACTAACATGTTAGCACATGTGAGGGTCAGGAGCCATGAACAGATTGTGAATAAAGTATGAACAATCTGTGAACAATAGTGAGAAATCCTATCAGAAAACCTAATTGCGATGTGGCGGCTGATGTGGTATTCTTTTCTTGGAGTTAGGAATGACTAACAAAAGAAAGGAAGAGATCATGAAACAGGTATATGTAATTTACTGGTCACAGTCAGGAAATACACAGGCCATGGCTGAGGCGGTAGCGAGAGGTATCGAGTCGTCCGGCGCTACGGCTGTGCTGACACGCGTTGAGGATGCATTGGTTGCAGATTTATCGGATGCGGCAGGCTTTGCCATGGGGTGTCCTGCCATGGGCGCAGAGGTGCTGGAGGAGAGCGCGATGGAGCCGTTCGTGAGCGAGGTCGAGGCGATCTGCGGCGGAAAGAGCGTGGCATTGTTTGGCTCCTATGGATGGGGCGATGGACAGTGGATGCGTGATTGGGTAGACCGTATGAGTGGAAGCGGTGCTACGGTGCTGAATGGAGAGGGACTGATCTGTCAGGAGATGCCGGATGCGGATGCCCTGGCAGAGTGTGAGGCACTCGGCAAGCAGCTGGCAGCTCTTTAATCGGAGGCGTCTATGGTGGAAAAGCATCTGGAGCAGGCACTGATCGAGCATTGCGCTCCGACTCTGGCGGGAATCAAGAGCGGCGGACTATTCAGCTATTTTTATACGGATGAAGCACTGGCAAGAGAGGAGCTTTTGCAGGTAAACGACACCCTGAACGGACGTGGTGTTTATGTAGAAGCGCTGGTGTGGAGAGAGGCATCCGTATTGATATACGCCTATCGGCGCAGTCATTTGAAAAAAGAGCTGGCGGATCCGAGAGTTTGCGAGCTTCTCGCAGAATATGGCTATGCGGATGATGGAACGGAAGGCTGTCTGAAGCATCTAAAGGAGCGCGTGGCATGCGCAGGCTGCTTTCCACATGAAATTGGTGTATTCCTGGGATATCCCATCGGGGATGTCAAAGGCTTTATCGCGCATGGCGGCCGGGACTGCAAAAGCTGTGGATTATGGAAGGTCTACTGCGATGCAGCGGCGGCACAGCGCCAATTTGACAAAATCAACACGTGCTGTCGCGTCTACAAGCAGGTTTTTTTGGAAGGAAGGAGTCTCTTGCAGTTGACAGTTTGTGCATGAGAAAAATAGCTGTCTGATCCCATTCTGGGCGGGGTCAGGCAGCTTTTTTTAGGGGGTCAGGCCCCATGAACAAATTGTGAACACGGGAAGGTTACACAAGATTGACAAAAAGAAAACACAATTCAGACACATCTTTCCGATAAACTAGGCATCATAAAAGAAAAACAAATACCTAGTGAAAGGAAGGCATACATATGAGTGACTACAACGACAACTATCCATTTGATGCAAACGACAACAGCTACCGCTACACCGGCGATGTGCAGGATTCCACAGAAGATACCGGAAGCACCGGCAGCAGCTACAGCACCGGAAACAGCTACACCGGAAGCAACAGCTACACAGGCAGCACCGGAAACAGCTACACCGGAAGCAACAGCTACACAGGCAGCACCGGCAGCACCGCGCAGGATCGCTACTATAGTCCTTATGAGCGGCGCACCATGGCGGAGGACGAGAGCAGGAGAGAGCGCAGAAAGAGAGAACGCGCAGCCAGACGGGCAGCTCGAGGAAGCAAGCCACACGGCTTTGGCACGACGATCGCAAAATGCGCTTGTCTCGCAGCCACCTTCGGACTCGTGGCCGGCGGAGTATTTGGCGGCGTAAACTACTACCTATTCCCGGAGCAGGAGACTACCGTGGTAAAGGAGCAAAAATCCGCTCTGTCCACCACCTCGAGCAATACCGCTACCTCCGGCACGCTGACCGGAGCCACCATCACGGATGTATCCGGGATCGTGGAATCTGCGATGCCTTCGATCGTAGCCATCACGAATATGTCTGAGATTGAATACCAGACCTGGTTCGGCCAGACCTACTCTCAGGAGAGCGACTCTGCAGGCAGCGGCATCATCGTCAGCGAAGACGATGACTACCTATATATAGCGACAAACAATCACGTCGTAGAGGATGCCAATACTCTGACCGTCCAGTTCTGCGATGATTCAACCGCGGCAGCCGAGGTCAAAGGCACCAGCCCCTCAAACGATCTGGCAGTCGTAGAAGTAGCAAAGGCCGACATCGAAGCTGACACCATGGATGCCATCGCCATCGCGACTATCAATGACGAGGGAAATGAAAAGGTCGGTGAACCCGTCATCGCCATCGGCAATGCACTCGGCTATGGCCAGTCCGTCACCAGCGGCATCATCAGTGCCCTAGACAGGGAGGTTTCCGCACAGGATTCCACTAGCGGCCAGACCTATACGAACTCGCTCACCCAGACCGATGCCAGCATAAACCCCGGTAACTCCGGCGGCGCACTACTGAATCTAAAGGGTGAAGTCATCGGCATTAACTCCTCAAAGGTCGGCGGAGATTATGTAGACGGAGTGGGTTTTGCCATCCCTATGACATCAGCAGCACCCATCATAAATGAGCTCATCACCAGAGAAAAGGTCGAGGACTCCAAGGCCGGCTTTCTCGGAGTCAGCGGGATCAATGTAGATTCCTCCGTATCCGAAGCCTACAATATGCCGGCAGGCATCTACGTAGCAAAGGTCTACGATGGCAGCGCAGCAGCACAGGCCGGTATCCAGCAGGGCGATATCATCACAGCCTTTGCCGGTGAATCCGTAGAGACCATGGAAGAGGTGCAGGAGCTGCTCAGCTACCATGCAGCCGGAACGGATGTGTCTGTCACCGTCAGCCGTGCGGACAACGGCACCTACGTTGAAAAAACCTTCACCGTCACTCTCGGCAGCAAAAACTAAACAGGTCTGACGATAGAACACGTGCCTGACCCCTCCCTCGGGAGGGGTTTTTTCGTTTGAATATAGCTGTAGCTAGTGCTATAATGACTAATAAAAAGAAAGGAGCAAAAGCCCATGGCGATGCTGACAAACGACTGGGCAGATGCCCTGCAGGATGAGTTTCACAAGGACTATTACCGGAAGCTATACTGCTTTGTGAAGGACGAATACAGCAGGGCGGTGGTCTATCCGCCGGCAGAGGAGATATTCAGCGCGTTTCATTTCACGCCACTGCATCAGGTAAAGGTGCTGATACTAGGACAGGATCCGTATCACGAAGAGCATCAGGCGCACGGCATGAGCTTTTCCGTGCCGCCGGATCAAACCGAGATACCGCCTTCCCTGCAGAACATCTACAAGGAGCTTTGTGACGACATCGGCTGTCCGATTCCTGCTAACGGCTATCTGGGCAAATGGGCCGCACAGGGCGTGCTGCTGTTAAATAGCGTACTGACTGTGAGGGCGCATTGTGCGAATTCCCACTGTGGAAGAGGCTGGGAATACTTCACGGATGCTGCCATAGAGGCGGTAAATGAACAGGATCGCCCCATCGTATACATGCTCTGGGGCAAATCCGCGCAGAAAAAGATCCCTTTGCTGACGAATCCGAAGCATCTGGTTTTGAGCGCACCGCATCCAAGCCCCCTGTCCGCCTATCGAGGCTTCTTTGGCTGCAAACATTTCAGTAAAGCAAACGAATTTCTAGTCGCACACGGAGTCGAGCCCATTGATTGGGGCCTGACCCCCTAAACAAAAGTTTAGAAAAAGTTTATAAAAATTTAAGGGGGCCTGACCCCCTAAAAGGAGAAAAATGAAAAAGAGAAAAATCGTAATCGCCCTCGGCCACGAGGCCCTCGGCACGACGCTGCCGGAGCAAAAGGCCGCCACCGAGCGCACTGCCCAGGCAGTAGCAGACTTAATCAGCGAGGATGCCCGCGTCATCATCACACACAGCAACGGCCCGCAGGTCGGCATGATCCATACCGCCATGAGCGAGTTCGCCAGACTCTATCCGGAGTATACCGCGACGCCCATGAGCGTCTGCTCCGCCATGAGCCAGGGCTACATCGGCTACGATCTGCAGAATGCGATCCGAACCGCATTATTAGACCGCGGCATCTACAAGAGCGTATCCACCATCCTAACTCAGGTCACGGTCGATCCGTATGATGAGGCCTTCTACGAGCCGACCAAGATCATAGGACGCATCATGAACCGCGAGGATGCAGACGCCGAAGAGAAAAAAGGCAACCACATCACTGCAGTCGAGGGTGGCTATAGGCGTATCGTCGCAGCCCCCGCACCCATCGGCATCGTAGAGATCGACGCTATCCGTGCCCTCGTGGATGCGGATCAGGTCGTCATCGCAGCCGGCGGCGGCGGAATCCCGGTATTATCTCAGGGACATAGGCTAAAGGGAGCCAGCGCCGTCATAGAAAAGGATCTCGCCGCAGCGCGCCTCGCAGATCTCGTAGATGCGGACGAGCTCATCATCCTAACCGGTACGGATTATGTCTATCTCGACTACGACCAACCCACGAAACGCCCACTCGAGGAGCTGACGACGGCTCAGGCAGCCGAATACATCCGCGAGGGAGCCTTCGAAGCAGGCACCATCCTGCCAAAGCTCGAGGCAGCCATCGACTTCATCGGTGACTCTGCTATGCGAAGCGCCACCATCACGCGCCTCGGCATCCGCCCGGAGAGCGGCCGCGAGGTGCTAGCGGGCACGCGTATCCATAAATAATATTGTAAAAAGAAAAGCACTCTGCTATAATGTTTCGTAGGCATGCTTTGCCGACATCCATGATAGTGAGGTGCTTTTTTTATGAAAAAACTGACAAAAGAGCATATCTGCCTGATACCGCTGGCAGTATGGTTTATCATCATACCCATCATCGTAAAGGTAAAATATTTTGCGAATCCTCTGACCGAATACGCTTGGTACTCAAGCGATGAGACGATGGCGGATTTCTTCCTATATTATAAGTCCATGTGGGTGACCATCATCGGCGCACTCATGCTCGTCCTTCTCATCTGGCGCGTAGCAGGTATGAAGCGAAAGGACACCCTGTTTTGTACGGATACGCGTATCTTTATCCCGATACTGGTGTATCTGTTTTTGGCGATCGCATCCAGCCTCTTTTCCGAGTATGGATATTTCCCGGTACACGGTATGCCGGATCAGTTCGAGACCATCTGGAATCTCATCGCCTATGTCGTGGCAGTGCTCTTTTGCTACTATGTCGTCGTTTATCATGACTTTGACAAATCCTTGCTTGGCATCGTATTTATCGGAGCGGCACTCGTATCCATCATATGCGTCTTGCAGTTTTTCAAGATCGACATCTACCGCCTGATCTATGCCGGAGACGGATATAGCTTCTCCTTTGCTCTGGGCACGGTGTATGGACCGTTCTATAACATCAACTACGTCGGCTACTACACACTGCTGTTTGTGCCGATATTTATCATGCTCTTTATCTCCTGCAAAAATATCGGCGTGCGCATTGCTTCGGCTCTGCTGACAGTAGCGCTCATGATCACCATGGTCGGTGCAAAGTCCACCGCAGCCTGGGTCGGCTTCGCAGGCGCGCTTGGCTTTGCGATTATATTCATACTCATCAAGAATGCCGTGAAAAAAAAGGCTCTTTGGATCCCTATCGCAGCTATCGCAGTCTGCGCTATCGCAGGAGTTGTGCTTGCGATGCCGCGTATAAACGCCTATCTGGCTGCCTCCGATACGGCAAAGACCAATCTAGAGGCCATGTACACCCACGATGATAACGTCGAGATCGATTATAAGGGAAATGAATTGCATATCCAAATGCTCGAGGAGCAGGACTTTATCTCCTTTAACTTATACGACCAGGACGGCGCAGGCATATCCTACAGCTATCAGGTCTCAGAGGATGAGAGCTACTATTATTACACGGTAGACGATGAGCGCTTTGCGGGCATCATGCTCACACCGGCACTCATCTCCGAGGATCCCACCATCTACGGCTTTGCCGTTAGTGTCGATGATCGCACCTGGAATTTCACAAACGGCATGACAGACGATGGCACATACTACTACTATAGCGACCTCGGCAAGATCACAAAGCTCACCGAGGATACCGTATCCGACAGCTTCACGCCTCTGGCACACCTCTCCGGCTTGGCCAATGGCCGTGGCTACATCTGGAACAAATCCATCGCCATGCTAAAAAGCTGTATCTTCCTAGGCTCCGGCGCAGACACCTACGCAGTCGCCTTCCCGAACGGTGACTTCGTCGACAAATACAACAACGGCTACGACAACCTAATCCTCACCAAGCCGCACTGCCTGTACCTACAGATCGCCACCCAGACCGGCGTGCTATCGCTCATCTGCTTTTTGGCATTCTACATCTGGTACTTTATCTCCAGCGCGAGATTGTACTTTAGGCAGCGCCTGACTACGCCGCTTGCAGCCGTAGGCTTTGCCATCATGCTGGGCACCGCCGCCTACATGATCTCCGGCCTCGCGAATGACTCCACCATCACCATCGCCCCGCTGTATTGGGCGCTCATGGGAGCCGGAGTGGGAGTAAATCGGAGAGTACGAGTGGGGGCGAAGGCTTGAGGATAGCACAGATCAATACCTCATATACTGATGCAGACAGCACCGGACGTAACACGAAGGAGCTGCATCAATATTTTAAAAGGAATGGCATTGACTCTCGAGTATATGCCGTGAGGTTGGATGATACAGATGATGAGGATGTCTACACCTTTTCTGGGGTGTTAGATCAGAGGGTACACGGGTTTCTTTCCCGTCTGAGCGGACTGCAGGGGTATTTTTCCCATCTGTCCACGCATCAGCTCATTAGGGAGCTTAGTAGCTACGAACCGGACGTGCTGCTGCTGGGCGTATTGCATAGCAATTGCATCAATTTTAGAATGCTTTTTTCATATGCAGCGGCGCATCGTATCCCTGTCGTGTTCGTGCTGCATGATTGCTATTATATGACAGGGCATTGTTGCCATTATTTGGATGTAGACTGTGATAGATGGAGACATGGCTGTGGCAGCTGTCCCTCAATGAAAAGATGGAACAGCAGCTGGTTTTTTGACACCTCAGAACGAATCTTACGTGACAAAAGTTGTTGGTACGACTCACTGGATAAAAAGGCTGTGATTGCAGTGTCCCATTGGGTGGAGGAGGATGCGATAGACTCGATCCTATCGGGTGCGTTGACGACGACGATCTACAACTGGATCGATCGAAGTATATTTTATCCGAGAGATGGCGCACCGGCAGAGTATGAACCATTTCGCGGAAGACAGATCGCACTTGCTGTAGCATCGGGCTGGAGTGAGGAAAAAGGCGCGCGTGAGCTCGCAGAGGTAGCTCGTGCCATGCCGCGTCTCGAACTTTTCATAGTAGGACAGCCTTGCGAGGGGCTGGCTGATGGAGCTAACATACATCTGCTCGGTACGATCCATGATATGGACAGGCTGGCAGCACTCTATGCTGCAGCAGATGTTTTTTTAAATCCGTCTAGGATGGAGACCTTCGGAAAGACGACTGCCGAGGCACTCTGCTGTGGAACACCGGTCGTCGCTTACGCAAACACCGCCTGTAGGGAGCTTGTCGCAAAGGATCGCGGTGCGCTGGCAGCTGACGGAGACATGGAGGACTATCTCGCACGGGTTAGGCTCGTGCTAGAGAATGGCAAGGCGCATTACCGGGCAGGAGCACTCGCCTTCGCGGACGCGAATTTTGACCCACAGATAAATATGGCGAAATATGTCGCGTTTATGGAGCGACTCTTTTCTTATAATTTTGACTAAGGACAAGTTATGATTCGAGTAACGAAAAAACTATTTTCCGTATTTGCATCTCGCCAGCAGCACCAGATCCTGTTGCTGGGCGTCATGATGCTCATCGGTGGCGTCATGGAATCGCTATCGGTGTCACTCATGCTGCCGGTCATCACGGCGATCATGAATTCCGATACATGGAAGGATCCGGCCTATGTGAAGGTGATTTGTGAGCTGTTTCATATCACGCAGCAGAGACACTACATAGAGCTATTGTTGGTCGTACTGATTTGTGTATTTGTGCTGAAAAATGCATATCTGCTTTTCATGTACCG
>CAVBEI010000039.1:0-11953 GCA_963594555.1 Lachnospiraceae bacterium | reverse complement strand
CAGATAATATAGATCACATCATTTTCGATGTGATCGATCTTTAACGGAGCAATCCATGAACGAAATGCAACATCAGTAAGCTTGAATTCAGATTTAAATGTTAGTAATATTTCTTCCCATTTTTCTTCAATAATTTCCATGTCGCAACCGTTTCCCTTTATTTTACTCAGATGGGTATTATAATACCGCGCACTTATCTACTATAATAAACTAAATAAGCTTTTTTTTCAATCAAAAATAAAGATTGTATTACAAACATAGTTATCAACTACTTATTCACATTATTGTGGATATATTTGATTTTAACTGTCCGGAAAAGTTAACTCATGTTTATATATGTGGATACATCAGTGAATAAAATTCAGTTGACTTTTTGCATTTTTTTGGTATAATCATAGGCGACGCTTTTATCAATTGAAAAGGAGGTGTGCACATATGAAGATGACATTTCAGCCGAAGAAGAGACAGAGATCTAAGGTTCACGGTTTTCGTAAAAGAATGAGTTCTGCAGGCGGACGCAAGGTATTAGCTGCAAGAAGATTAAAAGGAAGAAAGAAATTATCAGCGTAGTTTGATGAATGCAGGGCCACATATTTTGTGGTCTTTCTTCTTTTATTTAGAAAAATTCGTGACTGTGAGTATGCTGAACAGTTGTGAATTTATGAGGTTACGTACATGAGGTTTTCAGAATCATTGAAGAAAAATCGGGATTTTCAGATTGTGTATCGAACCGGAAGATCCTATGCAAACAGGTATTTTGTGATGTATGTGCGTAAAAATGAGACAGAGCGTAATCGTCTGGGTATCTCTGTCAGTAAAAAGGTTGGAAACAGCGTAGTAAGACACCATCTCACCAGACTCATACGAGAGGTGTATCGATTACACGAAGACACATTTAATAGTGGTTTGGATGTGGTAGTCATTGCAAGAGTGTCCGCAAAGGACATTTCCTATTATCAGGTGGAGAGTTCGCTGCTCCATCTTGCAAATCTTCACCATATAATCAAAAAAGATGAAAAGAATACTCATTTGGATGATTAAATTTTATCAGAAAAATATATCTCCCTATAAAGGAACGAAGTGTCCGTATTATCCGAGCTGTTCAGCCTATGGGCTCGAGGCTATTAAAAAGCATGGAGCATTTAGGGGCAGCGTCCTGGCAGCCTATCGGATCTTGCGGTGCAATCCTTTTTCTAAGGGGGGATACGATCCTGTTCCCGATGAATTTAAGCGTATATCTATCGGGAATATGTACCGCAACTCTAGGAGGAAAAATCATTGACACAAATTATCTTAACGCAGTATGATGGTGCGATTCTAGGACCGATTGCCAAAGTACTTGGCTGGATTATGAATGAGGTCTATCTGCTGCTTTCTAAGCTGGGCTTTGAAAATATCAGCTTGTCTATCATTGTGTTTACGATCATGATCTACACCTGTTTACTTCCGCTGACCTATAAGCAGCAGAAGTTCTCGGTTATGACAAAGCTGATGAATCCCGAGCTTGAGGAGATCAAGAAAAAATATCAGGGAAAAAAGACACAGGAAGCTCAGATGAAGATGACTGAGGAGACACAGATGGTCTATGACAAATACGGTGTTTCCCCGACCGGCAGCTGTGTGCAGCTATTGATTCAGATGCCGATATTATTTGCTTTGTACCGAGTATTTTATAATGTTCCGGCATATGTTACGAGTGTAAAGAACGTATTTACACCGCTTGTAGAGGGCATCATGGGAACGAGCGGATATGCTGATACGATGAATACTCTCGTTGAGACCTTAAAGCTCAATATCAAGGATGTTGATTTTACCGGAAGTAATGCGGCGAACTTTATCGTCGATGCATTATATAGCATGAATGTAGCCGGATGGGATACATTAAGAAACAGCTTTCCTTCTCTGGTCGACACGATAGCCGGTGTACAGACACAGCTCAATCATTTAAATTATTTTTTAGGCCTGAATATTTCAAACACGCCGTTAAATATCATCACCTCCTCATTCAAGGCAGGAGATTATCTGATGATTTTTGCTGCGATCTTGATTCCTCTGTTTTCTTATCTGTCGCAGGTGCTTAACATCAAGCTGATGCCGCAGGCTGATACACAGGCGAATGACCAGATGGCACAGCAGATGAAGACGATGAACCGTACAATGCCTTTGTTTTCTTTGGTATTTTGTTTTACTGTTCCGGTCGGACTCGGTATCTACTGGATCGCAAGTGCGCTGGTACGTGGTGTGCAGCAGTTTGTGATCAATAAACATTTTGAGAAGCTAGATGTGGATAAAGTCATCGAAGCGAACAAGGAGCGTGCAGAAAAGAAGGCAGAGAAGCGCCGCAAGAAAATGGGCGTTTATCAGAGCCAGATCTATCAGGCAGCCAGCATGAGCACGAAGCGTGAGACAAATTTAAGCAATACTGTTTCAACAGAGGAGAAAAATGCAAAGCTGCAGAAGGCTTATGAGACTGCACAAAAGGCAAAGGCAGTAAATCCGAATAGTCTGACTGCAAAGGCAAATCTAGTTAAAGAGTTTAACGAAAAGAATAATAAATAGGGAGATGAGCAACATGGATTATATTGAAGTAAAAGCAAAAACAATCGATGATGCGATCACAGATGCATTGGTACAGCTTGGTGTGACAAGCGATCAGCTCGACTATGAGGTGATTGAGAAGGGCAGCAACGGATTTTTAGGAATTAACAGAAAGGATGCTGTGATAAAGGCACGCAAGAAGGTTGCTGTTACCGAGAAAAAGGACGTTGAGATAGTAAAAGAAGAAGTAAAAGAGGATGAGCCGGTAAAGGAAGTAAAGGAAGTAAAGCAGAAAAAGACTCCTGCTCCTGTAAAGGAAAAGCATGAAAAGCCTTCTGCTCCTGTTGATTATACTGCATTAGAGGCTGAGATTTTGAGCTTTCTATCCAAGGTTTTTGCAGCTATGGAGCTCGAGGTTGAAATCCTCACTACAGTTGATGCTGAAAACAAGACAATCGATGTAGAGTTTAAGGGACCTGAGATGGGTATGCTGATCGGAAAGCGTGGTCAGACGCTCGATTCGCTGCAGTATCTGACAAATCTTGCGATAAACAAAAAATCCGAAGGCTATGTAAAGGTAAAGCTCGATACAGAGGATTATCGCAAGAGAAGAAAAGAGACACTGGAAAATCTGGCAAAAAATATCGCCTATAAGGTAAAGCGTACGAGACGTCCGGTTTCCTTAGAGCCGATGAATCCCTTTGAGCGACGCGTGATTCATTCAACATTACAGAATGATAAATATGTGTCCACACATAGCGAGGGCGAGGAGCCGTATCGTCATGTGGTTGTTACTTTAAAAAAGCAATAATCTATGCTATGATAACAGGTAAGTGTGATTTGCACTTGCCTGTTTTTTTTCATCTAATCAAAAGGATAGAATATATATGTTACAGCGTGAGTTTTATTCAGATACCATATTTGCAAATGCCAGTGGCATGGGTGGCGGTATCAGTGTGATCCGTGTCAGCGGTACACATGCTATTGCGATTGTGGATTCCATCTTTCAATCAAAAAAAGGAAAAAAGCTAAGCGAGCAAAAGACCTATACGATGCATTATGGTCATATCGTAGATTCTAGTGATCGTATTGTAGATGAGGTTTTGGTGCTTTTGATGCGTGCGCCGCATAGCTATACGGCTGAGAATGTGGTAGAGATTGATTGTCACAGTGGTCCTTTTGTCGTAAAAAGTATTATGAAGCTTTTACTGGAGGCAGGGGCCAGACCTGCTGAGCCTGGTGAATTTACAAAGCGTGCATTTTTAAATGGACGAATAGATCTCTCACAGGCAGAGTCTGTGATGGAGGTTATTAATGCGCAGAATCAGTTTGCCCTAGACAGCTCTATGAAGCAGCTTCATGGCGCATTAAAGGATCAGGTGATTAAGCTTCGCGACTTAATCATGCACGAGACTGCTTATATCGAAGCGGCGCTTGATGATCCGGAGCATTATGAGCTGGAGGGTTATCGAGAGAGCCTATCTATAAAGGTTGAGCATTTGATAGATACGATTGAGCGTTTACTTAAAAATTCTGATAATGGCAGAGTTTTATCAGAGGGACTAAAAACCGTGATTGTCGGAAAACCAAATGCCGGTAAATCCTCTCTTATGAATATGCTGCTTGGGACGGATTATGCGATAGTGACAGATGTGGCAGGAACGACGCGCGATATTCTGGAAAAGGACTATAATCTGGATGGAATTGTATTGCACATTACCGATACTGCCGGTATTCGTAATACAATAGATACAATAGAAAAAATCGGTGTCGAACGGGCAAAGCGTTCCCTGGAGGAGGCAGATCTTGTGCTGCATGTGATCGATTCCTCACAGAATGTGGATGAAGAGGACGAGGAGATTTTTTCACTGATTCAGGATAAAAAGGTGATCGTATTGTTAAATAAATGCGATTTAGATGCAGTAACCTCTAAGGAGCAGCTAGAGGATAGGCTTAAGGCTCCTGTTATCGTATGCTCTGCTAAATACGGGGATGGAGTAAGTGAGCTGACCGAGCAGATCAAATCGATGTTTTTACACGGAGAAGTCACCTATAATAATGAGATCTATATTACCAATCTAAGACAAAAACAGTGCTTTATCGAGGCGTTGGATAGTCTTCGTCTGGTTAAGCTAAGTATCGAGCAAATGGTGCCGGAGGATTTTTATACGGTGGATTTGCTGCATGCTTATGAACAGCTCGGCCTTATCATCGGTGAATCGATTTCTGATGATCTGGCAGATCGTATTTTTAGCGAATTTTGTATGGGAAAGTAGGATAGAGCAATGGCTTATGTAGAAGAAACCTATGATGTGTGTGTGATCGGAGCAGGACACGCCGGCTGTGAGGCAGCGCTTGCCTGTGCCAGACTAGGTCTTGAGACGATTGTGTTTACGGTGAGTGTGGACAGCATCGCTATGATGCCGTGCAATCCAAATATCGGAGGCAGCTCAAAAGGACATCTCGTGCGTGAGATCGATGCGCTCGGCGGAGAGATGGGCATCAATATTGATAAGACGTTTATCCAGTCGAAGATGCTAAATCGCTCAAAGGGTCCGGCTGTTCATTCACTTCGTGCACAAGCGGATAAATCAGATTATTCCAGAGAGATGCGTCAAACCATGCAAAACCAGGAGCATCTGACGATTCGACAGGCTGAGGTATCTGAAATTATCGTAAATGACGGTATTTTGTGCGGAGTAAAGACAATATCTTCCGCTATATATCATTGTAGAGCGGCTATTTTATGCACTGGTGTTTATCTAAAAGCACGTTGTCTATATGGTGATGTCGTAACATATACAGGTCCGAACGGACTGCAGGCTGCAAATCATTTGACGCAGTCACTCATCGAGCATGGAATTGAGGTGCGTCGTTTTAAGACAGGAACGCCTGCCCGTATTGATAGAAAATCGATTGATTTTTCAAAAATGACAGAGCAGCGTGGTGATGAACGTATCGTTCCTTTTTCCTTTACGACGGATCCGGAATCTATTCAAAAGGAGCAGGTGTCCTGCTATCTGACTTATACGAATGAACAGACGCATGAGATTATCCGTGCGAACCTGAATCGTTCTCCTCTATATTCCGGTGTGATTGATGGAATAGGACCTAGGTATTGTCCGTCTATCGAGGATAAGGTCGTGAAGTTTGCAGATAAAAACAGACATCAGCTGTTTGTAGAGCCGGAGGGCATTCATACGAATGAGATGTATATTTCAGGTATGTCCTCGTCTCTTCCGGAGGATGTACAATATGCAATGTATCGTACTGTTCCGGGACTTGAGCATTGTAAAATTACCAGGAATGCTTATGCGATTGAATATGATTGCTTTGATCCAAACCAGCTGTATCCGACGCTTGAATTTAAAAAGATTAAAGGATTGTTTAGTGCCGGACAAGCTAATGGAAGCTCCGGCTATGAAGAGGCTGCAGCTCAGGGAATCATCGCCGGTATCAATGCTGCGATGGAGCTGCTTGGTCGCGATCCGCTCATATTAGATCGCAGTGAAGCCTATATCGGTGTGCTGATCGATGATTTAGTCACGAAGGAAAATGTAGAGCCGTATCGTATGATGACATCGCGTGCAGAATATCGTCTGCTGCTTCGACAGGATAATGCAGATCTTCGCTTGACGGAAAAGGGATACGAGGTAGGGCTTATATCAGAAAAGCGTAAGGATTGGGTTCAGCTCAAGAAAAAGCTGATTGCACAGGAAATCGAGCGTGTGTCTCATGTGATCGTCGGTGCAAACAAACTGGTACAGGAGTTTTTGTCTGAGCATGGCAGCGTGCCTCTGACTACAGGTGTATCACTCACTGAGTTGATTCGAAGACCGGAGCTCGATTATGATGCTGTTGCTCCTCTGGATCCTGATAGACCTGATTTACATTCAGAGATACGGGAACAGGTAAATATCAATATCAAATATGACGGATATATCACTAGACAGTTTAAGCAGGTCGCAGAATTCAAACGCTTAGAAAATAAAAAGCTCTCTCCTGAGCTTGATTATGAGAAGATTAGTGGACTTCGTATAGAAGCCAGACAAAAGTTAAACAAGCTAAAGCCTTTATCAATCGGGCAGGCATCCCGTATACAAGGTGTATCGCCGGCAGATATTTCGGTTTTGCTCGTATACCTTGGTGTAAAATGATCTGAGTATTGATCTGAATATCATTGTGTAACAGGAGCGGTTATGAAGTACGATTTTACAAAATTAGAAGATATATTGAAGCAATGGGACATTCCATTTTCCACTCAGCAGCGGGATCAGTTTGTCGATTATTATGAGCTTTTGATTGAAAAAAATAAGGTTATGAATCTGACTGCGATCACGGATTTTGATGATGTGTTAGATAAACATTTTTTAGATAGTGTTTCTTTGGCTCATTTTATAGATCTACCAAAAGCTGCACGTGTATTAGATCTGGGAACCGGAGCAGGATTTCCGGGAATACCGCTAAAGATCTTATTTCCTAATCTGAAGATGACATTGGCGGATTCTCTGAATAAACGGATTTTATTTTTAAATGAAGTGATTGCGGCTCTTGGACTTACTGATATTGAAACTGTGCATGGAAGAGCCGAGGATCTGGCTCGTGAACCAGATTACCGTGAGCAGTTCGATTATTGTGTTTCCCGTGCGGTGGCGAATTTATCCAGCCTAAGTGAATATTGCCTGCCTTTTGTGAAAATAGACGGAGCATTTATCTCCTATAAATCAGGAGATATTAAAGAAGAGCTGGCCGCTGCAAAAAAAGCTATCTTTTTGTTGGGCGGTCAGCTCGATTCAGTGATTCCTTTTCAGCTTGCCGGTACCTCGCTGCATCGCAGCTTTGTCATCATCTCCAAAAATAAGAAAACACCAAAGGCTTATCCGAGAAGATCAGGTATACCTACGAAGCAGCCGCTACACTAGCTGTAATACCTTATCCGGAACCTCAAGCTGCGGGAGATAACCTGCATTCTCAATGCGATCGATTGTGAGATCATCGTTATATTTTACATAATCCATCACTTCATCGCTGGCTGCATCTGTGATGATGATATGAATCCTTTGATCAATCAGCTTTAATGCGTGAATGATGTTTATATTTGTATAATTTCCCAGCATACTCGCATATAGGTATTTTCCGTTGCTTCCCTGCAGATGTGCCATCTCATGATAGATCGCAGGTAATTGATCCGGAACACCAGCTTCATCACAGTAGTAATATTCAGCAAATTCTTTTTGAATCATCTTTTTGTTTGCAACTATATTGTATACGAAGGTACCGAGAATAGGCAGCTCGTATAGATGCTTTAGCAGCAGTCCACACTTGGTCGGCTGTTGAACATTTTCTGTAGTATCGCTCGGGTTGATTGCTGTGATCGTTCCGATATTTTCCGGATTCATGCGAGCAGCCATCACGGCAAAGGTGAAGGATTCACCGGTAACTAATATATCGGTTTTCTGCTGAATGATGTGTTCAATAAAATCATTCACGAGTTGCACATACAGGTAGTTCACATATGATATTCTTGGTTTGTCTGATTTACCACAGCCTAACAGGTCAATCGCATATACAGTATGTGTGCGTGAAAGCTTTTGAATCATTTTACTCCATTCATAGGAGGATGCAAGCGGGTTCAGGTCGTGGATCAACAGTATAGGTGAGCCGGTTCCTTGTTTTCTGTAAAAAATAGTGCCGTTTCGCCATACATAATAATTTTCGTTTTCTGATTGCGTGATGCGATGCTTGTTTACGGTAAAGTTGATGATATTATTAAAACCGTACATGGCAGCAGCTGTCATACCTACGAAACCAATTAAGTGTTTTATTTTTTTATTCATACAAAGTCCTCCTTTGACTATTTATCGAAACTTCACTACTGAATAGTTACATTATAACCTTATATATCTTTTTATACAACTGAGTTTTTAGATTTTTAAGGCTGTAAATAATAACGTTTCACGTGAAACATTTCTATATTTTGGAGTATAAAAACAAGATTTAGTATTTATTATTTATATTCGACACATGATAATGTATTGTTTCACGTGAAACATTTTTAACTAGTCGGCACATGCGCAAAATTATCAAGTCTACACTAGAAAACTCATCTATGCCGTGCTATAATTGAGCGGTACAAAAAAATGAGTAACGGAGAAATTAAATGGGAAGAATAATTGCTATTGCAAATCAAAAGGGAGGCGTCGGTAAGACGACTACCTCAATCAATTTATCTGCCTGTCTGGCAGAGGCAGGAAAAAAGGTTCTAGTCATCGATCTGGATCCACAGGGAAATACAACCAGTGGATTAGGTGTAGATAAAACCGGATTAGAGAATACGGTATATGAGCTGATACTGGATGAATGTACAGCAAAGGAAGCTATGGTTTGTACAGATATTGAAAATCTGTATTTACTTCCATCTAATGTAAATCTGGCTGGTGCAGAGATCGAACTTTTGGATATCGAAAATAAGGAATATACATTGCGGGATGCAATCGACTATGTACAGGAGGAATTCGAGTATATTATCATTGACTGTCCTCCGTCTCTGAATATGCTGACGGTTAATGCTATGACGACTGCAAATACGGTATTGGTTCCGATTCAGTGTGAGTATTATGCGCTGGAGGGATTGAGCCAGCTTATGTATACGATCAATCTGGTACAGGATCGTCTGAATCCAAAGCTGAAGATGGAAGGCGTCGTATTTACGATGTATGATTCGAGAACGAATTTATCTACGCAGGTTGTAGAAAATGTAAAGGAAAACATCGATGCGACCGTATATAATACGGTGATTCCGAGAAATATCCGTCTGGCTGAGGCACCGAGTCATGGTCTGCCGATTAATCTGTATGATTCAAAGTCCAGCGGTGCAGAAAGCTATCGTCAGCTGGCACAGGAAGTGATCGCAAATGATATTGAGCCGGATATGAATGTTAAATAACTATGTAGAAAGGGAAGAAGGCTATGGCAGCAAGAAAGGGTGGACTTGGAAAAGGACTGGATTCCATGATCCCGGATAAAATCGGAAAAACAGCAAAGGAACAGACACAGGCAGAAAAGCCTGATACTTTAATGGATATCAATAAGGTTGAGCCAAATCGGGAGCAGCCAAGAAAGAATTTTGATGAGGACGCATTGCTGGAATTATCAGAATCTATCAAGCAGTTTGGTGTGATTCAACCTTTGATCGTACAGGATCGAAAGACATATTATGAGATTATTGCCGGCGAGCGTCGTTGGCGTGCAGCAAAGATGGCTGGATTAAAAGAAGTACCGGTCATTATAAAAAATTATACCGAGCAGGAGATTATGGAGATTTCCCTGATCGAAAATATTCAGAGAGAGGATCTAAATCCGATCGAGGAAGCACTAGCTTATAAAAAGCTGCTTACGGAGTTTAAGCTAAAACAGGACGAGGTTGCAGAGAGAGTATCAAAGAGTCGTACCGCTGTGACCAATTCCATGCGTTTGTTAAAACTGAATGAAAAGGTACAGCAGATGCTGATTGATGATATGCTCTCTACCGGTCATGCGAGGGCACTGCTGGCGATAGAGAATTCTGAGGAACAGTATGCTCTGGCACAGCGCATTTTTGATGAAAAAATGAGTGTGCGTGAGGTGGAAAAGCTCGTCAAGAAGCTCCAAAAGGAGAAAAAGGATGAAGAAAAGCAGCCGGCGAAGCCAGATCCTTCGAATGAGCAGCTGCAGGTGATCTATCATGATCTTGAGGAGCAGTTAAAGGGAATCCTTGGCACAAAGGTTTCTATTGTCTCAAAGGATATGAAAAAAGGAAGGATAGAGATAGAGTATTATTCTCCGGATGAGCTGGATCATATGATTGATCTGTTTCGTAGCTTGAAGGGTGAGCAGTAAAGAGGTGAAAGAATGAGTTTTTTTACAGAGCTTGCAGATATTTTGCAGGAAAACATAGAATATGTGATGCTTGGCTGTTCAATCGCGGCATTGCTTTTTCTCATTATGTTTATTATCATGATCGTTAATCTGGTGTCGATTTCGAAGCTAAAAAAGAAGTATCAGACCTTTATGGGTGGAGCAGATGCCAGGACACTGGAGCAGACTATTGCGGATCGTTTGGATGCGATTGATGGATTGATCGTGTCGAATCAGGAGAATAAAAAGAATATTTCGTTGCTTACGGACCAGATTAAGCTGACATTTCAAAAGGTTGGAATGGTCAAATATGATGCGTTTCAGGAGATGGGCGGTAAGCTGAGTTTTTCGTTGTGCCTGTTAAATGAGAGAAACGATGGGTTTATCATCAATGCCATGCATAGTCGAGAAGGCTGCTATACTTATATTAAGGAAATTATTGCAGGAAATTGTGTGATTCTTTTATCGGAAGAGGAAAAGGAAGCACTGGAAATGGCAAAGGCATACAAGTAGAGGTAATATATGCATAGCTTTTTAAGAAGCGTTGGATTTAGTAAAATAACTAGGGATGCAGAGGTTTTTCCGTATCTGCAGATGACGATTGATGCGCCTGATATGAGAAGCTCTTATCAAAAGCCGGATGGAGAGACCTTTGTTGAGTTAAAAAAGGAGTTCGGTTATCGTACCGGTTTGGCCGTGTGCGGAAACTATCAGGATAAATGCTTTCATGTGGAATATTTTTATCCTTATTTTCGTGGAAGCTATGACAGTACACAGGAGCAAATCGAAGTCGAGCGTCATGCAGACAAGCATTCGTATGCTGCGATCTGCGATGATATGCGACTCGGTATTACATTGATTTACTATCTGCAAAATATCAGTGATTTTTTTAAGCATACGAATGGACACAAGACTGCTGAAACGGGAACAACAGTTCTATCTGCGTTATCAACCGAGGGATGTATTATATTGCCGGTTGAGCAGTTCGATGAGAGCAAGAAAAACCGTATTCGCCGTTTGAAAAAAAGGACAAATCTTCTCTCAGCTGCCAAGGATGGTGATGAGGAAGCGATTGATAGCCTGACGGTAGAAGAGATGGATACATATTCCATGCTTTCAGGGCGCATTGCATCTGAGGATATGCTTTCGATCGTGGAATCGAGCATCATGCCCTACGGTGTGGAAAGTGACCGTTATTCAGTGATCGGTGAGATCTTAGATCTCGGTCATTCTAAAAATATGGTTACCGGGGAAAATATGATCATCCTGACCGTGAATTCAAAGGATATTATCTACGATATATGTATCAATGAAGAGGATTTGCTAGGCGTACCACAGGTCGGCCGCAGGTTTAAGGGCAGGATCTGGATGCAGGGAATTGTAAAATTTTGAATTACGAGCGAGGCTTGACATAATATCACAAAATCGATAAAATAAAGCTGTTTGCAGGTTACTTCAAACAGCTTTGTTCCCTTAGTTAAATGGATATAACAATAGCCTCCTAAGCTGTAGTTGTGGG
>CAVBEI010000038.1:0-12045 GCA_963594555.1 Lachnospiraceae bacterium | reverse complement strand
CAGCGAGACACCGCCCGGCAACGGAGCAGTCAAATGTGTACCGTCGCCTCGCAGCACTTCAAGAACCCATGTGTGCGACCTCAGCTGCGTCCGCAGCCAATATGCGACCAAATTTATACCGTCACACATCGAAAACGTTTACAAAAGGTTCACACCTCGCTACTTGTGAAAATCCACCAACCGTGGTAGAATGTAACAGTTAACGTCTATAGGAAACCTACCGCATTCATAAGAGTGTGAACCGATTACAATAGATAGGAGCAAAATATGAATCTCGTAGAGAAAATGTTTGGAACCCACAGCGAGCGCGAAATCAAGCGTATCATGCCATTAGTCGATAAAATCGATGCCCTGCGGCCGCAGATGCAGAGCCTAAGTGACGAGCAGCTCGCCGACAAAACAAAGGAATTCAAGGAGCGACTGGCTGCCGGCGAGACCTTAGACGATCTGCTCGTAGAAGCCTACGCAGTCGTTCGTGAGGCAGCCCTTCGAGTGCTCGGCATGGAGCATTACAGAGTACAGCTCATCGGTGGCATCATCCTCCACCAGGGACGTATCGCCGAGATGCGTACCGGTGAAGGAAAGACACTCGTAGCCACCCTGCCCGCTTACCTAAATGCCCTGGAGGGCAAAGGCGTCTGCATCGTCACGGTCAACGACTATCTGGCCAAGCGTGATGCCGATGAGATGGGACAGGTTCACGAATTTTTAGGTCTAAAGGTAGGCTGCGTCCTAAACAGCATGGACAACGACGAGCGCAGAGAGATGTACAACTGCGACATCACCTATATCACGAACAACGAGCTCGGCTTCGACTATCTGCGTGACAACATGGTCATCTACAAGGAGCAGCTCGTACAGCGCGGACTCCACTACGTCATCATCGACGAGGTCGATTCCGTATTGATCGACGAGGCCAGAACCCCGCTCATCATCTCCGGACAGAGTGGCAAATCCACGCGGCTTTATGAAGCCTGTGACATTCTAGCAGGCCAGATGCAGCGCGGTGAAGCCAGCGGCGAATTCAACAAAATGGACGCTCTCATGGGCGTGGAGATCGAGGAGACCGGCGACTTCATCGTAAATGAAAAGGACAAGGTCGTCAATCTAACCGAGCAGGGCGTAGCCAAGGTAGAGCAGTTCTTCAAGCTCGACAATCTAGCCGATGCAGAGAACCTAGAGATCCAGCACAACATCATTTTAGCCCTGCGTGCGCATAATCTCATGTTCCGCGACAAGGACTACGTCGTAAAAGACGACGAAGTGCTCATCGTCGATGAGTTCACCGGACGTATCATGCCCGGACGCCGCTATTCCGACGGACTCCATCAGGCAATCGAAGCAAAAGAGCATGTAAAGGTAAAGCGTGAGAGCAGGACACTCGCCACCATCACCTTCCAGAACTTTTTCAATAAATTCGAGAAAAAATCCGGCATGACCGGTACGGCACTCACCGAGGAAAAGGAATTCCGTGACATCTACGGCATGGATGTTGTCGAGATCCCGACCAATATGCCCGTCATCCGTATCGACCATCAGGACGCAGTATACAAAACCAAAAAAGAAAAATTCCATGCCGTTGTCGAGGACATCAAAGCATCCCACGAAAAAGGACAGCCCGTGCTCGTCGGCACCATCACCATCGAGACCTCCGAGATGCTATCAAAGATGCTCGGCAGAGAAGGCATAAAGCACCAGGTGCTAAACGCCAAATTTCATGAGATGGAGGCAGAGATCGTCTCACACGCCGGAGAGCATGGCACCGTAACCATCGCCACCAACATGGCAGGACGTGGTACCGACATCAAGCTCGATCCCGAATCCGTAGCCGCCGGTGGACTAAAGATCATCGGTACCGAGCGTCATGAATCACGCCGTATCGACAACCAGCTGCGAGGCCGCTCAGGACGACAGGGCGATCCAGGTGAGTCCAAATTCTACATCTCACTAGAGGACGACCTCATGCGTCTGTTCGGCTCCGAGAAGCTCATGAGCATGTTCAATGCACTCGGCGTGCCCGAGGGCGAAGAGATCCAGCACAAGATGCTCACAAAAGCCATCGAAAAGGCACAGATGAAGATCGAGAGCAACAACTTCGGTATTCGTAAGAGCCTGCTCGATTATGATCAGGTCAACAACGACCAGCGTGAGATCATCTACGAGGAGCGCGCCCGCGTACTAAACGGCGAGAGCATGCGGGATGCCATTTACAAGATGATGACCGATTTCGTCGAGAGCGCGGTAGACAACTGCATCTCAGACGATGTTCCCGCAGAGGAATGGGACGTTTCAGAGCTAAACCAGCTCATCCTCCCGGTCATTCCGATGGAAGCTGTGACCTCAGAAGACATATCAGCCTTCAAAAACACAAAGGAGCTAAAGCACGAGCTAAAAGAGCGTGCCGTCAAGCTCTACGAGCTAAAAGAAGCAGAATTCCCCGAGCCAGAGGCAGTGCGCGAGCTCGAGCGCGTCGTATTATTAAAAACCATCGACCGCAAGTGGATGGCACATATTGACGATATGGATCAGCTGCGCCAGGGCATCGGCCTGCAGTCCTTCGCACAGAGAGATCCTTTAGTAGAGTACAAGCTCGCAGGCTTCGAGATGTTTGATGAGATGACTGCAGCCATCACCGAGGATACGCTTCGTATGCTCTTCCATATAAAGGTCGAGCAAAAGGTCGAGCGTGAGCAGGTAGCCAAGGTGACAGGCACGAACAAGGACGACTCCCTCGCAGCCGCACCCAAAAAGCGCGAAGTCAAAAAAGTCTATCCAAACGATCCCTGTCCCTGCGGAAGCGGCAAAAAATACAAGCAGTGCTGTGGAAGACAGGCCTGATTGGAGTATCCTATGAAAAAAAGCATCAAAAAAAGTTTAGGCGGCTTCTTTTTGGTTCTCTGTGCCCTGGTGATGATGATAGCGGTGCCGACCGAGGCCACCGTAGTATCATCAAAGGCACAGATACGCGCCGAGATGGACCGAGCCTTCGAGGACGGCGATACACAGCTAGAGCTCACTATCGCCCGTACCTTTTCCACCAGCCAGTCCGTAGCCAAGGCAGAGGCACAAAGCTATGCAGAGGAGCTCTACGAGCTGTTATCTGCCTCAGCCCTATCACATAGCAGAGCACTCTCAGGCTTTAGCTACACCTATGTGATCGCCGGCAATCGCTCTAGCGTCACCTATGAATTTGACATCTCACCGAGCTATGTAAAAAAGGTCAAGATCGTAAGATCAGAAAAGGCAGCCTACAAGCAGGCAGTCAAGGCGCTCAAAAATCGTGATTATACTACCGCCTTTTATGCGGAAAATGCACTCTACTATGATACCTTTCGGCTTGCACTCCAGCATCATCCCGAGTACAACTACGATCTTCGCATCTGGAAGAGTGAAGACGGTACCTTCGGCTACAAGACCGGCAGCATGAGCAAATCCCAGATCACAGATAGAATGAAGCTGGCGAATGCTGCGGCAGATATTATCGTCGAGAGGCTCATAGAGGATGGCATGTCAAATAAAGAAAAGCTTAGCATCCTCCATGACTATCTCGTGCGCTATTGCGTCTATGATGAAGATGTCAGCACGAAAGGCTATGATGATGCCTATACAGCCTACGGCTGTCTTGTCGACGATTCAGCCGTCTGTCAGGGCTATGCGGCAGCCTTTAATCTGCTCGCAAAGCGTGCCGGCGTTCGCTCCATCGCGGTATCAGGCAGTGCCGGCGGTGCCTCCCATGCTTGGAATTACATTCGTGACGGAAAAGACTACCGCTACATCGATGTCACCTGGGACGATCCAGTTCCTGATCGTGGCTCGAACGGCTCCGTCATGCAGACCTATTTTTACCGTACCCAGTCACAGCTGGCAAAGACACATAGCTGGAACAAGGCAAGACATGCAAAAAAATATATCAACTATACGAGATAGAGAGTTTCGCCAACGAAACTCTCTTTTTTGCCGGAGTGTATATTTTCCTACAATCCTTTGGGCTAATATATTATCTTCAACTTGATAAAAATGTCAAAAAGGGATAATATATTAGCATGATTAATTTATATCAAAAAACATGGTCAGAAATAAATAATGAGATTGCGGGAAAGATAATACGCCTGCGCAAGAGAAAGAAAATAAGCCAGAAGGAATTGGCATTGAGGTCGGGTGTAAGCCTTGGTTCGGTAAAAAGATTTGAACAAAGCGGAGAGATTTCTTTGCAGTCATTATCAAAAATTGCAATAGCTCTTGGGGTAGAGGATGAGCTTCTGGATTTATTTGATGATGTACCGTTTACGTCTATCGAGGAGGTAATTAGTGAACAGACTAAATAAGCTGGAGGTCTTTTATCACGATAGAAGTGTAGGAACCATGGCTTTATATGAGAATCGTCTGGCAGCCTTTGAGTATGATAAGGACTGGCTTGCGGATGGATTTTCTATAAGTCCATTTTCACTTCCGCTGGAAAAGAAAGTGTTTATGCCAAAGCTTGACCCATTTGAGGGGATATTTGGTGTTTTTGCGGATAGTCTGCCGGATGGATGGGGCAGATTGCTGGTTGACAGGCTCATGCAGAAAAATGGTATAAATCCACATAAAATAGGAAGCCTTGATAGACTTGCGATAGTGGGAAATTCAGGAATGGGAGCTTTGACCTATTATCCTGCCATAACAATGAAAAAGAATCAGGATGAAAAATCACTAGATGAAATAGCAATAGAATGTGAAAAAATATTAAACACAGAGACCTGTGATAATCTGGATTTCTTATTTTCAAAAGGAGGCTCTTCTGGTGGAGCCAGACCAAAGATACTTACAAAAGTAGAAGACCAAAACTGGATTATTAAATTTCCTACCTCTTATGACAGCAAGGATATAGGGAAACAGGAATACGACTATGCAATGTGCGCCAGAGAATGCAAAATAGACATGGAAAAAGTCAGATTATTTCCTTCTGGCAGATGCAAAGGATATTTTGGAACGAAGAGGTTTGACCGTACTGGTGATGGAAAAAACGACAGGATTCATATGGTGTCCGCATCGGGACTTCTGGAAACCTCACACAGGATTCCAAATCTTGATTACAATATTCTGATGCAGCTTACACTTAAATTAACTAAATCAATGGAAGAGTGCGAGAGATTGTATAGGCTGATGTGCTTTAATGTATATGCACATAACAGGGATGACCATTCAAGGAATTTTACCTATCTGTATGATGAAAATGAAAATCGCTGGAAATTGTCACCAGCCTATGACCTTACCTACAGCAATTCTATCGGTGGGGAGCATGCTACTACAGTAAATGGCAATGGAGTAAATCCGGGACTTGATGATATCCTTGCAGTAGCAAAAAAGATTGGATTAAATTTAACAAAAGCCAAGGAAATCGCACTTAACATAAGAGAGTGTGTCAATGAGAGGATAAAGGAATATTTATGAACTTCAAACTACATGCCCCCTACGCCCCCACAGGTGACCAGCCGCAGGCGATAGAAGAGCTTGTAAACGGCTTTCGTGAGGGCAATCAATTTCAGACCTTGCTCGGTGTCACAGGCTCCGGCAAGACCTTCACCATGGCAAATATCATACAGCAGTTAAATAAGCCCACCCTCATTCTAGCGCATAACAAGACCCTGGCAGCCCAGCTCTACGGCGAGTTCAAGGAATTTTTCCCCGAAAATGCGGTAGAGTATTTTGTCTCCTACTACGATTACTATCAGCCCGAGGCTTATGTGCCGCAGACCGACACCTATATCGCCAAAGACTCCGCCATCAACGAGGAGATCGACAGACTGCGTCTATCTGCCACGGCATCCCTCATGGAGCGGCGGGATGTCATCGTAGTATCCAGCGTCTCCTGCATCTATGGACTCGGCAGCCCCGAGGATCTATTTTCCATGATGGTATCCTTGCGCCCCGGGATGGAGATCGATAGGGACGATGTGCTGCGCGCACTAGTCGACATACAGTACACGCGAAACGAGATGGACTTCCATCGCGGCACCTTTCGGGTGCATGGCGATGTAGTCGAGATCTTTCCGGCAAACAGCGACGATCGTGCGATTCGCGTCGAATTTTTCGGCGATGAGATCGACAGAATCACAGAGATAGATGTGCTAACCGGCGAGATAAAGGCGAGTCTGTCACATATAGCCGTCTTTCCGGCATCTCACTACGTCGTGCCGCAGGAAAAGATACTAAAGGCCTGTGATGCGATCGAAGCAGAGCTAGCCGAGCGGGTGCGTTTTTTTAGGAGCGAGGACAAACTTCTCGAAGCACAGCGCATCGAGGAGCGCACGAACTTCGATGTGGAGATGCTGCGTGAGACCGGCTTTTGCAGTGGGATTGAAAACTACTCCAGACATCTCTCCGGCGCGCCGGCAGGTGCCACACCGCTCACACTCATGAACTACTTCAAGGACGATTTTTTGCTCATCGTCGATGAGTCGCATATTACGCTGCCCCAGGTACGGGGCATGTATGCCGGCGACCGCTCGCGAAAAACTACCCTGGTTGACTACGGCTTTAGACTGCCCTCGGCCCTCGACAACAGACCGCTAAACTTCGAGGAATTTGAGCAAAGGATAGACCAGATGCTATTTGTCTCCGCTACACCCGGAGATTACGAAGCAAACCATGAGCTTTTACGCGCCCAGCAGCTCATCCGCCCCACAGGCTTGCTCGATCCCGACATCGAGGTGCGCCCCGTCGAAGGACAGATCGACGATCTCATCGGCGCAGTCCATACAGAGCTCGCAGGCGGCCACAAGGTACTCATCACCACACTCACAAAGCGCATGGCAGAGGATCTTACAGACTATATGAAGGAGGTCGGCATCCGCGTCAAATATCTCCACTCAGACATCGACACACTAGAGCGCGCCGAGATCATCCGTGACCTGCGCTTAGATGTATTTGATGTCTTAGTCGGCATCAATCTGCTCAGAGAAGGGCTAGATATCCCGGAGATCACGCTGGTAGCCATCTTAGATGCGGACAAGGAGGGCTTCCTTCGTTCTGAGACCTCGCTCATCCAGACCATCGGCCGCGCTGCGCGAAACAGCGAGGGACACGTCATCATGTATGCGGACCGCATCACCGATTCCATGCGTGCCGCCATCGATGAGACAAAGCGCCGCCGCGCCATCCAGCAGGCGTATAATAAAAAGCACGGCATCACGCCTACCACCATCCAAAAATCCGTCCGCGACTTAATCGCCATTTCAAAAAAAGTAGCATCCGAGCAGCATGCTTATGCTAAGGATCCGGAATCCATGAACAGAGATGAGCTCTGCCGCCTCATAAAAGAGGTGGAAAAAAAGATGCGAAGCGCGGCAGCAGATTTAAACTTCGAGGCAGCAGCAGATCTGCGTGATCAGATGCTCACACTGCGCGCGATGCTAGAGGATGCACAAAAATAAGGAAGAGCACTACCATGAAAGAGAGAAAATATATAAAAATCCGCGGAGCCAGTGAACACAACCTCCGCCACATCGACCTAGACATTCCAAGAGACGAGCTCGTCGTATTTACCGGCCTATCCGGCTCCGGCAAATCCTCCCTCGCCTTTGACACCATATATGCCGAAGGACAGCGTCGCTACATGGAATCCCTATCCTCCTACGCCCGCCAGTTCCTAGGCCAGATGGAAAAACCAAACGTCGAAAAGATCGAGGGCTTATCCCCCGCCATCTCCATCGACCAGAAATCCACCAACCGTAACCCTCGTTCCACCGTCGGTACAGTCACTGAGATTTACGACTATTTCAGACTGCTCTACGCACGCATCGGCATCCCGCATTGCCCAAAATGCGGACGTGAGATCCGCCGCCAGAGCGTCGATCAGATGGTCGATCAGATCATGACACTCCCCGAGCGCACTAAAATCCAGCTTCTCGCACCAGTCGTCAGGGGGCGAAAGGGCACACACGCAAAGCTACTAGACCAGGCACGACGCAGCGGCTATGTACGTGCCATCGTAGATGGCAGCATGTATGAGCTCACCGAAGATATCACTTTAGATAAAAATGTCAAGCACAACATCGAGATCATTGTCGATCGTCTCGTCGTAAAGCCCGGCATTGAGCGTCGTCTCACAGATTCCATCGAAAATGTCCTAGAGCTTGCAGACGGACTGCTAGTTGTAGACGTCGCAGACAGCGAGCCTATGAACTTTTCCGTCAGCTTTGCCTGCCCTGATTGCGGCATCAGCATCGATGAGATCGAGCCGCGCAGCTTTTCCTTTAATAATCCCTTCGGTGCCTGTCCGGACTGCTTCGGACTCGGCTTTCGCATGGAGTTTCACGAGGACCTCATGATCCCTGACAAGCGCCTCTCTATATCAGAGGGCGCCATCGCCGTCATGGGCTGGCAGTCCTCGAACGATCCGAAGAGCTACACCAATGCCGTGCTGCGGGCCTTAGCAGACGACTACGGCTTTTCGCTCGATACTCCTTATCAGAAATTGCCCGAAAAGATTCGCCACATGTTAATCTACGGCTCCGACCACGAGGTCAAGGTTCACTACAAGGGCCAGCGCGGCGAAGGTGTCTATGATGTGCAGTTTGAAGGTCTCATAAAAAATGTCAACCGCCGCTACAGGGAGACACATTCCGATATCATAAAGCAGGAATACGAGGCCTTCATGCGAATCACGCCCTGTGAATCGTGCCACGGCCAGCGCCTAAAGCCGGAATCCCTAGCCGTCACAGTCGCGGACAAAAATATCTACGAGCTCACCACGCTATCCATCGGCAAGCTCTCGGACTTTTTAGGTGGTATGGAGCTTAACGCTCAGCAGCATTTGATCGGAGACCAGATCCTGCGTGAGATACGCGCCAGAGTACAGTTCTTACTAGACGTAGGACTCGATTATCTATCCCTGTCCCGCGCCACCGCCACGCTCTCCGGAGGCGAAGCACAGCGCATCAGGCTCGCCACCCAGATCGGCTCCGGACTAGTAGGCGTCGCCTACATCCTAGACGAGCCCAGCATCGGCTTGCACCAGCGTGACAACGACAAGCTCCTCGCCACGCTAAAGCACCTGCGTGACCTCGGAAACACACTGATAGTTGTCGAGCATGACGAGGATACCATGCGCGAGGCGGACTATATCGTAGACATAGGCCCCGGTGCCGGAGAACACGGCGGAGAAGTCGTCGCCTGCGGCACGCCGGCTCAGATCATGAAAAATAAAGCATCACTAACCGGCGCCTATCTATCAGGCAAAAAGAAGATTCCCGTACCGGACCTTCGCCGCAGCCCCACCGGCTGGATCACTGTGCATGGAGCCAGGGAAAACAACCTGAAAAATATCGATGTTTCCTTTCCCTTAGGCATCATGACCTGTGTCACAGGCGTATCAGGCTCCGGTAAAAGCTCGCTCACAAACGAAATTTTATACAAGGTATTAGCCAGGGATCTAAACCGCGCCCGCACCATCCCCGGTGCACATGATACTGTGACAGGTCTAGAGCAGCTAGATAAAGTCATCGACATCGACCAGTCACCCATCGGACGCACGCCGCGCTCCAATCCTGCCACCTATACCGGCGTCTTTGACCTGATCCGTGATCTCTTCGCCGCCACACCGGATGCCAAGGCACGCGGCTATAAAAAAGGACGTTTTAGCTTCAATGTAAAGGGAGGCCGCTGTGAAGCCTGTGCCGGAGACGGCATGATCAAGATAGAGATGCATTTCCTGCCGGATGTATACGTTCCCTGCGAGGTCTGCGGCGGCAAACGCTACAACCGAGAGACGCTAGAGGTTCGCTACAAGGGCAAGACCATCTACGACGTGCTGAACATGACCGTAGAGGAGGCACTGCCGTTTTTCGAGCCCATCCCCAGCATTTATGCCAAGATTCGCACGCTTTACGATGTCGGCCTAGGCTACATCCGCCTCGGACAGCCCTCCACCGAGCTATCCGGCGGCGAAGCCCAGCGTATAAAGCTCGCCACCGAGCTCTCCCGCCGCAGCACCGGACGCACGATCTATATATTAGACGAGCCCACCACAGGCCTTCATTTTGAAGATGTCAACCGACTCGTTTCGATACTGCGCCGCCTATCCGACGGCGGCAACACCGTCATCGTCATCGAGCACAACCTAGACGTCATAAAAACCGCGGACTACATCATCGACATGGGACCTGAGGGCGGAGACGGCGGCGGCACAGTCATCGCCACCGGAACCCCCGAACATCTCTGCGACGTTTCCGCCTCCTACACCGGGCAGTTTTTGCGGAAATACCTCGCATAGAAAAAATAAATTGTTGTCTGTGGATGTATTGATTGACATTTTGATGAAAAGAAGTTATGCTTGTAAAAAAAGGAAAGCTACCGATAGGCGGCTAGTCCAGATAAATGGTTAATTATAAAATAATCGCCTAGTTGTCCAGACCGAGGCGATTATTTTTTTCGTGAATTACGTCCGATTTTATATCCTAGCCCAAATGCTGTCAGCACTAGGCTGATAATAGCAATGAGACTGTCAATAGTAATCATGGCAACATCCCTCTCTTGTAGAAATTTCATATAGACATATGATTTCTATGATAAACAGAGGGTCACAGTCCCTCTGATGAAGGACTAACCGCCTACCGCTTTGGTAGCTTTCCGTGTGAGTAGCATAGCAAAAATGAAAAAGATGTTCAATCAGCAAAACATAATGTTTTCTTGTGTGGCGCTACTTGAAAGATAAGAAATTCTTGTATATAATAAAGAAAGCTATGTTAACTATTCAGAAATTTTTTTTATACAAATAGAGCTACAAGGAGATTGTAATGATAGGAACAGATATCGGAATCGATTTAGGCACAGCCAGCATACTCGTATACATAAAGGGCAGAGGAGTCGTACTAAAGGAGCCCTCCGTCGTCGCCTTCGACCGCGACACGAACAAGATCAAAGCCATCGGAGAGGAAGCACGCCTCATGCTCGGACGTACCCCCGGCAACATCATCGCCGTACGCCCCTTGCGCCAGGGCGTCATCTCTGATTACACCGTTACAGAGAAGATGATCCAGTACTTCATCCAGAAGGCACTCGGCAAAAAGACCTTCCGCAAGCCCCGTGTCAGCGTCTGCGTACCCAGCGGTGTCACCGAGGTCGAGAAAAAAGCAGTAGAAGACGCCACCTTCCAGGCAGGCGCCAGAGAGGTCGAGATCATCGAGGAGCCCATCGCCGCAGCCATCGGAGCCGGCATCGACATCTCCAGACCTTGCGGAAACATGATCGTAGACATCGGAGGCGGTACAGCAGACATCGCTGTCATATCGCTCGGCGGCTCTGTCGTATCCACCTCCATCAAGATCGCGGGAGATGACTTCGACGAAGCCATCGTCCGCTATATGCGTAAAAAGCACAACCTACTCATCGGCGAACGCACCGCAGAGGACATCAAGATCCAGGTCGGTACCTGCTATCCCCTGCCGGACGTCGGCACCATGGACGTCCGTGGACGAAACCTGGTCACCGGCCTTCCAAAGACTGTCACCGTATCCGCAGAGGAGACCGAGGAAGCGCTGCGTGAGGCCACGAACCGTATCGTAGAAGCCATCCACAGCGTACTCGAAAAAACTCCGCCGGAGCTCGTCGCAGACGTAGCAGAGCGTGGTATCGTGCTCACCGGAGGCGGCGCACTGCTACGCGGTCTCGAGGAGCTCATCGAGGACAAGACCGGCATCAACACCATGACCGCCGAAGACCCCATGACCTGCGTCGCCATCGGCACCGGAAAATACGTCGAATTCCTCGCAGGAAAACGTGACGAGGATTAATTGTGAGAGCTGAACATCTGTTATGGCGTGCATGCATTCTCCCGGTTACAGGGTATTCGACTACATATGTAACATGAAGTAGTGCACCTCCGGGTATCCTATATCGTAAGCAGCTGAGTGAGCACGCGAATCACCTAGAGCGGCTGCACGGCGAGCGAGTGCCGTTTGGCTGCGACTTTTGTCGGGCGAATTCGTGCGAGCGTAAAGAAAACGTATATATAGCCACAGCGTAAGACCGTTAGGCTATTTGTGCGAGGACTCGCAGAGTCCG
>CAVBEI010000037.1:0-12257 GCA_963594555.1 Lachnospiraceae bacterium | reverse complement strand
GTGATGTATCGCTGTCGCTGCATAGGGATGGCACACTAAAATGTCACTATTGCGGCTATGAGACACCACAGGTATCTGTATGTCCAGGCTGCGGCTCTCGTTATATCGGCGCCTTTCGTGCCGGTACACAAAAAATAGAGGAGCTTGTAAAACGCAGATTTCCTTCGGCACGCGTGCTTCGCATGGATTATGATACGACACGGGCGAAGGATAGCTATGAAAGGATTCTATCGGCCTTTGCAAATGAAGAGGCAGATATTTTGATCGGTACACAGATGATCGTAAAGGGACATGATTTTCCAAAGGTTACGCTTGTGGGTGTACTTGCAGCAGATCTCTCCTTGCACAGCAGTGATTATCGCGCCGCAGAACGTACCTTTCAGCTGCTGACACAGGCAGTGGGACGTGCGGGAAGAGGCGCGCTGCCTGGCGAGGCGATCATACAGACCTACCAGCCAGGGCATTATGCCGTGGTGGCGGCATGTGCGCAGGATTATGTGCAGTTTTATGAGAGGGAGATTGCTTATCGGCAGCTTTTGTGCTATCCTCCCGTATGGAATCTGCTGCTTGTGGCGGTGGCATCGCCTAGTGAGCAACAGGCGGATGCGGCGGGCAAGGCCATCGCGGATTTTGTGCAGGAGCAGGGACTAAGGCTTACTCTGATAGGCCCATCAGAGGCCGCGATTGGAAAGGTAAATGATATATACAGACGTGTGCTTTATCTGAAGGCCGAGAGGTATGGTGAGCTGATCACGGCAAAGGAGAGCATCGAGATGTTTTTAGCAGGACAAAAGCTGCAGCAGGTGAGTGTGGGCTTTGATTTTAATCCGATACATGGATACTAGATAGGAGGAAAAGGAACATGGCGTTACGTCAGATTCGCATCCAGGGGGATGTGGTACTTGAAAAAACTTGCAGAGAGGTAAAGGAGATGACACCGCGCATAAGGGAGCTCATCGGGGATATGTATGAGACGATGTATGATGCCTGCGGAGTCGGGCTAGCTGCACCGCAGGTAGGTGTGTTAAAGCGCATCTGTGTGATCGATGTCGGTCAGGGACCTGTAACACTTATCAATCCTGTGGTGGTGTTAGAGGAGGGAGAGCAGACCGGAGATGAAGGCTGTCTTAGCCTGCCCGGAAAGTCCGGGATGGTTACACGGGCAAATCATGTGATCGTTCATGCTCTAAATGAAGACATGGAAAAGATCGAGGTAGAGGGAGAGGCATTGTTTGCAAGAGCACTGCTTCATGAGATTGATCACTTAGACGGTCATATGTATACGGAAAAGGTGATCGGAGCACTCAAGGATGCAACCTTTGAAGAGGAGTAGCTATGCGTATTATTTTTATGGGAACCCCGGATTTTGCGGTAGGTACACTGCAGGCACTCTTTGATGCAAAATACGAGATCGTACTTGCTGTGACACAGCCGGATAAGCCACAGGGACGAAAACAGACACTCACCGCTCCGCCGGTTAAGGCTAAGGCGCTAGAGCTTGGCATATCGGTCTTTCAGCCACAGCGTGTGCGGGAAAGAGAAGCCTTAGATGTATTGCGGGTGCTAGAGCCGGATTTGATCGTCGTGGCTGCCTTTGGACAGATCTTGCCAAAGGAGCTTTTAGAGATGCCGCGTTTTGGCTGTATCAATGTACATGCCTCACTTTTGCCAAAATACCGAGGCGCTGCACCGATCCAGTGGTCGATACTAAATGGCGATGCCAGGACCGGTGTTACGATCATGCGCATGGACGAGGGACTGGATACCGGCGATATGATCACGCAGGAGGCTATAGAAATTACGCCATTTGATACCGGCGGCAGCCTCTTTGATAGGTTATCTGAGCTGGGAGCACGGCTGCTTGTCGATACGATTCCTTCTATCGTGGATGGCTCGGCTGTTTATACACCACAGGAGGAGTCTCTTGCGACAAAGGTCGGCTTGATCAAAAAGCAGGATGGCAGGATCGATTTCACAAAAAGTGCGCGAGAGCTTGCGCTTATGGTTCGGGCATTAAATCCGTGGCCGAGTGCCTATACATCCATTTCCGGGAAGACGCTAAAGCTTTGGGAGACCGATGTGGATGAGGCAGATACATCGGCAGAGCCAGGCTGTGTTTGTTATATAAAAAAGGACAGCTTTGGGATACAGACTGCTGACGGCGTGCTTGTCTGCAGACAGGTGCAGCTAGAAGGGAAAAAACGGATGTCTGCGGCAGATTTTTTGCGTGGCTATACATTAAATGAAGGAATGAAGCTAGGAGAATAAAGGAGGGTATGATATGACCTACGGATATGGTTACTACTTTGATCCGACCTATGTGCTGGTTTTGATCGGTGCGATCATCTGTCTGATCGCATCTGCGAGGGTGCGGATGACCTACAACAAATATGCTCGCCGCCAGAGCAAAAGTGGTATGACCGGGGCACAGGCAGCAGAAAAGCTATTACATGCAGCCGGCATTTTCGATGTTCAGATTCTGCATGTGTCAGGCAAGCTGACGGATCATTACGATCCGAGAAACAAGACACTCTCGCTATCAGATTCAGTATATGCTTCAAGCTCTGTCGCTGCCATAGGTGTGGCGGCGCATGAATGCGGGCATGCGATCCAGCATGATAAAAATTATGTTCCGCTCAATCTGCGCAGTGCTATCGTTCCGGTAGCTAATATCGGTTCTGCCATTTCCTGGCCGCTTATTTTGATCGGTTTGCTGTTTTCAGGCTCGACCGCCAGCTTTTTTATAGAGCTTGGTATTTTGGCATTTTCCTTTGCGGTGATCTTTCAGCTTGTGACACTTCCCGTGGAATTTAATGCTTCTCGCCGCGCACTGAGGATGCTTTCTGATCAGCAGATTTTGGCAGATACAGAGCTTCGCGCGAGCAAAAAGGTGCTTCGCGCTGCAGCGCTTACCTATGTGGCGAGTGCAGCGGCAGCGATCCTGCAGCTGCTTAGACTGATTATTTTGTTTGGAGGAGATAGTGACGACTAATACAAAGGCAGCTAATGAGCGGGAGCTTGCGGTTGATCTGCTGCTTGCTGTGACAAGAGACGGTGAGCACAGTCATGTTGCTCTTGGTGAAGTGCTTGAAAAATACGAATACATTGGCAAACAAAAAAGAGCCTTTCTGACAAGACTTGTCATGGGCACACTAGAGCGCATGCTAGAGCTGGATTTTGTGATAGACCAGTTTTCCAAAACACCGGTAAAAAAGATGAAGCCTATGATACGCGCTATACTTAGAAGCGGTACCTATCAGCTTTTGTATATGGATTCGGTGCCTGCATCAGCGGCCTGCAACGAAGCGGTGCGGCTGACCGGGCGGCGAGGCTTTTCTTCGTTAAAGGGCTTTGTAAACGGTGTGCTGCGTGCGATTTCCCGTGCAAAGGAAGCAGGAGATATTATCTATCCGGATAAGAGTAAGGAACCGCTGCAATATTTATCGGTGAAGGCATCTATGCCTCAGTGGCTTTTGAAGCTGTGGATAGAAGATTATGGATATGATACTGTTTGGCGCATGTGCGAGGAGTTACTTTTGCCGCGGGCGACTGCGATTCGAGTTAACACAGGGGCGATCTCACCGGAGGAGCTTTGCGAGGAATTAGAAGAATCCGGTGTACAGGCTTTTCGTACCAAGCTTTTTGACGCCCTTTTGATCAGCGGATACGATCACCTTTCTGCTATTCCTGCATTTGTGCGTGGCGATTTTTATGTGCAGGATCTGAGCACGATGCAGGCGATTTTAGCTGCCGGGATAAAAAAGGACTGGCATATCATCGACGTGTGCGCTGCTCCCGGCGGCAAGTCGATTCATGCGGCACAGCTGATGGAAGGAACAGGGCATGTTCAGGCACGTGATATAAGCGAATACAAGGCAGATCTGATCCGCGAAAATCTGATGCGTACAAGGACAGAAAATGTGTCGGTCAAGGTATGGGATGCGACCGTTTTAGACGAAGCTTCGATTGACAGTGCAGATCTTGTTATTGCGGATCTTCCCTGCTCCGGACTTGGTGTATTGCATGGAAAACCGGAGATTAAATATCGGATGAGCCGTGAACAGATGGATGAGCTGGCAAGGCTGCAGCGGCAGATTCTATCGGTAGTTTCTTCTTATGTAAAGCCGGGAGGCAGGCTGCTTTTTTCCACTTGTACGATAAGTCGCATGGAAAATGAAGAAAACACGGCCTGGTTTGCGAGAAAATATCCGCATTTTTCACTGCAAAAGCAGCTTCGTATTCTGCCGGATAGGCAGCATGACGGCTTTTACTATGCCATTTTTGATCGAAAAGAGTAACGGTATTTATGGATAAATTTGATTTAAAATCAGCGGATTTTGATGCGCTGTGTGCGTATATGGCTACGCTTAACGAGCCGCGCTTTCGAGGGGAGCAGCTCTACGGCTGGATGCATGAAAAGCAGGTGTGCTCACTTGATGAGATGACGAATCTGCCAAAGAGTCTGCGGGAAAAATTAAAGGAGCAGTGTACCTTTACGGTATTAGAGCAGGTGGATGTGCAGATTTCTGCCATAGATGGCACGAGAAAGTATCTATTTGGCCTATCAGATGGGAATGTGATAGAGAGTGTGCTCATGCGCTATAAGCATGGAAACAGCGTCTGTATATCCTCCCAGGCAGGCTGCAGGATGGGCTGTCGTTTTTGCGCCTCTACCCTAGATGGCCTGGCACGCTCCTTAACACCGGCGGAGATGCTAGAGCAGATTTATCGCATCGGCGCGGATATAGATGAGCGTATCTCGAATGTAGTCGTGATGGGCTCTGGTGAACCGCTCGATAATTATGACAATCTTCTTACCTTTATCCGGATGCTGACAGATAGCCACGGACTTAATATTTCACAGCGCAATCTTACCGTATCTACCTGTGGGATCGTACCGAGGATGCTGCAGCTGGCAGACGAGGGGCTGCAGATCACACTGGCACTTTCCCTGCACGCCTCCAGTCAACAGAAACGTCGTATGCTTATGCCGATCGCAAATAAATATGAGCTTTCGGATGTGCTGGCAGCGTGTGATACTTATTTTGAAAAAACCGGCAGACGCGTGACTTATGAGTATTCGCTGGTTGGCGGCGTAAATGATACGGATGAGGATGTCGCAGGACTTTGTAATATGCTGCGAGGGAAAAACTGTCACATCAATCTAATCCCTGTCAATCCGATCAAGGAGCGTGATTTTGTGCAGTCAAAGCGAGCAGTGGTGGAAGCCTTTCGCGGCAAGCTGGAAAAAAACGGGATCAATGCAACGGTGCGGCGTGAGATGGGACGTGACATCGACGGTGCATGCGGTCAGCTGAGAAAACGGCATATGGATAAGCGAGCTGCGAGTGAATAGTGACGATTGTGACGGCAGGAGCTGTGGAAACCCCACATCTCTTGCTTTTTTTATGATGCTGTGATACCATGAGAGAGATTGTGAACATGGATTTTAAGTAAAAACAGAAAGGCAGGCGATAAAAGATGAAGACGTTTTCCATGACCGATATCGGAAGAATTCGGGAATCCAATCAGGACTATGTATATACCTGTGAGCGCCCGGTTGGAAATCTGCCGAATCTTTTTATCGTAGCAGATGGCATGGGTGGGCACAATGCAGGCGATTTTGCTTCCAAATATACGGTAGAGCAGATCGTCTCCTACATCGAGCATGCCCCGATGAGCGGCCCGGTGGAGCTGATAAGAGGCGCCCTAAACAAAGCAAATGCCAGTCTCATGGCCATGGCAAGGAGTGAAAAGCAGCTAAATGGCATGGGAACGACAGCTGTGATAGCTTCCATCGTGGAGGATAATCTCTATGTGGCAAACATCGGCGATAGCAGGTTGTATCTGCTGCGGGATGAGCTTACACAGATCACGAAGGATCATTCTCTCGTTCAGGAGATGGTGCGCATGGGAGAGATGCAGCCCTCGGAAGCCAAGTCACATCCGGATAAAAATATTATCACACGGGCGGTCGGTGCCTTTGAGGATTTAGAGATTGATTTTTTTGAACAGCAGCTTTTACCGGGTGATGAGATACTGATGTGTACTGACGGTCTGTCGAATATGGTGGAGGATGCGGATATCAGACAGCTGCTGCTTACCGGGCGCGATGTGGTCGAGAAGGTGCAGCTGCTTGTGGAGACAGCCAACAAAAACGGTGGAAAGGATAATATCACGGTTGCCGTGATTGATATATAAGGAGCGAGTGTATGTTAGAGATTGGATCATTTATAGCAGATCGATATGAACTGATTGAAAAAATCGGCGCAGGCGGTATGTCAGACGTATACAAGGCAAAGGATCAGGTTTTAGGACGCTTTGTCGCAGTAAAGGTACTAAAGGCAGAGTTTGCCGAGGATGTCAATTTCGTGACCAAATTTCACGCAGAGGCGCAGTCAGCGGCTCTTTTGCAGCATCCGAACATCGTAAACATCTATGATGTCGGAAGCGAAGAGCATATGCACTATATCGTGATGGAATACGTAGAAGGCATCACATTAAAGACCTATATTGAGAAAAAAGGACAGCTTAACTACAAGGAAGCCATCAGCATCGCCATCCAGGTGGCGCGCGGTATCGAGGCTGCACACAATAACAATATCGTACATCGGGACATCAAGCCGCAGAACATCATGATCTCCAATGAGGGCAAGGTCAAGGTCACGGATTTTGGTATCGCTCGTGCAGCTACATCGAATACGATTCATTCGGATGTGATGGGCAGTGTGCATTATACATCTCCGGAGCAGGCGAGAAATGGCTTTGTGGATGGAAAGAGTGATATTTATTCTCTCGGTATCGTCATGTATGAGATGGTGACCGGTCGTGTGCCCTTTGACGGAGATACGACGGTTGCGATCGCGATCCAGCATCTGCAGGAGGAGATGGTTCTGCCGTCTGTTTATGCGCCGGAGCTGCCGATTGGCCTAGAGAAGATTATTTTAAAATGTACCCAGAAGAGTCAGGATCGCCGTTATTCTTCGATGGGTGAGCTGCTCTTGGATCTAAAGACAGCCTTGATGAATCCGAACGAGGATTTTGTGCAGATCGCTTCCGGTGTCAGTCAGGCGAAGACAACTGTGATCCGTGAGGACGAGGTGCGTAAGGTACAGCAGGCAAAGTCTAATTATGCAAATGCAGAAAAACAGATGTCGGTGCAGAGTCATTATGTGAGTGATGATATGGATGAGGATGATGACGATGAAGGCGGCTTTTTAAATCCGAAGATGGAAAAGGCAGTCACGATACTTGGCATTGTAACAGGTGTTATCATTTTGCTGATCATCCTTTATCTGATCGGCAGTATCATAGGTATTTTTGGAGGTAAGTCTGAGAAAGCAGAAGAACCGGAGGAGTCGGATATGATCGTAGAGGAGACCGACCAGATTGAGATGATCGATCTAAAGGGCAAGAGCTTTGAGGAGGCAAAGACAGAGCTTGAAGCCATGGGTCTAAAGATTTATCAGTCCGCTACGGAGGTATCAGAGGAATACGAGCAGGGACAGATAGTCAGCCAGGATATCGAGGCAGGTGAGATGGTATCGGAGGGTACCATGGTGCGTGTGACAGTCAGCGCAGGAACTGATGAAGATGAGGCTGTAAACGTCCCTCAGGTCACAGGCTATACAGATACGGCAGCCATTGGTATGCTCACGGATGCAGGACTTGACTACAACCGTGAATACGAAAACTCCGAGACAGTGGCAGAGGGTACTGTGATCCGTCAGAGCCCTGAAAGCGGTGCCTTAGTGGAGAGCGGAACCAAGGTGACGATAGTCGTCAGCCAGGGCAGACAGTCCGTGACGGTTCCTGATTTAAAGAATAAAACAGAAGCTGAGGCGCGCAAGGCTCTCGAGGAGAGTGGCTTAAATTGTGGCACGGTCAGCTCAGAATACAGCGACAGCGTAGAAGAGGGCAAGGTCATCAGCCAGAGTGAACAGTCCGGCAAGACCGTATACAGCGGCACGTCGGTTGATTTTGTTGTCAGTCTCGGCGTCAAGGAAGAGCTGTATATGCTGCGTGCGAATATCAAGCTGCCAAACGATGATACGGTTGTATCGGCCAATATCACGCTGCTCGATGCGGATGGAAACGAGCTGGATTCCTGGTCGAATATATCTGCCGCATCCTTCCCGTACCATATTGAGGTGACGAATATCAAGTGCTCTAGCGGAACACTTCTCATCGAATGGGTGATGGAGGATGAGGAAGGTGATGTAACGATGAGCGAGCAGAAGGTCGCAGCGACCTTTGAGGCACAAAATTAACCTATGACCAGACAGGGAAGGATATTAAAGGGAATATCGGGCTTTTATTATGTGCATGTCGTAGACTTCGGCATATATGAATGCAAGGCAAAGGGCATTTTTCGCAGGCTTGGAATAAAGCCGCTCGTCGGTGATCTGACAGAGATTGAGATTTTAGATGAAGCAGAAAAAAAAGGAAACCTGCTGCGAATCCTGCCGCGAAAAAAAGAACTTCTACGCCCGGCTGTTGCAAATGTGGATCAGGCCCTGATCGTATTTGCCGCAGCGCGGCCGGATCCGAATTTTAATCTGTTAGATCGTTTTCTGGTACGGATGGCACTAGAGGATGTGCCGGTTTGTATATGCTTTAACAAGTCTGATTTAGTGACAGAGGAGACAAAGAAAAGCTATGCGGATGCCTACCGTGCGTGTGGCTATCCGGTATTATTTATCAGTGTGCAAAAGGATCAGGGCATAGATTTAGTGCTTAGTGCCCTGCATGGCAAGACAACGACGATTGCAGGACCTTCCGGTGCCGGTAAATCATCACTGATCAATCGCCTGCAGCCTGACGCACAGATGGAGACCGGAGAGCTCTCAGAGAAGATCGGCAGGGGAAAACAGACCACCAGACATACGCAGCTGATTCACATCGAGGGCAACTCCTATATCATGGATACACCCGGCTTTTCTTCGTTATATCTTCCAGCTATGGCTAAGGAAGATTTGCAGCAGTATTATACGGAATTTGCTGATTTTGAGCCGTACTGTAGGTTTCAGGGGTGCAGCCATATAAACGAGCCTGACTGCGGGGTAAAATACGCCCTCGCACAGGGGAGGATCGCAAAGCTGCGGTATGATAATTATGTGCAGCTGTATGAGGAATTAAAGGAACAGGAAAAGAACAGATACTGATGGCAGAACAGATAAGTGAACGGATATTGATCGTCACCGGCGGCAGGATCGAGGATGGGTTTGTACTAGATCTTTTGGATACTAAGGCTTACACGTACGTGATTGCATGTGATAAGGGAATGGAATTTTTTTATCGCACAGGCAGGCACCCAAATCTGATAGTAGGTGATTTTGATTCTGCAAATGCAGAATGTGTGGATTATTTTAACAGGCAGTCTGATGTTGTGATCAGACAGTTTCCTGCGAAAAAGGACTGGACGGATACGGAGCTGGCGTTTCGCATAGCGCTGGAGTATCATCCGGCTCACATCGATATGGTAGGAGCTACCGGGAGTCGCCTGGATCATGTACTGGGTAATCTTCAGATACTAAAGGCCGGATGTGACGTGGGCGTAGAGATCAGTCTGCTGGATGCTCACAACAGAGTGCGTCTCATAGACGAACCGCTTACGATCAAAAAAGAGGAGCAGTATGGTGATTTTGTTTCTGTGCTCCCCTTTGGCGGAAAGGCCACTCTGACACTTCAGGGAATGAAATATCCGCTGGATCATGCATTACTGCTTCCGGGCGTGACACTTGGGATCAGCAATGAGATCATGACAGCATGTGCACGTATATTACCGGAATATGGGCAGCTTCTTGTGATTGAATCGAGGGACTGATCAAAAGGTATATAAATCAAAAGTTTTGAAGGAGACATTTATAAAATGAAACTAGGTATCGTCGGCTTGCCGAATGTTGGAAAAAGCACACTGTTTAACGCACTGACAAAGGCCGGTGCCTTGTCTGCAAACTACCCGTTTGCTACGATCGATCCGAATATCGGTATCGTGGCAGTACCGGATGAGAGGATCAAGCGGCTTGGAGAGCTGTATCATACGAAAAAGGTGACGCCTGCAACGATTGAATTTGTCGATATCGCAGGTCTTGTCAAGGGAGCGAGCAAGGGCGAGGGACTCGGCAATCAGTTTTTGGCAAATATCCGCGAGGTGGATGCTATCGTGCATGTTGTACGCTGCTTTGAGGATACGAATATCATACATGTGGATGGAAGCATCGATCCGGCGCGTGATATCGAGACCATCAATTTAGAACTGATTTTTTCGGATATCGAGATTTTAGAGCGTCGCATTGCAAAGGTAGGTAAGCAGGCACGCATGGACAAGACGCTGGGCAAGGAAATGGAGCTGTTAGAGGCTCTAAAGGCTCACTTAGAAGAGGGAAAGATGGCTCGTACCTTCGAGGTGCCGGAGGATGAGGACATGGAAAAATGGTTCAATTCCTACAATCTTTTGACGGCGAAGCCTACGATATATGCAGCCAATGTCACAGAGGATGATCTCGCAGATGACGGCGCAGCTAATCCCTTTGTCACAAAGGTGCGGCAGATGGCTGCGGCAGAGGGTGCAGAGGTATTTGTGATCTGTGCACAGATCGAGCAGGAGCTTTCCGAGCTATCTGATGAAGAAAAGGAAGAGTTTTTAGCGGATCTTGGTGTGAAAAGCGCAGGACTTGACAAGCTCGTGGCAGCCAGCTACAGCCTGCTTGGTCTGATCAGCTTTTTGACAGCCGGAGAGGATGAGTGTCGTGCCTGGACTATAAAGAATGGCACGAAGGCACCGCAGGCAGCCGGCAAGATTCATACCGATTTCGAGCGTGGCTTTATCAAGGCAGAGGTAGTGAATTATAAGGATCTGTTAGAGAACGGCTCCCTCGCTGCAGCCAGAGAAAAAGGAATCGTCGGCATGGAAGGAAAGGAATACGTCGTAAAGGACGGCGATGTGATCTTATTCCGTTTTAATGTATAGCAAGTCGTGTAAACGGATTGACTTTTTTTGCTGAAATTTTTATAATAAAAAGAAATTATGTTTCTCGGGAGGAAGCACATGAAGTGTCCGTATTGCAGCAGTGAAAATACCAGAGTCATCGATTCAAGACCGGCCGATGACAATAACTCCATCCGCCGCCGCCGTTTATGTGATGCGTGTGGAAAGCGTTTTACGACCTACGAGAAGGTGGAGACGATTCCGCTCATCATCGTAAAAAAGGACAACAACCGTGAGCCCTACGACCGCGCCAAGATCGAGGGCGGTGTGCTGCGTGCCTGTCATAAGCTGCCGATATCCGTGGCACAGATGAACCAGCTCATTGACGATGTGGAGACTGAGATTTTTAACCGCGAGGACAAGGAGATTCCCAGTATCGTCATTGGCGAGCTGATCATGGACAAGCTGAAGGAGCTAAATGCCGTAGCGTATGTGCGTTTTGCTTCTGTATACCGGGAATTTAAGGACGTAGAGACCTTTATGAATGAATTGAAAAAAATGTTGAAATAGGGGGTTAAGTATTTTAACTCGCCTCCGATATATAAGGTGTAACAAACATAGCCACTAGGAAAAGGGTAGCGAAGATGAATATATCAGGTATTGGATCTTATTCCAGCAGCTACAACTCCATAAGAATCGATCAGTTATTTGGCAAGCACAAGCCGCAGGAAGCAGCACAGGTTTCCAGCCAGTCGAATGCAGCAGCCATTGATCCTAGCGAGCTGCATGCGATTCGCGATAAGCAGACATTATCCTCTGCAGATTATGCGAAGACCTACGAGGCAGACAAGACCTACGACCTAAAGGGTGCAGATAGCGATATCGCTTCCTTAGATCATACAAAGGATGCTTCCGGCAGCCAGAAGTCACAGATCATGCAGCAGTATCAGATGTTCATGGGCGAGACACAGGCACAGGGTGTTCGCCAGTTCGCGATGAATACGCGTGCGGTTCGTGCGGTTGAGAATTTTGCCTTTTAAAATTTTTGTATAAGAGCTATATAGCCTCCGGTAATTTACCGGGGGCTTTTTTCATTATTTGTTCCTTGGCGGGATAATAGTTATAATTCTAAATTGCAAGTTCAACTTGAACACTTGTAGTTAAAAAGTTACCTGGTACCTTGTCAACTGAATATACCTGATCCAGGAATGTATCGAACAGCTCCTCTGGCGTTGCATATCCGAGAAGTTTCCTTGGCAGTGCATTCATGTCATCTGCAAAACATAGGATTTGCTCCGCTGTATAGTTCTCAATGGAAACACCTTTC
>CAVBEI010000036.1:0-13261 GCA_963594555.1 Lachnospiraceae bacterium | reverse complement strand
AGATTTGATTAACGCCGGTACGTATACGGTTGAGGTTATTTACGACCAGACTGTAAAGGGCACCCACTACTATGCTAGAACTGTACAGGAAATTACTGTAAAGCCTGCTGCTATAACAGACGCGGGAGATTACTTTACCCTGACCGCAAGTCCTTTAACCTACGATGGAAAATCTGATTTCTGTGAAGAAATTTGTGCCATGGTTAATTCTGAGAAGGTGGAATGCTGGGACGTATCCGCTAATGGAATTGTAGATGGCGTGCGGCAGGCAGGTACTGTAACTATAGAGGTTAAAGCGTGGGAGGGCAACTATACAAGTGACTATCTTTATCTTGGCACTGTGACTGTAAACAAGGCAAACACAGAAAATCTGACAGTTACAAACGATGGCAGGGGCAATTTAACTGTTAAGCTGGGGGATGTGCCGATTGATAACTGGGACGCTGAGTATTATGTCAAGGGTTCTGGAGATAAGTTAGACGCAGCACCTACTGCAAATGGTGAGTACACTGCAGAGATTACGGTGGCAGATACCAACAACTTTGAAGGCACCAAAACCTACAACTACAGGATTGGCGGAACGAGTGGCGGCTCTTCAAGCGGCTCTTCAAGCGCAAGCACAAGTGGTGCAACCGAGAGCGCTGCAGCTAAGACCGAAACAACCAAAACTGAAAATGGCACGACCGTAACTACTACAGAAGTAAAGACGGAAGCTGGCACCGTCGTTACCAGGGAATTAAAAAACGAAGCCACCGGTGTTGAAGCTACTGTAAAGGTAGAAAAGGACACAAGCGGCAATGTTGTCGGTGTAAGCGCAAACGTGACCGAAGTATCAAAAGACGGAGATACTACAATTTCTGCAGCCACAATTAAAGAGCTAAAGGAAGCAGCTGGTACAGACGATGTGACGATTGCTGTAAAGACCGTAAATGAGAGCGGTGAGGTTGTTCGCGAGGTTTCTGTAGACGCTAACAATTTAACTGCAGGCAATAAGCTAAAAATTGTAAAAATAAACAAAAGGGGCGAGCAGGTTCTGTTTAACGCCACTACTTATAAGGTGAGCGAGGACGGCTCCCTTGCACTGGATGATTTAGGAACCGGAACCTACGAAGTAGTGGAAAGCGCAGAGGCTAAGGCGATTACCAAGGCGGTACTTGCGACTGTGAAAGTTGCAAAAACAACAGCCACTGTAAAAGAAGGTGGCAAAGCTGCAATCAAGTTAGCAAAGAGCCTGAATAAAGCAAATGTACAAAAGATTAAGTACGTGAGCACGAAAAAATCTATCGCAACTGTTAACAAGGCAGGAAAGATCACAGCAAAAAAAGCCGGCATCGTTACGATCAAGGCTATTGTTACATTAAAGAATGGAAAGACCAAGGTTGTTAAGATGAAGGTGAATGTAAAGGGCTAGAAACGAAGTTAAAAAGGGAGAGGCATTGCCTCTCCCTTTTATTTATGTGGTCAGACCCCCTAAAGCACGCAGCGAAACATAGAAAAAAGCCCACACCAAAACAGCAGAAAGAAAAGCTCCTGATTTTGCAGCTTTCTCTTCTCATGCAGATATATAAAATCACCGGAATAGCCACGAAGGCTCATGCTGTCATACAGCTCACCGGCGCGGTCGATGCTGCGCAGCAGCAGCCGTCCTACGAGAGGCCCCCACACCCGTATATGGATGCCCTTTTGCCTGGGCGCACGCAGGGCATAGGCCTGCATGGTGCGTTCGATCTCCTCTAATAGAAGCGTGATGTAGCGGTAGGTAAGCAGCAGCTGTGTCACGAGAATGCGTGGCAGGTGCAGCAGCTGCAGCGCATAGCATAGCTGCTCAAGGGTGGTTGTAGCGATGAGCAGATACGAGGAGAGCAAAGCCAGAATACCCTTTAGCATCAGAGTCAGCATCGAGAGCACACCGGCGCGGACACAGACCTCTCCCACATAGATGACCTTTGTATCAAAGAAAGGATTGAATAGCCCGACCAGACAGACGAGCGGCAGTACGAGCCGCAGCCTGTGAAACGCAGCCAAAAAAGAGAGTCTTGCCAGTAAAAAGATAGCGATTGGGTAGACTGCCATAGCCAGCAGACCGATAAAATCATACGGCGAATAGGACACGACAAAGGCGAGATATACGATAGTCACAAGTAGCTTACACAGTGGATGCAGCCGATGGATCCTGGTGTCCTTAGATGCGATAGTGTTTAGCGCGTGGATTTCTAGGAGCGCTCCTTTACTGCGGCTCATGACAGTCGCCGTTTTCTAAAAAAACGGATCAATCGGCAGATCCCTGCACATAGAACCACGACCGCCACGACTCCTACGATGCCGGATATCACAGTACCCATTCTGCTATCGAAAGAGAACAGCGAATAATCAGAAAACAGCGCAGTCATATTCTGCAGAAAAGCAGACCTTTCGTATATGGCACCGCTAGTCTGCAGCGTATCGGCGCCGCTCACCCTGGCTATCGACCATTCCAGTCCATCCGGGTGCTCGCTCGCTAAGAGCGAGAAGCCTCCGCCGAGGAGTAATGCTGCGATCCCAAACACAGCCAAGGTACTTTTGAAGGATAGTCTGGCACCTGCTTTGTCGTTTGTACTCTCACGGTATAGTAATTCCGGTCTCGCATCATAGACAAATACCAGCACAGCTGCAGTGATGAGCCCCTCCACGATGCCGATCGCCAGATGAATCGGCTGCATCGTAGCTACGAATATCCCAAAGGGGAGCTCACTGATCCCGGAGGCGAAGGTCTCTAGTGCGACGCTAAAGGCACCTAGCTGCAGACACACGATCCCTCCGGCGAGGGATGCACCGATGATCCGCCGCCTGGATAGTCCGCCATGTGTCAGCATCCGCCAGATCATAGAGCCTATAAAGCAGCCGTAAAAGGCCATGTTCCATATATTACAGCCGAGTGCTAACAGTCCGCCGTCTGCAAACAGCAGGCATTGGATGAGCAGCACGCCGATCATCGTAAGAAAGCCCGCAAAGGGGCCTAGCAGTGCCGATACGAGCATTCCGCCGCAGAGATGGCCGCTCGCTCCGGTACCGGGAATCGAGAAATTTATCATCTGTGCCGCAAACACAAATGCGCCCATCACACCCATGAGCGGTACTTTTTTTGGATCATTTTCAAGCTGTATTTTTTTAACGGATATCCCACCGGCTACGGTGGAGCACGCATACATCGTAGTGGCCACGGCCGGTGATACGAGCGCATCTGCCATATGCATAATAAATCCCCCTAAGTCGTTTTTTTCGTTCCTAGTGTATCATAAAATAGGAAACTCACAAGCCCCCAGGGGGGTTGCGGCAGTAGAGAAAAAAAGAGTATGATGAGAAATAAAAAAAGAGGGTGTAACGAGATGAACAGCATACAAATGAACGGAGTAGCCTTTTCCTATGAGAGTGGCGAAAAGACCCTGCGTGACATATCCTTTGTGCTGCAGCAGGGTGAGTCAGTAGGACTAATCGGCGCAAACGGTGCGGGAAAATCTACGCTGCTGCGCCTGCTGGTTGGTCTGCGGCTGGATTATGAGGGCGAGATTTTTATCGGAGAAAAGCTCCTGGAGAAAAAAACATTGCGAGAGCTTCGTGAAAGGATAGGCTTTGTCTTTCAGGATTCGGACAACCAGCTGTTCACGGAAAGCGTCTATGAGGATGTCGCATTCGCACCGCGAAATTATGGGCTCTCACCGGAGGAGACAGATCGGCGCGTGAAAAAGGCACTCGAGCTGACGGGCATCACACACTTAGCTGACAGGCGCATCCATACGCTCTCCGGCGGCGAAAAAAAGCTCGCTTCCTTAGCGACGATTTTATCCATGCAGCCAAAGACCCTGCTCTTTGACGAGCCCTCGATAGCTCTTGATCCGAAAAACCGCAGGCGACTGATTTATCTGCTAAACGACCTGCCACAGACCAAGCTCATCGCCTCTCACGACCTGGACCTGATTTTAGACACCTGTGAGCGCGTGCTCCTCTTATCAGAGGGGCGGATCGCAGCAGACGGACCTGCGGGCGAGCTTTTGCGCGATCAGGCGCTGCTAGAAGCCAATGGGCTTGAGCTTCCGCTGTGTTTGCAGTCGCATGCATGAATATATTCGTTCATTTTATGCTATACTTTAACACATAAATGTGGTAAAATATAAAAGTTGTACAAAAAAGTATAGCTAGATATGAAAGGATTACAAGGTTATGGAGAGGGAACGTTTAGGTAGCAGATTGGGATTTATTCTGCTGAGTGCAGGTTGTGCGATAGGATGTGGAAATGTCTGGAAGTTTCCATGGATGGTCGGAGAAAACGGAGGCGGAGCATTTGTGCTGATCTATATTCTCTGCCTGATTATTCTGGGAGCTCCGGCTATGACGATGGAGTTTGCCATGGGGCGTGCATCGCATGCCAGCCCGGTGCGGATGTATCACAAGCTCGAAAAAAAGGGCCAGAAATGGCATTTACATGGATACGTGGCACTGTTTGGTAATGTCTGTCTGATGGCATTTTATACTGTAGTGACCGGCTGGCTGATCTACTATTTCGTGAAATTTCTGACAGGAGACACCGCAGAGCTAGGCTTTGAAAGGATGATCACCAATCCGCAGATCAATGTGACTTATCTGGCGATTGCCGTGATCGCAGGCTTTATCATACTGACCTTTGAACTGCAGGGAGGCTTGGAACGGATCACAAAATATATGATGTGCCTTTTGATGCTGCTGATGGTCGTGCTGGCTATAAAGAGCGGCACCTACGAGGGCGCTATCGAGGGCTATAAGTTTTATCTGATCCCGGATTTTTCAAAGATCACACCAAACGCTATAGTGGCAGCCATGAATCAGGCATTTTTCACCTTGTCCGTCGGTATCGGCAGTATGGCGATCTTCGGCAGCTATCTCGGAGACGACAGAAGCCTATTAGGAGAGAGTGTGAATGTTATTTTGCTGGACACCTTTGTTGCGATCGTATCCGGACTGATTTTGTTTCCGTCCTGTTATGCCTATGACCTCGAGGTTACGGCAGGACCGGCGCTGCTGTTTGATACGATGGCTACCGTATTTCAGAATATCCAGGGCGGCAGGATATGGGGCACCCTGTTTTTCCTGTTCATGGTGTTCGCGGCCTTCTCTACGGAGCTTGCCGTGTGTGAGAACATTCTAGCCTGTGTGCGCGAGATGACGGGCTGGAACAGAAAAAAAGGATGCCTGGTGTGTGGAATCGTGATATTTTTGATTTCCCTGACGACCGCACTCGGATATAGCGTGCTTGATTTCCATCCGTTTTCAGAGTCCTCCAGCTGGCTGGATTTCTGGGATTTCATCGTGAGCAACAATATCCTGCCGCTCGGCGCTATGATCTTTGCGATATTCTGCACGAGCGAGCGCTTCGGCTGGGGCTTTAATCAGCTGATGGCAGAGGCGAATAAGGGCGAAGGTCTAAAGATCAAGCCCTGGATGAAGCCGGTATTTGGCATCGTCGTTCCGGTATGTATTTTAGTCATTTATATCATGGGACTGCTCACCTTCTCGTGGAACTAAAAAGAATGATCAGAATTTTTGAAAAGTAGTTGACAAATCACACACGACCGTATATAATAGTGTCGTTGTGAAGCGCTATCGCCAAATGGTAAGGCAACGGACTCTGACTCCGTCATTTCCAGGTTCGAGCCCTGGTAGCGCTGCTTAGGCATCTGAATGAATCAGATGCCTTTTTTGTTTAATAGGAAATGTATCAAAGGAGAGCATTACGGCTGAGGGACATGACGTCCGCCTGCTTTCTTGCACACCCCGGCGCAGCAGCATAGCTCACACTTTGGCGCACTGCGAGCCGTGCAGACAGCCCGGCCGTGCAGCACGAGGCGGTGGCAGAAAGCATTGCTTTCTTTAGGCGGGATGAGCGCACGAAGCGCAAATTCCACCTTTTTTGGATCCTTCGTATCATCGACAAGCCCCATGCGATTAGATAGGCGGATGCAGTGCGTATCTGCAACGATCGCGGGCTGGCCAAACACATCACCCATGATCAGATTCGCACTCTTTCGCCCGACGCCGGGCAAAGATAGCAGTGCATCAAAATCCGCCGGTACTCTGCCTCCGAAATCAGTAAGCAGCCGCTGCATGCAGGAGTGGATGTCTCTGGCCTTGCTCTTAGTCAGGCCGCAGGGGCGTATGATCGCCTCGATAGAAGAAACGTCCGCAGCGGCGAGTGCGGCTACGGACGGATATTTTTCAAACAGCTCTGCGGTGACTATATTCACACGCGCATCCGTACACTGGGCGGCGAGCCGCACCGATACGAGCAGCTTCCAGGCCTCGTCATAGTCTAGTGTACAGACAGCTTTCGGATATTCTGTTTTTAGACATTCTATGAGCGCTAGTGCGCGTTCCTTTTTTCTCATATTATAAGGTTATTTTTTAACGCTGCGCTTCATGGCCTCGAAGCTCTCCGGACTGATAACATGCTCGATCTTGCAGGCATCCTCTGCCGCGATCTCTGCAGGAACCCCGAGATTCTCCAAAAAGGCGGACAAAAATTCATGCCGCTCGTAGATCATCTCTGCGATTCGTTTTCCCTCGTCCGTAAGATAGATAAAACCGGCGTCGGTAACTGTGATATGCCCCTTTTCGCGCAGATTTTTCATGGCGATGCTGACGCTGGACTTTTTATAATTCAATTCATTGGCGATATCTACAGAACGAACGACCGGGAGACGTTTGCTTAATATAAGGATTGTTTCCAAATAATTCTCAGCCGATTCATTAACTACAAAACCCATCGTTACTACCTCCTACTCAAGCTCATGAATAAAACCAATTATACCATAAGATAATGGAAAACACAAATAAGGAATTGCTAAATTCCGTTTGTGTTAACGATAAAAAGTTATTGACATCTAACGAAAAACAGAATATACTAACGGCAGAACGAAGGGTCTTGTATTTTTTTGCAGGACAGAAAGGAGATCTATGATGCCTCTGACAATGGCGAACAAAGGAGAAGAAAACACGATCAAAAAGGTTGGTGGAAAAGAGGAAACCAAAAAATTCCTTGAAAAGCTCGGTTTTGTGGTTGGCAGTGAGGTAACCGTCGTATCAGAAGTGGGCGGGAACATGATCGTGAACATCAAGGACTCACGCATCGCGCTCGGCAAGGATATGGCGAACAAGATCTTAGTCTAAGAGGAGGAGCATATGAGTACGTTAAAGGACGCAAATGTCGGTGCTCGCGTTACCGTTGCCAAATTAAACGGTGAGGGAGCAGTCAAGAGAAGAATCATGGATATGGGTATCACAAAAGGCGTGGAGGTATATATCCGCAAGGTGGCACCGTTAGGAGACCCGATTGAGGTTACCGTTAGAGGCTATGAGCTCTCGCTTCGAAAAGCAGACGCTGAGATGATTGAAGTGAAGTAGCGCTTATTTTTTTGCCCATGCGTTAGCGCAAGCTAACACGAGATAGTCATACATAGTCATACATTATAGAAAGGATAAGAGTCATGGCAGTAAAAATCGCACTTGCCGGCAACCCAAACTGCGGCAAGACTACATTATTTAACGCACTGACCGGCTCCAACCAGTTCGTAGGTAACTGGCCGGGTGTTACGGTTGAGAAAAAGGAAGGAAAGCTAAAGGGTCACAAGGATGTTGTGATCATGGACCTTCCCGGTATCTATTCATTATCTCCCTATACGCTTGAGGAAGTGGTAGCGAGAAATTATCTGATCACGGAACGCCCCGATGCGATTCTTAATATCGTAGACGGAACGAACCTGGAGCGTAACCTGTATCTGACCACACAGCTGTTGGAGCTTGGTATTCCGACAGTCATCGCAGTAAATATGGCAGACCTGGTAGAAAAGAGCGGAAACAAGATTCATCTCGAGGAGCTCTCCAAGCAGTTAGGCTGCGAGGTCGTAGAGATCTCCGCCCTAAAGGGCACCGGAATCCAGAAGGCAGCAGAAAAGGTCGTAGCGCAGGCTACTTCCAAAAAGAAGCTGCCGGCACCTGTTACCTATGGGAAAGAGCTGGAGGAGGCCCTCGCATCCGTTACAGCAAAGTTAGAGGGAATTGCCGCAGAGCAAAAACGTTTCTTTGCCATTAAGCTCTTAGAGAGCGATGAGAAGATCGCAGAGAATATGAAGAGCGTGCCGAATGTGGCAGCTGAGATCGAGAAGCTCGAAAAGGCTATGGACGATGATGCAGAGAGCATCGTGACAAACGAGCGTTATCAGTACATCACCTCCATCATCGACAAATGCATGACCAAGGCAGCCACAACTGAAAAGCTGACTATTTCAGACAAGATCGACCGCGTAGTGACCAACCGTATACTCGCACTTCCGATCTTTGCGCTTGTGATGTTTATCGTATATTATGTATCCGTTACGACAGTCGGAACCATCTTAACCGACTGGACGAATGATGTATTGTTCGGCGAGATCATCCCGCCTGCTATCGAGTCAGGACTCGTAGCCATCGGCTGTGCAGACTGGCTGCAGGGCTTGATCTTGGATGGTATCGTAGCCGGTGTCGGAGCTGTGCTTGGCTTCGTACCGCAGATGCTAGTGCTCTTCATCTTCCTGGCTTTCTTAGAGAGCTGTGGATACATGGCACGTATCGCATTTATCATGGACCGTATTTTCCGTAAGTTTGGTCTGTCCGGAAAATCCTTCATCCCGATGCTCATCGGCTCAGGATGTGGTGTTCCAGGTATCATGGCTTCACGTACGATCGAGAATGACCGTGACCGTAAGATGACCATCATGACCACAACCTTTATCCCTTGTGGTGCAAAGCTTCCGATCATCGCTATGATCGCCGGTGCTTTCTTTGATAACTCCGGCTGGGTAGCTTGGAGTGCATGGCTCGTAGGTATCGCAGCTATCGTTTGCTCCGGTATTATTTTAAAGAAGACCAAGCTGTTTGTAGGCGATCCTGCTCCGTTTGTTATGGAGCTTCCCGCTTATCACTGGCCGACTGTAGGTAATGTGCTTCGTTCTATGTGGGAGCGTGGCTGGTCCTTCATCAAAAAGGCCGGTACCATCATCCTGTTATCTACCATTGTTCTCTGGTTTTTGATGAGCTTTGGCTGGGTAGACGGCAGCTTCACCATGCTTGAGGCTGAGCAGTTAAACGCAAGTATTTTGGCAAAGATCGGTTCTGCGATCGCCTGGATCTTCGCACCGCTTGGCTGGACACAGGCAGGCGAGGGCTGGAAGATGGCAGTAGCAGCCGTGACCGGTTTGATCGCAAAGGAGAATGTCGTAGCTACCTTTGGTATGCTCTACGGCTTCGCAGAGGTCGCAGAGGATGGCTCTGAGATCTGGGGCAATTTAACAGCAGCCCTGACTCCGATCGCAGCCTTTGGATTTATGGTATTCAACCTCTTATGTGCTCCCTGCTTTGCAGCTATGGGTGCCATCAAGCGTGAGATGAACAATGCAAGGTGGTTCTGGATCGCTGTCGGCTATCAGACAGTGCTGGCTTATGTCGTATCTCTATGCATCTATCAGATCGGAACCGTATTTACGACCGGTGCCTTCGGTATCGGAACAGTAATAGCGATTATCCTGCTGGCAGGCTTTTTATACCTGCTGTTTCGCCCGATGCCAAAGGCTGTAAAGGAGCATTCTAACAGCTTCGCAAAGGCAAACTAATCCGGTAAAAGGGAGGGTGTATCCATGGGAACAGTGATTGTATTAGTAGTGTTAGGAGCGATCGTAGCCCTCATTATCCGAAGTATGATCAAGGATAAAAAAAGCGGAAAGAGTTCCTGCGGTGGTGATTGCAGCCGCTGCAAGGGATGCCACTGAAAAGTAAATGAATTAAATTGAAATAACATAAACCTCGTCATGCATATGGCGAGGTTTTCTGTTATAATGAAGATGACTGCAAGAGAATGAAGGGAAAAAATTATGTGGATCAGTAAATATTTCGTATATTTTGTATTATTCAGCTGTATGGGCTGGATCTATGAATCGACCTATTGCACGATCAAGACCGGAAAATGGCAGAACCGTGGATTTTTGTACGGCCCCATCTGCCCGATCTATGGTGTCGGGGCAGCATCGATCACGATTGTGATCGACCAGCTAAACGAACGGGGGATACCGGAGCCTGTTTGGTGGCAGATTTTTTTGCTCGCTTTTTTCGGAAGCATCGTGTTAGAGTATACGACCTCCTATGTGTTAGAGAAGCTCTTTCATGCATATTGGTGGGATTACAGCGATGTGCCGCTTAATATTCACGGGCGCGTGTGCTTCCCGGCCTCCTGCGGCTTTGGTCTGGCAGGTCTGCTGGTCGTTTATGGAGTTGCGCCTGTGACAAAGAGAATGACAGGCTGGATCTCACCGCCCTGGATGGAGGTGCTGTCACTTCTATTTATGGCTGTGGTGGCGGCAGATGCCACGCTGACAGTATCGGCACTGACGCATTTTGAACATAATATCGTGGCACTAGAGACGGCACTCAATCAGCATATGGAGCAGTTCGTGATCGATCTCCAGGAAAAGAAACAGGCCGCCGGAGAAGCACTCGCAGAGGAACGTGCCCGTTTTTCCATCGAAAATATGGAGCGCTCCATCCGAGAGATGGACTGGACGCATCGTGTAGCGCTTAGGCGTGTGCAGGGTTTCCGTACGCCGAAGATAGATACAGAGAGGCGTGTATACTACCGTGAGATGGTATTTGACTCCGTAAAAAAATATCTGACAAACGCAAAGAAAAATAAAAAAGGCGATCAATCGTAAAAGATTGGTCGCCCTTTTGTTATGCGTTCTTTCAGTTGAGTTATTTTACTGCTTCGAATTCCTTGATCTGCTCTGCGTCCGGCGCGGGTGTGAGCAGGCTCACAACGACGATAAACAGGAGAGATACGAGGAATGCCGGCAGCAGCTCGTAGATGTTCCATACGCCGCCGAGGGGGCGAACCAGGTATTTCCAGATAAATACTGTTGCACCGCCGGAGAGCATGCCTGCGAGTGCTCCCCATTTATTGGAGCGCTTCCAGAACAGGGCGCATAGCATAACGGCTGCGAAGGCGCCGCCAAAGCCTGCCCACGCAAAGGATACGATACCGAATACGGAGGAGTTGGGGTCTCTGGCGAGCACGATACCGAGAGCTGCGATCACACCGATCGTGATACGTGCAACTATGACACTTTGCTTGTCCTTTAGTTTGATATGTAAAAATTCCTGCATGATATTCTGTGAAACGCTCGATGCAGCGGCTAACAGCTGGCTGTCTGCGGTAGACATCGTAGCAGCGAGGATGCCGGCGAGAATCACGCCTGCCAGCAGGGCAAACAAAGCGCCGTTCTCACTGATCAGGCTGGAGATGCGTACGATGATAGTCTCGCTCGTGCTGCCCTCCAAAAATTCAAGTGCACCAAATTTTGTCATGCCAAGCCCTACGATACCGATGATGATGGCGACTGCCATGGCGATGATGACCCAGATCGTAGCGATGCGGCGGGATAATACCAGCTTTTTCTCATCCTCGATCGCCATAAAGCGAAGCAGAATATGCGGCATGCCGAAATATCCAATACCCCAGGCCATGGTGGAGACGATCGTAAGCAGGCTGTAGGGATTGCTGGTGCCTGTCGATGCATCGTAGGTAGCAGTAAAGGACAGATATCCGGGCAGGGAACGTGCATTTTCAACGACTGCATTCCAGCCACCTGCATGTGTGATGCCGTAGGTCAGTACAACGACCAGGGCGATGGTCATGACGATACTCTGGATCAGATCCGTCGTGGAAACAGCACGGAAGCCACCCATGATCGTATAGCCGATGATGACCAGAGCGGAGATGATCATGGCAGCGGTGTAATCCACGCCGAGCAGACTGTGGAACAGCTTGCCGCAGGCTGCAAAGCCTGATGCGGTATACGGGATAAAGAAAATGATGATCACCAGTGCTGCCAGAGCATTTAACGTGTTGCTCTTGTCATGGTAGCGCTTGGAAAAAAATTCCGGAACTGTGATGGCGTTGATGTGCTGGGAATACAGCCGAAGTCTCCGTGAGACGAAAAACCAGTTCAGCCATGTGCCGATTCCCAGGCCGATAGCTGTCCAGGCGGCATCAGCCACACCGGAGAGATATGCGACGCCGGGCAGACCCATGAGAAGCCAGCTGCTCATATCGCTCGCCTCAGCGCTCATGGCAGTGACGAGCGGCCCCATCTTTCGTCCGCCGAGGTAGAAGTCCTCGGTACTAGACGTCTGATTCGTAAAGTAAAACCCGACGGCGAGCATCGCGATCAGATAGATGACGATCGCCGTAAGGATCAGAATGTTTGTTGTGCTCATGTTAGAAGCCTCCTCAATATATGGAATGTGTGTGAATGCGCTAAGCTGCGCAGACACCTAACTATTTTATCATGTTTTTTGGCTCGCGTAAATAAAAAACATGAGCAAAACAATACCAGAAGCATTTACTGCTGAAGTATTGACAATTAGAGGAAACGGTGCTAACATGCTCATATGAACAGTTGCTCATATGATAACAGAAAGGAGTGTGCAAATGGCGATCGAGGATGTTGAGACTTGCGAGGAGAATTGCGTACATACCGAGCTGCTGGAGAAGGCTCGTGCGGGACTGTCTAACGAGGATGAGCTCTATGATCTTGCAGAGCTGTTTAAGGTATTCGGTGACTCGACCCGTATCCGGATTTTATATGTGCTGTTTCAGTCCGAGCTGTGCGTGTGCGATCTGGCGGAGGCACTTGGGATGACACAGTCCGCGATTTCGCATCAGCTTCGGATTCTAAAGCAGGCGAAGCTTGTGAGCAGCAGACGCGAGGGCAAATCAGTATTTTATTCCCTGGCGGATGATCATGTGCGTCGGATCATAGATCAGGGACGCGAACACATCGAGGAGTAATCACACAACAAGAACGGAGGATACTATCATGAAGAAGAAATTCAAGCTCGAGGACTTAGATTGCGCAAACTGTGCAGCAAAAATGGAGGAAGCCATCAAAAAGATCGACGGAGTAAACGATGCATCCGTCAGCTTTATGACACAGAAGATGACCATCGATGCAGATGATGCACGCTTCGAGTCCATCATGGATGAGGTCGTGGCTGTCTGCGCCAAGGTCGAGCCGGACACACGCATCCTGCGGTAGTAGGGGCGCGCAGCGGCTGCTTACGTACGCAGCTTAAGGGAGCGCACATCGGTGCTTACAAGGCTGCGAGGCGGTTGTACACATTTGGCTGCTCCGTTGCCGGGCGGTGTCTCGCTGTCCCTTCGACGTTG
>CAVBEI010000035.1:0-14282 GCA_963594555.1 Lachnospiraceae bacterium | reverse complement strand
TTGTGTTTTATTGCCGTTAAAATGAAAACATTTACTACTTTTTAGTAGTTTACGATCTTTCCGAAATCAGCCTTTAGGCTGGCGCCTCCAACGAGTCCGCCATCGATATCGGGCTGAGCAAAAAGCTCTGCTGCATTGCCTGCATTGACTGATCCGCCGTACTGGATACGAACTGCCTCGGCAGTCACTGCGTCATACATCTCGACGATGCAATCACGGATGCCCTTGCATACCTCCTGTGCCTGCTCGGTGGTAGCGGTCTTTCCGGTTCCGATCGCCCAGATCGGCTCGTAAGCGATCACCATGCTCTTTACCTGATCGGCAGAAATGCCTGCGAGGTCTGATTTGATCTGCAAACGAATCCAATCCATGGTCACACCCATCTCACGCTGCTCTAAGCTCTCGCCACAGCATAAAATCGGAGTCAAGCCTGCCTCAAAGGCCTTTTTTACCTTTTTATTCAGCAGTGCATCATCCTCCTTGAAGTAATCACGACGCTCAGAATGTCCGATAATGACATATTTGACACCTGCATCTTTTAGCATGGCTGCTGAGATCTCTCCGGTGTATGCGCCCTTTTCCTCAAAATACATATTCTCTGCACCGACTGCTACGTTCGTTCCCTTGACTGCCTCTACGACAGGAACGATGTCGATAGCAGGTACGCAATATACGACATCTACAGTCTCAGAAGCTACCAAATCCTTTAATTCTGCACATAATTTTACTGCCTCAGCCGGAGTCATGTTCATCTTCCAGTTGCCGGCTACAATTTTTCTTCTAGACATTGTATTTTCTCCTTTTATTTATCATCCGCTGCAGCGACACCGGGAAGAGACTTGCCCTCTAAGAACTCTAGGGAAGCACCGCCACCTGTAGAGATGTGGCTCATCTTATCTGCAAAGCCTAACTGATTAACTGCTGCTGCGCTGTCTCCGCCACCGATGATCGTGGTCGCATCTGTATCTGCGAGTGCCTGAGCTACTGCGATCGTGCCCTTTGCCAGCGTAGGATTCTCAAATACACCCATCGGTCCATTCCATACAACGGTCTTTGCAGACTTAACTGCATCTGCATATAATGCTGCAGTCTTCGGTCCGATATCTAAGCCTTCCTTATCTGCAGGGATCTTGTCTGCATCTACGACAGATACCTCGATCGGTGCATCGATCGGATTCGGGAAGCCTGCTGCGATGGTCGTATCGATAGGAAGAAGCAGCTTCTTTCCTGCTTTCTCTGCCTTCTCCATCATATCCTTGCAATAGCTGATCTTCTCATCATCTACGAGAGAAAGTCCGATCTCATAGCCCTTTGCCTTCAGGAAGGTATATGCCATACCGCCACCGATGATGAGTGTGTCACACTTCTCGATGAGGTTATTGATGACGTTGAGCTTATCTGCTACCTTTGCGCCGCCAAGGATCGCTACGAAGGGACGAACAGGATTTTCTACGGCATTGCCTAAAAACTCGATCTCCTTTTGCATCAGATATCCGACTGCACAATCGCCGCCCTTTGCACGAACGAACTCGGTTACGCCTGCAACGGAAGCATGTGCACGGTGTGCAGAGCCAAAAGCATCACATACATAGACATCGCACAGATCTGCCAATTCCTTTGCAAAGGCATCTCCTGCCTCGGTGGGCTTGGTCTCTTCCTTGCCGCGGAAACGGGTATTCTGAAGTAATACTACATCGCCGTCTTTCATCGCAGCTACTGCATCGGTAGCTGCCTGGCCGGTTACGTTGTAATCGCTAACGAAGGTGACCTTTTTGCCCAGACGCTCCTCTAAAGCTGCTGCTACCGGAGCGAGTGACTCGCCCTCGTTCGGGCCATTCTTTACCTTGCCTAGGTGTGAGCAAAGGATGACCTTGCCGCCGTCCTTAATGAGCTTTTCGATGGTGGGCATCGCACCCTTGATACGATTGTCATCTGTGATCTGTCCGTCCTTTAACGGTACATTGAAGTCGCATCGAACGAGGACGCGCTTTCCTGCTACGTTGATGTCATCAACGGATTTCTTATTTAATCCCATGATTAAACCTCCATTTTTAATAAAAAAGGGTCCGGCCCATTTGTGACCGGACCCCTTCGTGAGTCGTTGTATCGCGATTCTTATGCTAACTCTGAGAAGTACTTGATCGTACGAACCATCTGAGAGGTGTAAGAATTCTCGTTGTCATACCAAGAAACAACCTGTACCTCATACTGATCATCAGATACCTGGTTTACCATGGTCTGAGTAGCATCGAATAATGAACCATATCTCATACCTACGATATCAGAAGATACGATCTCATCCTCGTTGTAGCCGAAGGACTCATTTGCAGCAGCCTTCATAGCAGCGTTGATGTCTTCCTTGGTCACGCCAGCCTTCTTTACAACAGCAGTAAGGATGGTGGTAGATCCTGTCGGGGTAGGAACACGCTGTGCAGAGCCGATGAGCTTGCCGTTCAACTCAGGGATAACAAGACCGATGGCCTTAGCTGCTCCGGTAGAGTTCGGAACGATATTGACTGCAGCTGCACGGGAACGACGAAGATCGCCCTTTCTCTGCGGTCCGTCCAGAGTCATCTGATCACCGGTGTAAGCATGGATGGTAACCATGATACCTGACTGGATCGGTGCATATTTGTTCAAAGCATCTGCCATCGGTGCTAAGCAGTTCGTGGTGCAGCTGGCTGCAGAAATGATGGTATCAGAAGCCTTTAATGTCTCATGGTTTGTATTGAATACGATCGTAGGAAGATCATTTCCTGCAGGTGCAGAGATAACAACCTTGCGAGCGCCTGCGTTGATGTGAGCCTGAGCCTTCTCTTTGCTGGTGTAGAAGCCTGAGCACTCTAATACAACGTCAACCTTTAACTCACCCCAAGGGCAGTTGTTTGCATCCGGGAATGCGTAGATCTTGATTTCCTTGCCGCATACGGTGATGGAATCCTCGCTAGCAGATACCTCATCTGCATGCTCGTACTTACCCTGTGATGAATCATACTTTAACAGGTGTGCTAACATCTTCGGGCTTGTCAAGTCGTTGATAGCTACAACTTCGTAACCCTCTGCTCCGAACATCTGTCTGAAAGCAAGACGGCCGATACGTCCAAAACCATTGATTGCTACTCTTACTGCCATTTTGAATTCCTCCTAAGAATTTTTATAAGTATATTTGTTCATGGGCACGCCCAATCTGAAGTCATTGTACTAAATAACAAACAAAAATTCAAGTGCTTATTGCCACTTTGCCGTACTTTGTTAAAATATTATCGAGAAGTCGATTGCATCGCCTGACAATTTGTGCAAAAATAAATGTAGCTGCAAAGCTACTAAAGCAGCTACAGCAATATTACGAAGGGAGTCATTTCTTATGCTATGGGATACACATATGCACTGCCGCTTTTCCGGTGACAGCGACGCAGACCCGGAGAAAATGATCCGCGCCGCGATAGACGCCGGGTTAGACGGCATCTGTTTTACGGATCATCTGGATTATGATTTTCCGTCCGATCCTCCTGATCTGTTTGAATTAGACCTAGAGGAATATGATAATGCCATAAGCACGCTACGTGAGCGATACAAAAACACGTTTCCGGTGCTTCACGGCATAGAGATCGGCATTCAGCCCCAGCTGCAGGAGAAGCTGCGCCAGGTTGTCCTCTCCCACGACTTTGATCAGGTGATCTGCTCCTCCCATGTCATAGACGGATTAGATCCATATGAAAAGCACTATTTTGAAGGGCGCAGCGAGCGTGCTTCCTATGAGCGCTATTTTGCATCCATTTTAGAAAATCTCGATGGCTTTTCAGATTTTGATGTATACGGCCACATCGACTATGTAGTTCGCTATGGTCCGAATACTAACCGTTTTTACTCCTACAACGCTTACAGCGATCAAATCGATGCCATCCTAAGGCGACTCATTGCGCTTGGCAAGGGAATCGAGCTCAACACCGGCGGCTTCAAATACGGGCTTGGCCATCCAAATCCGTGCGAGGATATCATCCGCCGCTACCGCGAGCTTGGCGGAGAGATCATCACCATCGGCGCCGATGCACATGCCCCGGAGCATGTCGCTTATGATTTCAAAAAGGTGCCTGCGATCCTGCGCGATGCAGGCTTTACCCACTATACTGTTTTCAAAAAAAGAAAGCCCGTCTTCTATCCGCTGCCGGACTAAAGGAGGTCAAACACTATGAGCAAAAATATCGCAGCCTTCCCTCTCATCGAGGCCTTTCGCGCCGGTGATGAATGCCCGTTTTGTAACCTGGAGCGGTCTGCTGAGCAGCATGCCATTTCCTTTATCCTAGGCTCTGCCTATATGGAGGATGATATCCGTGCCGCCACCGATGCACAGGGCTTTTGCAGGCATCACTATAAGATGATGTATGATTATGGGAACCGACTGGGCAGTGCCTGGATTTTAAGCACTCACCTAAAAAAGCTAAACGAGGAGCTGGCCGCTGAATTAAAAAGCTTTTCTCCTAAGAAGGCCTCCATGCTCGATCGCATGAAAAAAACTGACCTTTCCATTGAAAAGGAGACACAGACCTCACTTGGCAAATGGATTGAAAAAAAGGAAAAAAGCTGCTACGTCTGTGATCATTTTCGGGAGATTTACGGTCGTTACATTGATGTGTTTTTTGATCTGCTAAAAAAGGACGCCGAATTTCAGACACTTTTTCAAAAAAGCAAGGGCTTTTGTCTGCCGCATTTCAAGGATTTGATCGAGGCTTCCGAAACACGCCTGTCCGATGCGCAAAAGCAAGCTCTCTACCCACAGATTTTTGAGATGATGCAGTCAAACCTAGAGCGCGTACAAAAGGATGTCGCCTGGTTCGTCGAAAAAAATGATTACCGCAACAAGGATAAGGACTGGGGAAATGCACGTGACTCCGTGCAGCGTGCCATGCAAAAATGCGCCGGAGCTTATCCGGCCGATCCGGTATTTAAACAGGATCCGTAAAACAATAGGGGCGTGCGAAAAGACCTTTTTCACACGCCCCTGTTTAATTAAATCCTAATTTTTTCCTGCTTCGCGCTCTAGCATATCCCAGCAGCCCCACAGATACATGATACCAAGTGCCCTGTCATAAAGCCCGTAGCCGGGGCGGCACTTCTCCCCCCAGATATGTCGTCCGTGATCAGGACGCATATAACCGTCAAAGCCGCCGTCATGATAGGCACGCATGATATCTAAAATGCCCGTATCACCATCGCAGTCGCGGTGTGAAGCCTCGGTAAAATCGCCATTTTCAAAATGCTTCACGTTACGGACATGTGCAAAGGCTACGCGGTCGCAGTAGGTACGTACGATATCTGCCACATCATTATCCGGATTCGCACCCAAAGAACCCGAGCATAAGCACAGGCAGTTGTACGGATCATCCACCATCTTTAGGAAGCGTCCGATCGATTCCTTGTCCACAAGCAGTCTCGGCAGTCCGAAAATATCCCACGGCGGATCATCCGGATGAATAGCCATCTTGATCCCCGTCTCATGGCATACCGGCATCAATGCCTTAAGGAAATATCTCAGGTTCTCCCAAAGCATCTCCTTTGTCACCGGCCGATACATCGCAAAAAGCTCGTCAAGCCTGGCCATACGCTCAGGCTCCCAGCCCGGGAAGGTCAGTCCGTTTAAATTCTCCAGGATATAGTTTGCCATTTCCTTGTAATCCTGCTTGATCCTGGCCTTTTCATAAAAGAGTGCCGTCGCGCCGTTTGCCATAGGATGAAACAGATCTGTTCTGGTCCAGTCAAAAATCGGCATAAAATTGTAGGTCACGACCTTGACACCAAACTTTGAGAGATTACGCAGCGTCTGCTTATAGTTTTCGATATATGCATCTCTGCTCGCTAATCCGACCTTGATATCGTCATGTACGTTCACGGATTCTACGACGTCCATATTAAATCCGGCTCCCTCGATCTGTGCACGCACCTCTTCGATCTCTTCGACCTCCCATACCTCGCCGGGCTGCTTGTTATGTAGTGCCCAAACGATACCGCTCACACCGGGGATCTGCTTGATCTGCTCTAGTGTGATGCTGTCATTTCCTTCGCCATACCAGCGAAATGTCATTTGCATAAAATGCCCCCTCCTTATTTTTATCCAACTAACATGTTACATCTAGTATGACATACTTTCAAAGGAACGTCAACCTATACGAGCTCTTTTAACGGCACAATCGAAATATTCTCTGCCACAAAGGCCTCTCTTATGCGTCCAACGAATTCCAATGCCCTCGCTCCGTCGCCATGCACACAAATGCTCTCTGCCGTAAGCTCAATGTCCGTACCATCAATCGCACGCACCTTGTGCTCCTTTATCATGCGAATCGCACGCTCAATCGCCTCGGATTCATCGGTGATCATCGCACCCTCTTTTCTGCGGTTTACCAGGGAGCCGTCCGGCTCATAGGCGCGGTCCGTAAAATATTCGCGCGCCACGCGAAGGCCTGTGTCCTTTGCTGCCTGTACGAGCTGACCGCTGGCGAGTGCCATCACAATCAGGCTCGGATCAAATGCATAAATCGCCTCTGCGATTCCTTTTGCAAGTGCATAATCCTTTCCCGCCATATTATACATAGCGCCATGCGGCTTGACATGCTGCAGCCTCACACCGTTTGCACGGCAAAACGCATCTAAGGCACCCAACTGATAGAGAGTATAGGCATAGGCTTCCGAAGGAGATACATCCATATTTCTCCTGCCAAAGCCCTGCAGATCCGGAAAGCCCGGATGGGCTCCGATCTCTATGCCAGCTTTTTGTGCCAGTGAAACCGTCTGCTTCATCACCAGCGGATCAGATGCATGATAGCCACAGGCTACATTCGCAGAGGTGATGAGCGGAATCACCTGCTCATCTAAGCCTAAGCTGTAGCGGCCAAAGCTCTCGCCTAAGTCACAGTTTAAATCAATCTGATACATATCCATTCCTTTCTATGTCCTACATACGAAGTACAGACTCGACAAAGCCGGTGTCGGCATCTCCTGCGGCAAAAACAGGATGGCGAACCATCTGATATTGAAAATCAAGATTCGTATCAATGCCTAAAATCACCATCTCATCAAGGGCAGAGAGCATCTTGCGAATCGCTGCCTCACGAGTCGGTGCTACTACGAGCACCTTTGCTATCATAGAATCATATTCGCTCGGAATGCGACATCCCGTATAAAGAGCGCTGTCTACCCGTACACCGTTGCCTCCAGGCAGATGCAGCTGCGTGATGACACCGGGACTGGGCATAAAGTTTTTCTCAGGGATCTCTGCATTTATCCTGCATTCGATCGCATGACCGCGCGGCTCTACATCCTCCTTGCAAAAGCTAAGCTCCTCGCCATCTGCCACGCGCAGCTGCTCGACGATCAGATCCGTTCCTGTCACAAGCTCTGTCACACCATGCTCGACCTGAATGCGTGTATTCATCTCCATGAAATAAAAGCTGCCATCAGAGCCTACGATATATTCAATCGTTCCCGCATTCGTATAACCAACCGTTTTTGCGGCTAAAATCGCATATTCCTTCATCTTCTCGCGTGTCTTTCCGTCGATGGCAGGAGACGGAGATTCCTCGATGAGCTTTTGATGATTGCGCTGTACGGAGCAGTCACGATCCCCCAGTGCAACAACATTTCCATGTGTATCCGCCATGATCTGGATCTCTACGTGTCTAGGATTAACCACAAAACGCTCGAGATACATCGTATCATCCCCAAAGGCATTGGCAGATTCCTGCTGGGCGAGATTAAACTGATATTCAAATTCCTCCGCAGACTGTGCCACACGCATGCCTTTTCCGCCGCCGCCTGAGGATGCCTTGATCATGATCGGAAAGCCGATGCGCTCTGCCTCCTTTAGTGCTTCCTTTGCATCATAGACCGGTTCTCTGCTGCCCGGTACCACCGGAACGCCTGCATCCATCATCGTGACACGCGCCTGGGATTTATTGCCCATTTTATCGATCACATCAGCCGTAGGACCGATAAAGGTGAGTCCGTATTCCTCGCATTTACGTACAAATTCACTATTTTCAGATAAAAAGCCATATCCCGGATGAATCGCATCCGCCCCGACCTTGACCGCAGCCATGATGATGCGCTCCATATTCAGATAGCTCTCTCTCGCCGGTCCCTCACCGATACATACGCGCTGATCCGCCAGCTGTACATGAAGGCTTTTTTCATCCTCCTTTGAATATACTGCCACACTGCGGATGCCCATATTTCGGCAGGCGCGGATGATGCGAACGGCGATCTCTCCGCGATTGGCAACCAATACTTTACTGATCACTGCTCACCGCTCCCTTCTATACACGCTTTACGCGAAACAGTGGCTGTCCGTACTCCACCTTCTGTTCATTGCTCACAAGCACCGCCTCGATCTCGCAGTCAAACTCACATTGAATCTCGTTCATGAGCTTCATCGCCTCTAGGATGCATACAGTCTGTCCGTTTTTTACATGGTCTCCGACCTTTACATAGGCCGGTGCATCCGGTGCAGGAGCCGAATAAAACGTTCCTACGATGGGCGATGTGATAAATAACGGCTCATCCTCTTTATTTTCTGTGGCAGCCGCCTCAGGCTGACCTAAAACAGGAGGCATAGGCTGATGCATAGGAGGCACGGGAGCCATCACTGGCGGATGCTCCAACTTACTCATGGATAGCCTTACATCTGCATCTTTATAGGAGAACTCTGTCAAAGACGAATGCTCCACCAATTCAATCAATTGTTCAATCTGTTCCATATTCATGTCTTTTTCCTCCTAAACAAGCAGTTTACTGATGCGCTTTGCCACGAGTCTGCAGTCTAATACTTCCTTACAGGGCACGTGAATCTCGCTTCTCATTTTTTCATATTCCTTTTCCTGCGCTAAATACAGCCTCTGAGCCTCCTCTACGGGAATAGCCTGGAAACGGATCCTATGATCTGTTTTACGCTGTACAAGCCTTGGAATGTCAACCGATGCCACCGTCGCAATCTTCGGATAGCCGCCGGTCGTCTGCCGATCCGACAGCAGCACGATGGGCTTTCCGTGACTAGGCACCTGCACCGAGCCGTAGGCGATGCCATCTGATATCATATCCGTCGTATCGGATGATGCGATAAAGGGTCCCTCTAATCTGCAGCCCATCCTGTCAAATTCGCTCGTCACAGTATACTCCTGCGATAAAAAGGTCTCGATGCCCTGTTTACTGAAACGCTCCTCCTGCGGTCCTAACACTACGCGAAGCGTCTCAGTGCCTGCACTAAAATCCTCCGGCGGCAATTTTCTGGATAGAAAAAACGGCAGGTATCTTCGCTTAATGCGAAAACCGATATAATCCTCATCCTTTAGCTTGCGTCCCTTAAAGCCTCCTATGTGGCTCTTTAGATTCGTGCAGCGGCTGCCCATCACAACCGGGATATCCAGGTAGCTCGAAAAAGCGATATAGCCTCTGCTTCCGGTTTTTGCACTGCCGAATTTTAATATATCACCACGGTTCATATAAAGCGCCGTATAGCTATCTACAGGCTCCCCATTTACCGTAGGGGTAAAATCACCGCCAGTGATCGCTATGATCGTCTCTGATGTAAACTGAAGTGTCGGCCCGATCAGCGTAAATTCCAGCACTGCCTCATTTTCCGGATTATCTAACAAGAGATTGGCTATCTTAAAGGAACGAACATCCATGGCGCCGGCCACAGAAAAGCCCTGGCTCTGATAGCCGCTTCTGCCCAGATCCTGCACCGAAGTCAGCATGCCTGCCTTTAAAATTCTAATTCCCATGCACTCACACCTCCTCTTCTACGATGCGCACCTGATACGTACCTGCCTCTACCTCAGAGGCGATGCTCTCATATGTATCCGTATCGATCGCAACAAAGCGGATATAATCTCCTGCCTCCACCAGTATCGGTGTATCACGATTAGGATCGTACGTTCGCACCGGTGTCATACCCATGAGCTGCCAGCCGCCCGGAGAATCCATCGGATAAATTCCGGTCTGGGAGCCGCCGATGCCGACGCTGCCTGCCGGTATGCGAATGCGCGGGTTCGCCAGACGCGGCGTGTGAATACGCTCATCTAAGCCCCCTAAATACGTAAAGCCCGGCAAAAAGCCAAGCATATAGATCAAATAATCCGTGCCACTATGAATATCTATCACTTCCTGCTCAGACAGCCCGGCATGCTCTGCTATCGCAGGCAGATCCGGTCCAAAGGAGCCGCCATAGCATACCGGAATCTCAAAGATTTTCTTTTTGCGGCTGCCGGCTGCGATCTCCATCGATAAGATTCTCTCCATCCTCGTGCGTATCGAAGCATAGGAGATCACCCGCGGGTCATAGTTGATAAGAAGCGAGCAAAAGGCCGGAATGATGTCCACAACGCCCTCGATCTGCTGCTCTCTCATCAGCTGCACCGTAGCAGAAATGCGCGCATTGATGTCCGGATCGATCTTGTTTCCAAACTGCAGCAAAAGAGAGCTGTCTCCCGCTGCCTTTATCGTTACATCCTGCATATTTTTCCTCCTGATGAAAAAGGGTGCAATCGAAATGGATCGCACCCTCACTTTTGTCGAAGCTTAGAACAAACCGCCTAATTTTGTCACAAAGGTCGTCACACCCATGTATGCGGACAATACAACGACGATGACACCAAGTATCGTAAGCACGATCGGATGCTTATACGTATCACCCATGATCGACTTCTTATAAGCAGCTATCAGACAGATCGCAAGCGTGATCGGAAGGATCAGTCCGTTGAAGGCTCCTGCCAGAACCAAAAGCAGCGCAGGATTTCCTAAAATCAGCATGATCAGAGTGGAAACTGCGATAAAGGCGATGATCACCTTGTTCTCGTTTTCCTCGATCTTTTTATTAAAGGTCTTTAGGAAGGATACAGAGGTGTAAGCCGCACCGATGATGGAGGTGATGGCTGCACACAAAAGCACCAGTCCTGCAAAGCGATAGCCGATCTCTCCTGCACCCTGTAAAAAGGCATCTGCTGCAGGATTCGACTCATCTAAGGTCACACCCTTTACTACCACGCCCAGCACTGCTAAAAACAGCAGTATACGAACCAATGCTGCGATCACGATTCCGGTTACGGAGCTTTTGGTGATCTCCTTTTGGTTTTCCTTTCCGGTGATGCCGGCGTCAATGAGTCGGTGTGCACCGGCAAAGGTGATATATCCGCCTACCGTACCGCCAAGCAAGGTCAAAATCGCAGGGAATAATGCCGTCACGCCAGTCTCCGGTACGAAGGTGTTCTTTAATGCATCGCCTACCGGAGGCTGTACTACAAAGATAACGACCAAAATAACAACGATCATGATACCGCCCAGCACCTTGGTGAGCGTATCCATGGCTGCCTTGGCATTTTTTAATAAAAATACAACGATAGCCAGACCGCCTGCCAAAATATAACCTATCCAGGTCGGGATGCCAAGCAGCGTGTTAAAGCCGAGTGCGCCGCCGCCGACATTACCGATGTTAAATACGAGGCCGCCCAAAACGATCATAAAGGATACAAAATATCCGAGTCCCGGAAGCACCTTATTGGCTACGTCCTGGCCTCTGAGTCCTGTGGTGCAAAGCACTCTCCAGATATTTAGCTGTGCAACTGCTGCCAGGATCACGGAAATTAAAATAACGAATCCAAAGCTCGCCTGATACTGCCCGGTAAAGGTCGCTGTCTGCGTCAAAAATCCGGGTCCGATTGCGGAAGTCGCCATCAAAAATGCTGCCCCAAGTAAGGCGCCGCCGCTCTTTTTCTTGTCTGCCATAACATTTATCCTCCTCTTGGCTTATAATACCTTTAATTTTACATTTATTTTACATAAAACACAAGCAAATTATGGCTCATACCACATTCGGCTTCGCCTATGGTAAAGCAATGCCACCAGTATTCCAATGATCACCACAGCCACAGCGATCCAGACACTGACCGGTACTTTTTCAACGGAAAAGCAGCGGCTGTTGATCCACATCTGATTGATGTTTTTCGTCTCAGTCTCATCAAAATAGCTCATGATCGCCATACGACTAATAACCTCCTGCGACGGATACTGGGTATATAGCTGCCTGCCTACCTGTTCCGACGTCGTATAGACAGTGTAGTCTTCATCCGAGCCTCCAAAAAAGTAACCGAGCGGATAGGAAATAGCATCTGATGCATCCTGAGAGCCATAGCACCAGTTTAGATAGGAAAAGATCGTATCATCCTCTCCCCCTGCAATGGCTGAGGTATAGCCGATGTAATACATATTGCGCACCACATTATCCGGTCTGGATAAAAAGTTTACAAACGCCTCTGCTGCAGCCTTTTTCTCAGCATCCTCTCCTATGCCTTTTTTTAGTAATATCCATCCGTCAAACCAGAGATTCGAGCATTCACGAGGCACCGCATAAGCGAGGCTTACGCCATCCTCCTCGGCCTGATCCATGGCATACACCGCATCTCCTGACCATTGGTAGCTTCCCGCGATCTTGCCGGTGATCATATCCGCCTTTCCGCTGTCGGTCTCTAATGCGTAGATATTGCCCATGATATGCTGAAGCTTTTTCTCCACCTCATGAATCGTCTCCGGTGTCACATCATTCATCAGCTCTGTGAGCCTTTTATTATAGTCATCTGCCTGTAAAAAAGCCTCGCTTGTGAGCGTATCTGCGCGCAGATAGCCAAGTGCTGCAAAGTATGTATCCCTCACATTATCCTTTAGCGTCAGCCTGCGGGCAAATTTTGGATTATCAAATACAGCCCACGTCGAAGCCTCCGCCTCACTCATCATGGCAGGATTATACAGTACACCTGTCGTTCCCCACATATAGCAGGCAGCATAGCGGCTCCACGACTCCTCTGCGATCTTATTTTCCTCAAATACCTGTGCGATATAAGGTGATACGCCCCGCACATAATAGTTATTCTCATCAGCTTCATCAAAAAAAGCTTCCGAAAACGGCTCCGCCATACCCTCTGCGATCAGCTTCATGAGCATATAATCAGACGGACAGACTAGATCATACGTATCCCCCAGTGTCAGCTGGTTGTACAGATCCTCATTCGTACCGGCGCAGGAATATTCCACGCGCACCCTTACGCCGGTCTGCTCATAATACCATTCCTCAAAATCCTCATACATCGGATTTTCTCCGTAGACTCTCACGCCGTTATCAAGCTCGATTACTTCATCTTCATCCCAGTCGCCCAGGTCAATGTATTCCTCCCAGTTGCACACGCGAAGCACGATCTCCTTTTCAGAGGCAAAGGCTTCATCCGGAGTAAACACCTCTGCGCCGCAGATACCAAAAAACAAAACCAGAGCAAGCAGCTTTGTTTTTTCCTTTTTTCGTCCCGCAGTATTCATAAGCACGACAATTAGCACAACCACGAGAAAAATCACGGTAGATAATGCCCACAGAGCGGTCTTTATCTCAGTCTGCGAGCCCTTTGTCGCATTCACGACATAGGTACTGATCGTATCAAAGGTCGCTGGCTTCGTATAGCTTGCGATAAAATAATCATCCAAGGAAAGCGTCAGTGCCATGGCAAAGCCGGATAAAATGCCGGACAGAATCTGTGGCAGCACGACCTTGCACAGTGCCTGTGCAGGAGTCGCACCTAAATCCATCGCAGCCTCATAAAGACTTGGATCTAACTGCTTTAGCTTTGGTGTCACAGACAGATACACAAAAGGAGCCGATAGCACGACATGTCCGATAACAAGCGGCACAAAAGTGCTTTTGTCCATGCCGCATACTACCACCAGCGCGATACAGATAGAAAAACCCGTCACAACATCGGCATTGACCACAGGTATCTCATTTAGCGCGGAAAGTATACTGCCTGATAAGGGCTTTGAATAAAAGCCGCCGAGTGCTCCCAAGGTACCAAGCACTGTTGCGATAGCTGCCGAGCCAACTGCAAGAAGCAGCGTTCCGATGATCATATGAAACAGCTCCTCATTTTGCACCAGTGTCTCATAATTGGCAAAGGAAAATCCCCGAATAGCTCCGATCGTCGTAGAGGTCGTAAAGCTATACACCATCAAAACAAAAATCGGCAGATAAATCAGTAAAAGCAAAACTGTCATATAAATGATGGCAGGAAGTGATTTCTTTTTTTTCATAGCAGCACACCTCCCTTTGGCGTATCCTCACCGCCGAAGCGGTCGGTAAGTGCCGTAAAGATCAGAATCAAAAGCAGCAAAATCAGCGCGATCATCGAACCGCCATGCCAGTCATAGGCACTAAAGTAGCTTCCGATGAGACTGCCCATGATATAGGTGCTGTTGTATAG
>CAVBEI010000034.1:0-14293 GCA_963594555.1 Lachnospiraceae bacterium | reverse complement strand
CGAAGGGACAGCGAGACACCGCCCGGCAACGGAGCAGTCAAATGTGTACCGTCGCAGGGCAGCCCTTCAAGAACCCATGTGTGCGACCTTAAGCTGCGTACACAGCCAAATGTGTACACCAAAGTACCGCACGACAACGGAGCAGCCAAATGTGTACCCCCGCTGAACGCAAAAACAGCCCCCCATGCGGGGAGCCGTGTGTACTTAGTCTAGTTCGTATTTGCCGAGGAACTCCTGCAGTCTGGCATTGCCGGCATCGAAGACTTCCTCGGGTGTGCCTTCCTGGGCGATGAGGCCATGCTCCATGAAGATCACGTGGTCCGCTACATTTTTGGCGAAATTCATCTCGTGGGTGACGATGACCATCGTCATGTGCTCGGCTGCGAGCCCTTTGATGACACGCAGGATGTCTCCGGTGAGCTCGGGATCTAGTGCCGAGGTGGGTTCATCGAAAAAGAGGATCTTCGGCTTCATGGCCAGCGCGCGCGCGATGGATACACGCTGCTGCTGTCCGCCGGAGAGCTGATGCGGATAGGCAGCTGCCTTGTCTAATAGGCCCATCTTATCTAGGAGGGCTTTTGCCTCCCGCTCTACCTCTGCGCGGTCACGCCGCTGTACGCGAAGCGGCGCATCCATCACATTTTTCAGTACGCTGTAGTGCGGAAACAGGTTAAAGCTCTGAAATACCATGCCTGCATCACGGCGAATCTCCTTTTTGGCGGCGGCATCTGCTACATGCACGACTCCCGCCTCGTCGGTCCAGGCCGCACGCTTGTCCCCGTAGGTGATCGCTCCGCCATCGATGGACTCTAGCATGACAGCACAGCGCATAAGCGTCGATTTTCCGGAGCCGGAGGGGCCGATTATGGCGAGCACCTCGCCCTCGTGTACCGAGAGGGAGACGTCGCGCAGCACCTCTAAGCCGTCAAAGCCTTTTTTGATATGCTCCATTCGCAAAACATCCATGTCTGTGCCCTCCTATCTGTAGTAATTGAGCTTCTCTTCGAGGCGCGTCATCCCGGCGGATACGAGCCAGTTGAAGATAAAATAGAAGATCGCAGCCACCGCAAAGGGAACAAAGGTCGTCTCCTTCGCCACGATCTGCTTGGCGATGGTAAACATCTCCATGTAGGCGAGGGAAAAAGCCAGCGAGGTGTCCTTGACGAGGGTGACCATCTCGTTTGTGATGGAGGGGAGCACCCGCTTTATCACCTGTGGAAATATGATGCGCACGAACGTCTGCGCCTTTGTGTAGCCTAGCACCTCTGCCGCCTCATACTGTCCGCGTGGCATGGACTCGATACCGGAACGGTAGATCTCTGCAAAATACGCGGCATAGTTGATGGAAAAGGCGAGAATGATCGCCGGATAGCGAAAGCCGCTGATATCCGCACCGCACAAAAAATACGGGCCGTAATATACGACCATCAGCTGCAGCATGAGCGGCGTGCCGCGCATGATATCGATATATAGCTTGGTGATGGCGCGCAGCGTGCGAAAGCGTCCGAAGAGTCTGGCATTCGACATGCGTCCGAAGGTGATGAGCAGTCCGAGCGGCAAAGAGAAAAGTAAAGTCCAACAGAAGATACTGATGGACTTTAGCATTCCTCCCGCTAACTGCTGTAGGATCATAGCGGTAGACATAAATATAGCTCCTTTTTAACAGTTACTGGTTATTTCCCAATACAGATCAGATCAGAGATGTCGTATTTTTCGGCAAGCTCTGCGATCGTACCATCCTCTGCGAGCTTGGTGAGATCTGCATCTACGGTCTCGCACAGGTCAGTGTTACCCTTTTTAAAGCCAACGGCGTATTTTTCGGAATTTAATACCTCGGAGAGGATCGTATAGCCCTCACCGCGGTTTTTGATCTGGTAATTGGCTACTCCGACGTCCATCGCAACCGCATCGACAGAGCCTGCCTGCAGCTCTACGAAGGCGCTGTTGTAATCGGCGAATTCCTGAAGGCCTGCGAAGGTGTCAGAGAGCTCCTTTTGGTCCTCCTCAAGAAGCGTGAGTGCTGCACTCGCTGCCTGTACACCTACCGTCTTGCCGGCGAGATCCGCCAGTGAGGTGATGCCGGAATCCTCTGCTACGACGATGACCTGGCTGTTGTCCACATAAGCCTGTGACCAGGTGTAATCGTCCTCTCTGCCATCTACGGTAAAGCCGTTCCAGATGCAGTCGATGGCGCCACTCTCCAGCTCCATGTCCTTAGAATTCCAGTCGATGGGCTTTTTCTCTAAGGTCCAGCCCTCCATATCACATACAGCCTGCGCCAGCTCTAAATCAAAGCCTGTGTACTCTCCGTCATCATCCATGTAGCCGTAGGGCGGATATTCCGCATCAAAGCCTACTGTAAAGGTATTGTCGTCACTTTTTGAGCCGCAGCCAACGAGCAAGCCTGCAGCTAATACTGCTACTAATGCACCTGCGAGACATCTGTTCTGTTTCATAATCATCCTCCTGTGAATCGTTGCACGTTCGTGATCATTCCTGTTTTTTGGAAAAATCGCGTGTTTCACTTTATCTCGGTGATATGCTACCACAGTCATGTGCGGGTGTCAATCAAAAATTGTCTCTCAGGTTATGTGTTTACGCCCTGCGAGCCGTCTGCTACGTTTCGTTCCTTTAAGGCTGCGAGTTTATTGCGCACGTATTCGATCCAGGAATCATCCGGCTGCTGTAGGAGGGCTCCATATTTGTAGGAGTTTTCGGATAATACGATGCCACGCAAAATCAATGCATGCAGTACGATGCGCATCTGCTGCACGCGATCCTCGTAAATGATCGTGATCGGCCCCCAGCTCTTTTGCGGAATGGGCTTGGCGCAGACAAAGCCGATGCCGTGCTCGCTGTAGTTGCGCACGATGATCTCCCATTCCTTGTCATCACTGATCGTACGCAGTGAAGCGTGCATATCCGTGCGGATGCGCGGCTCGCCGCGACGGTTGACACGTACGCTGTCCCGATTTGTCGTGAGCAGATGGCAGAGCTTTTTCTGGTAGATGTCCTTTTTAATCCTGCAGCCGCTCCAGCCGTACACCTGACGATGCTCATTGACATAAAAGACGAAGATCTGGATGTTTTTCGCCGAAAAGTCGATGATCTGCCCTTCATGCTTGATGGGGCTTAGGTAGAGGCCGTTTTCCTTTACATCCACGACGGCGGCCATGCACTCATATTTTTTTTCTCCCTGTGCGACGCGAATCTGAATCATCGCGTTGATCGGTATCATGCCAATTTTCAAACGAATTCTCCTATTTACTCAGCTTATAACGATACAGCTCCTCAGTGAAGGTGTCTCCGAAAAATAGCTTGTCGTTTCTCACTACCAGGGCGCCCGGTTCTGCCGGGGAACGGCCATCTCCTAAGGAAAAGGCTGATACCACGGTGGTGAGCTTGCCGTTTGCCAATTTTTTGATGCAGGCGTTTCCGGTGTCAGAGATGTAGACGCCATCCGCATTCACGAAAATGTCCTGCGGATTAGACAGACAGGCGCGGTTCGCACGGCCTGTGGCATCGCCCTCACGCCCCTTGGCAGTGCCTGCTATTGTGGTGACACGTCCATTTTCAATCTTACAGATCCGGTGATTGCCGGAATCTGCCACGAAAAGGGCTCCTTTATAATAGTAGAGGCCGGTCGGCTCGTTGAAGCGCGCCGATTTATTTTTGCCGTTTTTACAGCCCTTTTTCCCGCCTGCAAAAATCGTGATGCGACCGTTTTTATCTATTTTTTTGATGACGTTTGCATCGGTATCTGCGATGTAGACCTCTCCGTTTTCTCCGGTGGCTAGTCCTGTAGGACGGCTTAGGGATTTATTTTTCCCGGTGCCCTTTATCGTGCTGACGTTACCATCCTTGTAAAAACGAAGCAGCTGATTGCCGCTGTCTGAGATGATGTAGCCTCCGTTGTAGCTGGCTACGTCCCACGGCTCGTTGAAGCGCGCGCGCGTGGAAAGGGCGTTTTTGCTGCCGCTTACGCCTACCTTTCCTGCCAAAATCGTATAGCTGCCATCCATGCTGCGCATGCGAAGTACGTGATGGGCGCGGTCTGCGATGACGATGGTTCCGTTTTTTGCCGTCATCATGCCTGAGGGCGTGATGGTGAAGCGCTCGTTTGCCTGAGCGGGCAGTACCGGCAGCATAGCGGTCAGTAGGAGCGATAAAATAAGGGTTAGTATTCTTTTTTTCATGGGCGTATTCCTCATATAAAAGATGATGTGATTGCCGTTTTTATCACGGGTGAGCAGTATCCAGCAGTTCTTCGGCTCGCAGCACCTCAAAGCCTGCTGCCTTGCCCTTTAGCGGGATGCTATCCCCTAAGGAGGTGAAGCGGACTCTGCCCTCTAATGCATCTGCTACGGTGCGGCTGACATAGATGCAGCCACCCGGTGCATTGGCCTCGAGGCGTGCGGCGGTATTGACCGTATCTCCGATGGCTGTATAGTCCATGCGGTTTGGCGCGCCGATATTGCCGACGACAGCCGGGCCAAAATGCACGCCTATACCAAAGCTTACTGTTCTGCCAAAGCGCTCCAGCAGCTCTCGCTGCACCTCTCCGGACCTCTCAAGCATGTCAAAGGCGGTCTTTACTGCCTTGTAGATGGAATCCTCCTGCGGGAGCGGTGCGCCCCAAAAAGCCATGGTGCAGTCGCCGACAAATTTGTCGAGGGTGCCGGTATTGTCGAATATGCAGCTGCTGGTGAGCGTTAAGTAGCGGTTTAGAATCTCTACTATCTCCTCGGGGCTTAGAATCTCTGACATGGTAGTAAAGCCTCTGATATCCACAAATAAAACCGCGATGTCACATAGCTTGCCGCCGAGTGCTGTCGCGTCAGAGCCTTCCTTTAACAGCTCGGATACGATCTCCGGTGCGACGTAGCGCTGGAAGGTGGCGGTGACTCGCCTTTTTTCGAGGGCAGCACTCAGATAATTAAAAATGATGCTGCACAAAAAGACGATCGTGATCGCAAGCGGCAGATATAGAGGCGATAGCACATAGCCCGCCCGGTAGGCGAGCAGGCAAATGCACAGATAGCCTCCTACAGTGGAAAAAAAGCCTGCGACATTCGCCTTTAGGCTACGGCGAAGGAAAAGCAGTGCCCAAAGGAAGGTCACGATAGCGACCAGCAGTGCCTGCGGCAGCTTTTCTACTTCTGTCTTGGTCTCGCCGTGCAGGAGCGCATCTATCATATTTGCCTGATATTCGACGCCGTACATCTTTGAGGTATGGTCGATTGCAGTGGTAAAATCGTCCTGCAGGCCTGCGGCATAGGGGCCGATGAGTACGATCTTGCCGGCATAGGTGGCCGGGTCGATCTCTCCGTTTAATAGATCTATGATACCATAGCCGTCGCTGTAGGCACCGGGAAGTGACTGAAACGGAACGTAGTAGCGATGCTTATCGTCTGTAGCAGGCACGGTATCTGACGCCAGTCCCATCTGCTCACAGTAGCTCTCGTAGATGGCTCTATGGAAGGAGGGAACACTTACGTCTTCTGCCAGGTCGATCTGCCAGATGCCGTGGCGCAGCACGCCGTCGGTATCAAACATGGAGTTTATGTGTCCCTGGGTGGTGGCATTTTTTAATTCCTCATAGGGCTCGTCAAAGGCTGTCAGGGCATAATCATCCATATAAAAGCTGCCGTCCTCTAGCTCCACTAGCTCTGTACCAAAGGTGCCGGCGCATGCCGTAACGACGGGGCAGCCGGCTGCTGCGGCCTCGGCGAGATACGTATCTCCCTCGGGATCATCAGAGGCACCGACGTATAGCACGTCAAGAGCTATGACAGCCGGAGCGTTTTCAGGATCTGCATTTAATATATTTATGACATCGCCCATCAGGCTTCTGCCCCAGGAGGCAAATGGGCCTAGGGCATCTAAGCTCTCCTGGTCGATGCCAAGAATCACGATATTTCCGTCGCTTACCTTCGGGTGCTGGTAGAGTGCGTCCGATAGGTATGCATCCTGCGGATAGAGGATATCCGAGGCGGCGATGCCGGCAAAGAGCGCGGCGGATAGGATGGCGACTAAAGCTGTGCGCCATTTTTTTGCAATGTTCATCGACATCTCCTTAGCTAATATCCATGGCCTTTAACGTGGCTGTTCCATTATCATAGATGATCTGCCATGATGCGTTGTCATTGACATAGCTGCAGTTCGCACTGTACTTTTTCGAATCTCCTCTATCTTCTGCCATAACCATGTTCTGAATCAAATGGTTGTCCCCAAGATTTGTATAGGGAGCTGTGATGGAGAAACTGTCTTCTATAGTCACTTTCGCAGTGATGACTGTCTGCACAGCTGTCTCATCCACTGCAATGGCGTAGGTGTTGTCTGTCGAACTCTTGAATGCAAGCTGTGGAACTCTTGTTATACCATATTTCAACTCATAATCTATATTTGAGCTGCTGATCACAAGCCCAGCCGATGCACCCAGGCGAAGGATCGCATTCCCCGTTCCACTGATGGTTCCCATGTCAATAAGCTTTAGACCACAACTATCCGCTACCTGAATCTCATGACCGTTTAGCTGCACATCTGCTGCCGCCAGCTTCCACTCTATCGGAGAGCTCGCTGTTCCTGTGCTTATCAAAGCATCCTTGTAGAAGGTGTAGCAGATTTTTTGCACCACGCCTTCTTTGTACTTCTCGCCACTCATCCATTCTATAGCTTTTGTATTCATGCTCGGTGCATAGATGGTGCTTAGTGCTTCGCCATCCGCTATATTCATGGTGGCCAGCTTGGTAACTCCTAATACGCTGCCAGCGGAGCCACTACCAGGCGTAATGATGATACCGGTACCATAGTCCGAATATGTGCTCGAGGTATCTGCAGTAGCACTTGTCACATTCAAAACACCGCCATCGTTTTTAATCTCACTGCTTGAGGATGCCGTAAAGGCTGCCGCATCGACCTGTGTGCCACTATTTATATCCAGTTTCGCGCCGCTTAGCGTCAGTTTATCCACATGGATACTTCCATTGTTGTTCACCGTCGCATTCTTTATCTGCAGGGTCTGTGTCATGACATAGTAACCTCGTGCTATCGTAACTTCGGTGTCAGCAGCAGCCGCACTACGCAGGGAGCTAACCGAACCGCTGCTTTGTCCTATCACCAGAGTTCCGCTGCCACTAACATTACCCGCTATATCGTGCGTACCGATAAGCTGCAGTGTCTTGCCGGAGTCAATAGTAACGGTTTCACCCCCTAAAGTGATGCCAAGTATTTTCCCGTTTTCATCCGTCTCGCTATTTACTGTCACGAGATTGTATTTGGCCAGTGCGTCGTTAATCGCACCAGCTGTCACTGCTCCGCTGAGCGTCGCAGAGGTCACGGCCGGCGTCACTGAGCTGCTACCGGAAGAGGAGTTATCAGAAGAAGAGTTATCAGAAGAGGCGCTGCCCCCTGCTGGTGTATCCTCTTTTGTCAGCTCTTCGTAGGTCTCTTCGATCTTTTCGACCTCTAAATCGGTAGTCTGTTCGATCTTTTCCTGCAAAGCGGTATCGTTTACGATCTCCTCTAATGCCACGAAGGGAATCTCTGTTTCCGTGAGCTTATCTACAAGCACGGTCTGCTTGGCATCGTGTTTGGCATCGCCGCTGTCACTAGTCTGCTCCTTTTTTGTATCGAGGACAACTGTGGCAGTCTGTCCGCCCCGTACGGTCACGGCATTTGCTCCGCTGCCCAGGGTGATCTCACCCTCGATGAGATAGAGCTTGGAAACGGTTTTGCTCACGACCTCTACAACACCGCAGGTGCCGCGGATGCCGGTCACCATCGTAGATGTGCGCACGTTCATGCTCTCCTTTTTCTCCAATGGCTTGCTGACGTTGAAAAAGAGCTGTCCGCTCTTTACGAGCAGCTCTAGGCTGCTGCCGCTCTGGCGCAGGGTGGCAGAGGAGCTCTCATCGAGCTTTACAGCCTTATCGGAATCGAGGCTGACAAACGCATAGCTATTCGATGCAGTGCTGATCGTATTGCCGTTATATAGGCGCATGCCCTCTGTGATGCGAAGCGCAGTGCCACTCTGTGTCTTTAGTGTGACAGTGCCCTCCTTTTTTGACAGCTTCATTGTCGTGGCGCGTGCCGAGGCTGCCGAGGTCGGTACCACCGTAGTAAAAAGCAGTGTGGCTGCCGTCATCAGGCAAAAAATTTTCTTTCCAAGTGCTCTTTTTCTCATGCTTTGTCTCCTTTCGGAAATTTTATCATTTTTCCCACGCCCTGCTTTGTTCAAAGAGTGAGAGTATGTTCGTATCGAGCTGCCCGTGATCTGCCATGTCATGCATGATCTCTAGTGCATGCTCGGCAGGCATCGGCTGCTTGTAGGGCCGATCGACTGCTGTCATCGCTTCAAAAATATCTAGTATCGTAAGCATGCGTACCTCCGGGCAGATCTGTGTGCCGGAGAGTCCCTGCGGATAGCCGGTTCCGTTTAAGAGCTCGTGATGCTCGCTCGCCCAGGTCAGTACATCCTGAAAATCCTCTCCGAGCGTCATCTGCTCGAGCATCATGCGTGTCTTTTGCACGTGATCCTGCATGATGGAGCGTTCTTTATCTGTTAGCGTGCCTTTTCTTATCTGCAGCTGCTCGGCCTCCTCCTCGGTGATCCAGCCACAGGTGGAGCCGTCCTCCTCTATATAGGTGCGGGTGGCGAGTGTGCGGGCGGCTTCTAGCTGCTCCTCGCTTAAAAAGCCTGCTTCATTTATCTCCTTTATGAGAGCTGCTGCATCACGCGTTTCCTCGATGAGAGCTGCGGCCTTCGTCTCCTCTAATCTGCCCTCGAGCCAGGCGATACGCGTGATCATACGGATACGCTCTAAGCGATCGATGATGCGCTGGTAGTTGGCGGCGAGGCGGCTTTGCTTGTCCATGATCTCGATTGGCGTGATGAGCTTGCCGATGTCATGAAGCCAGACGCTCATGATAAATTCCCGCTGCTTTTTTTCGTCTAAGCATGCTTCCGGGAAATTTTTCTTCAGCCAGGCGATAAAACGCATCGCGTAAATGACCATATTTTTTGTATGGTTCGCATTGTATGGCGTACGGGCATCGATCGCGGTTGACATGACCTTTACGTAGGAATTTAACATCGCGCGGATCTGTCCCGCATAGTTCATATTTGTCAGGCAAATCGCAGCCTGCGAGCCAAGAGAGAGTAATATCTGCTCATGCTCCTCACTAAATGGAACGATCTGTCCGGCTTCATCTAAGGCGTTTATCAGCTGAAGCACGCCGATGACATGCTCCTTGTCGTCTTCTAGCGGTACGACCAGCATGGACTTGGTATGATATCCGGTTATGGCATCATATTTTTTCGGGCCTGAAAAATCGTAGTGCTCGCTCTCATAGACATCCGGGATGTTTATGAGCCGGCGAAATAAAACGCCGCAGGCGCATACATTTTTCTCTGAGAGGGGCACCGGTGGCAGCGTGGTCTCGCCTGCTCCGGCTCCCTGATGGATGCCCATAGATCTCGTGATCATGATGCGAAACTCGAGTGTGTCCTCCACATGAATATATAGTGTTCCGCCGTCACAATGTGTGATGTCCATCGCAGAGGTTAGGATGCGGTCTAATAGCTTTTCGCGGTCCTTTTCTCTGGAAAAATCGATTCCTATATTTAAAACCTTTTGCAGGGTGTCACTAATCATAACGTAATGCTCTCTCCTTCTCTGGCGAATGAAATATGCGAAAACTGCTCCTGCAAACGCCGTTCTAATTCACGCAGCTGTTCATCCGAGTGCTCGGGCGCATGATGATAGAGCAGGCCACGCGCCGCACCGGAGGATGCGATCAGCTGTGAGGCTGTATGTATGCCGATGTGTCCAAAGCCACGGAAACGCTCTTCCTCTTCACTCGTATATTGTGCATCCAGAAAAAATAAATCCGTTGCGCGTGCAAAGTCTGCGAGCGCCTGCGCCTGCGCCTCATCCGGCTCGCAGTCGGTGGCGTAGACGATGCTTTTTTCAGCAAAATCCAGGCGAAAGGCGAGGGATCCACCGGGGTGATATAGCGGCATCGTAGAGATACGTACGGATGCACCTTCCCCCAGTGTAAGCTGCTGTCCAACAGTTTTATAAAAAACCTGCGCCCTGAATACATCCGGGCGAACCGGCCACAGGGGCTCTGCCATGAGCTGTGCTATGGCAGAGCGCAATTTAGTCGCATCTGCCGCGTAAAAATTCACGTTCGCCTCGGAGCAAAAGAGCATCCCGCACATAGGAATACCGAGGAGATGGTCGATATGAAAATGTGATAAAAATACATGCACCGTGTCATAGTCCCTCCAGATGCGCTCCGGCAGATTCATGATCCCGCTGCCGGCATCAAGGAGGATGGCATGTCTGCCGCCCAGCTCTACGAGTACGCAGGAGGTGGCGCCGCCATATTCAAAAAACCTTTGTCCGCTCACCGGTATGCTGCCGCGTGCGCCAAGGATGGTGACCTTGATCTGGTTACACAATTGTGTGTCTATATTGTTCACGTTTTTCTCCGAATTTAGTTAATACGATAGTATCTCTGCGCCGTCTTCTGTCACCAGAACCATGTATTCCCACTGTGCAGAGGGCATACCGTCCTTCGTATAGGCAGTCCAGCCGTTCGCATCGTCGATATAGATGTCTTCTTTTCCCATGTTGACCATGGGCTCGATGGTAAAGATCATGCCTGGCACAAGCAGCATATCCTCTCCGCGTTTGGTGTGATAGCCAACCCACGGATCCTCGTGGAATTCGAGTCCTACGCCATGTCCGCCGATCTCACGGACGATGGAATAGCCGTTTTCGTAGGCGTGATCATGTACTGCCTGTCCCATATCTCCTAAAAAGCCCCAGGGCTTTACTGCCGCAACTCCGATATCGCAGCATTCCTTTGTGATCTCTACGAGGCGTTTTTTCTCCGGTGAGATGTCTCCGATGCAAAACATACGGGAGGAATCGGAAAAATAGCCGTTTAATATGGTGGAGCAGTCGACATTTATGATGTCGCCGTCTCGTAGGATGATGTGTTCATCCGGGATACCGTGGCATACCTGATCGTTTATTGAGGTGCAGACGCTCTTTGGATAGCCCTGGTAGTTGAGCGGTGCCGGGATGCCTCCCATCTGCGTCGTGAGATCGTATACGATATCATCGATCTGCTGTGTCGTCATGCCGGCATGAATCTGCTCTCCAACTGCGTCTAGTACGGCGATGTTGATCTTTGCGCTCTGGCGGATGCCTGCGATCTGGTCATTATTTTTGATGATGTCAGGGCCAGGTACGATGTGTCCTTCGTCCTGAAGCCGGCGAATCCTATCATCCATCGCCATGTGGCATTGCTTGTATTTTCTGCCGCTTTTACACCAGCAGGGATCGTTTCTGCCGATTTTGATGATGCGTGGTGCTGATACATAATTATGCGATCTTTTTCCTAAATTCATTTGCTTATTTAACTCCTACTCTAATGTGACGCTGCCCATCGGTATGGCGTCCCACACTTTTTCATTTATTTTATAGGTATGCTCCTCTAATAGCTTCTCGTAGACCATGCCGCTCACGTCACAGTCTTCGCTTTTTGCATCTGCCATCGCGGCATACAGCTCCTGATATTTTTGTGCCAGAGCCATCCTGAGTATATCATCTATGAGTGCATCCTCATCTATGCAGATGCCTGCCTGACCGTATTCTCCCAAATCATCCCAGAAGTCCTGTGCCTTTGTGGTGGCATACTCTATCTCTTCATCGGTCAATTCCATGCCCAGCTCAAGAGCTAGCTGATAAAAAATAAAATCATGTACTGCGAGGTTCATCGCCTCCTGACGCGCCCTAACCCGCACAAAATGGCCATTCATGTGCGCATTCCAGTACTGCTTCGGATCCTCCGGGTTATAAAGCTGTGCCTGCTCGTCAACGGTCTTCTCCTCATGAGCGATGTAAAAGACCAGCTCGCGCAGCGGATAGACCTGCTCGTCTACTGTGACTGCTGTATCCTCTAGGTGGTCACAAAGCTCGATGGTCTTTGGCCTATAATCACAGCCCGTAAGGCTGCATATGCACAAGACAAGCGAAACTGCCAAAAGCATACGGTTACATTTTTTTTTCATATTAAAGCACTCTTCTAACGGCTAAAATGGTGCGGTACGTGGCTGTCTGTGTCGCGATACCGATCGCAGAGCTCTGTGCTCCGACGATGCGGCCGCCTCCTGCATAGATGGCTACGTGTCCGCTGTAGCAGATGAGATCACCGGGCTGTGCATTGGCGTAGCTGACGCCCTGGCCACAGCTGCGCAGCAGATATGAGCTATGCGGCAGGCTGATGCCAAAGTGTGCATAGACACTCATGACAAAGCCGGAGCAATCGGCGCCGTTTGTGAGGCTGGTGCCGCCCCAGACGTACGGGTTGCCGATGAATTGCATGGCGTAATTTACTACATCCTGACCGCTGATGTTCGTGCTATAGGACGGATTGGAGCCGGAATCTCCGGAGCTGTCTGAGGCACTGCCGGAATCGTCAGAGCCGGTGTCTGCCTGCTGCTGCTGTTGCTCTTGCTGCTGGCGAGCGAGCTCCTGCTGTCTGCGCTGCTCCTCTTCACGGCGGCGCTGCTCTTCTTCTGCAGCTATACGCGCCTGCTCGGCAACGATGATATCGTTTTGCTCCTGAATGGTCTGCTTGTATTTTTGTGCGAGCTGCTGTGCCTTGGCCAGCTGTGTATCGAAGTCGCTCATGGTGGCACGCTTATTATCGAGCATCTGTTCCAATTCCTTTGACTGCTGCTCCTGGTTTTCCTTGAGCGCTACCATGTCCTGTTCTTCGAGCTCTAGTGTCTCCTTTAACTCGGCGACCTGCTCAACGGTTTCCTGATACTCGGTGAGCATGCTGCGGTCGTATTCATAGATCTGGTTGAAGTATTCGACACGGTTTAGCACATCAGCCATACTGCCGGCACCTAGCAGTGACTCTACGAGGGCATTGTCTCCGCGCTCGTACATGAAGCGGATTCTCTTTTTCATGCTCTCATACTGGCGCTCCTCGGTCTCCTGGGCTTCCTCTAAATCTGCCGTGGCCTGTGTGATGTCGGCCTGCTTTTGTGTGATCTCGTCCTTTAGGACATCGATATCTAAAAGCAGTGCCACGAGCTCGGAGTCGAGTGCATCGATCTCTTTTTGCAGGCTGCTTTGCTCCTGTTCGATGTCTGATATGTCGTTATTCGTCTGATCTAGCTGCTCGTTGGCTTCCCTGATCTTGTCTTTTGCATCGTTTATAGTGGAAGCGGATGTGCCCTGCACCATACCTGCTGCAAGTGACGCGACGAGTGCTGCTGCGATCAGGCGCTTGCCTGTGATGTTATGTCTATTCATTCTTACCCTCCGTTAGACGCACTAATTCAATTTGAAGTATAGCACGATATACGCGTGATTGCAACGAAAAGAACCCTTCCGGCGAAGCTGCCGAAAGGGTTCCCTGCTTGCATAAGTTATGCGCCATGAGTCCTTCCTAGTGATCACTAGCTCTGGCACAATTTCATTCGGATATCTCTGGTGATGATATCAGTGTAGGAAAAGGACAGTAGCTGCGGTGGATTGAATCCATCGGTGCTGTCGACAAGTATCGTAAACACACTCGGATATGCGTTCTGGATGACGCCTTCCTGAATGTCGATCTTGTTGCGTCCACGATCCAACTGAATCACGACCTTATTGCCGCAACGCTGATGCACGGATGCACGAACCTTGCTGATGTCAGTTTGTTTCATCCTTGTTCCTCCCTTATGCGATTTTCATGAATTCTTCCTCGGCTATTCTACCACAAGATGTAGTGTGGTGTCAATCCGCAAAAACGCATCAGGCACAACATTCGGGTGTTTTTCGGTCGCAGGCTACTATATGTGGGTGGAGACTTGTGGGGGCGATAACGCACATTTGGATGGCAATATACGCAGCTGAGGTCGCACACATATTTATTTCTCTCCCTTGCTCACCAGAGCATTCCGAGAAGCCTCCGCAAAGCATGACTCGTGTTCAGCAGAGGCTTCCACGAGTCAGGAGTCTTCTCTCCATTTCACAAAGGTCGAGAAATAAACACGCGCTGCTCCCCGCTGCTTACGCACTCGGATACCCAAAAGTGTACTATCTCTCGTCACTTAAGTAATTTGCTATTTCCTCGTTGCTTACAGCTTCAGCTACACAATAGTTTACCATCGCTGCTTACGTTTCCGGTATCCCGCAACGCGAGCAGCTAAGGTCGCACACCAGGTACGTAGAGCGGCTGCGCGGCGGGCGGTGCCGTTTGGCTGCGACTTTTGTCGGGC
>CAVBEI010000033.1:0-15853 GCA_963594555.1 Lachnospiraceae bacterium | reverse complement strand
ATAGAGCACTTGGCTACGGACCAAGGTGTCGGGGGTTCGAATCCTCTCACGCACGTCGATTTAAAATAAGAGATAGGACAAATTGTCCTATCTCTTATTTTGTTCGAGTCCAGTCGGACTCGAACAGGGTTCGATCTACACTTCGTTTCGGTCGGCGCTAACCACGCGGTCTCGGAGCATAGTACTGCTCCTCGGTCGATTCGTCGGGGGAAAATAGGAATTGACAATTTGTTGAAATTGCACAAAATGTTTGCTATAATTAGAAAGATGATATATTTTTTGTGAAAGTTTCTGCGCAGTTTTTGGCAGATAATATGGAGGAAAGAGATGAAACAGACAGTAAGGGTATGTGACAGGAGCGGATATGCCGGTGCTTTGCGTGAATTGTCAGCTTCGAAGCTTGTGCTGCTTATGGCACCTTCGTCGGTATTTGATGAGTGCGTTGAGATGATGGGACAGATTTTGCCGGATGTGAAAAATATCGGTGTATGCGGACAGGGTTATGCCGGTTTGCAGGACCATCCGCAGGATATTATTTTGATCGGATATGACGAGTGCGAAGCGATCGCAGATGTGATCACGGATGTGACGAAGCCTATTTTATCAGTAGAGAAGCTGGATCAGAATCTGAATGCGATTCAGGCTACTGCGAAAAATACAGTATGTTTGGATTTTACGACCGGAAATGACAGCGTGATTGTAACGACATTGAATGCATGCTTAGGTGAGCGAGGGATTTCTTTGATCGGTGCGACTGCATGGGATAATAAGGTCAGCTTTTGCGGTAAGGTGTATGAGAACGCCTGTGTTTATGTATTACTGAAAAATACAAACGGTTCGATTCGCGCCTATATGGAAAATATTTATGTGTTAGATGAGAATATGCCGACCTTTGTTGCGACAAAGATTGATGCACCGGCACAAAAGATCGTCACATTAGACGGCAGAAGCGCTGCATCAGTATATCAGGAGGCACTTGGCATACATGCGAATGACATCGAGACGCAGACCTTTAAAAATCCGATCGGACGAGAGGTCGGTGATGAGCTTTTTATCATTTCGATTAAAAGTCATGGAGCGGATGGCAGTCTAGAGTGCTACAAGCGTGCTAACCATATGGATGCACTCACGATACTAAAGCTGGGTGATTATGATTCTATCATCAAGAATACCGTCGCAAAAATAAAGGGAGAGATGCGTAATATCCAGGGAGCATTTTCTGTGAATTGTATTCTTCGTTATATGATGTTTAACGATATGAAGTATATGGGAGATTATTTAAAAAATATGAATCAGCTGAACAATCATGTCGGTTTGGTCGGTTGTGGCGAGCATTTTTGCGCACAGCACGTCAACCAGACCATGACCTGTTTTGTATTTGACTAACTGTGAAGGTAATGACCAGTTACGTATTTGATTAGTGAAGACGGAGGAGAAGAAAATGGGACTTTTTTCTAAGAAAAAGCCGGTGGAGGTGCCGGAGAGAGTATCTGTGAGCGAGCCGGTAAATCATGACGATTGCGTAAAGCAGATGGCAAGGTATCAGAAAAAGCAGATACAGGATCTGATGAATGAAGATTTAAAGATGACACAGGATATCGCTGAGATCAGTAAGGAGTTTAACTCTATTGTGGATAATATGGATGTATTAGAGGATGGCATTCATAATTTTCATGAGAATTTTCAGAATCTGACTGATACGGTGAATGAATATCGTCAATATCAGGAAAAGGTGCATGGTTCGATGCAGCAGGCACAGAATCGAGTAGATTCCTTTAAGACGGATTCACAGGAGATGATGCACAGGCTTGATACGCTAGACGGGTCGTTTCAGGAGCTGGCGGAATCGGTGGAGAACATCGGAAATTGTGCCAAGGGTATTGAAGCGGTCGCTGCGCAGACGAATCTGCTGTCCTTAAATGCCAGCATCGAGGCAGCGAGAGCAGGCGAAGCAGGAAAGGGCTTTGCTGTCGTAGCCTCTGAGGTACAGAGTCTCTCAAAGGAGATCAAGGAGCTGGTAGATCGTGTAAATTCGAGCGTTGCGATGGTCAATGTATCGTTAGAGAAGATGAATGCTTCGGTATCCTCCAGCAAGGAGATGATGGTATCGAATGTGGAAAAGACAAGTGCGATTCATGAGGATTTTGCCACTGTAATCGATGATACGGATCAGATTGAGGCGATTAATGAGACGATGGAGAATATGATCAGTGAGGCGGATATGCGTCTGGATGATATTACAGGCTTTATCAATACATCAAAGGCGTCATATACAGCTGCACAGTCTCATATCAAAAGCGCAGAAAATAATGCCAGCTCAAAGGGCATCATGTATGAGGATGTAAACAACATCGTAAATCAGTTCATCGCATTATAAAAAAATAGTGAAAAATCCCCACCTTTGCAGGGTGGGGATTTTTGCATATATTCTAGAATTTTCCACCGCCGCCACCGTGTGAAGAACCGGAGGAAGAGTGGTGTGTGGAAGAGCCGCCACCTGTATCCTTTGGTTTGGCGGTTTTTGAAACCGTTTGGTAGAGGAAGAATTCATGCTGCTTGTCCAGATGCAGACTGTCTGCTACAACGTAGTCTACAGCACTATCGTTTGGTGCGACGCTCTTTAGCTGACCTCTCAAAATAAGCAGGTAGATAGCGCCAATAATCGCACCGACGATCAGCGATATAAAGATATTGCGAACTGCAGGGAACGGCTCACGGGGCATGTTGCCGACGTCATAGGGCTCTCCAGTCTCGGCCTGTGTGGCGAACTCATCACACAGCGTAATATAATCCGAAAAGGCAGTCGCATAATAACCGTCTGAGAGCGAGGGCGTGAGCTCATCTACGATGTAGGAGATGCCTTCATCAGTAAAGGTCGTGATCGCCTCACCACAGGTGCTGAGCCATACGTCGCGTGTGGAGAGATTGATATACAGCACGATGCCTGAATGATCATCGCCGTAGCCGTAGCCGTTATAATCGTAAAAATCATCCGCAGCCTCCATAGCTGAGGAAATCTCTGAATTATTCTCCGTATAGATAACAAAATCCATTTGGTGTGCTTTGCTGATTTCATTTAATCTCGTCTCAAGCTCTGTGGCTTCCTCGTCCGTTAGAAGTGCGGAATCATCGACGAGAAGATCCTTTGCGTCAGCTGCATAGGCAGATGTCGGATAAAATAGAGTCAGGGAAAGCATTAGAATAGTTAAAAATGTAAGCAAGCTAGTTTTTTTCTTTCCTGTATGCATGTTATCTCACCTCCTAAATCAGCCATATGAGCGCAAGCAGGGCATAGGTGATCACTGCGCCAAGCACGCCTGCGAGGGCAAAATATTTTTTCATCAAGCCGGCGTCTGCAGGCAGGTTTCCAACGAATTTCCCGGTCTGGCCATTCATGGCGAATCGGTAATGCTCATTATTCCAGGTGGTATTTAAGATCCATACCGGATACATAGCATAGTCCGTCTTTCCCTCACGCAGCTGCATATGTCCGCCGTCCGGTATAACACTCGTAAAGCCGTTCACCGTATCCATAAACTTCATTTCGGTTGCATGACGCATGCGTTCATTTGCACGGACAGAACCGGCCTTTTCATCCACGTCATATTTGTCTGCATAATAGCCGGAAAAATAGGCACTCTGGAACGGAACAGCTTCGCTGAAATGATACGGCTCTAACGATTCCATCAGCTCATCATCCATCTTCTGTGAGCCGTCCACCGGCACCCGCTCAAAGGAGAGATCACCGTCACGGATGACAGAAAAATAGCTGGTTTGTGTATAGTTATAATTTGAATCGCTCCAACAGCGGGTACGTGTGGCTTTGTAGCGCATATGCGCATCGACACGGGCATCATACAGCCAATAGGGTACATACATGCCCTTGATCTCATCGATGTGTGTCTGGCTCTTAAATACGCGCGGAAGCAGTTTTTTACCATTTAGGTGTGAGGCAAATTTATCCTTGGCTGCTTTTTTATCCAGCTTGAACGGTATGATGTAGTCTGGCTTTAGATCACCTGACAGGTGTCCCTGCAGGGTGACGGGGCTATCACAGAACGGGCAAATACTCGCTGCCGTATTCTCATCTGCAACGATCTGGCCGCCGCAGCTGCTGCAGGTGTAGACACCGAGGCCATCTGAACTATCCCAGGTATCTTTTCCTTCGCTGCTCCATTCCATTTGTTCAGCGGAATCGCCACTTAGCTCCTCCCCATATTCGGATAGGGCATCCATCTCAAATTCCGTGTCACAGTAGGGACATTTCATTTTCTGTACGGAGCTGTTGAATGTGATCGAGCCTCCGCAGCAGGGGCATTTTAACCCTTTTACTTCTGCCATAAGCTACCTCCTCGTGTGATTTGTTTTTCGATATTATATAATAACTATAATAGATTCTGCTGCGAAAAGGAAGAAAAGATTTTTCGATTGCTTTCTTTTCCTGCTTTGATATAATAAGAAGTGATTGCAGGTTGCGATAGGCACCGATGCAAAATAAAAATAGGAGTAAAACGATGAAGATAGGATTTGATAATGACAAGTATCTAAAGCTGCAGTCCGCACATATATTAGAGCGGATCGGCCAGTTCGACAACAAGCTGTATTTGGAGTTTGGAGGAAAGCTCTTTGACGATTATCACGCCTCGCGTGTGCTGCCGGGTTTTCAGCCGGATTCAAAGCTTCATATGCTTTTAGAACTAAAGGAGCAGGCGGAGATCGTTGTTGTTATCAGTGCAGAGGATATCGAGGGCAATAAAATCCGTCGTGATTTTGGCATCACCTATGATACGGATGTGCTGCGTCTGATCGATGCCTTTCGTGGTGTAGGTTTGTATGTCGGCAGTGTCTGCATCACAAAATATGCCGGACAGCCGGCTGCTGATGTGTTTGGCGAGAGATTGCATGATCTGGGTATCCGTACGTATCATCACTATAAAATACCAGGCTACCCTAGTGACATCGCCCGTATCGTCAGTGATGAAGGCTATGGAAAAAATGATTATATCGAAACGAGCAGGCCGCTAGTCGTCATTACCGCACCTGGACCTGGCAGCGGAAAGATGGCGACCTGCCTCTCACAGCTGTATCACGAGTACAAGCGTGGCGTAAAGGCAGGCTATGCAAAGTTTGAGACATTTCCTATCTGGAATGTGCCATTAAAGCATCCGATCAATCTCGCTTATGAGGCAGCGACCGCAGATTTAAATGATGTGAACATGATCGATCCGTTCCATTTGGAAGCGTATGGAGAGACCACGGTCAATTATAATCGTGACGTGGAGATTTTCCCGGTGCTGAATGCCATGTTCGAACGGATTCAAGGCGAGAGTCCGTACAAATCACCCACCGATATGGGTGTGAATATGAGCGGCAGCTGCATCACGGATGATGCGGTGTGCAGGGAGGCTTCAAATCGAGAGATTATACGCAGATACTATCAGGGACTGTGTGACTGCAAGAGAGGCACAGGGAAAAAGGAAACGCTCTACAAGCTGGAGCTTTTGATGAAGCAGGCAGGGCTGTCCACAGAGGATTGTGCGGTAGCAGTAGCAGCCTGCAAGCGGGAAAAGGAAACCGGACATCCTGCAGCGGCGATTGAACTGGAGGATGGAACGATAGTTACCGGAAAGACAACGGATCTTTTGGGCGCTTCTGCAGCGGTTTTATTAAATACATTGAAGGTACTGGCAGGTATCGATCATGAGGTACATCTCATCTCTCCGAAGGCGATCGAACCGATCCAGACCTTAAAGACAGATTATCTCGGCAGCAGAAATCCGAGACTGCATACGGATGAGATATTGATCGCACTATCTACCTCTGCAGCTACGGATGCGAATGCAAAGCTGGCCTTATCACAGCTTAAGAAGCTAAAGGGACTGGATGCACATTCCTCTGTGCTCGTATCCTCCGTAGACGAAAAAACCTTCAAGCGTCTTGGCATGCATTTGACATGTGAGGCAAAATACGAATCTGAGAATAAAATCTATCACAGATAGAAAAGAGGAGATTGCATGGCAAAGGATTTGACGGCAAAGCGTATCAAAAAGCTTCGAAATGCGTATGGAATGTCGCAGGAGAAGCTGGCAGGGAGTATCCATGTCACTCGCTCGAGTGTGAGGTGCTGGGAGAGTGGACAGACGTATCCGTCTATCGATAACTGTGTTGCACTGGCACGCCTGTTTCATGTGTCTACCGATTATCTGATCGCCGGAGATAGAAACATGAGCATCAATCTGAGTGGATATACAGCTGAACAGCAAAGGCTGATTCAGAAGCTGGTCTGCAGCATAAAGGAGGGATGATCCTTGAAGGAGCATATTTTTCTGGCTTCTCCGCATATGTCAGAGGAGGGCTATGAAAAGCAATATATTAACGAAGCATTTGAAAAAAATTTTATCGCCCCGCTTGGCGAGAATGTGACGGGATTTGAGAAGGAGCTTGGCGAGCGCATCGGTGCGAGAGAGGGAGCTGCCTTATCGTCAGGTACTGCTGCGATTCATATGGCACTTATGGCGCTGGGAGTCGGTGCGGGAGATGTCGTATTTACACAGTCGCTTACGTTTTCGGCATCGGCTAATCCGGTGACCTATGTGGGAGCAGAGCCGGTATTTATCGATAGCGACGAAGAAACCTGGAATATGAGTCCTGTAGCACTTAAGGCAGGATTGGAAAAATACAAGCGAAAGGGCAGACTGCCGAAGGCAGTCATCGTGGTGCATTTGTATGGACTGGCTGCGAATATGGATGAGATCGTAGCAGTCTGCAGAGAGTATGGGGTGCCTCTTGTGGAGGATGCGGCAGAGGGACTCGGTACGACCTATACCGGTGAGTGCACAAACAATGTAGCGCAGTGTATCGGTACTATCGGTGATTATGGTATTTTTTCCTTTAATGGAAATAAGATCATTACAAGCTCTGGCGGCGGCATGCTTTTTTGCAATATCGCGGACGATGAGGCGGCACGAGAGCGCATCGCAAAGGTTCGTTTCTGGTCGACGCAGGCGCGGGATGCGGCGCGGTGGTATCAGCACTCTGAGATCGGCTACAATTTCCGCATGAGTAACATCGTGGCAGGTATCGGCAGAGGACAGCTTAAAGTATTAGACCGGCGCATCGAAAAAAAGCAGGCTATTTTTTCTTATTATAAAAAAGCACTCGGGGATCTGGAGGGACTTTCCTTTATGCCGGTTAACGATGTGCACACGAGCAACTGCTGGCTGAGCGCGATCCAGCTAAGCTCTGATTGTCCGGTAAAGCCGATGGATGTGATACTTGCGCTGGAGGCAGATGATGTAGAGAGCAGACCTGTTTGGAAGCCGATGCATTTGCAGCCGGTATTTGCGGACTGTGATTTTATCAGCGCAGATACAGACGCGACGCCGCTTGGCAGAGAGGATTTTCCGGTGACGGATGAGGTGCTGGGTGCAGATGCTTCTGTTTCCGGAACTATTTTTAGAAGAGGTGTCTGCCTGCCGAGTGATACAAAGATGACGGATGCGGATCTTAAACGGATATGTGATGTGATCCGCGGTCTGTGGAGCTAGAGGAAGTTCATGAACGCAAAATTACTGATACGACGGATCTATTTGATCTGCTATGATATTGCAGCGGTTGCGCTGGCGAGTTATCTTTCGCTGTTGATTCGTTTTGATTTTCGTCCGAATCAGGTGCCGAGTGTATATCTGTCGGTTTTGTGGGAGACGATCTGGATTAGCATGGTATCGACCGTTATCGTGTTTGGTGTCTTTCGACTCTACAGCAGTCTCTGGAGCTATGCGGGACTGACGGAGATGATGTATCTCTTGTCTGCGTGTGTTATCGAAGCCTTGCTTAATATGGTGATCATTTTGCTCAATCACAGAGAGGCTGCCTATCCGCTGCCGCGCAGCTTCTATATGCTATACGGGATTTTTTTACTGGCGTTTTCGTTTATCGGACGGTTTTCCTATCGCGGATTGCGGGCGATGCTATCGAATATAGGCAGTGATCGTGGAGCGAGAAAAAATGTATTGATCATCGGGGCAGGTGATGCAGGAAGCTCACTGATCAAGGAAATACAAAACAGCAGACAGGTCAACAAAACACTCGTTGGCGTGATTGATGATGATATATCCAAGCAGGGAACCTACATTCATGGCGTGCGTGTTATCGGTACGCGGGAGGATATCATTGAGTGTGCTTCGGAGCTTTTTGTGGACGAGATCATGATCGCACTGCCGAGTGCTTCGGCAAAGGAGATCAAGGAGATCGTAGACATCTGCAAGGAGACCGGCTGTGAGCTAAAAAGGCTGCCGGGTATATATCAGCTGGTAAACGGAGAGGTCAGCATCAGCAAGCTAAAGGAGGTCGATGTAAACGATCTTTTGGGCCGGGAGCCGGTACAGGTGGATTTGGATTCCATCATGGATTATGTGTCAGATCAGGTCGTGCTCATCACCGGAGGCGGCGGATCTATCGGAAGCGAGCTGTGTAGACAGGTAGCGCAGCATCATCCAAAGCAGCTGATCATTATAGACATTTATGAAAATAATGCCTACAGTATCCAGCAGGAGCTTTTGATGAAATATCCGAAGCTAAATCTCGTGGTGCTCATCGCTTCTGTACGCAATACAAAGCGTATGGATGATATTTTCTTTATGTATCGACCGGATATTGTATATCATGCGGCGGCTCACAAGCATGTGCCGTTGATGGAGAACAGCCCGAATGAGGCGGTAAAAAATAATGTGCTTGGCACCTGGAAGGTAGTACAGGCGGCAGATAAATATCAGGTAAAGCGTTTTGTCATGATCTCGACAGACAAGGCTGTAAACCCGACGAATATTATGGGCGCGAGCAAGCGTGTGTGTGAGATGATCATTCAGACGTACAACAACCGTTCAGATACCGAGTTTGTGGCGGTGCGTTTCGGCAATGTATTAGGCAGCAACGGTTCGGTGATCCCGCTGTTTCAAAAGCAGATCGAGCAGGGTGGACCTGTTACGGTGACACATCCTGAGATCATACGGTATTTTATGACGATTCCGGAGGCGGTATCCCTCGTGCTGCAGGCAGGTGCGTATGCAAGGGGCGGAGAGATCTTTGTGCTGGATATGGGTGAACCGGTAAAGATTTTGGATCTGGCGAAGAATCTGATCCTTTTATCAGGACACAAGCCAAATGAAGATATTATGATCGAATTCACGGGACTTCGCCCGGGAGAAAAGCTCTATGAGGAGATGCTCATGGAGGAGGAAGGTCTGCAAAGCACTGCAAATCAGCTGATTCATATCGGAAAGCCGATCGAACTGGATGAAGAGAAATTTTTATCTCAGCTGCAACAGCTAAAGGAATATGTGGAAGATGAGCCGGAGGACATTCGCTCCTATATTCAGGATCTTGTACCGACCTATTCCATTCAAAATCGATAAAAAAAGAGCCGCTATCTCGCGGCTCTTACTTTTTATTATACGGTTGTGTTGACACCGTTTACGGCGGCGTGCTCATGCTCATCCATAGGAATGACCAGACAGCGTTTGCCGTCGATGAGCTGTGAATGAATTTGCGGAACCTTTTCCGGTTTTACACGCAGGATGACGTCGTAGGTTTTTATGGTATCATTGGAGCGATCTTTGTCGGCGTCTTCAAGCAGAGCTGCTGAAGCGCGAAGCTGCAGCAGCTCTTCACGCAGCGCGGCTTCCTCTTTTTTCTGTGCGGTGGCGGCGAGCTTTTTTTGGTCAATGAGCTCGGCTACATCCGGCATCTGATCCTGAAAGGTCTGAGTATAGGAGATCTTGATCTCTTCTGCGGCATCATCCGGAATATCGGATTCCTTTAGGAGCTTTTCTAATTCATCGCCCTCTAGGATCACACCGGTTTCCTCGTCAAAAAAGACCTCCTGCTCCTCCATATAGTCGTTCATCTTCTGCTGTAGGTTAAAATATGTATCCTCAGCATCGCCAGCTTCCTCGCCCAGTGCATGTGTTACGATGTGGGAAAAGAGATTTTTTTGTTCGGTAGCGGTCCGCTTCGTCTGGCCAAGTGCCTGTTCCATAAGCTCGGAATGTGGCTCCTTCGTATCGCGTGTGTAAAAAAGCAGGGAGTGGATATCGCTGGAGCGATCGTTAAAGGCAGGAAATAGAAAGCCGCTGTCCGGAGCACCTACTACCCAATCGCGGATGCGCGGCCCGATGCGGTTTTCTGCTTCACGATACCCAAGTCCAGGCTTTGATAAGGATACGGGACAGATCGCACAGAGCAGATATTCATAGACCTCTTCGGATTCATCAAGCTTGTTGTTGTCAGTAGTGCGGCTCATCACATCGTAAGCATCGTGGAAGAGTAGGATGAGATAGTTTCCTGCGTAATCGTAGCTGTCAATGATGAGATCATAAAAGCGGTCAATCAGCTGTTCATTTTTTAGCTTGCTTTCACGAAGACCGAGCAAAAACTGCTGCTTGCCGCCTGTAGCTTCCTCTTCTAATGGTATGTCAAGAGTCAGCAGGTTGTCACCGATATTGCCTGAGAGCGTCTTTTTGGCGATTTCGAGATACTTATAAAATTCCTCATCCTCGAGATTTAAAAAGGTCTGAGAAAAGCTAACGACCTTTTCTTTAGCGGCGTCGACATAGCAGCCGCACATGCGTGTGATGGTGCAATGCTCCTTTGTGAAGCGGCGTTTCAATTCTAAAACTTCCTTTTTATTCATAAAATAGGTACTCCTTTGTTTTGCTAATATTATTTTAACGCTTGAACGAAAAACCCGCAACCGTTGTGATTGACTTTGACTAGCTAAGAGGGTATACTTTACTGATGGTTAGTAACCGTGAGGGTACTGAACTGTTATGATGATTACAAAGGTTTACATAAAGATGGGATTGTAAAGTATGCTATTTTCTAGTATTGAGTTTATATTTCGGTTTATGCCGATTTTTTTTATCTGCTATTTTTTGGCACCGGCGCGTATAAAAAATCTGGTGCTTTTTTTGGGCAGTCTGATTTTTTATGCCCTTGGAGAGCCGCTGTTTGTGCTATTGATGCTGGGGCTTATAGTCGTAAACTACGGCGCAGCAGTAGGAGTTTTTCGTGCAAAGAAACGAGACAGGCAGGGGTTAGAACGCTTTTATCTGATAGAAGCACTCGTCATTGATCTGGGCACGCTGTTTTTATTCAAATATTTTGATTTTTTTGCAGAAAATATCAATCTGCTTGTGCATAGAGAGCTCGTGCCGTGTCTGGCACTGACGCTTCCGCTGGGTATCAGCTTTTATACGTTTCAGATGATCTCCTATGTGGCGGATGTGTCCATGGATAAGGTCGAAAATCCCGGCACTTTTCTGGAGTTTGCTACGTATCTTAGCATGTTTCCGCAGCTGATCGCAGGCCCGATCGTCCAATATAAGGAGGTGGCGGCACAGCTTCGCAAACGAACGGTTACACTCCCGATGTTTGAACAGGGACTCGAGGTTTTCTGCCTGGGACTTGGCGCAAAGGTGCTGCTTGCAAACAAGATCTCGATTTTCTGGAATCAGGTGCAGGGCATAGGCTTTTCATCTATCTCGACACCGATCGCCTGGATGGGTGCACTGGCCTTTTCCTTTCAGATTTATTTTGATTTCTGGGGCTATTCGCTGATGGCGATGGGACTGGGGCTTATGATGGGCTTTCGGATCCCGCGCAACTTTACAGTGCCGTATATGTCTACGACGGCGACGGAATTTTGGCGCAGATGGCACATCACACTAGGTCGTTTCTTTCGTGAATATGTATACATTCCGCTTGGCGGAAACAGAAAAGGCCGCATTCGTACGATTTTCAATCTGTTTATCGTATGGGCATTGACCGGACTATGGCATGGCGCCAGCTGGAATTTTGTGCTGTGGGGCCTGGGCTTTTTTGTGCTGCTTACTGCAGAAAAAAATCTATATGGTGATTTTTTGAACAGACATAAATGGCTGGGACACATATATATGTGGGTAATCATACCTGTGAGCTGGATGATATTTGAGATCACAGATTTTACACAGCTGCGCATTTATCTGGGACAGCTTATCGGTATCCATCCACAAGAGGTTTTAGTCGGAACGGATCAGCTGCTGCGTTATTTGGGTGAGTACGGCTGGCTGTTTGTGATATGCGCCGTGTGTGCTACATGGCTTCCGGTGCGCCTGTATCGCCATTTTAAGCGCAGCTGGTTTGCCGTATTGATTTCGCTTGGCATCTTCTGGTTTTCTGTATATGAGATCTACCAGGGAGCTGCCAATCCGTTTTTGTATTTTAGATTTTAGAGAGGGAAAGCATGAACTACATAAAAAAAATCCTAAAGGGAGCTCCGCTGCTTGTATGTATTTTGGTTAGCTGGGGAGCTGTCGCAGGTGTGAAATATTTGCCGCAGGTCTATGAAAAGCTAAATCCAAAGGCACAGGAGGAGACTGCTGAAGAAGCCGGGATATCGGTGGCAGAGGAATCAGACCTTTTGCTTGAAGAGACAAAGGAAGCTGTAGAAAGTGATGAGAGCGGCGATGATACGGCTGTAGTGAGTGAGGCTGGCTTATCTGATGCATCATCTGAGGATCCTGCAGGAGAGGAAGCGAGTGGTTCTGCAATAGATACAGACGAGACAAAACAAAAAAAGATAAAGCCAAAGTATCTGACCTACGAAAAGATTAGCACAGATTCACCGTGGTATACCGATCCGGGAAAGATTCCGCTCACAACAGAATACGATTACAGCAAGGTAAAAAAGGATTATTTTGATGATGCGGTCTTTATCGGAGATTCGAGAATCGTTGGTATGCAGGATTATTCCGGATTGGACAATGCGACCTTTTTTGCAAAGACAGGTCTTACGATCTATGATTTATGGGACGATGAATTTGTCGAGGATCCTGATAGCGGGAAGACGGTTAGCATCGGCTATATGCTGCAGAACAATACCTATGGAAAGATTTATCTGATGGTGGGTATCAATGAGCTGGGTACCGGCGGCACGGATTATTTTAAGGATGCCTACAAAAAAGTGTTGCATAAAATGAGAAAATGTCAGCCGGATGCCATCATTTATGTGCAGTCGATCATGGGTGTGAGCCCGAGCAAGGATCGGTCGGATGAGGTATTTAATAATACAAATATCCGCGATAAAAACTGCGCAATCGCAGAGCTGACGGACGGCATTCATATTTTTTATCTAAACATCCAGGAGGTCTATGAGGATGAAAATCATGCACTAAAGCAGGAGCTGACCTTTGACGATGTGCATTTGTATGCAACACATTATGATGCGTGGGTAAAATATCTGAAAAACCACGCAGTGGTAGAGGAGGATGCGAAATGAACCAGATTTTATCAAGATTGATCATGTATGGCGATATGCAAAATGACAGCATTCTCATGCAGCTGTCTGACATTTGCGCGCAGCTTAAAGGTGCGGATGAAGAACAGAAAAATACGCTGCGCACCAGGGTATATCAGCAGGTGAAGCGTATCCTAAAGGTCGCGACCGACTATGGCTTTAATGATAATCTATGGCAGAGCTATCTGACCTTTGTGCTGATCATGGATGAGAATCCGTTTAGCTTAACCTGTGAGAAGCAGGGCGCATCGGAGGGCGCGAGCGCGAATCATTTTGCTAAAAATGATTTTGCGGCCTTTTACGAGCTGTTTCATTATGATTTCTCAAGGCTAGAGCAAGCGCTTGGTATCGATTGCTTTTCCGTGTTATCTGATTATAAGGCGATACAAAAGCCGGAGCTGATGTATAACAAAAATGTGAGTGAAAAGGTACATACGCTGTGTGAGAGGCTATCGGCAGCAGCGAATGTGGATGCATTTTTTGATGCAATAACTTCCTTTTATCAGGCGTATGGCGTCGGCATGTTCGGACTAAATAAGGCATTTCGCATTTACTGTCCGCAGGATTCTACGCGGGTAGAGTTTCGTGCTATTAACAATATGGATCAGGTCGTTCTTGATGATCTCATCGGATATGAGATTCAAAAGAAAAAGCTGGTGGACAATACGCGTGCCTTTGTCGAGGGAAGAAGTGCAAACAACGTGCTGCTTTTTGGCGACAGCGGTACAGGAAAATCTACAAGCATCAAGGCGATCGTCAATGAATTTTACGATCAGGGACTGCGTATGATCGAGATCTACAAGCATCAGTTTGCGAGTCTCTCGAATGTCATCGCCCAGATCAAAAACCGCAATTATCGCTTCATAATTTACATGGATGATCTCTCCTTTGAGGAATTCGAGATCGAGTATAAGTTTTTGAAGGCAGTCATCGAAGGCGGCGTAGAGACAAAGCCGGAGAATATATTGATCTATGCCACATCAAACCGCAGACATCTGATCAAGGAGAATTGGTCTGATCGAAACGATGTGACTGTACAAAACGGTATGCATCAGTCGGATACGATGGAAGAAAAGCTATCTCTCGTGCATCGCTTTGGAGTGACGATCAACTACTCTAAGCCGAGCCAGAAGGAATATTTTGAGATCGCTACACAGCTGGCGAGACGACTGGGAGTTACTATGTCTGATGAACAGATACGCGCAGAGGCAAACAAATGGGAGCTAAGTCACGGCGGCATATCCGGACGTACGGCGCAGCAGTTTGCAAATTATCTGGCAGGACAAAAGCTCTAGCTTAATCGCAGATTAGGTTCAAATGCTCTGTGTCTGCGAGCGAGTGTTAAAGGAGGAAAAGCAATGAGCAAAAACAGACTGATTATTAGACGCATCTGGATGTCGGTGGCCGGTGTTGTTTTAACGGCACTTGCAGTAGCTATGTTTAAGACGGCGGCACTCGGTGTAGATCCGTTTCAGTGCTTTGTCAGCGGCATGGATGCGATTTTGCCGATTTCGTATGGTACTGTATATACATCCATCAATATTGTGCTGCTTTTGTTTGGACTCATCTGTGACAGGCATTATCTGGGACTGGCAACAGTGATCAATCTCGGGCTGCTTGGCTATATGGTAGAGTTTTTCCAGACACTTTTCTTTGGCGGAGTGGGAGAGCTAGGCTTGTTTCTTCGCATCGTGCTGTTTGCTGCAGCCTTTGTGCTCATGTGCTTTTCAGCATCACTGTATATGACGGCTAATATGGGAGTATCTACTTATGATTCGGTAGCGCTCATTCTCACAAACAAATTTCATATAGGTCAATTTAAGTTCGTGCGCATCACCACAGATGTGATCTGTGTCGTGGTGGGAGTAGCACTCTATGTATTGACCTGCGGTATAGAGGGTGTCGGCTCTGTGGTAGGTATTGCAACGATTCTAACGGCATTTGGCATGGGACCGCTCATCGATTGGTTCAATCAGCGGGTATGTTGTTTGGTAAATTGTGCAGAAAAATCTGAATATTAAGACAATTTGAATAATATATAAAAAATATCAAAAAACGGGTTGACAAATACAATTTTGGCTGTTATTATAGGTTCAACAAATAAAACAGACGAGACGAAAGAAGAGAAAACGAGAAGTTTTCAAACACTTCATCGAACATCATAAGAACATCATAATAATAGAGATGTTGATATAGATGGAGGTTGGCAGGAAAGTTATACAAAGGAGGTACGGTCCCATGCACTAGCCGGTTTTTTCCAAAGGAACAGACGGATACCTGATACAGGAGGTAAAGTCCAATGAACGAGGAAAACAGCAGTTAAGGACTTAACGTTGTACATGTGATGGGAGCCACACATAGGTGGCATAGCAGAAGACAGAGAATACACATGTAGGGGCAGTTGACAGCAGGATGTCCGAGACGAAGCGAGAAAAGCGAAAGATCCGGAACCGAAGATAAATAACTTCAGGTTAGAGGATCAGGAGGGAACCGCAGGAATAAGGCGAAACGGAGGTACAG
>CAVBEI010000032.1:0-17088 GCA_963594555.1 Lachnospiraceae bacterium | reverse complement strand
GCTTGTGCATAGGTCTTTCCGCCGCCAGATAAGGTGAAGCTCTTCATAGCAGCCCTGGCACCAACCTTGTCCAGTGTACCAACAATCACGCCGTTTGTCTTGGCTACGATAAGTGCGGTCACGTTGATATCTGCCAATGTTTCAGCGGTGTCAGAGATTGTGGTGTCTACAGAGTCGATGAGGCGTTCATCATTTGAGAATACAACTGCATATGTGTAGGTAGAAGCGTAGCTGCTCTTTGTCTTAACAGTAACCTGTCTGGTCAGAGCGCTCTCTGTGCCGGCTGCGTTTTTGTAAGTAGCTTTCACAACCCAGTTCTCAGACTTGTCAGCGTCGTTTTCTGCGGCTGCTGCAACGAAGTAGTCTTTATTTACTGCCAGAGCTGTCTTTTCATGTGTAGCATTGTTTGAGTTTGGATCCAAAGTTACTGCTACAGCATCGCCGTATTGATCCTTTGCGGTAACGTCGATGTAGCCGCAAGCGGTCATGTTGTCATTGATAGAAGAAGTCGTTGCAACTTCTACGCTGGTCTTGCTAAGTACCAGGCTGCTGAGCTTTCTCTCTGCGCCTACGGTAATTGGTAAAGTCTGAACAACTGCACCGTCGGTGTTTTTAATCATGAGGTAAGCGGTACCTTCTGCTGTAGGAGCAAGTACAACGCCGTCCTTTACGTTTCCATCAGCAACAACAACTCCGGAATCACTCGATTCTACTGTGTATCCGCAGGTAGCGGTCACATCATCACCCTTGCTGTTCTTAATCAAGAAATATGCGGTACGCTGCTCTTCGTCTTTATCACTTATTGCGATGGTAGTCTTTGCAGTAACCTTTGCCCAATCATAAGGCTTAGAAGTAGCTGCTGTCCATGTGAACTGAGATACTACTGTAGAGTCAGCAACTGCAGATACTGTGAACTCTTTTTTAATAACGCCGGTCTCAGCACCTGTGGTCTGGTCATACTGGTATGTATGATAGGTTACTGTGAACTTGGCAGTATCGCCTACGTTGTAAAGAGTCAGCTTAGAGTTCGAATCATCTAAAGAACCCTGTGCAGACTCCCAAGCAACATCGACTCTAGAATCAGCGTTCTTAACTGCCTTCTGAGAGATAACTACGCCGTTTGCATCGAGAGTCTGATAATCGATCTCGGTAGCTTCGTTCTTGGTGATCTCCAGAGGAGTGATAGCTACATCAGCTACAGTACCGTCTGTAACGGTAACCTTTGCGCTGGACTGAGTCTTAGCCTCGTCAGCTGCTGTATAGGTAACGGTGTAGGTCTTTGCATCGGTAAGAGAGGTGTAAACTACTAACTTAACCTGAGTCTTGTCGGTAGCGTCTAAGGTAGCGCTCTTAACGGTGATAACCTGGTTGTCGCTGTCACGAACCATAGAGAAGTCAGCTGCTGCTACTGTCTCTAAAGCCTTTGACATGGTAACGGTGAACTCTGTGAAGGTGTTCTGCTTTACAGAAGAGATCTTAGCTACTTCCTCTACTGCAGGAGCTGCAGCCTTAACTGTAACCTTCTTTGTGAGCTTAACAGTCTTCTTTGTGGTCTTGTTCTTGAAGGTGATCACGATCTTGCGAGCGGTATCACCAGCCTTGATACCTGTAACCTTGATACCGGTACCCTTAGCGTTCTTCTTTACGCTGATGTACTCTTTTGCTGCAGCGTTCTTTACTGCGGCTTTGGTGATCTTGTAGGTCTTCAGTGTCTTAGCTGTTGCTAAGTAGGTTCTAGTCTTGCCTTCCTTAACGGAGAAGCTAGAAGCCTTCATAGCGGGCTTAGCTGCGGCAGCTGCGGTAGATACATTGGTCACAGCTGTCAGTGAGAATGCCATAGCTACTGACAATCCTGTAGCGAGCACTCTCGTCATGAAACTCTTTTTCATGTCCTTTTCCTCCTTAAAATTTGTCATACTCGCGTATGATATTTAATTTTGTCAACTCAGTATACAATATCCTTCGCGAAATGTCCATAGCATATGTGACTAAAATTTCACAAGCACCGGACGGTTTTATCGCCACTTCCCATAGAACTTCTAATAAAAGATACTGTTCTCGCCTTGACAATATAGTATTACGGCAGCCCGTAAGAAAAAAGTGGGGCTGCCGTAATTTTTTTTCAAAAAATTTATTCTGTTGTAGCCGAGGTGGTATCGGTCTCGTCAAAGTCGTCGCTGTCGATGGTGCCGCCTTGTACTGCCTCGGGGTCATCTCCGTGCTCTAGGGTGATGCCGTAGCCAGATATGATCTGGTCGCTGTAGCCTGTGACTGTGGCAGAGGGCACATAGTCTGTATCGCCGTATAGATAGCGGTGGAGTGCACGGACATTGTTCTCTAAATCTGCGCAGATGACTACGTCGCCCTTGCTGCCGCCTAGGCGAGCGGCGTATTTGCTAAAGGGAAAGCCGGTGGAATCGACGAGCTCGTAGTCAAACATGCTGGCGGCGAGTCTGATGATGTCCATATTCGTGTAGTTTGTGCTGATCTCCGGAAATACCTGGTTTATGATCTCGTTTATCGTGGATAGGTCTGTCTGTTTGGCTTTCTTTACAATCTGGTTTATGACCTCGCGCTGTCTGGCCGCACGGGCGAAGTCGCTGCCGGCGGTGGAGCGGATGCGGGCATAGGCGGTGGCCTGGGTGCCGTTTAAGGTCTGAAGGCCTGTGGTGGACAGATGTACGGGTGCATCTCCTGTGGCTGCCGCAGTGGTATCAATATGATGGTTGATGTACTGCAGCTCTGCAGAGTCTACCTCGATGTCTACGCCGCCTAGCATGTTTACTACATCTGTGACGACCTTGAAGTCTACTGTGATGTAGTGCTCGATGTCTAGATCTAAGCTGGCGTTTAGCATGCGGGTGGACTGGGCGGCTCCGCCTAGGGCGAAGGCACGGTTTGCCTTGTGGAAGTTCGGGGAGCTGTCCCGTCCGATGTCGGTGTCTAGGAAGGTGTCCCTATAGACGGATACGAGCTTGACCTCCTTTGTGTCGTTATTTATGCTGGCGATCATGATGACGTCGGAGTTGCCGGAGTCTGCATGACCGTTGAAGTAGTTGTCTACGCCAAAGAGTGCGACGTCCTCGTAGCCCTTCATGAGCTCGACGGTCTCATCGGCTAGCTGCTCCTCGTTATTTCCCAGCTCTGTCTCGACCTCGCCTGTGACGGAGGCGGCGGGTTCTTTTTCTATTTTATTTAATGCCTGCCAGACGTAGAGCAGTCCTAATACGATAATAAGTACGATAGCTTCTACGATGAGCAGGATTATCTTTCTCTTTTTTCTCTTTTGCTTTAGCTGTCTGCGCTGCGTGGCGGCATCTGCCGGCTGCTGGCTGGATTTTTTCATGTGTTCTCCTTATATATATCATTTGGCTATGTACGTGGCTTAAAACAGTACAATTCTATGCCAATTCATAAAATCTGTCAACCTGCACTCACAGGGCGAGGTGTTTAATCGCCATGTCAGGTGATGAGCCTCTATCTATAGTATTTTTTCACGCCATGCCACGCATAGGAGCAAAAATAAAAAAAGCTGCGCAGATGGCTAAAGCCTAAGTGGCGGTAGACGCCGTACTGCATGCGTGCGGAGTGGAGCTTGTTGCGGGATTTGCCGCCTATGGAAAGTCTGGTGTGCAAATAAGGCTCATCGATGCCTACGGCAGGGCCGTGGGCACGAAGAAGCTGCAACCATAGAATGTAGTCCTCGTGTAAGTTATCGTGGCTCATGTAGAATTCACGCACAAGGTCGGTGCGGGCGAGTACGGAGCCGCAGGGGATGACATTCGTATATAGAAGCTTTTCGTAGGTGATGGCAGCCGGAGCATGGATGATGCGCCCGGTGGGCGTGCCGTCCGGCTCATGGAGTGCTCTGGCACTAAAGCAAAGCGGTGCATCTAAGCTGGCTAAGGCGCTCAGCTGGGCGGATAGCTTGTCCGGCTCCCACCAGTCGTCAGCATCGAGAAAGGCTATGTATCTGCCACGGGCGATACGTATGGCGCGGTTTCTGCTCTCTGCGACACCGAGATTTTTTTCATTTTTTAGTATAATGACGGCAGGATCGTGAGCAAAGCGTGATAGTACCTCCGGTGTGTGATCGCTGCTGCAATCATCGATGACTATGACCTCGCGCTCGTCTTCTGCTATGCCCTCCTGCTCTAGGGCGGAGTAGATGGCGTTCGCCACGTATTTTTCGGCGTTTAGTACCGGTATGATGACGGATACGAGCATGGTGTCCTCCTAGTGTAAGGCGGTGGTCTGGGAATCATCCACTCCTTCAGACTTTTCCTTTTGGAATAATATCTTTGCCGTGAGGAAGCAGAGCTTGATGTCGAGCCAGAGGGAGTAGTTGGCGATGTAGGTGAGGTCGAGCTTTAGCTTGTCGTAGGGCACGGTGTTGTACTGGCCGTAGACCTGGGCGTAGCCTGTGAGACCTGCCTTCATCTTGAGGCGGAACTTAAACTCGGGGATGCTCTCCTCGTACTGCTCGAATATCTCGCGGCGCTCTGGCCTGGGGCCTACGATGGACATCTCTCCCTTTAGGATGTTAAACAGCTGCGGCAGCTCGTCAAAATGCGTGCGGCGCAGCAGGTGTCCGACCGGTGTGATGCGGGCATCTGAGGCACAGGCGAGACGCGCGCCGTCCTCTTCGGAATTTTCTATCATGCTGCGGAATTTGATGATAGAAAAGGCTCGTCCGTCCTTTGTAATGCGCTCCTGCGTATAAAATACCGGTCCCCTGTCATAGAGCTTGATGGCGAGAGCGATGAGCAGCATGAGGGGGGATAATAGGATGCACGCCGCAAGGGATAGGACGATATCCATGAGACGCTTGAAAAAGGCGGCTCCTACGGACAGGCCGTTATTGCGGTTTAGCATGAGGATGCTGTCAAATAAATCGATGTCTGTGGCTGCACGTATCAAAAGATCGGAAATCTTTGGGATGCTGTAGCAGCGAATCTCATGCCAATAGCAGAATTTCAAAAACTGGTTTCTCTCATGGGAGGGAATGTCTCCGATGATGATGGTGTCGTATTCTTTTATTTTTTCTAAAATGGCGTCCATGCCGGCATCTAGACGGATGCTCTCACGGATCTGGTAGCGGTCCTGTCTGGAATCGAGCTTTGTGATGAGCCCGTGTGGACTGATGTCTCCGTAGATGAGCAGCATCTGGTGCGGCGGATATATCTTCGCATAGAGATGGCGGGTTAAAAGCGTCCAAAGGACGGCAAGGGCTGTCTCTGCAAGTATGAGGTAGATAAAGTGCTCTAGGTGTGAGCCGAAGCGCCATAGGCCTAGGAGAGCTAGCTGCAGGTAGGCTACGGCATTCTGGAAAAATATGGCCAGTGCCTGCCCGTAGAGAGCATCCATGTTGCGCAGATATCCGACCTTAAAGCCGCCGAAGATCTTCAAAAAAAGCACGCAAAATAGCGCGTAGAAGGCGATAATGACCCAATCTCCGCGCCGATAATATTTGACAAGCATGATGTGTGCATAGATGTGATACCACTGCCAGGCGTAGATGGCAGTCTGAGCTGCGACGAATAGGACGCTGGCCCAGAACATAAAGATCCGCTTGTATTGATAGTTTTTATTTTCCATGTGTTCGCTCCATTATCACTCGCCGAGTCCACGCTCGACGACTGCTATGACGGCGTCTAGGGCTTCTAGCTCATCCTCGCCCTCACATTCAAATTCCAGTTCCATGCCGCATTTGATGCCGGCGCCGAGGACACTGAGGACACTCTTGGCGTTCGCCTCGTCCCCTCCGCAGCGAAAAATTATCCTGCTCTTGTATTTGACTGCTTCGTTGCAAAGTATACCCGCCGGGCGCAGATGCAGACCGGTGGGATTTTTTACTATAACTGTCTTGTGAACCATAGCTTCTCCTATATTATGGTCATAGGGTATCCTGCCACATTAAAGCATCGTGTTTGTGATCAGATCGGCTAGGGAGCGAGCCTCCCGCTCGATGAGTGCCTGATCCTTGCCCTCTAGCATGACGCGAACGAGCGGCTCCGTTCCGGAGGGGCGTATGAGTACGCGTCCCTGTCCGTCAAAGCGAGCCTCTAGGGCTTCGATGGCTTCGGCGATCTCGGTGTATTCTAGGTAGTGCTCCTTTTTATGGTTTGGCACCTTGGCATTTACGAGCGCCTGCGGATAGACCTCCATGACGGAGGCGAGACTAGATAGGGGTTCCCCGGTCTCTACCATAACCTCTAGTAAATGCAGGGCACTGAGCAGCCCGTCTCCTGTGGTGTTGTCGTCTAAAAATATGATGTGTCCGCTCTGCTCTCCGCCGATGTTATAGCCATGCTCACGCATGCTCTCTAGGACGTAGCGGTCTCCTACCTTGGTCTGCTCGGCGTGTATGCCTTCTCTATCGCACATGGCGAAAAAGCCGAGGTTTGACATGACGGTGGCTACGATGGTGTCTTTTTTTAGTGTTCCTTTTCTCTTCATATGAAGGCCGCAGATGGCGAGCAGCTTGTCCCCGTCTACGATGGCTCCGTTCTCATCGACGGCGAGAAGCCTGTCTGCATCGCCGTCAAAGGCGAGGCCTAGGGCTGCATGCTCGTAGACGACGCGTGCCTGCAGCTCGGATAGATGGGTGGAGCCGCAGTTGGCATTGATGTTCGTGCCGTCCGGGTCGATGTGGAGTGCGATGAGATCGGCTCCCAGCTCCCGAAGGGTCTGTGTGGAGGTCTGGTAGGAGGCTCCCTCGGCGCAGTCTATGACGATGCGCATGCCGGTGAGATCTACGGGGACACATTTTTTCATAAAACGGATGTATTCGTCCTGGAGGTCGAAGCGGTATTCGACGCGTCCGATGCCGGAGCCTGTGGGCAGGGTGATGCCTGCCATATGGTTTTTTATCAGGGCTTCGATCTCGTCTTCTAATTCATCGGAGAGCTTGTAGCCCTCGCCGTTGAAAAATTTGATGCCGTTGAACTCCATGGGGTTGTGTGAGGCGGATATGACTACGCCTGCATCGACGCGGTGGCGTCTGGTGAGGTAGGCTACTGCCGGTGTGGGCAGGACGCCGACCTGTACGCAGTCTGCTCCAACGGAGCAGATGCCTGCCGCGAGGGCGTTTGCTAACATGCCGCCGGATATACGGGTATCACAGCCGACTAGAATCGTGGGCTTGTGTGCTTTTTCTTTTGTCAGGACGTAGGCGCCTGCCTGTCCGAGCTGCATGGCGAGCTCTATGGACAGCTCGCTGCCGGCTACGCCTCGTACGCCGTCCGTACCAAATAATCGTGCCATAATATCTCCTTTTAAGGCAAATCGAGGTCTGTATCTGTCCCGTCTGCCGTGTTTTCTGTAGTATCTGTAGTGTCTTCTGTGCTATCACTCGTGCCATCACTATCGCCATCACTCGTTTTTTCAGTGACGGTGACAGAGACGCTCACCGGCTCGTGGCTGATGCCATCGGCTAAATCCAGCGCCAGCTCTACCTCGTGAGTGCCGGGGGTGAGCTGTCCGGCATCGATGCTGGCGGTGATAGCTGAGGTGTCTAGGCTATCGATGTCTGCTTCTACTCCACTGAGGGCAACGCGTATGACGGAGCTGTCGAAGGTGAGCTCATAGTCCTCCGGCAGGTTCAATACCTGTACTAGTGAGGGGAAGATGTTCACCGTGGTGGTAGAGAGCTTGGCTATATGAACCGTGACCGTGATCTTGGCCGCGGATTTGTCTGTCACTGTAACTCCACTCGGCAGATACTCGGATACGTCGATGACCTGTGTGACATCGGCTCTGGCTCCGCTGATATCGAGGGCAGACTCGGGAACGTTTATCATGGTGACGGCGTTTAGGGAGGCTGCAGTTCCTTTGATGGAGATGGTCTGCGGCTCGTAGTCGATGTCCATGTAGGTGTAGCCGTCTGATGGCGTACCGCTGACCTGAAAGGCTAGTGCTACGTCCTTTATATCTAATATCTGTACGCTGACTGTGACAGTAGACATATTCAGCGTGAGATTGTTTTTGTCTATTGTATTGCCGTCTGCATCATACAGTACGGGAATGACGCTGGCGGTGACATCCTCGTTCATGCCTGTCACGTCGATATTGGCTGTGACATGGTCGATACGGCTGACTAGTGACTGCGGGCCTGTGACCTTGAGCAGATTGGGCGAGATGCTGACATCGCCGAGCGCACAGCCGTCCGGCAGGCTGCCGGTGGTCTCTACGGCTACGATGTACTGCTGCTGGGATAGCTCATCGAGGGAAATCTCGAGCTTTTGGGTGGCACGGCTGATGGTGATGAGCGAGCCATAGCGAAGCGCACTGACCTCGATGGGCACTTCTCCTATACCGCTGTCGGCATCGATGGTGGCGTTCTCCATATTGGCGACGGCCTTGAAGTCGGTGCTGCTTAGGCGCTCTAGGTAGGAGCGCTTCGCCGTCACGGTGAAGGTGATGGTGTTTGAATCGTCAATGACCTCGAAATATTTGCCCTGGTCGGTGAGATAATCGGCATTCTCCACGACCACGGTGGCGGTAAAGCGCTGGGAGAGCTGGGGATCGTCTACATTGACCACTACGAGCCACAATATGACTGCAAAAAGAGCAGCTAATAGCTTTAGTCCTATGTTATTTGTTATGATCTTCCACGCTCTTCTGACCACGTGTCAACCTCCTCTTTAGCTTGCGAAGACGGGACTGCCCGAATCCGATGTCCGAGAGCTCCATGAGCTGACTCTTTAATTCCTCCTGTGAAAGTCCACGACTGATGTGTCCGCCGACTGCGGTGGAGACGGCTCCGGTCTCCTCGGAGACGATGATGGTCAGGGAGTCAGAGACCTCGCTGATGCCGACTGCTGCCCTATGCCTCGTGCCAAGCTCCTTGTCGAGCTCTAGGTTGTCAGACAGGGGCAGATAGCAGGTGGCAGAGACGATACGGTCACCCCGTACGATGATGGCTCCGTCGTGGAGCGGGGTATTTTTTTCAAAAATATTGATGAGCAGCTGACTGCTGACGATGGAATCTAGGGTGATTCCGGTACGCTCGTATTCACCGAGAACGATCTCGCCTTCTACTACTATGAGTGCGCCGGTCTTGACCTTGGCCATCTCAAAGGTGGCTCTGACGAGCTCTGTGGCGGTGCGTTCGCTGAAGCGCTTGGCGTTCTGGTCGAGATTCCAGAATACACCTAAAAAGCGCTTGCGTCCGAGGGAATCTAGGGCGCGGCGCAGCTCTGGCTGAAAGATGACCGCGAGAGCGATGATGCCGACATTGATGAGGCGGCCCGCTAACCAGAGGATGGTGTTCATCTGGAGTAGGGCTGCGATCAGGATGAAGGCTGCGATGATCATGATGCCCTTGAAGAGCACCCAGGCACGCGTGTTTTTGATCCAGACTAGTAGGCTGTAGAGCAAAAAAGCGATCAGTATGATCTCGACTACATCTGTCGGTGTCACGTTCGGAATATTCAGCCAGAATAAATATTTGTCTCGAAATGCTACCATTCCGCTAAGGATTCCCTGCACGAGTCTGCTCCTTTCGTTTTTTTAGAAATCTAGTAATTCTTCGTCGATGTCCATCTCCTTAGCGAGCTCTTTTTTGGAGACGGGGACATCATCACCGCTGAATTTTTGTATCTTTTTGTCAGAGCCGGAGACGTAGAGCTTTGGTACGGCTTTGACGTAGTAGTAATAGTCGTCATCCTCGAACCGGACACGCTCGGTGCGGGTATAATCGAGGTTGAAAAAGAAAAACTGCAGCAGCAGACCGACTAAGGCGGCAGATAAAACGCCTAAAACGACATATAGCATGTCGAGGGAGAGGGCGAGCTGGAGGTCGCAGATGAGACTGAGCACGAGCTCTACCATACAGCCGGTGGAGATGGCGATGATCCAGGCGTGATCGATGGATAATCTGCGCAAAAACCAGACCAGCAGGGCGGTGATAGATAAAATGAGTACCATGGCGATCATCTCTTTATTGCCGGTGAACTGGTGCATGACTTCGCCGAATTTGGAGATGATGGTGTCATCCTCTGTCATCTCGGCGATGGCGGTGGCATTGACCGCGATGCCGGAGAGCAGATAGTACATGAGTGCTCCGCAGGCCATGGCTAAAATGGGCAGCGGATTGTCACACAACAGCCCTAGTGCAACAGGCACGATATAGGGCACATGAAATACAAAGGCGAGCGGCATGAGCAGTGCGTAGTAGCTGTTTTTTGGCATAAAGCGAAAATAGAGTAAAAACATGACTAGCAAAACGAGCAGACAGACTACGCAGGCTGCCGCAGAGAGTGCGTAGAGATGCAGTAGGATGAGCACGATGGCCAGGACTAGGATCATGCCTGCCGGAAGCAGTGCGCAGGATAGCGAGAGCACGAGCAGGAGTGTGATGCTGTTTAGTCTGGTCATATAGCCGATGCCGGAGCGGATGGTGCTAAATACTGCGAAGGCTAAAAGCGCCCGCAGTATGGGACGCAGATAAATCTCGTATCTGACGCAGAAGCTGCGTATCCGTTCTTTTATCTCGAGTAAAGTGGTCATGGTGTTCCTCCATCCTGTTTCATATGGGCCAACAGCCGCTTTAGATGGCGGTTGTAGGTCTTCATACGCTTTTTGGCATGGGTGTAGCTTATCCATGCGTAAAAATATACGGCAATCAGATAAATCGCTACAAATACGATATATCGCAGGATCACGTCGGTGGCGAAGGCGCGCAGATCCATGGTGTGGATCGTGTCCATGAGCAGCTCCATGTTGCACAGGCCCCAGGCTAATAATAGGAGGCCGTAGCAAACCGTGGCACTGACAAAGGCGCGCAGCAAATGCAGCCAGACGTAGTCCGTGCGGAAATATTTGACTATAGGGAAGGTGTCCGGGCCGTCATTTACCCGAAAGGCTTCCAGGTGCGTCATGTGGCGCACGCGTTCTGTGTGGATCATGGGTTATCCCCCTTAGCTTGTATGCTACTGGACTTTCCGCAAGCGATTTCTCTGCGCCGCAGCGCAAGAGAGCGCTTTTTGCATCTTTGGTGTCATCTCCGGGCAGTCCTCATCATAGATTATCTCCTCATCCTTCAGCTCAGACAATCTCCGGAGAGTATCCTCGGATGGTTTTTGATTTGCATTAATTGTGAAGGTTGTCATAGTAGTAGCTCCTTTCTGTTGCGTTTGCTTTTCTTGCAGAAATAATCCTAGTAACCTCGTTTCTCTCTGTAAACACAACAAATAATACTGTTCCAACCATTCCGATTGCAACATATCTATCTTCCGTGTCGCTATGCTCGGCATCATAAAACTCGATCCGATCATCATCCATGAAAACATAAGCTGCATCTTCAAAAGCAACCTTATGCTTTTGCAAATTAATCTTCGCTTTTTCCTCATCCCATTCGAACTTTAGTTCCATTGTATTATAAATACCTCATCTTATTTTTATGGTCGTTAAAGTCGCGGGATGCGTGCTCTTCTTTTTTCTTTAATGCGCTGGATAGAGTCTGGCCGAGCTTGGACTTGCAGGAGTCGCAGAAGCGTCCGGTCTTTATCGTGGTGCCGCAGTTCTCGCACTCGATGCCTATGGGCGAGCTCTCCGGAAAGGTGAGCCGCTCCTCTCTCACCCACTGGCGCAGCTGGTTCGTGGAGACGTCGGTGTCATCGGATATCTGTGCTATGGTGGCGTCCTTGTGCTCCCAGATGTAGGCCTTGACTTCCTGAAATTTGCGCTCGACGGCCTCCATGCACGCAGGGCATCTGGTAGGTCCTGCCACGTAGTTAAAGAGTCGTCCGCATATTCTGCATGTTCTCACTTCCATCGTCTATTCCCCCTGTTCTCCTCCGATACAGATGCACAACAAATAAACCTGCCTGACGCCGGCAGAAATCAACGCCCGGGCTGCTGCATCTGCTGTGCTGCCGGTCGTATAGATATCGTCAATAAGCAATACTTTTTCTAATTGTACTATTTTTCCTATAGTTTGAAAAGCGTTTTTCAAATTCTTTTTGCGCTGGGCGGGATCTAGGCTTCGCTGTTTTTCGGTATTTTGCGTGCGAAAAAGCAGACGCTCTTCTAATGGAATGCCGCTTTTTCGTGAGATCTGACGCGCCAGCAAAAGCGCCTGATTATATCCGCGAGCTCTTTTTCTATCCGGATGCAGGGGCACGGGGATGATGGCATCCGGGCGGATACGCGCGATCCAGTCGGCATGCATGCGGTATGCCTCGTCTGCTAAAATAGGTGCGTAATCCCTACGATTTTTGTACTTTAGTCGGTGCATACAGCCGATCATCTCGCCGCGGTATAAAAAGGCAGCTCTCCCCTGGGTGAAATCGTGTGTGTGGTGTCTGCAATCCTCACAGTATTCGGCTGTGTCGTGGGCTTTTGATAGTGGCTTGCCGCAGCGCATGCAAAAGGGGGCCTGTACGCGGATGACTTTTTTCTCACAGTGCTCACAGATGGCGCCGATGCCATCATCTGTGAGGCGCTGCGGATAGGTTTCTGCGCATATGGGGCAGGCGGGCGGAAAAAGTAATTTCATCAGCAATCGAGCCATGAGTCTCTCCTCTCTGTCAGCTGGGCGGATAATCCACTGTAGCGTTTTTGCTCCTGTACGTTTTCCACCATGGCGTCAAATACGCGCTCGTCTCCTACGATGACGACACAGCTTTTTGCACGGGTGATGGCGGTGTAGAGCAGATTGCGGTTCATGAGCGGCTTAGGGCCGGCTAAAAGTGGCAGAACAACAGCAGGATATTCGCTGCCCTGGGATTTGTGGATGGTGATGGCGTAGGCGAGCTCTAACTCGTCTGTGGCGGCGAAGGGATACTCGACTATGCGCCCTTCCTCGTATTCGACGGATAATATCTGCGAAAAGGTATCGATCAGCCGGATGGTGCCTATGTCTCCGTTGAATACTCCCGTTCCACGCTCTATGGCGATGCCGTAGCGGCTCTTTATCTCCCACTCGAGCTTGTAGTTGTTTTTGATCTGCATGACCTTATCGCCCTCGCGAAAGACGCCGCCGGGGCGTTCTTTTTCTGATTTGGCAGGCTCAGGCGGATTGAGATAGCGCTGCAGTACGACGTTTAGCCGCTCGACTCCTAGGAGTCCTTTTCTCATGGGGGTGAGCACCTGGATGTCTCTAGGGGTGGCATGTACGTATTTTGGCAGGCTCTCTAATACGAGGGATAGGGTGTTATTTATGATGCGGTCTGCATCGTATCGCTTGAGTAAAAAGAAGTCTTTGCTGTGATTGTCGATGGCTATGGGCTCGCCGCGGTTAATGCGGTGGGCGTTTACTATGATGTCACTCTCCTTTGCCTGACGAAAGATCTCTGTCAGCTCTACGACGGAAAAGCAGCCGGAGGAGATGATGTCTTTTAGCACGCGTCCGGGGCCTACACTAGGCAGCTGGTTGACATCACCGACTAATATGAGTTTGGTGCCTGGCGTGATGGCGCAAAGCAGAGCGTACATGAGAGGGAGATCTACCATGGACATCTCGTCTATTATGATAGCGCCTGCCTCTAGGGGATTGGATTCGTCACGTCCAAAGCAGGCGTTCGTATCTCCTCCGAGCTCTAGCATGCGGTGGATGGTGCGTGCTTCGTAGCCGGTGGTCTCACTCATGCGCTTGGCGGCGCGGCCTGTGGGGGCTGCGAGCAAAAAGTCGATGCCTTCTAGGTCGAAGTAGTGAATGATGGCGTTGATGGTGGTGGTCTTGCCGGTGCCGGGGCCTCCGGTTAGGATGAATACGCCCTCACGTGCTGCAGCAAGAACTGCCTGTCTTTGCCTGTCTGCCAGCGAGAGGTCTGTGGCTGCTTCGATGCGGGTGATGGAGGCATTTACATGGTCCTCTGCGATGTCAGAGGTGACATTTAGCTGTAATAGTCCGGCGGCTAGCGCTGCTTCCATCCTATAAAATGCTGCGGCGTAGATATGGACATCCTCTGGTCCTTGTTTTTTTACGATGCGCCGTTCAATTAAAAGATCCATGATGTTTTTTTCGATGGCTTCCTCCGGCACACCTAAAAGCTCGTGTGCACGCTGATGTAGCTTCGTCTGTGGCAGGTAGGTGTGGCCTTCTGCGCTCGCCTGCTGGAGGACGTATAGGAGTCCGCAGCGAATGCGAAAATCGGAGTCGGTATGCAGTCCGACCTTGGCTGCGATCTCGTCTGCTATGCGAAAGCCGATTCCGTCGATGTCGTCTGCGAGGCGATAGGGATTTTGCTGGAGGATGCCATAGAGGGATTCGCCGTAGGTCTGATAGATGCGCACAGCGAGATTTAGATTGATGCCGTACTGCTGTAAAAAGATCATGGCGGAACGCAGGGCGCGCTTTTCCTCGACCTGAACACTGATCTCCTGGGCTTTGCGTTCGCTGATGCCCTTGACCTCGGCTAAGCGCTCGGGCTCTTCGTCGATGATGCGAAAGGTGTCCGTGCCGAAGCGTCTGACGATTCTGGCGGCTAGTGCCGCACCGACGCCTTTGATGGCTCCGGAGCCTAGGTAGCGCTCGATGGAGCGAGCGTCTTCGGGTTCTCTTTCGATGAAGTGGGTGGCTTTGAACTGTCTGCCGTAGCTGGGATGGTCGGTGTATTCGCCGGATAGCTCGATGCTCATGCCCTCTGCGAGAGCGGAGAGGATACCGACACAGGTGATGGAGTCTCCATCTGTGGATAGCTCTAGGACGGTATAGCCGTTTTCGGCGTTTTTATATATGATGTGATCGACGATACCTATGATGTGTTCCATGTAGATTCCTTTTTATTGAAAAAAGGGTGGGCTATGCCCACCCATGTATGTGTTGTTTATTCTGTGTCTGTGTCCGCTGCTGTGATGCCGTAGTTGCGGCACATCTGCTCGTAGAGTGTCTGGGTGAGACTGCCTCCCACTTCCTCTACGATGTCGTCTGCGAGCTGTTCTCCTACCTGTCCTAAAAAGTATTCACTCATCTGGGAATTGGCAGAGTCTTCGTCGTCAGATAGGGATTCTTCGACTTTTTTTAGCATCTGCTCGACGAAGTAGGACTCGAAGTCTTTGATGGCCTGCTTCATCTCTGCTTCTGAGGAGTCGCCGCTAAGTCCTGTGAGGGTACTGTTTAGCGAGCCGGCGGCCGCAGAGCTATTCGCCGTATCGGCGGTCTGTGTCATATAGCTATAGAGGCTGTCACCTACGGATATACTCATGTGCTACCTCCTATCGTTTGAGCTGGTTGGCCTGGCTTAGCATGTCGTCTGAGGCCTGGATGGCCTTGGAATTTAGCTCGTAGGCACGCTGTGCGACTATGAGGTTGACCATCTCATCTGCGACCTGTACGTTGGAGGACTCGAGATAGCCCTGGCGCAGCTTGCTGGGGATTAAGTTTACTCCTGCATCGGATTCGTTTAGGGCAGCTCCGGAGGCTGCTGTCTCTGAGAAGTAGGTACCGGAGACTTTTTCTAGTCCTGCGGGGTTATTAAACTGCCATAGACCGATGGTCTGGTTAAGACTTATGAATTCGCCCTCGGTGGTCTTGTAGCCGATCTGACCTGCCTGGTTGATGGTGACGGTGTTGGCATCGACATCCTCGGGTATGATGATGGGTTCTCCCTCCTGATCTAATACATAGTAGCCCTCAGAGGTGGCGAGGGTGAGTCCGTCTGTGCCGTTGGTCCAGAAGAAGTCGCCGTTTCTGGTATAGAGCTCTTCTCCGTCTGCGCCCTGGATGCCAAAGAAGCCGTCTCCTTCGATGGCGAAGGCGGTCTGGCTCTCGGAGGCGACTAGCTCGCCCTGTTCGAAGCTGGAGGTCATGGAGGCGACTCTGGTGCCTAGTCCGACCTGTGCCGGGATGGGCTTTTGTTCGCCGTTTGCTGTGGTGGTACGAGTCTGCAGGGTCTGATATAGCAGGCTCTTGAATTCGGTTTTTTCGCTGCGATAGCCGGTGGTGTTGACGTTCGCCAGGTTGTTGGCGATGGTGTCGACATTGGTCTGCTGTGCGAGCATGCCGCTGGCGGCACTCCACAATGCTCTCATCATGGCTGTGTCCTCTTTTTTCTCGCCCGTCCATGGGCTGAAATTTTATCCTAAAGATAGTATCGGTCAGAGGGGTGTCATTGTTTAGACTCTGCCGACTTCATTTACGGATTTGTCTAGCATGCCATCTACTGTCTGGATGACCTTTTGGTTGGATTCGTATGCTCTGGAGATGGTGATCATGTTGACCATCTCGCTGACTATATTGACGTTTGAGGCTTCGATGTAGCCCTGGCGCACGTGTGCGTCGGATTCAATGGCGGTGGCTCCGTCTACGGTCTGGTAGAGGTTTTCGCCGTATTTTTCTAAGTAGTTATAGTCTTCGAAGTCTACGGTGCCGAGTGTGGCTACGATCGCGTCGTTTTGCCAGATGGCTCCGCTCTCGTCGATCTTAAACTCTATGTTTGGATCTATCTGTATGTAGTTGGCAGGATCCGGATCGCCGCCCATGGCGCCGGCATCATTTAGCACGTAGTCGCCGTCTTTGGTGACGAGGTAGCCCTCGGTGTTTACTGTGAAGGCGCCGTCACGGGTGTATTTGACGGAGGTGTTGCCTTCTTTATCGGTGAAGGATACGGCGAAGAAGCCATCGCCGTCTAATGCTACGTCGTACTGGCTGTCGGTGACACGAAAGCTGCCCTGGGAGTAGTCGGTGTAGGTCTCTCCTACCATGACACCGGGATTTACTGTGCCGAGACGCACGGGCAGGCCGTTGTCGGATAGGTCGCGGATCTTGACCGCGAGGTGTTCGTCGAAGGTCTGGGAGGTGGCGCCTTCTTTTTTGTAGCCGTTTGTGTCGGCGTTTGCGAGGTTGTTGGTCATGACGTCGAGCTGGTTCATCTCGTTGACCATGCCGGACCATGCGCTGTAGAGGCCTTTTACCATGGGGGGTGCTCCTTTCCGGTTGATATTTATGGATGTGTACTTATGAAAGTGTACGCAGCTGAGGGAGCACACATATTACTTACAAGGCTGCCCTGCGGCGGTACACATTTGGCTGCTCCGTTGCCGGGCGGTGTCTCGCTGTCCCTTCGACGTTGGCTCGATTTGTCCTTCGGACTCTGCGAGTCCTCGCACAAATAGCCTAACGGTCTTACGCTGTGGCTATAT
>CAVBEI010000031.1:0-17968 GCA_963594555.1 Lachnospiraceae bacterium | reverse complement strand
ATTATGAAAACAAAATTAAATAAATATGTTAATAGCAGATATGAGAGCAATCTCGTATCTGCTATTTTAATGCAAAAAAGACTAATAGAAGGATGCTAGGTTCATCTTTCCAGGACAGTCGCCAGATATACACGCAACAAGGATCGCAAGGCTGTTCTTGGCGATCAAAAAAACGTATACCAGGCAGATTCTGAAGAGAAAGCCAAGAAGGAATTAGCTGAATTTCTGGGAAAATATGAAAAACGTTATCCGAAACTTGCAAGAATTCAAAAAACTTCCACCGCTGGAATAAGGAGGAGTGCTTATTTATCCTATAAAAAATCGCAAATTTATTGACAGCGAGGGGGGTGGTGTATAGTTGTATCAACAGTAGAGCTTATTGCGTGAAAATTTACTATATAAGTTAATACGTACTGTAGTGGGAAGAATAATGGGAATAGATAATGAGAAAAATGTTATTAGAGTTATATGTCAGATAGCTCAACACTACAGCTTTAATAATCCACAGAATGTGGGTCGGATCATATCAAAGGTCAAGAACAATACTATTTTGTGCCAGACCAAAGTGGGCGTTGCCTTTATTAATCGCCTGGTGGATATATCAAAAGGAGCCAGTGCGACGGATTGTATATACTGCGGCAGGTTTGCTAGCAATAGAGTTATTTGCCCTGAATGCGAAGCGAATGATGGAGCAGCTGTGATTAATAGATTGATACAAAATATTCCATTTGGAAATCAGTATCAGAGACCTCAGCATGTAAATAGTCAGCCAAAGGCACCTCAGCCTTCCATAGATATAGACGATTTCAGAGAATTAGAGGACTCCATAGGCAGAGTGGCCAGCAAGTCTTCTATCAAGGAGATAAAAAGGCTTACCTTTATAAGCATTACACTTGGAATTGTTAACTTGATTTGCATGTTTTTCCTGGCGCTTTTCTTATGGAAATTTATCATGTCTCAATCATAAGCAGGAGTATAGATGGCACGCGTAGGTGGAATTGCAGGAGAGAATATAGGGCAGATAGCTGACTGCTATGTGGTGTGGAATCGTTCATATAGTGGTGGAGACAAGCACCTAGTAGAGGAAAATAAAGGTCAACTAAAAACCTCTGTTCTTATAGAAAAAGGCACCTGTTCTGAAATAATAGATGCTGCTGGCAGAAAAAAAGTGAATTTTTTGCCGGAGTCTGAAAAGGATATATATAATCTGGGTTTTTCCCAGGATAAGTGGGAATATACCAAAAATAAAAATATAGTGAGATTTGCAACAAAGAATTGGTATTGTAGATTTTCCAGTGCAAAAAAAATGCAAATCCTTCATATCAAGTCTACTGACCAATATATTAAGCTTGCCGCAGAAATAAACAAAGGCAACAGCAATTACTGCCAGGCTCATATTTTACTGGACTGCGATATAAATTTTAAGGGAAAAAGCATCCCTGTTATTGCGGCGAATAAGGCCAATCCTTTTTGCGGAGTATTTGACGGCCAGGGCCATATGATATGGAATGGCATCATAAATGATAAGGAAGCTAATTATTCAGCTCTCTTTGGATATAACCAGGGAACTATAATCAATGTCACATTCGATGGCAGGGTAATAAGTGAAAAAAATGCAGCAGGCTTTTGCGGAGTCAACCGAGGCACTATAGATTCTTGCGCCGCACTTGTCAGAGTAGACACTAAAGGGGACTCAGCCTCAGGAGCTGGAATTGCTCTTGTTAACGAGGGCATGATAGCAAATTCCTATGTTGTATTTGAGCCAAGGAAGGGCTTGCCGGCATGGCTAATTATTGCGGCAGCAGTTGTACTGTTTGTATTTATTGGATGTTTAGGATTTGCAACAATCTCCGTGGCAATGGATGTTGATAGAGAATACGTGGCAGTAGAAACGGATGACTTTCAAACTAAAAGCCATGAAGAAAGTGATGGCATCAAAAATAACAGTCACACTCTTTCCGTTTCTCTTATGGAAAATATAACCATTTCCCGGTCACAAGGCCTGGTGGGTCTTAGCTTTTCTAATCCGGCAGGCAATGTCAACAAGCTTGTGGCGGAGCTTTTGATAGAGGATGCTGAGGGAAATCGTACTGTAGTAGCGCGTTCGGGAGCAGTATTACCGGGCTATGAGATAAGCCAGATGACTCTGACAGATGAGGCTTCTATACTGACAGGCTCTGAAACAGAGGGCATCATACAGCTAGTGCCTTATGATGAAAAAACAGAATCCAGGGGAATGGTTCAGGTGGAACTGCCAGTAAACATTACCTACGTGGATTAATAGGAGATAAGGAAGTATGACAGACAGAGTACAGTTATTATCCTCTCCTATGGAAAAAAGCAGGCGAAGGATAGCATTTCCGATAATAGCGGCGATAGCAGCGCTTACTATAGCAGCTATTGCATATATTTTGGTGGCTAGTTTTAGTCCGCCAGACCATGACAAAAATGCCAAGGAAGGAACACCTACTCCCGACGAGTCCTATGTATATAGCTCGCTTACGACAGAGTATGGATATGGACTGGCCATGGCAGCCAATTTGTATCAGCAGGAAGATGGCAGTGTCAATATATATTTTACCAATCCTGCAGAAAACGAGGCCTATCTTAGGTGTCAGATCATAGATAGTGCCACATCAAAGGTGCTATATACTTCTGGCTACATAATGCCGGGAGAATATATAGAAAGCTTACCGAAAGGAAAGGCAAAAAACCAGGCATATGAAGTGACTGTCAAGATATATGCCTACACACCTAAGACCTTTACCAGTGAGGGAACATGTGAGATCACACTCACATTGCAACCTTGGTAGGCTAGATTAATAGGCCGGCAGGCCAAACATTTCAAGGAGGTAAAAATTATGCAAGGAAGCAAAAAAAGAGAAGGTAAAAGGATGAATAAGAGATTGTTGTCTATGGCAGTGGCTCTTACTGTGGCAGTGACCGGGACCTTTGCAGTGGCTATGCCAGCAAAGGCTGAAAGCTATGAAATTTCCTTTGATGGAGTGGCTGGTAAGAATAGTGCAACTATTCCAACAAACGCTGCAAACAGCAACGAAATTGCGGTTAATACACAAACGACTGGTGATGGGACATTGCACTTCAATGTTACGTTGACATGGGGCACTATGCAGTTTAAGTATAATTACGGTGGAGAATGGAATGCTAAAACACATAAGTATGATGGTAATAATACAGCTGGATGGGATGTGTCATTGGTAAGCGGTGAAAATACTTATAGTGATACTGGACTTAAGACCTGTACGAAAGCTGTAAATAATGGAATTAGTGTTGTTAATAATTCAAATTATCCTATTAAAGTAGGATTTGCTTATGATGTTCCAGCCGGTACATTTAATGCGTCTACAACAGCCACAGCTGTAAAGGGTATTTTTAATAGTAATAATGGAGTACTTGCTAGTACAGTAGCAGCAAATGCTGTGTCTGATACTACTGATTCTAAAAAAGAAGTAACCGTGGCGATGGACAGTAGCGCGCTTGATGTTGGCCAGGAATATTATGAAGTAAATGGTATTACCGATTATTGGACTGACATGTATTTTTCTTTAGTTGGTACACCTGATAGAGATAAAGCAATGGGATCATTTACACCGACTGGCGCTATAAAAGTAACAATCAATCCTGCAGATGGTGTTACAGTGGCTACAAAGTCATAATAGGATTAAAAGCCCCGGCATCTGCCGGGGCTTTATTAATGAGAAGGTGCCATTTCTGAAAGCAAGTCACTCTAGTCTTCAAACTTAAATAAATCTGTAGAATAATATCTGTCGCCGCTATCTGGAAGAAGGACTACTACTGTCTTTCCTTCATTTTCAGGGCGCTTGGCAACCTCAATTGCAGCAAAAAGAGCAGCTCCGGATGAAATACCAACCAGAATGCCTTCCTTTCTGGCTACTTCCTTGCCATAGATAAAGCCCTTCTCATTATCTACGGGGAAGACTTCATCATAAATCTCAGTATTTAAAATCTCAGGTACAAATCCTGCACCGATACCCTGAATCTTGTGAGATCCTGACTCTCCCTTTGATAGAACAGGTGATGTCTCTGGCTCTACTGCTACAATCTGGACATCTGCTTTCTGGCTCTTTAGATATTCACCTACACCGGTAAGTGTTCCACCTGTACCAACACCAGCTACAAATATATCTACCTCTCCATCTGTATCTTCCCAAATCTCAGGACCGGTTGTCGTTCTATGCGCCTCTACATTGGCCGGGTTTGTAAACTGACCCACAATAGAACCAGGAATAGACTCAGCAAGCGCATCCGCCTTGGCGATAGCTCCCTTCATTCCCTTAGAGCCCTCTGTAAGAACAACCTCTGCGCCATATGCCTTAATCAGATTTCTTCTCTCAATACTCATCGTCTCTGGCATAACAATAACTGCGTGATAGCCCTTTGAAGCTGCAAGTGCAGCAATACCGATTCCTGTATTACCAGAAGTAGGCTCTACAATTGTTCCGCCTGGCTTTAATCTGCCAGTCTTCTCTGCGTCTTCAATAATAGCCTTGACAGCTCGATCCTTCACAGAGCCAGATGGATTAAAATATTCAACCTTGGCAAGGAGTCTGGCCTTTAAGCCGTACTCCTCTTCAAGATTCGTAAGCTCAAGAAGTGGTGTTCTTCCAATAAGTTCTGCAGTATTCTTATAAATCTTAGACATTTTACATACCTCATTTCTAATAAATTATTAAATTGCATTAAACGCCTGATCTAAGTCTTCGATGATATCATCGATGTGCTCTGTACCGATAGATAATCTAATTGTACTCTGTGTGATTCCCTGATTCAATAGCTCTTCATCATTCAGCTGTGAATGAGTTGTCGTTGCAGGGTGAATAACAAGACTCTTAACATCAGCTACATTTGCAAGGATTGAGAAAATCTTTAGGTTATCGATAAACTTATATGCCTCTTCCTTACCGCCCTTAATCTCGAAGGTGAAGATAGAACCACCACCTCTGGTGAAGAGCTTCTCATAGAGATCATGCTGTGGATGCTTTGCAAGAGACGGATGATTGACCTTGGCAACCTTAGGATGATTCTCAAGATACTCAATCACCTTCTTTGTATTCTCTGCATGTCGATCCAATCTCAGTGGTAATGTCTCAATACCCTGCAGAAGAAGGAAAGCATTAAATGGAGAAATCGTAGCTCCTGTATCACGAAGTAGGATTGCTCTAATATAGGTCACAAAAGCAGCTGGGCTAGTTGCATCGGCAAAAGAAATGCCGTGATAGCTGGGATTAGGATCAGCAATATTAGGGAACTTGCCGGACTTCTTCCAATCGTACTTACCAGACTCTACTATTACACCACCAAGAGTTGTACCATGTCCACCAAAAAATTTAGTAGCAGAATGTACTACAACATCTGCTCCATGCTCTATTGGGCGAATCCAATAAGCTGCACCAAAGGTATTGTCAACCACAAGTGGAAGGCCTGCCTCATGTGCAATCTTTGAAAGGGCATCAATATCCGGAATATCTGAATTAGGATTACCAAGTGTCTCGATGTAGATTGCCTTGGTGTTGTCCTGGATTGCTTCCTTCACCTCATCAAGGTTATGAATGTCAACAAAGGTAGCTGTAATTCCATACTGTGGAAGTGTATGTGCCAGCAGATTGTAGCTGCCGCCATAGATGGTCTTCTGGGCTACGATATGCTCGCCAGCTCTTGCAAGAGTCTGAAGTGTATAGGTAATTGCTGCGGCTCCAGATGAAACTGCAAGTGCTGCGGAACCACCCTCTAATGCTGCGACTCTCCTCTCTAAAACATCCTGAGTGGAATTGGTAAGTCTGCCATAGATATTACCAGCATCTGCTAGACCGAATCGATCAGCCGCGTGCTGTGAATCTCTAAATACATACGAGGTTGTCTGGTAAATTGGAACTGCTCTGGAATCTGTTGCCGGGTCTGCCTGTTCCTGCCCTACGTGTAATGCTAAAGTCTCAAATCTATATTCGCTCACAATTATTTTCCTCCTGTCTGTCAATTCCTATCTTTTTGGTAGGTATATAGTAGCATATAAACTCCTACTTGTGCAATAGGTAATTGATAATTATTATTTAAAATTTGATTTTATTTTATGTACGGGGTATTCTATTATCAGAAAAAGCGTATGGTCGCAAAAATGGTGCATCGTAAAAGGAAAGGCGGGAGATCAGTATGGGAAAGAATTCATTTAGTAAGGGATTGTTAGGTTTCTTTGCAGCAATTTGTATTATGTCCGGAATCGGTGCAATTATTGAAGCAAATAAACCTAAATGTATAGAGATCGGATGTGATAATAAGCAGGCTTCGGACAGCTGTTATTGCTATTTACATAAGATGTATAAAGGCGGCAGCTATTCAGATAGCAGCTCATCCTATTCAAAGAAGTCATCGAGCAGTTCGCCGAGCAGTTCGTCGAGCAGTTCATCAGGCAAGTCCTCGATGGCCGGTTCAGGTAGTTCTAGCGGTTCTTCATATAAATCCTACGACGAGGGCTATGATGACATCTATCTTGATGATGATTATGATGAAGAGAGATACAAGACTGACAGGGATTATGCTGATGGTGTAGATGATGCTATGGATGAATTTGAAGAGGACTGGTAAAATAAGTTAAAAATTAAGGAGATTTCAAACCATGTTACAGACCTTATACCATGTTTCTGAATATGAGGAAGCGTTACTATATCCGGCGATCTGCAAGGCGATGGATGCGTTATCAGTAGCAGAGGAGCTGCGTCCTGAGCTTAAGGTGGTCATAAAGCCAAATCTGGTTATGGCGAAGAGTCCGGATTTTCCGGTGACTACTCATCCGCTTGTAGTAAAGGCTGTTGTACGCTATCTGCGTGAGCATGGCGTGACACATATCACGCTAGCAGAGAGCTCGGGCGGCCTATACAACGCAGAGCATATGAAAAATCTCTACCGTGTATGCGGTATGTCTGATCTGGAGCCGGATATCCGCATGAATATGGATTTTACCGCACAGACGGTTCCTACACGTGAGGGCTTCAAAAATCATAGCTTTCATCTCATAACTCCGATCGTGGAGGCGGATTATATAATCAATATCTGTAAATTAAAGACACATGCCATGACAGGCTATTCCGGTGGAATCAAGAATCTCTTTGGTACGATTCCAGGGCTTGAAAAACCGCAGATGCATTATCGATGGCCGGATATCGAGGATTTTTCTAATATGCTCGTAGAGCTGGCAGAAACTGTCGCTCCTCAGCTTACCATCATCGACGCAGTAGATGCCATGGAAGGAAATGGTCCTACAGGTGGAACCTCCCACCCATTAAAGATGATTCTGGCAGCCAGGGATCTCTATACGCAGGATTATTTTGCCGCCGGATTGATGAAGCTAGATCCCATGAATATTGTGATGATACGTCAGGCCATAGAGCAGGGACTGGCTCATCCCGATGAGCTTTTGCTCGTAGGGGATGCGATTCCTGAGAATCTCACGCCTTTTGAGGTGCCGGATACGAAGAAGCTGGATTTTTCAACGGCGGTTCCGGGCTTTTTGCGTAAGCCTGCCGTGTATATCATGAAAAAAGCATTAAAGTCCTATCCTCTGTTGAATAAAAATAAATGTGTCGGCTGCGGCAAGTGTGCCGAGAGCTGTCCGGCTCACATCATCAGGATCAAAGAGGATAGGACCGGAAGGAAAAAGGCTGTTTTTCAGAAAAAAGGCTGTATTTCTTGCTTTTGCTGTCAGGAGATGTGTCCTATGAAAGCAATAGAGGTCAAAAAGGCACTGTTTCTTAATTGAAGCCCGGAAAAATAGGTGTCAAGGCGAGTATTGATGAAATGGAGGGGATGGCGTGAAGCTGCTTTGTGTGGACCATGATAGCAAAATTTTGGAGGATTATAGAAAAGGCATGGAGGAGCTGTCTGTCGTAGAGTCTATCGAGGTGTTTGAAGAGGAAGAAAAAGCACTCGAATGGGCGAGAGAGCATGCGGTGGATGTGGCTTTTTTAGATATTGAACCGGAGAAGCTGGATGGAATCGCGCTGGCACAGGCGCTGCGGCAGCTGTATAAAAGTATCCGTATCATTTTTTCGACGGCCTATGAGGAATATGCATTAGCGGCTTTTCGAGAGGATGCCATAGGGTATCTGTGCAAGCCTTTTACTAAAGGGCAGCTCATCCACGAGCTTGGAAAGGCACTTTTGGTACGGGATATTCCGCAGAAATTTGTGCAGATCGAGACGATTCCCAGCTTCGTGATGTATGTGGATCAGGAGCCGGTGCATTTTGAGAGAAGTAAGGCAGAGGAGATGATGGCTCTGCTGGTGGATCGGGCGGGCGCCGGAATCACGCCGGGAGAGGCGATCGCCTGTCTATGGCCGGATAGAGATGCGGATGAGAGCACGATGACGCTGTTTCGCGTGACGTTTCATCGACTGATGGAGGAGCTGAAGCGATACGGAATCGACTTTATCATCGGAACGGAGGGCAGGAAGCGTTTTATCCGCAGGGAGCTGGTGGATTGTGACGTTTATCACATCCTGAGGGGAAACACCAGGATGCTCGCCAATTACAGTGATGAATATATGAGAGAGTATTCCTGGGCAGAGTCTCGTAATGCCCAGCTAAGCAGCATGAAGGATTCGTACTGGTAACGATTTGGTAACGCACTCGGCGTATAATGATAGAAAATATTCCAACCCAGGAGGGATCCGTTATGTGTGAGGTTAATCAGAATAAGAAAATAGAACACAGACAGGAAAATCAACAGCCTGTTATGGAGCAGGTGCAGCAGCAGGAGGTACTCCAGCCTGCGATGCAGCAGGAGCTGCAGCAGAACGAACAGCAGTTAAATGAACAGCAGTTAAATGGGCAGCAGGATTGGGAAAATGTGCAGGTGGATGTTCATGCGCGTTCGAAGAGCAGGCTAAAGCTGGCACAGGATATCGATGCGCAAAGCAGATCCAGCGAGGAGATGATAAATGTCAAGCGCGCGGTGCAGCAGCTCGCAGAGGCTATTGAAAAGAGCTGGAATATCCGCTCGGAGGCGGATGCGACTCGGTTTTTTGAGGCGCTGACAGACATAGAGGATAAATATATCGAAGCGATCGGGAAATGCTCGATTTATTTAAAGAAAAAGGACGATTCCTTCTTTTATTATAATAAAAAGCGCTATGAGTCTGTCAAAAATACAAGAGAAATGCTCGAAAAGGAGCTGGGCCTCGTGGCGCAGATTCGTCAGGCGATGGAGGAGAATCCTCAGGTATATCATGCAAAGAAAATTTCCTTTACCGATCTGGCGTATGCCCTGCAAAGCAGGGAGGAGGATCCGATCAATAAGCTGGAGCTGAAGGATTTTATCCGTATCACGACGGATGCCGACAGCGAGAAGATGCTCTGTCGAAACGGCAGACTCTACAAGCTGGATGAGGACAACAGTAAATTAAAGGGACAGAAGGCCGTTACAAAAGAGAATTATCAGATGGCAAGGCGTTTTATCGAGATTCTCTTAGAGCAGCAAAATATCGCATCGGATGTTACCAAGGAAAAGATAACGAGAAACATGCTTTACAGGCTGGGTGTCAACGTCGAGAAGCAGACAGCAGGACCTGTCAGTATGGAGCAGATCAAAGAGCTGATCCTGGAAACAAACAGTAAGCTCTCTGATATCGATACAGTATTGGCAGATAAGTCAGCGGAGGCACACAAGCTTCAGATCGCACAGCAGATCGACAGGCTGCTGGGCAAATCTTTGGTAAAGGCGAGCAATAAAAGCATATTAAAAAAGCAGATCAAGGGAATCATGCGTACTGCGGAGCATAGTGAGCACTGGAAGGCTACAAAGCTAAGCGGAAAGAATATGGAGCTTTTAGTAAACGGAGCAGTCGATGTAGTTCGTGAGAGAGCCTTTGATATTGCTGAACGCATATATAAAAATAAAGTGCGTCTGGCAAACGGCGCGGCTGCAGCTGAGCAGCTGAGTGACGAGGAAATGAGCATTTTGCTGGGGCAGGCTATCTCTGAGGTGACAGCTTCACAGGAGGTATACAAGGATTTTTATGCGATGCGTATGCTGCACCTGGAGGAGGAGCTGACATTAAAGAATGACGATCAGCTGAAAAAGGATCTGAAGTCGGCGCGTATCGATGAATTTTATTTCTTTTCTGCAGAAGAGGTGAGAAAATATCTGCTGCAGTCACCAGACCGCCTAAAGGAGCTGGGTGATACGACGCAGCAGAGAGAGTGTCTGCAGACCATCACTGCGATCACAGAAAATATGCAGGAAATGATCCGCCTGGAAAATAAGGGACTGGAGCAGGGACTAGACGAGGCGGATTCACAGCTGCTTCAAAAAAAGGCGAAGGAGATCGACAAGCTCTACATCTCAAAGGCGGAAGCGATCAACAGGCTGCGGTCCTGCTTTGAGCCGCGTACTGTCGTATCGAATGGCTTGAAGCGATTAGATGGCATGTTTGCAGGGGGAGAATCTGTATATTCCCATGCGAACAGGATCGTGGACAGATTAAAGACAAATAAGCCGGGTAAGGCTCTGCCCGCGGAGCAAAAGGAGCCTACGGAGGTTGTGTCGGAGTATCTGGCAGCCAAGCATATCATAGATACCTTTCCGGAGAAGGCAAGAGCGGTTGCGGAGATCTTTTTAAATGAAAAGCATCCGTTTGAGCTGATTAAACGACCGGGAAACAATATGAGCAGAGAGCTGATGGCGCTGCATGATTCCCTGGCGATGATAGGAGAGCATGAGCCGGTACAGGTGAATATTCACGGCACGACGCTGACATTTGTGCAGGAGGAGGACATATTGACCTTGCAGGCCGGCCGTAAAAAGGTGGCACTTCCTTTTAATGCTGCATACTGGGCAGGGGCGATCGAAGGGGATATCTGCAGTCATTTTGACAGCTATGAGCCGGAGACAGCTAAAAGACTACTGGGCGTAGCTGCACGCAGAGATGCACGTTTGGGTAGCAACAGCCGTGCGAATTATGAGCGATTTTTGACAAATCATCTGGGTATTACGACTGAGGAAATGAATAACCTGGGTGTCGGTGAGCTGCGGGAATATGTCAGAAGCTACTGTGAGGAGAATATTGAAAAAGAGCAGCTAAAGGATGAGCTTCGCACTCGCAGCCGCCAGAATATGGCTGAAAGGCTGCACATCAATTCACAGGCTGTAATCGAGAGTCTCGCTGCCATGGAGCGCATGGAGAAAAAAGAGCGTGAGGCAGTATCCGATACGCGAAAAAAGCAGGTGGAATTCGCCGGAGAAGAAAACGATTGGACGCCATATGAAAAGGGGATTCTCAATTTTGTAGGAGATATTTATTTTTCTGATAAGGCAGCAGACGGAAACTTTACATATGATGCTAATCGAATGAAGGCTGCGATACTCGATCATCTCAACAGCTTTATCGATATGGTAAATATGTCTGATTTACAAAGAAACCTGTTAAACAAGAAATTTTCCTTTTTCAAGGGCTTTGAGGATGCTCTAAAAGCGGTAGAGGAGATGGTGGATGCTACCAAGGAGCTTGTACAAGAGACAAAGACGTTCAACGTTTTTTTGTTCGAGACTCAAAAAAAGGTGACAAAGACTGCGGATGAGATAAGGCAGCTGATTCAAAACGGTGACCTGGATGAAGTGTTAGATCAGGCAACCGGCAGTATTCAAAAGGCAGTCGATGATATCTCCGAGGAGATGCAGGGAAAGCTGACAGAATCGGTAGAAAATCTCTCTGAGGAGACAGATGATCAGTGGAAGGATCTGGAGCAGCTGACGATTGCCGAGCTCGTCGAGCAGGGAATGACAGGAGAAGAGGGCGAGGGAGCCTTTAATCGCAAGGTGATGTCCGGCTATATCAGGGAGGCATCGCCTGCCGACAAGCAGAATATGGTCGCTTCTGCCTTTAAAAATGTGCCTTATATCGGATTGGCAGAGGTGCAGAGGCTGACCGAGGAGCAGATCGATAAGCTCGCCGGCAAATTCATAGCCGGATATATCAAGGGCGCAGGCCCGCTGCTTCATAAAACGCTGCAGGGTATTCCGATCAGCAATATGCCGCCTGTTATGCAGGAGGCGGTCAAGGATGTGCGCTCGAATCTGACCAAGATCGATGAGAAGCTGGTGGATGCACAGCTGCATCAGATCATTAAGGAGTCTAACAATACCATTGAGCGGATAGAAAAGCGAAAGGTGTTAGGTGCAGCGTCAGTTGGCGAGACGATTCTCGTGAGAGTATATGAAAAGGGAGCCACTCAGGGTGTGGATAAGGTAGTGAAGCTGCTGCGTCCCGATGTGCAAAATCATATGGCCAGAGAGCTCGCCTTTATGGAAAAGTGTGCAAAAGAGGTGGATGTCGAGGCATATAAAAAGAAGCATAACAATCAGGAGCCGCCGAGGGGCTTTGAGGGCGGTATGATAAGGACCTATCGGGAAAAAACGGCAGGTATCAAAAGAGAGCTGGATCTGCGCCTGGAGGCCGATAATGTAGAGACAGGCAGGCTCTACGAGGATAAGCTGCTTCATATCAGCTCGATGAAGCTAGATCCGAAGACGAAAAAGATGAGTAATGTTCTCGTGTTAGAGAAGGCGCCGGGTGAATCTGTGGACAAATTTATTGCGCAAAAGGATGGAGAGCGCAAAAAAATTGTCGCAAAGAGAACGGATAAGCATGCGCCGAAGGATACCTATCAGGTATTGCGGGAATTAGAGCAGTTTCGTGCGGATCTGAGGCAAAAGCAGAGATATCTGATCAATATGAGCCGTAAATGGATGGAGGAGGCACTGTTTCGCTCAGGCTTTTTCCATGGTGATCTGCATGCCGGAAATGTCATGATCGACGATAACGGCGTGACGATCATAGATTATGGAAATGCGCATAAATTCAGCAAGGATGATCAGGAGCATGTCGTGAATCTGATCGCGGCTGCTCAGTCGATGAATACAAAGAGATTTTGGAATCATCTGAAGGGCATGCTCTCAGAGCATGCGCGTGGTATCTACAGCGAAAAGCAGGAGGTTTTATATCCGCGCATCAAAACCATACTGAAAAAAGAGGATGTAGAGGATCCGGTACAAAAGATTCTGGTTGTGTTAAATGAGTGCCAGAAGGAGGGAATCGAGATACCGGGAAGCTTTTACAGCTTCACCCAGTCGTTCGCCAGAGTGTGGGGAACTCTCGAGGATTATGACACACTGGTGGATAAGGTGGGAGCTGATATGGTCAATCTGATGGAAAATCCTGAGAATCAGGCGATTGAGAAGAAGCCGGATGCAGTTGTCATGCCTGCGATCATGAAAAATATTCTGTATCGCTATGAAGAGAAATACAAGGACTACAGCAGATCAGGCAGCTTAAAGGAGGCCATTGATGAGTCTGTCAACGGAACGAAAGTCAATATCGATCCGATCCTTGATTTATGCAAGGAAAGAGATCTTACGAGCTACCAGAATCTGAACCAAAAGGAAGGCATGGAGAGCTTTGCCAGATTGGTCGATCCGAAGTTCGGGGTGATAAAGAGCTTTATCGTTGGTGATGGACAGGTCGGCAAATATATCCATAAGATTCGCTATGACAGCAGCTGCACCGGTGAGGAATTCTGCGGGTTAATGAAGGATGTGACAACAACGCTTGGCGTCGTGCCGGGAAGCATGTTAAATAGTGCGACGAATGCTGAAAAACGGGCAAATGATTGTCAAAATAACATAGAAATAGCTCAGAGGAAGATAGAGGAGCTGACAGAGAGTATTCATGCGCTCGAAGCGAACGAAGAAAACCAGCCGCAGGAGTTAGAACGGCTAAGAGCAGAACAGGCAAAGCAGGAGCAGTTGATCAGAGAATCTCAGGCACAGATTGAGCAGGAGAGAGCGACGGCACAGCTATTTCGATCTAAAATCGATATTCAGCAGGAAATCGTACAGGAAATGGAAGAGGAGATGTCACACCAAAACTTCAGGCGTGAGCGGATCGTGGAGCTGCTCGATAGGTATGTAGATACCTTCCGTGATATCATGCTGGATGGCGTAGAGGATCCGAATGAGAGACAGTTTATGCTGGATTTGCTGGAGATGACGAGAGTAACTGTGTCAGCTCAAAAGCCTGATCCGGATATGACTGAGGCAGAGATAAGGGAGTGGATGGAAGGACCGGATTATGTCGAGCTTACTCTTTCTAAGCAGGATAAAGAAAGAGAGCGGGCGGATGAGCTAAGAGCTATAAAGAAGCTGCAGAAATCGGCACAGAAGGTATTTGAGAATGCTCGACCGAAAACCTATAAGAAAAAGCTGGTGGAGACGATTCTCGATGCAGAGAAATTTGCACAGCTGGGTGTATCCTTGCAGGAGTGGTATAAGGATAACGAGGGTGAGAGTCTGAAGGCTGCCTATGAGTCGGTACGAACTGCCACACAGCAAGGACAGCTGCAAGCTGACTCGCCGCAGGTCAAGGCCTTAGTAGATGCGATCGTCCGCTGCGTGAAGCTGAGAGCGGAAAATATGGATCGTATTATAAAGGAGAAAAATACAAAGGATGCTACCACGGATGCGGGAGCTATGGCAAAAGGCCTGCTGTGGGATCACTGGTTTAGCACGCTGCGCAGTCTCGATAGGAGAGGCATGGTTTATCTGAAGAAACGCACCTTGAGCGGGGATGAACGAAGGAAGATGGCGAATAGGTCCAAGCGAAATCATACTCGGTATGTGGAGCAGCTGTTTTCTTCTATGCGAGAGAGCGATCTGAAGGCGAAGGCGAACCGTGTAGAAGCAGCCAGCAAGGCTTATGCACGGCTTGAAAAGCGGGGAGATGCCACTCAAAAGCAAATGCAGGATGCAGGCAAGGAGTACAACGATGCACTTCAGGTGCTTTTACAGACGCTGTGTACACTGAAGCTGTCTAATCCCGGAAAGAAGCATTTTAAGTCGTTGCTAGATGAGTATGAGAGAGCGCCTTCCGAGGAAGCGATGAAGATTGTATTGCGGGAGATGCACCGTTATTTACACAAGCAGCTTGAAAATACGCTCTACACCGATCCGAGAATGAATGAAGAGGGCGAGGAAATCGGGTCCGAATTTGAAAATGTGTATGCAAAAAAGCTTGGACAGAAGAATTTTTTGACAGGATGTGGTACACTACGTTTTGTAACAAGCGAAGAGGAAGAGCTGAATATAGACGGAGAGCAGAAATCTCTGTTTGAACGGCTGCAGGAAAACGAAGAGCTGGAATGGGTGAGATAAATGATCAAATTTGAAGTGGTTACAAAACAAAACAAGGTATATTTTATGGGTATGGATCCGTTGCTTCTTATGGACAGGCTAGAGCTCGTCGGCATGCAGGCAATAGGAGCTATCCTAGAGGATGAAAAGACAAAGAAGAGCATACCGGTAGGTCTGTTAGTCTATACGGAGAGTGCACAGGGCTATCGGATCTACTGGATGTGCGTGAGCCCGGAGTATCATATGGAGGGAATCGGAGCAGGGCTTTTGATAGAACTGTTTGATAGCTCCATCGAAAAGGGCTATGCCTCGATCGAGGCATATTTTAACCAGATACCGGAGCGGTCACAGTATTGTCCTGCAGAGCTGACTTATTTTACCGCACACCTGTTTCAGAGAAAACGACGGCTTCCGGGAGAGTGGATTGGCAGCATCGGTGAGCTCGCAAAGACCTTTTCAAAGCGAAATCCTGCCATGGATGGACATATCCTGCCATTTTCACGGTTGAGTGCGCATGAGAGGAAGGAAGTGCTGACGAAGCTGGACACCTTCAAAAAAGCGATCGCCTTTCACACGCTGAAGCAGCAGGAGCTGCAGCTGGACCTGGAGGTTAGCATGTTCAGCTATGAGAATGGCAATATAAACGGCGCACTTTTAGTACAGTCGGTCGAGGTTACAGATCCGATATTTGAAGGCGGCAGGCTGTACTCTTCTGATCGATATGTACTATACCCTGTATTTTTGCTATCAGGCAGTAAACAGGGAGCGTTCTATCTGATGGAAAAAGCCGTACAGGCTGCAGCAGATAAATACCAACTGGAGACGCAGGTGTGCATCATCAGCAGCTTAGATAACATGAAGAGTCTGTATGACAGGCTGCTGCCGGGCTGCCACATAGACAGCTACAGTCTCCTGGCAGAGGTAAAGGATTATGTGAGCATGCGTGAAAATAGCTCGGAGGATTATATTTTATAAAGGATAGAAAATGAAACAGATAATACTGGCATCGGCTTCGCCGAGGAGAAGAGAGCTGCTTGCACAGATCGGATATGCGTTTGAGGTGCGAACGAGCGGCGCGGAGGAGATTACGACGGCGAAGGACCCGAGTGAGATATGTAAGGAGCTGGCGTATATTAAGGCGCAGGCGGTATGGAAGGAGTTGCGTGAAGAAGAGCGTGAAGCTGCGCTTGTGATCGGGGCAGATACGATCGTTTGGGCAGGAGAGGAGATGCTCGGCAAGCCAAGGGATGAGGCGGATGCCGCACGGATGCTGCGGCTCTTATCCGGGGGCGTGCATCAGGTGTATACCGGCGTGGCGATATTATCCTGTGAGGAGCAAAGGAATTTTTCCGTGTGTACGAATGTGCAGGTAGAACAGCTATCCGAGCAGGAGATCGCAGACTATATCGCTACGAAGGATCCGATGGATAAGGCGGGAGCCTATGGCATCCAGGGCATGTTCGCGAGACATGTGACAGGAATCGAGGGCGATTATAATAATGTGGTGGGACTTCCGGTGGCTGCCTTGTACCGGGAGCTGAAAAAGATGTGCTAAAAACGGAGAAACAGGATGGAACGATACGATATAGCCATTATCGGCACGGGGCCTGCGGGCCTGGAGGCGGCGATTACGGCAAAGCTTAGAAACAAGCGAATTTTACTGCTTGGCAGCAAAAATTTCAGTAAAAAAATAGAAAAGGCTCATACGGTCAAAAACTATCTGGGTATTCCGGAGGCCTCCGGAGAGGAACTGCGGGATGCGTTTTCTGCGCATTTGGCACAGATGGATATTTCTGTCACAGAGGATAAGGTAAGCTGCGTATATGCGATGGGCGATTATTTTGTCGTACAGGGCTTTTTGCAGATGTATGAGGCAAAAAGCGTGATACTGGCCTGCGGCATGCCGCTTAGTAATCCGCTGCCCGGTGAAGAGAGCTATCTGGGGCGGGGTGTGAGCTATTGTGCGACGTGTGACGGTTTGCTGTACCGCGATAAAACGGTGGTAGTGATCGCTGATTCGCCGGAGGATGAAAAGGATGCAAATTATCTGGCGGAAATCGCGAAAAAAGTTATTTACATTTCCGGATATAAGGGGCAAAATAACCTTGATGAGCGCATTGAGACGATGAGAGATATCGTGCCGCAGAGTATAGAAGCAGGAGAAAATGCTTTTGTTTTAAAAACCGACAGGGAGAGCATCCTCGCAGACGGAATATTTATCCTGCGTGAGGCAGCAGCACCGGGGCAGCTGGTTCCGGGGCTTGCGCTTACGGAGGGCGCGGTCGCAGTAGACAGAGGTATGAGGACAAATCTGCCGGGTCTGTTTGCGTGCGGCGATATCACCGGTGCGCCATATCAGTATAGTAAGGCAGCGGGAGAGGGCAATGTAGCGGCCCTGTCCGCAGTGAGTTATTTAGCAGAGCAAGGAAAGGAGAGATAGGTATGGTAAAGAAAATATCTCAGGCAGAGTTTGAACAGGTAAAACAGGAGGAGCTGGCAGTGATCGATTTTTCTGCTGAATGGTGCGGCCCGTGCAAGATGCTCGCTCCGGTATTGGAGGAGGTATCCGAGGAGCTGGAGGGCGTCTCTTTTTATAATGTAGATGTGGATCAGAATATGGATCTGGCACAGCAATTTCGGATCGTGAGCATTCCCGCCCTCGTGGTATTAAAGAAGGGCGAGAAGGCTGATATGTCCGTCGGCTTTTTACCGAAGAAGGAGCTGGTGGATTTTATTCAGAAATCGGTGTGA
>CAVBEI010000030.1:0-19113 GCA_963594555.1 Lachnospiraceae bacterium | reverse complement strand
TAGCGTAAAATCAAGGACAGAGAGAAAATCTCTAGTAGTCGTAAACTACTAAAAACAAACAAATGCAAAGGGGCATAAGAGGCGTCAGCCTTTTATGCCTTATTTTTTTGCAGCTACAAAGTTGGGATCGTTTCCAAATCAAAAATTCTTTACATACAATGTAAAAGAGGAGTAAAATGGTCGTGTATATGTTTCTGCGATACAGTAGTGATAAAACCGTACTGATTGTGTAAAAAGGGGATTTTATGAAACAGAAAAACATAAGAGGGAGAATCGAGGCCGTTATTATATTAGTGGTCGTCCTTCTTTTGACTTTTTTATTTACCTATACGATTAACAATTATGGATATGCCGAGGATAGTGAGCGGTTTATTCTATCGACCGGCTGGAAGGTGACTGTCAGCGATAAGCGTTATGAGAATGTAAATCTGTCGAATTTTTCCTTTCCGGTACTTGGAAGCAAGGATTCCGTTACATTGCAGACTATCATTCCGGAAAATATTCCGCGTAATTCCTCACTTCGTCTGCTGACGTATCTGTCCATGATCCATGTTTACGTGGATGGTGAGGAAATATATGAATATGGCGCGAATTATTATGAAAGGGGACAGCTTGTCGGTAGTGGCTATCACTTTATTAATCTGCCTCCAAAATGTGCCGGAAAAAATCTTTATATCATCATCGATCCGCGGGAAAACGATGCCTTCACGAGCATCACGCCGCCGCAGATCGTATCGAGTAATCACGCCTATCAGATGTTTGTCAGCGAGAACAAGCTGAGTCTGTATATCGGACTGTTTTTGTTCGTGTTTGGCCTGATCGTGACCGTGATCAGTGCCGTGGCAGCCTTTTATAATGAGGAATACGTGCGGCTGGTATGGATCGGAGTATTCAGCTTTTTGATCGGCATCTGGACGATGTGCAATTCCAAGGTGTTTCAGATCTTTTCTGCAGAGCTCTCTTTAAATACGCAGCTGGAATATCTGACACTGTTTTTTGCTCCGACGCCGTTTTGCATGATGCTTTTGGATACTCGCAATCGGATCGCGCTGTGGCGCAAAAACGTGATTCGTGTGTGCATGGCTATAGTATTTGGCTTTTCGAGTGTGACTTTTTTGCTGCAGATCACAAATACTGTTCATTATCCGTCTATGGTTGGCCTGTTTCATCTCATAGCGACCATTGGCATGTGCACCTGTATCATCATGACCTGTTCGAATCTGGCCGGCCTTCGGCTTTATGAAAAGGTATTTTATCTTGGCATGGGAGTGCTGTGCGTGTTTGTGGCGGCGGATTTGATTCGCTTTAATATGCAGAAATATTTTATGCATTCATCGGAAAAATTCACGGTGAGTATTCTTCCGCTGGGCACGTTTTTCTTTGTGCTTTTGATGATCATAAGCTACGTGATATCGCTCTATGATAATGTCCTGACAAAGGCACAGGAGCAGTCGCTGCAGCGCATCGCCTACAGAGATGCACTGACAGGTGTGTATAACCGTGCAAAATGCGAGGAGCTGTTTTTAGAGCTCGATGCGAGCGAGGAGGATTTTGCACTTATCAGCTTTGATATGAATGGACTCAAGGTGACAAACGATACCTACGGACATACAAAGGGCGATCGGATGCTTACCTCCTTTGCACAGCTGCTAGAGCAGGTATTTGGTAAGCATGGCTATGTCATGCGTGTGGGCGGCGATGAATTTTTGGTGCTGCTTAGACACAAGGAGTTAGGAAATTTAGAGAAGCTGATCAAAAGATACAAAAAGCAGCTGATGGTCTACGCATGCTGTACCGATATCGAGCTGTCAGCCTCCTATGGTGTCTGCAGGCGCAGTGAATGTGAGGACGGCACAGTAAAGGAGGTCTATAAGCGAGTCGATGCGCGTATGTATGAGATGAAGAATAGAGAAAAGGGAAGACAATAGGGAGCATAAAATTATACGTTATTATTGACATCATGTAGTATCTTATGCATAATGGATTTGTAACTGATAAATTTTGAACAGGAAGGGGAACTTAGTTATGGGAACAAATCGTGACATTGCACTTTGCGTCGTACTCAGCATCATCACCTGCGGCATTTATGGTATTTATTGGTTTATCTGCCTGCACAATGATATGAATGAGATTGTACAGGACGATTATCAGACCTCAGGTGGTATGGCTATTTTACTGACGATCGTCACCTGCAACATCTATGGTTGGTTTTGGGCATACAAGATGGGTCAGAAGATGGATACCTTAAAGCCCGGCGGAAATCATGCGATCCTATTCATCGTGCTTCAGATTTTTGGCCTTGGTATTGTAAATTATTGTATCCTGCAGGATGCGATCAACAACAGCACATCCAACTATGCATAAAAAGCTTGTACTTACAGGGTTGGCGGTGGCAGTATGCTTATCATACTGCCTCTCGCTGACTCTTTTTAATTTTCGTGGAATACCCTGTCTATTTCGTTTGCTTACCGGTTTATATTGTCCGGGCTGTGGTGTGACGCGCATGTGTTTAGCACTGCTTCGGCTGGATTTTGCAGCAGCCTTTTATAGTAATCCGGTGATTTTTTGCGGACTGCCGTTTATTTTTTATTTTGTACTTCGTCTATATTTTGGCTGGCTATTTGAAAAGCCGTATAGACCAAGCCGCGTGGGACAGGTCATACTATACATTCTTTTGGCTGCACTTGTGATCTTTGGCTTTTGGAGAAATCTGCTTCTATTACTAAACTGAACCTGCGCAACAAAATGACTAATAATCGAAACGATTTGAAATTGAATTTTGTACAAAAAGTCTTTATACTATGCTATATAGTTTAACGGCTTTTTTTGTTTGGAGGGAAAGGAATCTATGGAACGTTCAAAAGTCATATTTGGCAATGCCATGAGTAAGGGTGCTTACAAAAAGGCAGTCAAATCAAAACAGAAGTACATTCGCAAATTTGGGGATGACTCAGGTGTTACCTATCCGGTTGTGATCGAAAAGAATCCTTACATCGGAGATCTGCTTGGGGTGAACAATGTGCTGGTGGGAGATTTGTCGACAAATGCACATTATGAAGAGGACAAGGACCATACAAAGCTTGCCTTTGATCGTGAGAAGGGCATCATCGTAGGCAACATTCGAATGGGTTTTGGCCATTATCGTATTTCGATGGCGATCGCCTCGGCGGCGCATTATATGGGCTATGTGCCCTATTGGATGGATTTAAATTCCTATCAGCAGACGAGCTGTACCAGGGTGATCGGAGCGCAAAATGATCTGTATTCCCTGGGTTCTAGGCTTTCTAAAAATCCGATTTTTAATAAGCTAATCTGGGAGCCTATGAACTACGAGGGCTTCCGCGCACTGACCTATAATTGCAGCGACCAGAAGAATGCCGAGCTCATGGCGACGGTATTCAAAAATATTCCAAAGGATATTCCGCTGGTGGGTACTCATGTATGGCCAGCACAGGCGGCTTTGCATGGCGGCATGCAGTATGTGGTCAATGCGATCCCGGATAACTGGCCGATGGCACTGCATCTGGCAGAGGGCAGCATCCATACGATTCAGTGCCGGCAGTCCTACATCGGATATCGCATTCTAAACGGTATGAATAAAAAGAAGGTCAATCATCCCATGCCAGGGGATGCACTATATTATACCGGCCATTATATAGATCATGAGCTGGTTAGTAATATCGATGCAGACTGCGATGCACGTATGCAGCGCAAGGAAAACGGCGAAGCGATGCGATTTTTACTGACGATTGGCGGCGCCGGAGCACAAAAGGAGATTTTTGCTGAGATCATACGATATCTGTTGCCTGCAATCCGAGAAAAAAAAGCAGTGCTTTATGTCAATGTCGGTGATTATAGAAATGTCTGGGAGGAGCTGACAAAGGAAATTCCGCTGATGAGGGAGCTGGCGAGCGAGCATTTTGATAACTGGCAGGAGACGATGGATTTTGCTGAGGCTGCACTAGATCCGAACACACAGCTTTTTGGTATTCATGGCTTTTATCATAAAAATATATTCGAGGCGGTATATTGCACAAACCTATTGATGAGAAGTGCTGATGTGCTAGTGACAAAGCCTAGTGAGCTGGCATTTTATCCGGTGCCAAAGCTATTTATCAGACGCGTCGGAAAGCATGAGATGTGGGGAGCGATCCATTCGGCAGAGATGGGAGACGGCACGTTAGAGTGCAGGGATATCCCGCATGTCCTGCAGATGATCGAGCTGTTTTTAAAGGAAGATGTACTGTTAAAGCAAATGTGTGAAAGTATTAAGATGAATCGTACGATCGGATTATATGATGGGGCATATAAGGTCGTGGAGCTGGCGATGAGCAAAAGAAAAGTGGGGGAAAACTGATATGAAATTAAAAGCAGGACAAAAGGCGGCCTTTGGCTTTGGTGCCTTCGGCAAGGATGTTGTATATATGCTGATCTCCTCTTACCTGTTGTATTATTATAACGTGGTACTGGGCATGAGCAGCGTGTTTATCGGAACGATGATGATGGCAGCACGTATATTTGATGCGTTTAATGATCCTATCATGGGTATTATCGTGGCAAAGACTAAGACCCGCTGGGGGCGTTTTCGTCCGTGGATCTTTACAGGTACGGTGTTGAATGCCGTGACGATCTATGCGCTGTATGCAGTGCCGGAATCCTTCGGTGATACGTCACAGCGTGTATGGCTGACGATCTTTTACTTTGCATGGGGCATTACCTATACGCTGATGGATATTCCGTTCTGGTCAATGATCCCGGCTATCACAGAGCCCGGCAAGGATCGTGAGAATCTTACCTCTTTAGCACGTACGTGTTCGGGCATCGGTGATGCGATCCCTACAGTGCTTACGATGACGATCGTTCCTATACTGAGCGCAAGCAGCGAGATCGCAGATTATAAGATCGGATTTAAGTATTGGGCTTTGATCGTGGCGATCGTATTTGTGATCTCCGAGGTCGTATGCGTATTTACAGTTCCGGAAAAACCGATCGAGGGCAGTGAAAAGGCTGTAGGCGTAGGCGAGATGTTTTCCTCGCTGTTTAAAAATGACCAGGCTATGACAGTGGTTGTATCGATCATATTGGTCTATACTGCGATCAATATCTGTGGAAATCTGGTTTTGTATTTCTTTCAGTTTGATGTGGGAAACGAAGGTGCTTATTCGATCTTTGCGGCGGTTGCCTTTGCAGCACAGGTATTTGTTATGATGATCGTGCCGGCATTGCGGTTAAAATTTAGTAAATCTCAGCTGTTTATCAGTGGCTTTATCGTACAGATATTAGGCTTTCTCGTGATTTTGGTGCTTGCCTTTGGCGGATTGTATACGCCGGATAATTGGTATGTTTTGTGTATACCGGGCATGATGATCTATTTGGGCTATGGAGTTTTAAATGTGATCATGACGGTCTTTTTATCCGATTCCGTGGATTACGGAGAACTGAAAAACGGAAGCAGAGAGGAGTCTGTGATCTTTTCCATGCAGACCTTTACGGTGAAGTTAGCATCCGGTCTGGCAGTCTTTTTAGCAGGACTTGTCATTGACTGGATTCATCTGGACAAGACGGCTGTGGTGCAGACAGAGGCGACACTTGTATCCCTTCGTCTGTGGATGACGATTCCTGCAGTGATTTTACTGATTGTCGGCATTTTTGTATTTAAAAAATGCTACAGGCTTGATGATGCGAAGATGGAAGAGATCAAACAAAAATTAGGAGAACGTAAATGATTCGTTGCTTTGAGAATGTATTTGTACTAGATAGCGCACATACGACCTATTGCTTTCGCGTCTTAGAGACAGGAGTGCTGGAGCATCTCTATTATGGCGCCAGATTATTTATTAGCGGTGCAGCAGATGTGGAGGCACTCGCAGAAAAGCATGCCTTTGCTCCGGGTAATACGTCCATTTATGATGCGGATCATCCGCAGTATTCCTTGGATGATATGCGTTTGGAGTGTTCCGGTGTAGGAAAAGGGGATTTAAGAGAGCCGTTTGTAAGGCTTTGCTATGCAGATGGCAATAAGACAACGGATTTTAAGTATGCTTCCTATGAGGTTTTTGAGGAAAAAAGTGTGCCGGCGCAGCTTCCTGCCTCCTATGGCGAGGGTGTGAGTGAGCTTGTGATCACGCTGAAGGATCGAAATTATCCGGTTGCTCTAAAGCTTTATTACAGTGTCTTTTATGATCTTGATATCATCACGCGACGAAGTGTATTGGAAAATCTGGGTGAGGATACTATTTTTGTGGATCGGCTGATGAGTACACAGCTGGATTTTGAGACGAGTGACTGGGTGTTTTCTACCTTTACAGGAAGCTGGACGCGGGAGATGAATAGAGAGGATCTGCCGCTTAGAGCAGGGAAATATGTGAATGCAACGACAAGCGGCAACTCCTCAAGCCGTGCAAATCCCTTTGTGATGCTATCAAAAAGCACTACGACAGAGGATATGGGAGAGTGCATTGGACTAAATCTCATCTACAGTGGCAATCACTATGAGGCCTGCGAGGTTAGTTCCTATGGCAAGCTGCGTTTTGTATCAGGCATCAATCCGGATACATTTGGCTGGACGCTTACTGCGAAGGAGAGTCTGGAAGCACCGGAGGCAGTGATGAGCTATGCCTCAGATGGCTTTAACGGCATGAGTCGGCAGCTGCATGCGTTTGTGCGGGAATGTATCGTGCGCGGCAGCTGGAAGGGAAAGGAGCGCCCTGTACTTTTAAACAGCTGGGAAGCATCTTATTTTAATATCAAGGAAAGCTCCCTGCTTCGTCTGGCCAAGGCGGCTGCTCAGGTAGGCGTGGAGCTGTTTGTCGTGGATGACGGCTGGTTTGGAGAAAGAAATGACGATACCTCCTCCTTAGGAGACTGGCAGGTGAATGAAAAAAAACTGCCGCATGGCCTGCAGGGCTTGTGTGAGCGCATCAAGGCACTTGGCCTGTCCTTTGGACTTTGGGTGGAGCCTGAGATGGTAAATGTCAATAGCAGGCTTTATAGCGCTCATCCAAACTGGGTGATTGCATCCCCCGGAGTGACTCATTCAGAAGGGCGTAACCAACGGATTTTAGATCTTTGCAATCCTGAGGTAGTAGATTATTTGATAGAGACCTTTACCAGGCTTTTTACCAGTGCGGATATTTCCTATGTAAAGTGGGATATGAATCGTAATTTTACGGATTATTATTCACCTTATTTAGATAGAGAGCGTCAGGGTGAGGTGGCACACCGTTATATACTAGGGCTGTATAGGCTGATGGATACCTTGACCAAGCGCTTTCCGGGTATTTTATTTGAGGGCTGTGCGTCTGGTGGAAATCGCTTTGACCTGGGCATTTTATGTTATTTTCCGCAGATCTGGGCGAGTGACAATACCGATGCATGGTGTCGCGTGAAGAGTATGACAGGCTATAGCTATGGCTATCCCATGTCAGTAGTATCTGCACACGTATCGGCCTGCCCAAATCACCAGACACTTCGCCGTACGCCGCTGACGACGCGATTTAATGTGGCGGCCTTTGGCGTGTTAGGATATGAGTGTAATCTGTGCGATATGAGTAAGGCCGAGCTTTTAGAGATCAAGGCACAGATCGAGCTGTATAAAAAGAACCGCAGATTACTCACCTTCGGTACCTTTTACCGTGGCAGAAGCGGAGATATATATGAATGGTGTGTTGTATCAAAGGATAAAAGAAAAGCCATAGGTATGCTTATGCACGGACTGATGCAGCCGAATATGCCTTTTGAACAGTTTTTTCCGAAGGGGTTAGAGCCTGCGTTGCGCTATGAATTTTATAACGTGGCAAAGAGACTCGATATCCGGCAGTTTGGAGATCTGGTCAATACTGCCTCTCCGGTGCATGTAAAGACGGATTCTCTGCTGGCTGATGTGCTGGCTCGTTTTGTTACGATGCCGGGTGAGACGGATCATTTTATAACCAGCGGCTCGGTTCTGATGGCAGGAGTGAAGCTATCACAGGCCTTTGGAGGTACTGGATATAATGAAAATACGAGGCTGTTTACGGATTTTGCTTCGCGGATGTATTTTTTAAATGCAAAGGAGGATTTGCTTGAAGAAGGAGACAAGAGAACGCTCAAAGGATGAGATCCCTTTTCGGGAGTTGACCACCGGACAAAAATGCAGCTATCTGTGGGATTACTATAGGCTGCCGGCGGTGATCGTACTTGTCGTTGTCGTCTTTGCCCTGCTTTTAATACGCTCGATTGTAACAGAAAAGGAAGCAGTTCTTACGGTGACCTTGGTGGATTGCCCGGAGGATATCGGCGTAGAGGAATATGTGTTAGATTATGCAGCTTCTAAAGATATCCAAAGTGATGAGGTGGCAGTTAGTGATGCGATGCTTGGAAAAAGTGAGAGCGGAGGAGGCGCGATGTCGCAGGCTGGCATGGCTCTTTATGTCAGACTGCAGGGCGGTGCAGAGGATGTGCTGATCTTTCCGGAGGAGGAATTTGAAGAATTCGCTTCGAGCGGATATTTTTTGGATCTGACTGATGTTGTACCCAGTGAGTGGACAGAGAGGCTTATTGTCGTAGAGCAAAGCTATGATGAATATGAGGATACGCAGCCGGAGCCTATGGCGTGTGCGATTCGCCTGAGTGATATCGGGCGCTTTGGCGACAGCGATTATGCAAAAAATGCGGTGATTGCCATATCCTATAATCCAGCACATCCGGATATGGCGTGTGACTTTTTAAATGATTTGTTGCGAAATGGGGAGAGATAGATTATAATACCCGTGGGTGTCTTCGGAGAGAAATGAGTTAGGAGCAAGCCATACATGGGAAGCTGGAAGATAAAAATTCCCCTATTGATTTGTATATGGCTGCTGATTGCAGGCTGCATGGGATGCGGCAGTACGCGGGCAGATGAGCTTTCTGAGCGGCTTTTTAACGCCGGGCAAAAGGCCTGTGGTGCGAGTGCAGAGGCAGTGGATGAACGGACGGATTCGATGAAGAATACATCGGATACGTCTGTTTCGCGTGCAGTGGATACGGATGCTGTTATATTGGATTCTGCTATCGATACGATTTTAGGTGCTTCTGCAAATTTTTTATGTGGTTATCCAATCGATGATTCCTTTTTATGCTGGTTTTATGGAGCATACGGCGCACAGGCACTTGGCGATGTGGCAGCTGCAGCAGCACTTGATGCTCCTGATGCCTGGTATGCGGCTTGTGGAAATACAATGCATGTGCTATGGCTTGATTATTGTAAATCGGTAGGCGTATGCAGTGAAGAGCTCATGCGTGTCACGAAGCAGGCATGTGCCACGAGAGATGAGACGGTGCTTAGCTTTACCGGAGATTTGAATTTTGACGATACTACAGGTACGATGCAGCATCTAAAGCAGACAGGACTAAGCGGAGCCTTTAGTGAGGATTTGCTTGATTTGATGGCACAGTCGGATATTTTGATGATCAACAATGAATGTACCTATAGTACACGAGGGGAACCGATCGAGGGCAAGGCCTTTACGTTTCGCTCAGATCCGAAGAACGTGTCGATATTACAGGAGCTGGGAGTCGATATAGCAGGCATCGCAAACAATCATGTATGTGACTATGGCTATGAGGCACTGACGGATACGATCGAGACACTGGATAAAGCAGGGATTCCATACGTCGGAGCAGGACATGATTTAAAGGAAGCAAAGAAACCCTGGTATTTTGTCGCAAACGGTCGTAAAATAGCCATTGTTGCTGCGACGCAGATAGAACGCACCTATAACTACACAAAGGAAGCGACAGACACGTCGCCCGGTGTGTTAAAGACCTTGAATCCGGACAAATTTATCGAAGTCATTGAAGATGCCAAAAAGCATAGCGATATAGTGATCGCTTTTGTGCATTGGGGCACAGAAGGGACGAACTATTACGAGGCTGATCAGGTGGAGCTGGCTGAGAGGTTCGTATCTGCAGGTGCAGATGTGATCATAGGCGGACATACACATTGTCTGCAGGGCGTCTCTTATGTGGAGGATGTTCCGGTGATCTATAGTCTGGGTAATTTTTGGTTTGGAAGCACACCGACAGACGGTGTGACAAAAAAGGATACGGCACTTGCGCAGGTGTTTATTCGTGCAGACGGCTCGATCGCATTTCGCATCGTCCCCTGTGTGCAGGAAAATCTTTGCACGACCTTAGTCACAGATCCTGCTGAAAAGGAACGGATACTTACCTTTATCCGAAGCCTGTCAGGTGGTGTGAGCATCGACGCGGATGGCTATGTGCAAAAGGCTGGTTAACATACGTAGAAACTTTATATATATATAAGAAAAGAGGAAAAAAACATGAGTAAGAAGCCTGTAGTTTTGATGGTACTTGATGGCTATGGATTGAATGACAATCCGGTTGGCAATGCGATTGCGATGGCACATACGCCCGTGATGGATCAGCTGATGAAGGAATGCCCATTTGTAAAGGGCAATGCTTCCGGATTGGCGGTTGGTCTGCCGGACGGACAGATGGGTAATTCTGAGGTTGGACATATGAACATCGGTGCCGGACGCATCATTTATCAGGATCTGACACGCATCACAAAGGCGATCGAGGATGGTGACTTCTTTGAGAACAAGGTGCTGCTGCAGGCGATCGACAATTGTAAAAGGAACCACTCCAATCTTCATCTGTGGGGACTATTGTCCGATGGCGGTGTGCACAGCCACAATACACATCTGTACGGACTGCTTGAGATGTGCAAGAAAAATGGTTTAGAGGATGTATATGTACATGCTTTTTTGGACGGACGTGATACTCCTCCGGCATCAGGCAAGGATTATGTAGCTGCCCTGCAGGAGAAGATGGATGAGATAGGCGTCGGCAAGATCGCATCCTTATCCGGACGCTATTATGCGATGGATCGTGATAATAACTGGGATCGTGTAGAGAAGGCCTATCTGTCACTGACCACCGGTGAGGGAGTACAGGCAGAGGATGCCGTTCAGGCGATGGCAGACTCCTATGCAAATGATGTGACGGATGAATTCGTACTGCCTACCGTCATCGTAAAGGATGGCAAGCCCTTATCATTGGTAAAGGACGGCGACAGTGTGATCTTCTTTAACTTCCGTCCTGACCGCGCAAGAGAGATTACACGCGCCTTCTGTGATGATAGCTTTAACGGCTTCAAGCGCCCGTTTTTGCATCTGACCTATGTATGCTTTAAGGATTATGATGAGACGATTCCGAATAAACTGATCGCCTTTGAAAAGGAGTCTGTAAAAAATACACTCGGCGAATATCTGGCAGCCTCCGGCAAGACACAGCTTCGCCTGGCTGAGACAGAAAAATATGCTCATGTGACCTTTTTCTTTAATGGCGGTGTAGAGGAGCCGAATATTGATGAGGCACGTATCCTCGTAAATTCCCCGAAGGACGTAGCTACATATGATCTAAAGCCTGAGATGAGTGCGCCGGAGGTCGGCATGGACTTAGTCGAGGCGATCAAATCCGATAAATATGATGTGATCATCATCAATTTTGCAAATCCTGATATGGTAGGCCACACAGGTGTGATCGAGGCTGCCGTAGCGGCGGTTGAGCGTGTGGATGCACTCGTTGGTGATGCAGTAAGGGCCGTAAAGGATGTAGAGGGCACGCTGTTTATATGTGCCGATCATGGAAATGCAGAAAAAATGATCGATTATGAGACAGGCAAGCCTCATACCGCACATACGACTAATCCGGTTCCGTTTATTTTGGTAAATTACGATGCAGCTTATACACTGCGTGAGGGCGGATGCCTGGCAGATATTGCACCGACACTGCTGGAGATCATGGGTCTTGCACAGCCTGCTGAGATGACCGGAAAATCATTACTGTTAAAGAAATAATAGGGAGGAGAATACGATGAAGGAATATCAGCCGATGAAAGAGGGAAAGGTCAGAGAGGTCTATGACAATGGAGATACTTTGATTTTGGTTGCTACGGACCGCATCTCTGCCTTTGATCATATTTTAAAAAATAAGATTACAGATAAGGGTGCCATTTTAACACAGATGTCAAAATTCTGGTTTGACTACACAAAGGATGTGATTAAAAATCACTTGATTTCTGTTGATCCGGCCGATATGCCGGAATATTTCAGACAGCCGCAGTACCATGGCAACAGCACGCTGTGTAAGAAGCTGTCCATGCTTCCGATCGAGTGCATTGTACGTGGCTATATCACAGGAAGTGGCTGGGAGAGCTATGAATTGACCGGTAAGGTATGCGGTATTTCGCTGCCGGAGGGACTGCGTGAGTCTGACAAGCTGCCGGAGCCGATCTACACACCGACGACAAAGGCCGATCTCGGTGATCACGATGAGCATATCACCTTTGCAGAAAGCGTAGAGATTTTAGAGAAGCTCTATCCCGGTAATGGAGAAAAATATGCGACTGCGATCAAGGATGCGACACTTGCTCTCTATAAAAAATGTGCCGATTATGCGAGAGAGCGTGGCATCATCATCGCAGACACGAAATTCGAGTTTGGATTAGATGAAAACGGCGAGGTCGTTTTGGCGGATGAGATGCTCACCCCTGACAGCTCACGTTTCTGGCCTGTTGATGGCTATGAGCCCGGTAAGTCGCAGCCTTCCTTTGATAAGCAGTTTGTCAGAGACTGGTTAAAGAGCAATCCGGATAATGATTATCTTTTGCCGGATGAGGTGGTTGATAAGACGATCGAAAAATATAAGGAAGCCTATGAGCTGTTGACCGGTAGTGCTTTTCAAAGATAGCTTTTTTAGTGAAACGCCTGGCGGATCTTGAATCAATAAAGGGAGAACAACATGGGAACAGATACCTACACAAGCCCCTTGTCTGAGCGCTATGCCAGCAAGGAGATGCAGTACATTTTTTCACAGGATATGAAGTTTCGCACCTGGCGCAGACTCTGGATCGCGCTGGCTGAGACGGAGAAGGAGTTAGGTCTTGACATTACGCAGGAGCAGATCGATGAGCTGAAGGCACATCAGGACGATATCAATTATGATGTGGCACGTGAGCGCGAAAAGCTGGTAAGACATGATGTGATGAGTCATGTATATGCTTATGGTCAGCAGTGTCCGAAGGCAAAGGGCATCATTCATCTCGGTGCAACCTCCTGCTACGTAGGCGACAATACTGACATTATCCTGATGTCTGAGGCACTAAAGCTCGTTCGAAGGAAGCTGTTAAATGTTATTGCAGAGCTTGCAAAATTTGCAGACCGTTATAAGGAGCTTCCGACACTGGCCTTTACTCATTTTCAGCCGGCTCAGCCGACGACCGTAGGCAAGCGTGCGACGCTGTGGATGCAGGAGTTTTACCAGGATTTAGAGGATCTAGAGTATGTGCTGGGTAGTCTAAAGCTGCTAGGTTCAAAGGGAACGACCGGTACACAGGCAAGCTTTAAGGAGCTTTTTGACGGAAAGGACGAGATCATTGATAGGATCGATCCGATGATCGCCGAAAAAATGGGCTTTTCTGCCTGCTACCCTGTATCCGGCCAGACCTATTCGAGAAAGCAGGATACGAGAGTAGCCAATGTACTCGCAGGCATTGCAGCCAGTGCCCACAAATTTTCCAACGATATTCGCCTGCTGCAGCATTTAAAGGAGATCGAGGAGCCGTTTGAGAAGAACCAGATCGGATCCTCTGCGATGGCTTATAAGCGCAATCCCATGCGTTCTGAACGTATAGCATCGCTTTCTCGCTATGTGATGATCGATGCATTAAATCCTGCCATTACCTCAGCGACTCAGTGGTTTGAGCGTACTCTTGACGATTCGGCAAATAAGCGTCTTAGCATTCCGGAGGGCTTTCTTGCCATCGATGGTATTTTAGATCTGTGTTTGAATGTCGTAGACGGACTTGTCGTATATGATAAGGTGATTACAAAGCATCTGATGAGCGAGCTTCCGTTTATGGCGACGGAGAATATCATGATGGATGCCGTGAAAAAAGGCGGTGATCGCCAGGAGCTGCATGAGAGGATTCGTCAGCTTTCTATGGAGGCAGGACGTCATGTGAAGGCAGAAGGAAAGGATAATGATCTGCTCGAGCTGATCGCCTCCGATGCTTCCTTTGGCCTGACTCTTGAGGAGCTGCAGGAAAATATGGATCCGGCGAAGTATACCGGACGCAGTGCTTATCAGGTAGAGCAGTACTTAAAGAATGTGATCTGTCCGCTACTAGATGCCAATGCAGAGGTGCTAGGCATGACGGCACAGATTAACGTATAGTTTACCGGGAGGTATGAATGAAGATAACAAATGTGACAGATGCGACGGGAATTACGATAGGCTCAGCTGATACAGATACTTCGACTTCAGGGGCAGATTTTGCGTCTGCTCTGTCACAGGAGTTAAATCAGACACAGTCTCTCGAGGATATTTTCACAAAGGCTTCGGATACCTACGGAGTGGATGTGAAGCTTTTAAAAGCGATGGCAAAGGCAGAGTCCGGCTTTGACGTAAATGCGACCAGCAGCAGCGGTGCGATGGGGATCATGCAGCTAATGCCACAGACAGCCGAGTATTTTGGCGTAACGGATGCTTATGATCCAGAGCAGAATATAATGGCGGGAGCAAAATATATAAGCAACCTTTTAGAGCAATACAATGGCAATGTCTCCTATGCCCTGGCAGCCTACAATGCCGGCAGTGGTAATGTTGATAAATACGGTGGGATCCCGCCCTTTGAGGAGACACAAAATTATGTAAAAAAGATTCTAGGGTATTTACAGGAGAATGATTATGATATCCAAACGCAGTATGCAGCTGTTACGGATGCGTCTGAAAAGTCTGGTGAGACTTCCCTTCGTGATACACTAGAGGAGCTATTTACGAGAGAGGACTACGAGGCGTTTTTGGAGCTTTTTTTGGAGCGGCTTACAATGCGCCTTAATGAAACAGAAGATTTGTCTGCACAGTCAGATGAAGCCGAACAGGAGAGCGATGCTTATATCGCCTATCGTAACTTTGGAAATACGAACCGAATGGCGGTTTATTTAAAGCCTACTGAAACAATCTAAAAATATTCATTTTTTTGTTGACAAGCATTCCCTGTTACGGTATACTATCATTTGTTGAGTGCTTCAACAAGCTGCTGTGGCTCAGTCGGTAGAGCGTCGCATTGGTAGTGCGGAGGTCACGGGTCCGATTCCCGTCAGCAGCTTTTTTAAAAACTAAGGCTATCGCCTTGGTTTTTTTATTTTAGAGCCCACATCGCAAGCGAAACTATTTCTTATTTCTTGACATGCTTTTTTTACAATGATAAGATAAAACCGAATATTGATTTAAGAGAGGTGATCACATGGACAGTTCTGATAGTCATGGGCATAAACATAAAAGCGATGAACATCAGCTGTCGATTGTGATTTTTTTTTGACACGGTGTCCATCGCTTAAAAACGATGGTTTTTTTATGCCCTTTTTTCAATGAAATGAAGAAAGGAGGAATATCGTGGAAGAGGAATTATTTACACCTGAAAGACCGGATTATGAGGCGGAGCTTTTAGCGATACTCGATTCGGATGCAAAGCCCTCGCAGCTGCGTGAGCAGCTCGATGATTACCATGAAAATGATATTGCATCGATCTTACAGCTTTTAGATAAAGACGCGAGAAAACGTCTTTTTATGCTGCTTGGTGCAGAGCGTATTTCAGAGGTCTTTTCTTATGTTGAAGAGGACGAGATCAAGGGCTATATGCAGGAGATCAGTCCGGAAAAGCTCGCAGAGATCATGGCATCGATGGATGCAGATGAGATCAGCGATATTTTAGATGAGCTTGATGATGAGGAGCGTCATCAGGTCGAGGCATTGCTAGACATCGAGACGAAAAAGGATGTTGAGCGAATCGCAGCCTATGAAGAGGATCAGATCGGTAGCTATATGTCTACCAATTATATTTTGATCAGCCGTGATTTGACCATTAAGGAAGCGATGAAGTCTTTGGTGGAGCAGGCGGCGGATCATGATAACATCTCAACGATGTATGTCGTGAATCGGGATGGTACCTTTTATGGTGCACTTAGCCTGAATGATCTGATCATTGCCAGAGAGCATGATGAGCTGGAGGATCTGATCGCGACCTCTTTTCCTTATGTATACGCGAGTGAGGATATCAGCGATTGTATCGAGGAGCTAAAGGACTACTCCGAGGATACGATCCCGGCTTTAGACCATGATAACCGTGTCATCGGTGTTGTGACTGCCCATGATATCATCGAGATGGTCGATGAAGAGATGGGAGAGGATTATGCGAAGTTCGCAGGCTTGATGGAAGAGGAAGATTTGGATGAATCGATCCTCCAATCCATGAAAAAACGTGTGCCGTGGCTTGTGATTTTGTTTGTGATGGGTCTTGGCGTATCGACGATCGCAGGACTGTTTGAGCATGTGATGGCTGAGCTGACGCTGATTGTTACTTTTCAGTCGCTGACGCTTGGTATGTCCGGTAATGTCGGCACACAGTCGCTTGCGGTGACGCTTCGTGTCCTGACCGATGAGGATCTAAATGTCACCGAGCGCAGAAGGCTTGTGTTCAAGGAAATGCGGGTTGGCATGGCAAATGGCCTGCTGCTGGGCAGCATAGCCTTTGTATGCATTGGCCTTTATCTGATAATTGCAAAGGGGCAGCCGATGATGAGTGCCTTTCCGATCTCCGGCTGTATCGGACTCGCGCTGCTTGTGGCTATGACGATCTCTAGCATGACAGGGACCGCCATTCCGTTATTTTTTAATAAGATCAATGTCGATCCGGCAGTTGCATCCGGTCCCTTGATCTCTACCGTTAATGATCTCGTGGCAGTCGTGACCTATTACGGGCTGGCATGGGTTTTATTGCTCAATGTATTAAAGATTGTAATTGTGTAAAGGAGTAGCAGTAACATGAAAAAAGAACCATTTGTAACAAAGGAACAGTTAGATGCCATCGTAAAAGAATATCCAACACCGTTTTATCTGTATGATGAGGCAGGTATTCGTGCCAATGCACAGGCGGTCAAGGATGCTTTTTCCTGGAACCGCGGCTATAAGGAATATTTTGCGGTTAAGGCGACACCAAATCCGTTTTTGATAAAGCTATTACATGAGTATGGCTGTGGCTGTGACTGCTCCTCCTTAGCAGAGCTGGTGCTATCGGATGCGTGCGATATTCGAGGCGAAGACATCATGTTCTCTGCAAATGATACACCGGCAGAGGAGTTTGTAAAGGCAAATGAGCTGGGTGCGATCATCAACCTGGATGACTTTACACATATTGCATTTTTAGAGGAGACGCTTGGTAATATCCCGGAGACTATCAGCCTGCGTTATAATCCCGGCGGTGTCTATGAGATCAGCAACGGAATCATGGATAATCCCGGAGATGCAAAATATGGCATGACAAAGGCACAGCTGTTTGAAGGATATCAGCTATTGAAGGAGAAGGGAGCAAAGCGTTTCGGTCTGCATTCATTCCTCGTGAGCAATACTGTGACGAATGATTACTATCCGACGCTGGCTCGCACGCTGTTTAATCTGGTCGTAGAATTAAAGGAGCAGACCGGTATTAAGATTAGTTTTATTAACCTATCCGGTGGTGTAGGTATTCCGTACAAGCCGGATCAGACACCGAATGATATTGCTGTGATCGGAGAAGGCGTACATCGTGCGTTTGATGAGATACTGGTACCGGCAGGACTTGGCGATATCGCTATCTTTACGGAGATGGGACGCTATATGCTAGGACCATATGGGTGTCTTGTCACAAAGGCGATTCATGAAAAGCATACATATAAGGAATATATCGGTGTGGATGCCTGTGCAGCGAATCTGATGCGTCCTGCGATGTACGGTGCTTACCATCATATCACAGTCATGGGAAAAGAGAGTGAGCCGTGCGAGCATATGTATGATATTGTCGGTGCACTCTGTGAGAACAATGATAAATTCGCCATTGACCGCATGCTGCCTAGGATCGATAAGGGCGATCTGCTCGTCATTCATGATACCGGAGCACATGGCTTTGCCATGGGATATAACTATAACGGCAGACTCTGGTCTGCAGAGCTGCTGCTGCAGGAGGATGGTACGCCGAAGCTGATTCGCCGTGCACAGACAGTGGCGGATTATTATGCTACGTTTGATTGCTTTGAGGAATTCAAAGGGAAATTAAAATAATAGAATTAAAATAATACTTGCAATAATGCTTGCATCATAAAAAAAAATATGATAACATATGGTTTGTTGAGCACTTGCTTGACAAATCTTCGCCGGCGTGTCGGAATGGCAGACGATGCAGACTCAAAATCTGTTGGGTGTACGCCCGTGCGGGTTCAAGTCCCGCCGCCGGCATTAAAAAAGGAGTAAGACGTTAGGTCTTACTCCTTCTTTGTGTCAGTATTTTTTTATGCGTTTACTTCTACGACCTTGACAGGGATGCTCATGCCGCTCACATTTTTAGTAGCGGACAGCTCAGAAAAGTCATCCTTTACTACGGTCAGTGTCTCGGTGGTGGTGGAGCCATCTGCACCCTTGACGGTGATCGTAACGGTTTTGCCGGATAGAGTAGCGGTGTAGGTTCCTGCTACGTCCTTCATTGTCAGTGATTCGGTATCTAACATCTTTCCGGTTACATTGCCATTGGCATCAAAGCTAAGAGCCAGTGCGTCCATGGAAGTGCCCATTGCCTCAGCCGTTCCCTTGTAGGATTTGCCGGCGAGCAGTGCAGTGATATCCTTAGCAGCTTCCTTTACTGTAACCTTGCAGGTCAGGGCCTTCTTTACATTTTTGATCTTGGCGCTGATAACAGTTTTTCCTGCTGCCTTAGCAACTACTTTTCCTTTTTTAGATACAGTTGCAACGGATTTGTCCTTGCTAGACCAGGTGACTTTTGATGCATTCTTTACGGTCAGAGTCTTCTGCTCGCCAACGCTTAGGGTGAGCTTCGTCTGGCTGATGGCAGGCTTTGCTGCTGCGAAGGTAGGAACAGCTGCACTGGTTAATACAAGGGCTGCTGCAAGTGTCGTACATAGGATTTTCTTTAGGTTTTTCATGTCTTTATCCTCCATTTTTTTATGCGGGCTTTTTGCCCGTTTTTTTATCTGAGACGATCATAGCACTTGTTTTAAAAAATGTTGCTATACAAAA
>CAVBEI010000029.1:0-20163 GCA_963594555.1 Lachnospiraceae bacterium | reverse complement strand
AAAAGGAATGTGTGCGTATCCCGGTTGAGGATATCGGCAAATATTTCAGACCGGGCACTTCCATTAAACAGATGGCAGAGACAATTGTCAAGGCCATGGACTACTACAACAGACATCTCGAGCGCAGCCGTGACCGCGAACGATGAGGAGGGACGCATATGGAAGATAAAGCAAAAAATGAATTAACACACTTCGGATTTGAGCCTGATGCCGAGTCGTCTTTCAAGATGAAAATCGGCGGCACGGTCTACGAAGTGACAACCCATTTTAATGAAAGCGGTAAGCAGAGCGTACTGCAGCAGTTCCGTGATCTGCTGCTCTCACAAAAATCCGCATAATCGCACATTCGCAAAAGATGGCCGGGTGTAGTAGGCTATACTCGCCTTTGCTATGCCCGGTTGTCGGGAAGGAGAATTTTAATATGACAACGAAAAACAAAGGGCAAAAAGAAGAACTCATCACGGCACTGTACTGTCGGCTGTCCGTAGATGACGACAACAAAGATATGGAGTCGAACTCAATAACGAATCAGAAGCAGATTTTGCAGGACTATGCCCGTCGGGAAGGCTACAGAAACACGCAGTTTTTCGTGGATGACGGGGTCTCGGGCACTACCTTCCAAAGAGAAGGATTTCAGCAGATGCAGAAAATGGTGGAGGACGGTCTCATAGGAACAATCATAGTCAAGGATTTATCCCGTTTTGGTCGTGAACAGGTGGAAATGGGACGGCTGACGCAGATCGTCTATCCGTCTCTCGGTGTGACCTTTATCTCTATTCAAGAGAATGTGAACACCGCCGCAAAAACCGGGCTTGAAATGATGCCGTTCTACAACATTTTCAACGAGTGGTATGCCGAGCAGACCAGCAAGAAGATTCGCGCCGTCTGGAAAAGCAAGGCGGAACACGGCAAACGGGTATCGCCCACAGTTCCTTACGGCTACAAGAAATCTCCGGAGGACAGAGAGAAGTGGCTGATTGACGAGCCTGCGGCGGAGATAGTACGAAAGATATTCAATCTCTGCCTTGCGGGGCGTGGACCGTCGCAGATTGCCCGTGACCTTGAAAAAGAGAAAATACTCACGCCGACGGCATACTTCAACTCCATTGGCAGAGCCGCAAGCAATCCCGTGCAAGCAAATCCGTATCTATGGGCAAGCGATACCGTAAAGCATATTCTTGAAAACAGGCAGTACACCGGTTGTGCTGTAAACTTCAAAAGCACAACGGTCAGCTTCAAGGTTCATAAGAAAATCTATAATCCCATAGAGGAACAGCAAATCATTCCGAATATGCAGGAACCGATTATTTCCGAAGAGCTCTTTGACCGTGTGCAGGAACTGCGCAGTCATAAGCGCAGAAATACAAAAACAGGACGCTCAAGTCTTTTCGCAGGTTTACTGTTTTGCCCCGATTGCGGCGCTAAGCTACACTTCTGCGCAGCCAAGAGCTTGAAGCCCAATCAGGAGTTCTACCGCTGCGCAAATTACAATTCGGGTCGTGGTACTTGTGATATTCATTATATCCGAAATGTAGTGCTGGAGCAAGTGGTGGCAGAAGCAATCGGCAACCTTGCGGATTTTGTTCGGTGCTATGAGTCGGTATTCCTGTATTTGATTGCGAAAAACAGCGACGTCGCACGGCAGTCGGATATGCAAAAGCTCAAGCAGTCCATTGCATCAAGCGAAAGGCGAATAAAAGCCATTGACAAAGCGATTGAGGAACTGTTCGAGGCGAATATCTCCGGCAAGATCACCGACGAGCGCTTTGTGAAAATGACTGCCAATTACGAGAAAGAACAAAAGGGACTCATCGAACAGGTAGCTGAAAGCAATAAACGACTTCAAGAGGCAGAACAGAACAAGGTCGATTTGCGTATGCTTCTGAAAGGTCTGCGGGAGTACACGAATATACGGCAGCTTACTCCCGAGCTGGTCAACACTCTGATTCAGCGTATTGAGGTTCACTCCAAGGACAAGGCTACCAAAAAGGTCAAGGTGGATATTTACTTCACCGCCGTCGGACTTTTCTCCATCCCCACGGAGAAGGAAATGCAATCCATGATGGAGGAAATACGGCAAAACCCTAAACAATTCAATGTTTCTGCATAACGCAGAACACGGTGAAGCCCCTCAAATTTCGGGACTTCACCGTATCCTACTTAATTACTTCGCTATTGGCCCGCGGCATTACGCGAAACTCTTTTTTTATGACATATCTACATCTGTTTCTATCCATTCTTCATTTCCTAAGTACTTTTCATAGATGTCATACAAACCGTCGAACGAATAGCTCTCCAGCTCCTGCGGTGAAACCTCCTTCCAGGCCTCCTCATTTAGCTTCGAAGAAATGATCTCTTCAAACGGTCCGTAGCTGCTCTCAAACGCTTCCCTGCGACGCGTCTCTACGATCCTTTGCTTGTGCTGCTCCGTGGCCTCCACATCATATTTGCTGTCGCAATAGAAGATATAATAGCCCTCCTCCGTAGCGACAGGCTCTGAATATGTGCCGTCCTCCATCGAAAAAGCGACTGTCTCGGCAGCCTCCGGCAGCTGTCCGCGCTCAAGCGTCAGAGAGATCTCCTCTGCCTCGTTGTAGTTTGCCGCGACAGTAGAAAACTCGGCTTCCTGTGTGAGCTGCTCATAGGCCTTTGCTGCCGCCTGATCATCAGTCGTCAGTATCTGTCGAAGCTGCATCACACGTGCCTCATCATCACTGACCTCTTCATTTACGCCGGCTGTCAGGGCAGCATACACCTTTTGTGCAAGCGCGTATTTTTCATATAAACCTATCAGCTCCTCTTTTGTCACGCCAAGAGCTGCTCTCTCTTCCTCAGAAAGACTCTGATAGCATTCCTCACCGGCCCAGGCTGTAAGCTGCGCCTGATCCTCTGTAAGAGTAATCCCCTGCTCATCGGCTAAAGCTGCCATCGTATAGACCTTCGCCGTCTCATCAATTGTGAGCTGCTTTGCGTATTGTCCGTACTTTTTTTGCACCATCATATCAGAATTGCCTAAAAGATCGATCCCGTAGCAGCTGCCATACTGATGCAGATTGGTTAACAGGATGGTCTTTAATACCGGCACACTGCAGGTCTCTCCACCGATCACAAAGCCCTGCGTATCCGACATGTCTGTCTCAATCGAAACATCCTCACCGGCAAACCTACAGCCGCTGCTCCCAAATACCAGCAAAAGCAAGGCGGATGCCATCACTATGCGTCTCGTAAATCCGTTCATGTCCCGCTCCTCTATGCCTCCACGATCAGAAAACGTCCGTGTTCTAATGCAAATACCTCCGGCTGCTCTAGCAGCTCATCATCTGTCATACCGCACAAATCGACGCCCTCTTCCTTAAAATACTGTATTACCTCTTTTTTGTTGGCGCATACGACCGCCATACAGTCCTCTAAAAAATACTCCGCCTCCTCGATCGTCTCCGCGACAGGCTCCGGAAACAGCTGAAGCTGCTGCTGTAAAAAAGACTCTAAATCCTGCTCACTATAAGAACTCATAAGCGTATCCTCCGATTTATCATAATTCTTTCCCATCTTACTCGATTTGATCGCAAAGTGCAATGCGAATCATCGCATCCAGACAAAAAGAATAAATGAAGGCCTCCTTGACCTGCTTTCCGGTAGCAGATTTTAACGCTGCAGCATAAAGAGCTATCTGGGAATAATAGCGATCGATGAGCTCCTTTTCACTCGTTACTCGGTCTGTTTTATAATCTAGCAGCACGAGGCCGTCCTCCTCTTCAAAATACAGATCAATGATACCCTGCACGAGCACGATACGCTCACTATTCCACGTCGCATCGAGTTTGTGTGCCGGCACACCCATGACAAAGGGCTGCTCACGGAATAGATTTCCATCGTTATTCGCTTGCATAATTCTCATCACAACCTCCTGCTGCAGGAAATGTACGATGTCCTTCAAATAGAGCAGCTTCGCCTCATCCTCCTTCAGACGTCCCTTTTCAAGCAGTGCATCCCGCTGTCTTTCAAGCTCCGTAAGCAGCACTCGTTTTGATGTGCCTTCTTTTTTTATGCACTCCCATAGCGCATCGTAATCCAGGCACTCCATCATGCGATGCATCGCAGTACCCTTGCGGGCACCAGAATTGCTATCCGTATCTGTTGTGGCTTCTCTGCCATTTAAAAACTGCGGCAGATAAATCTCAGGCTCTTCTTTTTCTGCTGCATAGTCTGCAATCTTAGCCTCATCAGATTCCTCGAATAGCATATGTCTCTTCTTTATCTCAGAAACCGACAGCTTATTGACAAGCGTCACCTCCTCCTCATACGGATAGGATGCTCTAAAACGATCGTCTATACGCTCGTATAGCCCCTCATCCACCTCTTTGCACAGCTCACACAGCTGCACTCTATCAAACAGCTCCTTTTTCTCCTCACGCTTCTCATATGCCAAAAAATCTGCATCTGCATAATATTCAGTCGAAAAATGCTGTGGATGCGCATACGCCGCCGGCATGATCCAATCCAGATAACACTCTGCTCCCAGGCGGTTTAAGTAGGTCGCAGCTGTATCGGACTGCATCCTATAGTAGCTCAGCTTCTCCTTTAGTTTTTTAGGTGTTCCGGTTAGGATGAGCTGCTCCTTTGCACGCGTGAGCGCTACATAGAGTACTCTAAGCTCCTCTCCGATATTATCCCCCGCTATATGCGAAGCAATCAGCTCACGCAGTAGTGTCGTACGCTTGCGATGTCTCTTGCCCTCCCGCAGAGACAGACCCACTCCATAGGTGCTATCCAGTATGAGTGTATCCTCACTATCCTTTTTATTAAAGCCTCGTCCGAGTCCGCTCACAAATACGATCGGAAACTCCAGTCCCTTGCTTTTATGGATGCTCATGATGCGCACTACATCCTCCTGCTCACCGGTCACATCCGCCTCACCATAATCGATCTCGTATTTTTGCAGCTGGTTCATGTATCGGATAAAGGAAAACAGACCGCGGTAGCTCATCCTCTCATAATCCGTCGCCCGTACCAAAAGCATCTCTACATTGGCCAGGCGTCTCTGCCCGTCCGGCAGTGCCCGCACTATATTTAAATATCCACTCTCCCTAAAGATCTCATCTAACAGCTCTCTCACACTCATGCGCCCGGACATCTTACGGTACCCTTCTATGCGTTCATAAAAGCTGCTGCATTTCCTGCCAAGCTCCGTAGACTCTGCTGCAGCCTGCAGGAGATGCTCATAGAAAAAGCTGCCCTCACCTACGAGCCTGATACGAGCCAGCTCCTCATCCGTAAAATGAAACAGCTCGCTGCGAAGCAGTGCTGTCAGAGGAATATCCTGCAGTGGATTGTCAATCACGGAAATGAGCGACAGTATCGTCTGCACCTCATTCGTATTAAAATAACCGGTCTGGCTCACCTGATGGGATGGAATTCCACGTGCCGAGAGCCGATCTGATAGGGCGCTTCCCCATGAGCCCGGCGAACGAAGCAATATCACGATATCCGAATAACGTACACTGCGAAATCCTCCTGCACCATCCGAGACTGCCCCGTGCTCTATTATACGCGTGATTTCCTCTGCTATCATGGCCGCCTCAAGCTCGCAGGCATCCCCTGCAGCTGCCGCTTCAAGCAGCTCATTCGTCTGCTCCGCCAGAAGAATGCGAGTCTTGTATGCATCACTTTTCGTACTGTCCGGAAATGAAGCGCCGGGATAGAGCGCCGCATCTGCATCATATTCCACGCCGCCGACATCCCGCTTCATGATACGGGAAAACAAAGCGTTCACACTATCTAACACCTGCGTGCGGCTGCGGAAATTCTGCTTTAGACATATTTTTCTGCAATCAGACTCCCCTAGCGTGTAGGTATCATATTTTTCCATAAATAGCTCCGGTCGTGCGAGCCTAAACCGGTAGATGCTCTGCTTGACATCTCCTACCATGAAGCGGTTGAAGGTGCCGCCTCCACCTGCTATGGCAGATAAAATCGTCTCCTGCACGTAATTTGAGTCCTGATACTCATCGATCATGATCTCCTCAAACTGCGATTGAAATTCCTGTGCGATCTTCGTCGGCTCCTTCGTGTCCGGATCGATCAGAATCTGAAGTGCCAGATGCTCGATATCAGAAAAATCAAGCAGCCCCAGTCGTTCCTTTTTCCTTCTATATGCGTTTGCATAATCTATGGTGAGCCTTGATAGTACCGCCACATTACTTTCTAAAGCCACCAGATCCTGCAGCTGTACATCCAGTTTATCCGAAAAATATTTTTTCTGCAGCTTGGCAATATCCGCTTTTACTTTATTTCGCAGCTTCGTGACCAGATTCTTTAGATCCTCGTCTCCGCTAAAGCCTCTGGCAGGAGCGAGTCTTCCAAAATCGATTCCGCCTATGGCAGCGCCTAGTGCGTCAAAATCTTCTATGTCATCTAAGCGTTCTAGCTGCTCTATGACATAGCGGATGTTATCTGCATACATCAGTGGCCCGCCCGGCTCCTCACACAGTCTGCCCGCCATGATCAGCTGCATACGCTCCCCCACAAGCAGGGCATGGATGGTACGCATCAGCTCCGACAGCCAGCTGTCAGGCTTATACAGCCTCTCCGCAGTAAGTGAGTGCGGCTCGTACGCTCGATTAATACTCTCCAGCCATTCGATCGGCCACGGATAGCTCGTCGAAAAGTTATAGAGGCTTTTTACCATGGTGACAATAGCATTGTCGCTTTTTGCAGTTGCATAATTATCGAGCAGCTGAATAAAGTCTTCATCCTCCGAGGCATACCACGACTCCATCACCTCCTCTAGCACCTCGTTTTCCAAAAGCGAGAGCTCACTTGGATCTCCGACACGAAAACCCGGTGTCAGGTCGATATAGGAAAAATAATTTTTTACGACATATAAACAGAAGCTGTCTATCGTCGTGATCTGTGCATGATGCACCAGGGTATATTGGCGGTTTAAATAAGCATTGTCCGGCTCTGTCTCCATCCTCTTTTCGATCGCAGCTGCAATACGCTCCCTCATCTCTGAGGCTGCTGCCTTTGTGAAGGTCACGACAAGCAATCTGTCGATATCCACCGGATGCTTCTCGTCTGTTACTTTTTGTATGATTCTCTCAACAAGAACGGCTGTTTTTCCGCTGCCGGCAGCTGCCGATACGAGCAGATTGCAGCCGCGGCTCTCGATCACCTGTTTTTGATCTATCGTCCAGGATACGCCCATCAGCTCTCCTCCTTATTATTCTCTAATTTTTGCTGCATCCGCTCTAATATCTCATCCTCAGATTTTATGTTCAAAAGTACGCGGTATTTACAGCTCGCCAGGTGCTTATCAAAGCCACAGATGCCACGGTACTCACAAAAATTACAGGCAACCTCTTTATCCAGCTGATACGGCGCAGGAGCTATCTCACCGGATAACATTCGTCTGCCCAGATCTACGATCGTGGCATTGACATAATCGCGAATCGTCTGCAGCTGCGCATCATCGTAGGCATGCGAACCCCTAGCCACCTTACCGTCTTTTGTAAATGCCAGTGGTATGACATCGGATTTTCCCGCAAAGGTGGTATCCATCGCCGTATAGACCTGTTTATCCAAATTTACGATGCCCTCCGGCTTTAATTGCTCGAGCACAGTTTTTTTAAGCTTTTCCTCCGTGATCACTCCCTCTGTCGTGATCACCGGTTCATCCACATGATAATAGAAGATGCCTGCAGGGATCACCTGTCCCTTATGCGAACGAGCCTTGATAAGCTCCATGGCAGCATTCAAATATACGACTAACTGCAGCTGCAGCCCGTGATATATATCAATCAGGGAAAACTTCGTCTGACCGGTTTTATAGTCGATGATCTTTACGTAGGTATCCTCACCCTCATCACACAGATCGATTCTATCGATTCTGCCCTTCAGATACATGCGCTGTGTCTCACTTAATATAAACTCCGATAATTCCCGATGTCTGTCCATGCCAAAGGCGACCTCTACGGCTGCCGGAGTAAAGCGTCCCTTTCGCACCTGCTGTGTCAGCGTCTCAACGGTCTGTTTCAGCAGATGCTCCATTCGTGTCATCAAATATTTGTTTTTTGCAGTAGCTGTGAGCACATTAAACCTCTCCCCTGAAAATACCGATGAAGCAGCAGCATCACACAGTCCTCTTTGCACCTCTTGCGTAACATCAAACCAGTCATATCCACTCTTCGAAAGCTCTGTCGCATATTTTTCAAGCATGGCATGCATGACTTCACCAAAATCTAATGCCTCAAAGCCATACTCTTTTCGCTTACTCAGTCCCAGACCATACTTTAGAAAATGCGCATAGGCGCAGCCTGCAAACTGCTCGAGTCTCGTGACGCTGCCCTCTAGGATGCTGCCATATAGTTGGTGTCCCAGCTCCGGCGGCAGATTCCTTACTTCGAATCTGAAAAAAGATGCCGATAGAAGTGCCTCTATCCTCTCCTGCCAGCTGTCATGGCGCATATACCAGGCAAAAAGTGTCCGCCAGATACGGCTCGCCTCGCCTTTTTTTGCATCCTCAAGCCCCTGTGATAATAGTCGCAGGGAAGCCTGCGGTGTCGCAAGCTGCCACAACTGCTCGGACGAATAATCTGCCTCTTTTATGGTCAGTCCGGCAAAGAGATGACAAAGCATGCCGATCAGATAGGATTTTTTACGGGAGCTTCCGTCCGCACTGCGTCCGGCGAAGGTGACATATAGCCGTTCGGAGGGCTTTGTCAAATTCAGATACAGATAAAAGCGCTGCATAAACGCCCGCTCCCTCGCGGTCGGTGCCAGCTCAAACTGTGCCTGTGATAAGAGCTGCCTCTCCATCTGGCTGAGGATACCGCCGTCATTTGCGACACGCGGGATCACGCCGTCATTGACTCCGAGAAAGAATAACACCTTGATCTCATCTAGTCTGGTTCGCTCGATATCTCCCACCACTACCTGATCGGCACGTGGTGGAATCGATGCCACCGTAACTCCCTCAAAGCCTGCCAGCAGTACATCCACATATTCCTCCAGCTCTAAAACCTCATCTCCTAGCAAGGTCACGAGCTTGTCAAACAGATCCATTAAAATGCGCCATATTCTGCCTTCCTCATCCACCTCTGACAGCTTCCAGGCCAGCATCACATTTAGCAGCGTCCGTGTGCGCTCCTCTACCGTAGCAGTTTCACTTCGCATACCGGATAAAAAAGGCTTCAGTACCTCCATCAATCCATCACGCACCGTATTAAGCTGTTCAAGCTGCTCCTCGGTCAGCCACTCCTGCCGATATTTCCACTCCTTCTTCCATTTATTTTCGCCACGGATGCCACTTTCGAGAACATAATTTTCCAGCATATGTGCCATATGTGCTTCGATGGGCAGCGCACCTGACTTTATCACACGCATCATGTGCTCATAGGATAGATCCTGTCCATACGCCTTCGCACGTGCCAGCTCCAGCAGTCCGCGCACACATTCCAGCAACGGATGAAAGAGAATCGGACTCGTCTGATCCAAAAAGTACGGCAGGTCATATTCCGAAAAAATCTGCGGCACATAAGAGGCATATAGCTCTACATCGCCTGATACGATCGCGATATCACGGTAATGATAGCCCTGCGCTGTCAACCGTTTGATCTCGCAGGCCGCAAAGTGCAGCTCCTCTGCCGGCGTAGCAAAGCCATACAGCTGCAGCTGCTCCTGTGTACTGATATCCCCGTCATATTCATAGGCATGCGGATTCGACCGAAACAGATTCTGCTCCAGATGATATAAAAGTGGCGCCGTCTTAAAACGCGCCTTATCTCCCTCTGCAAATACAACCGGTCGCTCTACTGCTACTCCGGTGCGCTCTGCGATAGCAAGGAGTGTACGAATCGTCTTTTTTGAGAGAAAAAACAGCTGCTCCACATCATTTTCTCCAAAGAAATCCTCTATGGCATCTATGGTGAGTGCCACATATATATCCCGTGCCTTCGCAAATACAGCTTCTAAAAAGACCTGCTGCACCGGTGTAAAGCCTGTAAAGCCATCGAATACCAGTACTGCATCCTGAAACATCTCAGAGTGCGGCACGAGTGAGGCTGCATATTCCACGAGCTGCTCCGCCGGCATATAATCCCCTGCGATTTCCTCTGAAAATGCCCGGTATAAAATCTCTAAATCGGCCAGCTTCGCCGCAAAATAGGGCGATACGCCCGGAGCCTGTGCCATCCTAGAGAGTGCTTCCGGCTCGATACGATACTGCATCAGCTCCGTCAAAAAGGACTTGATCTCATCGATATAGCCGATCTTGTGCAGGCTGCCCTGCAGTACCTGAAGCTTCGGCAAAAGCCTTGCAAGGAGACGGCGAAGTATCAGATTTTTTCCCGTATCCTCTAACACCGAGCGCGTGTCCTTGCCTAATTCCTCAAATATACGGTAGGATAAGCGTTTGAAGCTGAGTACATCTACGTTTAGAATCGCACGGTTTTCCTGGCGGCTTACAAAGGCGCGCTGCGTGGCCATCGTAAACTGCTCAGGCACCAGCACATAATAGGTGCGGCGCGGATGTGCCTTTGCTTCTTCTAATACAGATGTGTAGAGCCGGTCTGATTTACCGGCTCCCGAATTTCCCAAAAACAGATGCAATGCCATAGCTGTTTCTCCTCATTATTCACTGCGCAGCGCGTCGATTGGATTGAGCAGCGCCGCACGCTTTGCAGGCATATAGCCAAATAAGATACCGATACCTGCCGATACGCCAAAGGCGAGTGCGATCGCCTTTACGCTAGGCGCACACGATAAGCCGATCGCATTTCCCAGCAGCGTCGTAGCCACACCACCTATGATGATGCCGATGCCGCCTCCGATGGAGGAGAGCACTGCCGCCTCGATGACAAACTGCTTCATGATATCACGCTGCTTGGCACCTAGGGATTTGCGAATGCCGATCTCCCTGGTACGCTCGCTTACTGAGACGAGCATGATATTCATGATACCTATTCCTGCCACCAAAAGCGAGATTCCTGCGATTCCGGTCAATATCTTTTCCATGATGCCGATCATACTGCCCATAATATCCAGCAGACTCGCCATATTCGTCACCATATAGCAGTCTGCATCATGGTAAAATTCATACAAAAAATCCTCCAAGGCCTGCTGCGGTCCCGTAGAATTGTCCGGATCTGTCAGCTTTAATGTATAGCCGGACGGATAGGCGCTGCCTGCTGCCCGTCCGATCACTGTATATGGCGCATAAATCACATCATCCTGGGAATATTTGGTGGAATCTCCCTTTTCCTCCAGCAGACCGACCACCTCATAGCTGTCCGCTCCGACCTTTATCGACTGTCCGATCGGATCTGCCCCGCCAAAGAGTTCTTCACATACATAGGTGCCGATGACGCATACCTTGCTGCGTGATATCATATCAGCATAGGCCAAAAAACGTCCCTCCGAAAGCTGTAGTGCTGAAATATCCGCATAGCCCTCGCTGACACCGTTTATAGTCTCATTTTTCAGCTTACTGTCACCGACGCGTACCGTCGTCATAAGTGAAGTGCTCGCAGACAGCTCACAGAAATCCTCCGGATGCTCTTCGACAAATGCATACATCTGATCATCCGTCAGCTGCTTAGAGGAAGTCCCCATCAAGGAAAGTGTGATCGTATCCGCTCCCATATCCGAAAAAGAATCCATCGTATAGCCGATCATGCCGTCCATGAGAGATACCATGGCGATCACCGCGCCTACACCGATGATCATACCCAGCATCGTGAGAAACGAGCGCATTTTGTTGCTGATCAGACTCGAAAAAGCCATAAAAAATGCCTGTGATGTTTTCATTTTTTCTGTAATTTCTCCTTGTATTCGACGCTTGGTCCATCAAAAATGACCTTGCCGTCGTGAATCTGTATCACGCGTTTTGCCTCTAGTGCGATGGAATTGTCGTGCGTGATGATGACGATCGTATTGCCCTCGTCATTTAATTCCTTCAGAAAATCCAACACATCTCTACTCGTGCGGGAATCGAGCGCACCGGTCGGCTCATCCGCCAAAATAAGCGACGGATCACCCGCCAGGGCGCGGGCTATCGACACTCTCTGCTGCTGACCACCGGAGAGCTGGTTTGGATATTTTTTCCATACCTCGCCAAGCCCCACCTTTTCGAGTGATTTTAGTGCCCGCTCGCGGCGTTTTTCTTCCGGAACACCTGCGTAGAGCAGCGGCAGCTCTACATTTTTCAACAGATTCATCTTCGGCAGTAGATTGTACTGCTGAAAGATAAAGCCAATCTGCCTGTTTCTAATCTCTGCTAACTGATTGTCACTCATGGAGCCTACATCGATGCCGTTTAAATAGTATTTCCCATCAGTCGGAACATCGAGTGCCCCGATGATGTTCATGATCGTCGATTTGCCGCTGCCGGATTTGCCGACGATCGCCACCATCTCACCGCTGTCGATGGAAAAGGTGATGCCGTCGTTGGCACGCACCTGTACATCTCCCATCCGGTATATCTTATAGATTTCCTGCAGCTCGATTAGGTGCGGATGCTCCATTGTCTGTATATCTGTTTCCTTTGCCATATCATTCACCGTCCACGGAGCCTGTGCCATCCTCCATATTCATTTCCATATCTTCACCACCACCGGCTCCCATGAGCAGAGCATTCATGTCCGTAAGCTCTGTACGCGGCACATAAACCTCGTCCGTCTCACTAAGTCCGGATAGGATCTGCACACTCGAATCGTTGCTGATGCCGACTGTCACCTCTACCTGATGAAAGCCACTCGGTACACCGTCGGATAGCTCCTCTTCGCTCGTCTCCTGACCTTCCTTATTTTTTACATAGACGATATCTCCGCGCATTAGGGCGTCTACCGGGATGCAGAGCGCATTTTTTTCCTCCTCTAGCACAATGCGTGCGGACACATTCATACCTGGCAGCAAATCACCGACCTCATCCAGCTCGACGGTGACCGGATATTCGCTCACGCCGCCGTTCGTGCTCGCTTCCAGGCTGATGTTTGTGATGTGTCCTATCATCTCCACACCCTCTAAGGCATCTGCACTGACCAAAACCTCCTGACCGACAGATAGCTTTAACACATCCAGCTCATCCACCTTCATACAAAACTTCACCTTCGAGAGATCATAGATCACCGCCAAAGGACTGGTAAAGGCGGCATTGATATTATCTCCGGCTTTTGCATTTTTAGTGATCACAGTGCCCGAAATCGGTGCCGTCACGCTGTAATCCTCGAGGCTTCTTTTGGCTGTATCGAGCTGGTTATTCGCACTCTCTAAGCTGAGCTTGGCGCTGTTTACCGAATCTCCTACCGTAGAATCCTCAAGCACCAGATATGTATCTCCCTTGTCCACATAATCGCCCTCTGCTATTTTTAACGACTCGATCGTGCCGGTACCTGCAGCAAGCAGCGTTCCTTCGGATTTTACAGAAAAAGTCCCCTCTGCGCTGCAGTCCGTTCCTCTAATAGACGCTGTTGCGGTGGAATCGGCTGAGATTGTGCCGGGATTTTTTACCTCGATAGTCACATAACGGACGATGCGGTTTCCGCTTAAGGTATCACTCATCGGATCGATCGCCGTTACAGTTCCACGCAGCGTCTCGCTCTCATCGGATAGAAGAACCTCTGCGCGTGCTCCTATCCAGTCATCCGCCACCTCTGCCTCGTTAAAGGGTATAGACAGCACCATCGTGGTATTATCATATAAATCAGCGATCTTAGTTCCGGCGGCTATCGCATCCCCCTCGTCAACATAGAGCTTTTTTACATAGCCCTCTACATCTGCAGTAAGAGAGAGATTATCCTGCGTATTTTGCACACCGTCCACAGCATCCTGATAGCTTTGCTGTGCCTGCTTCACTCCGATCTCTGCCGATTTGATGGAGTCCTCGATGCTCTCTGTAGAAAATAAATAGAGCACCTGTCCCTCTTCTACGATATCTCCTTCCTCAAAATCAGCTTCCACGATCTCACCCTGCACCATCGGTGTGATGGAATACTGATCGTTTGGTTCGATCGTTCCTGTGCCTGTCAGCTCTACCTGCAGATCCTGCTTCGTCGGTGTCTGCGTCTGATAGGTATCATCCTCTGCGACTGCTTTTTTTCCAAAGATCATAGGCAGCACGACAAACGCCACGATCAACACTGCCAATATAATGAGTAATTTTTTATGCTTCCCGATAAAGGTTTTTATCTTTTCTTTCATGTTCTTCTTCCTATTTTTTTAGTGCAATGATCACACGGATCCTTCCTCCACCCGCATGGTCATAATAGGCTGCCAAATTGTAGCTGCCCAAGTCCATTACTTTGTCCAAGGAGGCTGCATAATATGTTCCGCCGTTTCGCAGATACACGCTCACATCCTCCGCGAGCTCATAAACGCTCACGCCATTTGATACCTCTGTTTGTGTGATCGAGGTCACGGAAATGGAGCCAAGCGTCTGCATACCCGTCAGTGCTCCGGTCGATGAGAAAGCCAGCTGCACCGGTCCGATATGGTCGTCCATGCCAAAGATCTGTCCATCCGTAACCGTCGTAGTAGTCGCATCTCCTATCTGATAGGTATAGGTGCCTATGTATGTATTCGTCTGCGCATCTGAAAGCTCTGTAGCACTCGTTAGGATACCATAGGTGTAGTTATCGCCTGTCACATCGGTCAGCAACAGATCTGTGATCTCCTTGTTCGCATTCAAATGATAGTATAGTATATTCGAGGAATTGAGCAGCATACCGGCCAGACGACTGCGATTCATCGTCGCATACGTACCGTCGCTGCAATATTCCAAAATCCTGATATTATCCGTCAGGCGATAGCCTGCGAAGCTGTCTGCAGCCGCTGAAACAGTGCCGTTTAAGGTGGCGAGGGTGAGCTTATTTACTACGGGGCTTCCGTTTTCAAAAACGACCTCTACCGGAACCTTTTCCCAGAATTTGGTCAGATCACTCACCTCGTACTCCCGTGTCTCTCCCGCTGTATCGAGCATCGTAATGTATTTTTTTATGGCTGCAGCTCCTTTATCCGTGCTGACCTTTTCTGTCTTTGACAGCACGATTCCGCCGACGAAGGAATTCACCTGTGCGGCGCTTACGATTCCAACCACCTGATCATCTCGCCCTAAAAGCAGCGTGACATAATCACCGATGGACAGGCTGCCGAGCGCAGATGCCGCCACAGCAGCCGTCTGCGTGCCGAGGGCATAGGTTTTTGAACCGACCGTAACCGATGTCGGTGTATAGCGATCCGGCGATACGCAATTTAATCTGCCGATCACTCGATTCTGGTAGACAAATACCGCCTTTTGCTTTTTGGAATAATATAAGACATCATACGTCTGAATCTGACCTGCCGAGCCTTTGCTTCCATCGATGTAGATTGCAGCGTCCTTTATCGAAAAAGGGAGCTGCTCCTCCCAATGCTGTGAGGCGATGACAGGTCCTGAGAGATTCTCATATGTGAGTGCCAGATAATCGATGTCTCCGTTTGCATCCAGCTCGTAACCGAGCGTACCTGCATAGATGCTGCCGCTTTTTGTCTCACTCACCTGCATATTATAAAGCAGACAGCACACATCCTGCATATTAAGCTGCGCCGATGCCTTTTTCTTCACATTCGTATTTAGCTTTTCCGCCTTAAAAAAAGAAAGCTTTGCAGCTGCGAGATTTCCTTCAAAATCGCTGTCTGTATAGCCTAGCACCGCTACGATGGCAGCCGCCGCCTCCTGCATGCGAATCGCCTGCTTCGGGCGGAATTTTCCACGTAGATTTCCCTTCATCCAGCCGTTTTCCACCGCTATGCGGATGTAGGATGAATACGCATTTCCACGCTTTACATCCGAATATAGAGAGATTTTGCTGCTCCCCTTTGCCTTGTTCTTATACGCAGATAGCTGCACCAGCATTTTGGCAAACTGCTGCCTGGTGACCTTTTTTTCCAGTCCTGCCTGTGTGAGCTGCTTTTGTCCTACCACGCCCTGTGCCAACAGCACACGACGTGCCAGAAGGGGATTTTTCGTAGGATGCTTCTTAGTGCCTGATGAACTCGCAGCCACAGCTTCGACAGCCGTAGCCGCGCTGCCCGTATCGGCCGCTGTTACCGAAGTAGGCGTGCCGGCCGCCAGCAGTAAACCAAGCATGCCCGCCACGATCTGATGATATCGATGTTTCATGTCTTCACCTCAAAATATAAACTCTCTTTTTTCATGCGTAAGAATTATAACACACAAATCACGCTGTGTGTTTACATTTTGTTCATGGTTTGTTCATGGGGCCTGACCCCCCTTTGTTCATGGGGCCTGACCCCCTTTGAGGGTTATGCGGTTAACCCTTGCATATACCGTACTTTTATTGTACGATATGCATGTAATTTAGTGTCGACACTTTTGGAGGGAATTTAAAATATGGAGGAACGCAGAGTACGTATCGCTGATGTGGCAGATGCATTAGGTCTGAGTACCGCGACGGTTTCGAATGTAATTCATGGAAAGACAAAAAAAATCTCGGATGAGACGGTAAAACGTGTCCTACAGGAGCTAGAAAGCTCCGGTTATATCCCAAATATGGCCGGCATCCTGCTGGCACAAAACAATTCCAGAATCATCGGCGTGGTAGTCAATGACCATGAAAAATACGAAGGTCTTGTGCTCGAGGATGGCTTTGTGATGTCGGCGCTGAATGCACTCTCGCACGAGGTAAATGACGCGGGCTATTTTCTAATGATAAAGGTGACAGACGATGTCTCCAATATACCGGTTTTTGCATCGATGTGGAACATGGATGGCCTCATTATCATGGGCTTTTGCGAGGAGGATTATGAGAGGCTTCGCAATCAGATGCGCATTCCCTTTGTCGTATATGACGGATATTTTTCACCGTGCGAACGAGCCGTGAATCTGACGATCGATCATTTCAACGGCGGCTATCAGGCCGGGGCATATTTAAAGGAGCTGGGACATACGCGTGCACTTTGTATCTCCGATAATTTTATCTGCATGGACAAGGAGCGAATCGATGGTTTTTGCGAGGCCTTCGCGCCAAACGAGACCTTCCTTTGGCAGATTCCAAAGAAAGGAGAGCATCGCCTGTCCTTTTATGAAGATTCCTTCGAGGAATTTAACAGAAAAAATATCACGGCCGTATTTGCTGTGTCGGATTATTATGCGCTCGAATTCATGCGCTTTTTGCAGAAAAAGGGCGTAGATATCCCGAAGGATGTGAGCATCATCGGTTTTGATGACACAAGAGCAGGCAAAGAGAGCGCTCCGGCACTTACAACGATCTGTCAGGATACGCGCCTTCGTGCCAAGCGTGCACTTGAGAGCCTAGAAAGGCTGCGTGATAAAAAAAGCTGTGAGGCACACATCGTGCTTCCGGTTCAATTGATAAAAAGAGAAAGTACGAGGAAATTGTTATGTCAAAATTTATGAAATCCTTATGTAAAATCGCAATACCGGTTACGCTGCAGAGTATGCTGCAGTCATCCTTTTCGATCATTGACCAGGTAATGGTCGGTCAGCTGGGCGAGGCGGCGATCGCAGCGGTTGGATTATGCGGAAATTTTACGCTGATCTTTACGGTGGTGCTAGGCGCAGTCGGCACCGTAGCAGGCATTTTGATCGCACAGTTTATCGGAGCCGAGGACGAAGCCGAGGCATGGCGCGGTCTTTCGGTGAGTCTGGTTAGCGGGCTGGCGATCGCTGCACTCTTTTGGATCGCGGAAGGACTGCTTCCAGGTCAGATTTTGAGTCTGTATACAAAGGATGACGCGATTATCCGGGCCGGAGCGCCGTATTTTCGAATTATCTCCTTTACGGCAATCCCGATGGCACTCAATACGATATTATCCGCATGGCTGCGCTGCAGGGAGCACGCCTCGATTCCTTTTTTGGCGAGTCTGATTGGTGTGCTCGTCAATACCGGCTGTAACTATGTGCTGATCTTCGGAAAGCTTGGCATGTCTGCGCTTGGTGTGACCGGTGCAGCGATCGCCACTCTCCTTTCACAGCTGGTGAGCCTTTTTTTGGTATGTCTCGGCTTTGTCTATTGCATAAAAAAGGATCACGATACGCCGTTATTTTCTCTTCATCTTAAGCGTCTTACAATGGCAGAATACGCCTGGATGGTCTGTCCGATCATCGTGAGCGAATTTTTGTGGAGTCTGGGACAAAATGTGGAGTCTGCCGTGTATGGGCATCTTGGTACGAGCGATCTGGCGGCCTATTCCCTTACCTGTCCGATCCAGGGGCTTGTGGTAGGAGCCTTAAGCGGTCTTTCGGCAGCGGCCGGTGTGCTCATTGGAAAGCGCTTAGGCAGCGGTGAATATGCGCAGGCCTACCGTGAATCGTGCAAGATCATGATCGTCGGATTTTTAGGTGCAGCCCTGGTGGCTGTAGGGCTTGGAGCATTTGCGGATGCCTATACAGGCCTTTATCGCGTGGAAGCAAATGTCGGAGAGCTCGGCAGGCAGCTGCTGTATGTATTTGCCTTGTATGCGCCGTTTAAGGTAGAAAATATGATCCTAGGCGGCGGTATCATACGAAGCGGCGGAAACACAAAAATCATCATGATCATCGACATCGTCGGAACCTGGTGCATCGCCATTCCGCTCTGTCTGTTGGCAGCCTATGTATTTTCGTGGGGAATTGTCGGTGTCTATGCACTGCTCACCTCAGAGGAGATAATTCGACTGCTCGCAACGCTTCTGATTTTCAGAAAAAAAACCTGGATGGTGAATCTGGCTCAGGAATAACAAAATCCCCGGCTTATGCCGGGGATTTTGTTCACAATTTGTTCATGGGGCCTGACCCCAATATCTCAAATTGTCAATATATGAAGAAATATGAACGAAAAGATAAAATATGAATGAATATGAAAAAAATATTGAAATATGAAGAAATATGAAATATAATGTCAAGTATAATTCAGAAAAGATCAAGGCTTGGAACGAATTGTGAGCAAAAGTGCGGCAAAAAATAAATATGACTGTAAAGTGGAGGGGGAATGCGATATGGGTAATCCGTTCACATTAACATTTGGAAAGAAACCAACAGAATATATAATCAGAAATGAAAACATAGATCAGGTACTAAATGCATTTATGGAAGCTCCTGCCAGATATCAGACATATCTAATCAGAGGTGTTAGAGGAAGTGGCAAAACGGTATTAATGACAGCTATTTCACAGAAGATAGAGCAGGATGATGATTGGATTTGTGTTGATTTGAACCCAACGCAAAATCTGATTGATGATTTTGCATATCGCCTGTCGGATGCCTGCCGAAATGTTGGAGATTTATTTGAAAGAGGATTAGACATATCTGTTGCTGGGTTTGGCATTGGAGTAGGCGGTGCTACTGAGAGAGATAGCGTCAGCAAGGCTGAAACAATTTTGCGAGAACTGAAGAAAAAAGGAAAAAAGATTTTAATCACAATAGATGAGGTTGAAAACAATCAGGTGATGAAGCAGTTTGCAAGTCAATTCCAAATTTGGATTCGTAAGGATTTTCCATTATTCTTACTGATGACAGGACTGTTTGAAAATATAGATGCGATTCAAAATAGTGCTCAACTTACATTTCTATTGCGTTCACCAAAGATAACAGTTGGACCGCTTGGTTTGTCACAGATAGCAAGACAATACGAATCAGCTCTATCTATAACAGGGGATTTAGCATTGAATTTAGCAAAGCAGACAAAAGGTTATGCATTTGCTTTTCAAGCACTGGGAATGATTTATTGGGATAGTAAGGACGATGTTGAAGAGAAAAAATTGCTTCGCGATTTAGATAGCTTACTGGATGAATATGTTTACCATAAAATCTGGAACGACTTATCAGAATTGGACCAAAAAATATTAATGAATGTGCCAGATAATTGCTCGATTAAGACTGGCGAATTATGTGAAAAAGCTGGCATAACACCACAGGTATTTTCTAAATATAGAGAACGCTTGATAGGAAAGGGCTTGATAGTTTCAGCAGGACATGGATATGTTGAACTAGCACTCCCTAGATTTGGAGAGGTGTGTAAGCTGTATAGAGCGATATTGGAAGAATAAAGAGTGATGACAAAAGAAACAATTGAGGAATAAATGTATAATGGAGGAAGAGATTATCTTTTGCAAAATGGACTATCGAAAACAAATGATATTTTAACTTCCTTTGCCTATGGCAAAGAC
>CAVBEI010000028.1:0-21381 GCA_963594555.1 Lachnospiraceae bacterium | reverse complement strand
CACAAAGACAATGACCGTAAGCAGTGCCGGCATTACAAAAATAGCAGAGGCAGATGCAGAAAATTCTACGCCGGCAGGATATGGAGTCGGAAGCAGCTCTACGCCATCAGACGATAAACAAGACGCTGGTGGCACCTCCTCAGGTGGCTCGTCCACTCCCTCCACCGGTACAGTCGCTGCTCCGGTAACGGAAGACACAGAAGAGACACTTTCTGAGCTTGGAGAGCAAATCGAGCTGCAGGCAAACGCACTTGAAAAGAAAAATGGAACAGTGAAGGTAGACCTAACTGTAAAGAAGGGCGCTGCAGCCATCAAGAAATTGCAGGAGCAGGGCTATACCATCAAGTATCGCTTCAGCCGCAGTCAGGCGAAAAAGCTTCATTATGTGAAAAAGTATGAGACGAGTAAGCTAACCTACACTGACAAAGCACCAAAGCCAGGCAAGACGCACTACTACAAGGCTAGAGTCATAGTCTATGATTCCCTTGGAAAGCTCGTATACAAAACGCATATGATGCAGTGCGGATACGGCAGCCCGCAAAACTAAACATAAAATCCCCAGGCAACTGCCGGGGATTTTTTTTAATACAATAAAAAACCCGGATTGACAAAGGGAAGGGAAAGGGCTATTTTGTAAAAAATGGTAACTGTCTGTTACGCACCTACACAGTTACAAATAAGCATAGAAAGGAATGCGGCCATGGGAAAAGAAGTACATATGGGTGATAAAGAGCAGCGCTTCAAGCAGAATGAATGGAGATTGCAGAAGCTGCAGATTGATACCTTTAATCAGGATTATCAGAAAAAAGAGGGCAATGAATTTGGCCTTGGATATCTGGATATGAATACCCGCGCACTGGCAATGGAATATTCTGAGCATGAGAAGGAATATAAAGAAGTCAGAAAGCAGGAGTGGGAGGATCGCAAGAAGGCGCATATTGATCGCAAAAAAGCGATCGAGAGCTACTGGCATGAAAGCACGAGACAGCAAAAAACGGATCTGGAAAGGTCCGGGCGCGGAGTCGGAAGCAATAAGAAAAAGGAATACTATGCTGCCTTTAATATGAAGGAGCTCGAGGTGTTCATCAAAAACAGCAATCGCTCCGGCAATTCCGATGAATTCAATGATGTCGCTACGGAGCTCGAGCTATACAATCATGCGAATGAGCTGGTGGAGGAGAACGAGCGGACGAGTATTCTGTTTCGTCTGTCTGAGGCATGTGCGAAGTATATCTCGATCAAAAATCCGATTACAGGAACCGGTAAGCAGCGTAAGGCGATGATCGAGGCCTTGCATCAAAAGGTGGAGGAAGCTCTGACAGTTAAAAAAGAGGATCTTCAGACGAACGCCAAGCAGTCCTATGATGAGATCAAGGACGAACAGGTACAGGGAGATGCCTACAAGGACCAGATCGAGCATGCCTGCAATGCAAATTACAGCCTGATCTCACAGCATCTGATGGGAAATGTAGAGCTGGATAAGGAAGCGAATGAGTTGATCGATGCCAATATGGTTGAGATCCTAAAGAAGCTGGATACGGTGAGCGTAGACAAGAATCAGTCTAATATCCGTACCGCGAAATTCATGAATGCTATTGGTTGGTCAAAACATAATGCAGAGGTGGTGCCTTCTTTGGATTATGAAAAGGGTCAGCTGAAATTCCCGATATTCCACACTATCAGACCTGTACCCGGCATGAAGGATGCAAGAGAAATGATCGAGCAGATGAAGGGCTCCGGAGAAGAGAACAGACAGTTCTACAGCGAGGGACATTATGGAAAGGGAACCTATACCGCTGCACGTAAGGTCGTCTCAAAGGATATATCGCCGGATGATCAAAAAGGAATCGAGCTGGATAAGCATGCCAGTGATGCAAGCTGGGTATATGGAGAGCCTGTAGGCTCGATGCAGCTGAAGATGATGTTCAATCAGAATGCGCGTATCATAGACATAACAGATGCACATATCCTGCACGATATGTTCAAGGAGAAATATCCGAAGCTGTTTGATTATCTATCAAACGAAAAATGTGCAAGATACCAGTTTTTGAGCCCTGCAGGAACGACTGTGCTGGCTTTCTTTGGCTTTAATACGATCCATATGGAGCAAAATGGCGTAGATTATTATGTGACGACGGATCGAAAGGCATTTACGATTGAGAATAATCCGAAGATCAAGACGCGTGAAGGCATAGAGGATTTTGAGTAAAATAATAAGGAGAACATACGATGAGAGAGCTAACATTAGGAGAACTTCGCTATATCGAAGAATCCACGGATGCATGGAGCATGTATATCAGGGAATTTTCACCGGTGGAGCTTACAGAGGAGCAAAAGCTGCACATGAAGGAGCTGGCAGACGCATATATCGAAGCGTTTCGTGAGTACTATAAAAAGGCTGTTAATGAGGGCGAGACGGCTGATTCAGGCTCGATCCAGGATGCGTTTGATGAGGCTTACAGAAAGACAAATCCAGAGTATTATGAGCTGGAGGAGGCTGTACCGATGCCTAAGGGAGCACAATAATCACACAAATTATGACACATTGAAGGCTGTTGAATAAAAAAAATAGTTGACGCGGCATCTGAGAGGGACTATGATGGTAGATAGTTATTTCGAGATGAAGTTTGCAGGAAAAGACATTTCGTCTACCGAAGGAGTAACACTCTCAGGTGCCGTTTTTGTCTGCCGGGATATCCCGAGCAGCTACCGCGGTGCAACTGCAAATGGATCGACTCTCTGGAGACATCTGGATAAGAGCCAGGGGCCGAAGGGGCAACATATGTGCAGGTCACATAGGAATCTCTCAGGCAACAGGACAGAGAAGACATATTGTTTTTAAGGTATGCATGCCGTTTGGTATGCACGTCTTTTGGTTGTCTTCGATCCTGCATGGCAGGATTTTTTTATTCTCATTATTCCATCGGAAGAATCCCTCGAGATACAAAATTAAAATAAGAGAGGCAGGAGTTTAGTAATGTGGGAAACAATTAACAATGTGTTAGGTGCCATTGACAACTTTGTGTGGGGCGTTCCGCTCATGGTGCTGATCATGGCAGGCGGTCTGCTGCTTACGGTTCGTCTGGGTGTGCTGCAGGTGAGAAGACTGCCGCTCGCACTCAAGTGGATGGTAAAAAATGAAGAGGGCGGTGAAGGCGAGATCACGAGCTTTGCTGCGCTATGTACGGCTTTGAGTGCGACGATCGGTACAGGTAATATCGTCGGTGTGGCTACGGCAGTATGTGCCGGAGGCCCCGGTGCACTTTTTTGGATGATTGTGGCAGCATTTTTAGGTATGGCGACCAAATATTCCGAAGGACTGCTCGCCGTAAAATACCGTGTGGTAGCGGAGGATGGCCACAGCCTGGGTGGTCCCTTCTATTACATTGAGCAGGGCATGGGCAAAAAGTGGAAGTGGCTCGCGAAGCTGTTTGCATTTTTTGGTGTATGTGTAGGCTTGTTTGGTATCGGTACCTTTAGTCAGGTAAACGGAATCGCAAGTGCGGTCAACAATTTCTTCGATCCGAACAATGCACATTGTGTCAAGATTCTGCCGTTTTTGGGTGAGTATTCCTGGTCGGTTGTGATCGCTTCATTAGTGCTGGCCTTTTGCGTGGCAGCAGTATTGATCGGTGGCGTAAAGCGTATCGCATCAGTCAGCCAGATCGTAGTTCCGTTCATGGCGATCATCTATTTTGTATTTGCGATTATTCTGATTATTTGCAACATTTCAGCACTTCCTGCAGCGATCAAGACGATCGTTGTCGCAGCCTTTACGCCGCAGGCTATCACCGGCGGAGCAGTCGGCAGCATGTTTGTAGCGATGCAAAAGGGTGTGGCTCGTGGTATCTTTTCTAATGAGGCAGGTCTTGGTAGTGCGCCGATCGCAGCGGCAGCGGCACAGACCAAGGAGCCGGTACGTCAGGGTCTGGTGAGCATGACCGGTACATTCTTAGATACGATCGTGATCTGTACACTGACCGGACTTTCCATCGTATTGACCGGTGCATGGCAGGTCGAGGGCTTAGAGGGCGTACAGGTGACCAATTATGCATTTACGACAGGATTGCCGTTCCCTGAGGAGGTATCCTCCTTTATCCTGATGCTTTGCCTGGTATTCTTTGCCTTTACGACGATCTTAGGCTGGGATTATTATAGTGAGCGTTGTCTAGAGTATTTGAGCGGCGGCAATATGAAGCATGTAAAGATTTATCGCTGGCTGTACATTTTAGCAGTATTTATCGGACCGTACATGACAGTAAGTGCCGTATGGACCATCGCAGATATCTTTAACGGACTGATGGCGCTTCCGAATATGATCGCGCTGTTTGCATTAAGCGGTGTAGTAGCGGCTGAGACGAAGAAATTTTTCCAGAAGTATAAAAAGGGCGAAAACTAAAACTTGTATTTAAAGCCCGGACATACTATACTTTTTTCATAAGGTCATTGTGGGAGGTGTAGTATGGTTGATTATACGGAAGGATCCGGAAAGCAATATCATACACAGTTGGGTGTAGGAGATGTCGGCAGATATGTAATCCTGCCGGGAGATCCGAAGCGCTGTGAAAAAATAGCTGAATATTTTGACGATGCCAGGCTTGTAGCAGACAGCCGTGAATTCGTCACCTACACAGGCACCCTTGACGGGGTGCCTGTAAGTGTTACATCGACTGGTATCGGCGGGCCGTCTGCTTCGATCGCCATAGAGGAGCTATCGAAGATCGGAGCTGATACGTTCGTTCGAGTCGGCACCTGCGGCGGTATGCAGACAGACGTTTGCGGAGGTGATCTCGTCATCGCAAACGGAGCGATCCGCATGGAGGGAACGAGCAGGGAATATGCACCGATCGAATATCCGGCAGTCCCGGATGTGACGGTGATGAATGCACTGATACAATCAGCGAAAAAGCAGGGCTTTTCCTATCATACCGGTGTGGTACAATGCAAGGATTCCTTTTTTGGACAGCATGAGCCTGAGGTGATGCCGGTTGGCTATGAGCTTGAGAATAAATGGGAGGCATGGCTTCGCATGGGCTGTCTGGCTTCCGAGATGGAGTCGGCGGCGCTGTTTATCGCAGGCAGCTTCCTGCGTGTACGGGTCGGCTCGTGCTTTTTGGTAGTAGCCAATCAGGAGAGGGAGAAGCTAGGCCTGCCAAACGCACAGGTGCATGATACGAGTATCGCGATACGCACCGCGGTAGAGGCACTCAGGGAGCTTATCAAGGAGGATAAGGAGTGAGCCTATGGATGATCAAAAGCTGTTAGAGTATGCCCTTAGGGCACGAAAAAAGGCATATACACCATATTCTCATTTTGCGGTAGGTGCTGCGCTGCTCACAAAAGCAGGAGTGGTCTACGAAGGGTGCAATATCGAAAATGCAGCCTTTACACCGACGAATTGTGCGGAGCGCACAGCCTTTTTTAAGGCGGTCAGCAGTGGCGAGCGAGCTTTTGCAGCGATCGCGATAGCAGGCGGAGAGGAAGGAAAGGAGCCAACCAAGCTGTGTGCGCCGTGCGGCGTCTGCAGACAGGTGATGGCAGAATTTTGCGACGGCTCCTTTTCTATTATCCTAGGAACAAAGGATGGCGTGAAGCGTGTTTATCAACTGAGTGAGCTGCTGCCTGAGAGATTTGGACCGGGGAACCTACAAAAGGGAGAATAGATACATGAAAAAGACGATAGAAGAGATTTTAGCAGCCTGTGATCATACACTGCTGTTGCAGACGAGCACCTGGGAGGAGATCAAGGGTATCTGTGACGATGCATTAAAATATCATACGGCATCGGTTTGTATCCCGCCCTGCTATGTGGTGCAGGCAGCGGAATATCTGGGAGGTCGCATTCCGGTATGCACAGTGATTGGCTTTCCAAACGGAAATACTACCATGGCTGCGAAGGTATTTGAGACGAGAGATGCCATAAAAAATGGCGCAGACGAGATAGATATGGTTATAAATATCGGGATGCTAAAGGCACAGAAATTTGATTATGTGCTAGAGGAGATACGTGCGGTAAGATCAGCCTGCGAGGGCAGGATATTAAAGGTTATTATAGAAACCTGCCTGCTTACAGAAGCAGAAAAGATAAAAATGTGCGAGCTGGTGACTGCTTCCGGCGCAGATTTTATAAAGACCTCTACCGGATTTTCTACGGCAGGAGCTACATTTTCGGATATTGAGCTGTTTGCGGCACATATCGGCGAGGGCGTGCGCATGAAGGCGGCAGGAGGCATTGGCAGCATGGAGGATGCCACGCGCTTTTTAGAGCTTGGGGCAGAACGCCTGGGAACGAGCCGCATAGTAAAGCTGGTAAAGGCAGCAGCTAAGGAGTGATGACCATGAGCAGTCTGAAATACAGACGAATTTTTACAATTGTGCTGGATTCTCTGGGTATCGGGGCGATGGACGATTCCCCGCGCTTTGGCGATGTGGGAGTAGATACGCTCGGACATATTGCAGAGTCTATGCAAAAGGCCGGAGAGGATTTTTCTTTGCCGAATCTGGCGAGACTTGGCCTTGGCAATCTAAAGGCACTGCCGCAGATACTGCCGGCAGAGAAGCCCTTAGCCTACTACATGGAACTAAATGAGCGCAGCAATGGCAAGGATACGATGACCGGTCATTGGGAGATGATGGGACTTTTGACGACGCGTCCGTTTGTCACCTTTACGGATACAGGTTTTCCAAAGGAGCTGATTGAAGAGCTGGAGAGACGATGTGGGCGGCGAATCATAGGAAATAAGGCGGCCAGCGGCACGCAGATTTTGGATGAATTAGGAGAAGAGGAGATAAAAACAGGTGCGATGATCGTCTATACCTCTGCCGATTCGGTGCTTCAGATCTGTGGTAACGAGGAGACGATGGGCCTAGAGAAGCTATATCATTACTGTGAGATCGCAAGAGAGCTCACTATGCGGGATGAGTGGCGTGTCGGACGCGTGATCGCGCGCCCTTATATCGGGAAAAAACGTGGCGAATTTGTCCGCACGAGCAACCGGCATGATTATGCACTAAAGCCTACCGGACCAACTGTGTTAAATGCGCTAAAGGAAGGCGGCTTTGATGTCATTTCTGTAGGAAAGATCAATGATATATTCGTCGGTGAGGGCATTACGCAGAGCAATCGCTCACAATCCTCTGTGCATGGCATGGAGCAGACGATAGAGCTTGCAAAGAGTGATTTTACAGGACTTTGCTTTGTAAATCTCGTGGATTTTGATGCATTATGGGGACACAGACGCGATCCGATCGGCTACGGACAGGAGCTGATGCGCTTTGATCAAAGGCTTGGTGAACTGCTGTATCTCCTTAAATCGGATGATCTTTTGATACTTACGGCAGATCACGGGAATGATCCTACCTATACCGGTACGGATCATACGAGAGAGAAGGTACCTTTTTTGGCGTATTCTCCTTCTCATACCGGTGCCGGGGATTTGGGAAGTGCCGATACGTTTGCACTGATCGGGGCTACGATTGCGGATAATTTCGGGGTAGAGATGCCACGCGGCACGATCGGCTCATCCCTGCTTTTGCGATTAAACTAGGAAGGAATCATAGATAGAACATGAAGGAAGAACAAATCGATAAGAAAAATGAGGAGCATGGAGGAGTGCTTAGAGAGCTTTTGAGCTGGGTAGAGGTTATCGTGGCTGCTGTTCTCATTTCTTTTTTTCTAACACATGTAGTGCTCGTCAATTCCATCGTGCCGACTTCATCGATGGAGACGCTCATATCGCCGGGCGACAGGCTCTTTGGCAACAGGCTGGCGTACAAGTTTTCGGATCCGGAGCGCTTTGATGTAGTTATATTCAAATATCCGGTGGACGAGGAAGAAAAATATATAAAGCGCATAATAGGACTTCCAGGTGAGACGGTGCGTATCGAGGATGCCAAAATCTACATCGATGATGCTTCAGAGCCACTAGAGGAGAATTATCTGCCGGAGGAATGGGTGATCGAAAACGACGGCTACGAGTTTGAGGTGCCGGAGGATTGCTATCTGATGCTGGGAGACAATCGAAACGTATCAGCGGATGCGCGCTACTGGGCACAGGAGGCCTATGATGCCGATCTGGTGGATTCGATAGAGGAGGGAGAAGCCTATTCGTATGTGCACCGGGAGGCACTGCTGGGAAAGGCGATGTTTACCTATTGGCCGCATGTTAGATTGCTGAGTGATTATTCGGAATAGATGAAAAAAAGAGCTTCGATATGAAGCTCTTTTTTTATGCGGATAACAGGACTTGAACCTGCACGGGGTTGCCCACTAGAACCTAAATCTAGCGCGTCTGCCAATTCCGCCATATCCGCAAAATAAACACTATACAAAAACTGCGGAATTGTCAGACTGTCGCTGCTACGCATCGACATGCGTCTGCCTGATCTTGAGCTAACGCTCAAGAACCTAAAATTCCGCCATATCCGCATCTGCACACAAAAGTATACGCTACTATTTTTTAAAAAGCAACCCAAAAAATAAAAAAATATGTTGACAGGAAGGTACAATGGTGTTATGGTTAATTACACAAGTAATGAACCACACAACCAATTAGGTTTATTGCGGATATAGGAGGTGTGATAATTGAATGAACGGTTATCCGGCGATAAATCCATTTATTTGCAGCTGAGTGAGATGATCGAGACTGACATTTTGCGTGGCATTTTGTTGGAGGAGGAGCGTGTGCCGAGCACGAATGAGCTCTCGGCGCTCTATACGATCAACCCGGCGACAGCGGCCAAGGGAGTGAATTTACTCGTAGACGAAGGAATTTTGTACAAAAAGAGAGGAATCGGTATGTTTGTGGCACAGGGAGCGAAGGAAGAGATCATAAACAAGCGAAAGCGTGCTTTTTATGAAAATTATGTAAAGGGAATGCTAGAGGAAGCAAAGAGTTTGGGGATTGATCGTGAGCAGCTCATTGAGATGATTCGCGCACAGCAATAGGAGGATAGAAAATGGGACAGCTTGTATGTGAAAATGTGAAAAAGAATTATGGGAAAAAGCAGGTTCTTGACGGAGTGAATCTCACGATCGAGCAGGGAAAGATCTATGGGCTTATCGGACGAAACGGTGCCGGCAAGACGACGCTGCTTTCGATCTTAACGGCGCAAAATCCTGCCGGCAGCGGAAGTATCACCTATGGAGGCATGCCGGTGTGGGAGAATCGAAGGGCGCTAGATCATCTGTGCTTTTCAAGAGAGATAAACACTGTATCACTACTAGGGCCAAATACGATCAAGGTCAGAGAGTATCTGCGCATGGCACGTACCTTTTATCCGAACTGGGATGAGCAGATGGCAAAAGACCTGGTGAAAAAGTTTGAACTAAACAGGAAGGATAAGATATCCAAGCTCTCTAAGGGTATGCTATCTATGCTAACCATAGTGATCGCGATGGCGAGCAAGGCAGATATCACGATACTAGATGAGCCTGTGGCAGGACTTGACGTGGTGGCGAGAGAGAATTTTTATCGCCTATTGCTGGAGGAGCATGAAAAAAGCGGCAGAACGTTCGTGATATCTACGCATATTATCGAGGAGGCGGCAAATGTGTTTGAGCGTGTCATTTTTCTGGATAATGGAAAGATCATTATCGAGGAGGATACGCAGGAGCTCTTAGAGCGTGCTGTGCATGTGAGTGGCCACGCGGGAGAGGTCGAGGGCGCCTGCGCGGGATTAAAGCAGTATCACAGCGAGACGATCGGCAGGAGTCTGGGCGTGACCGTGTTGCTCGAGAATGGAGAGAGTCTAAAGGACGGATATGATGTGACGATACAGCCGGTTTCTCTGCAGAATCTGTTTGTGGCACTGTGCGGAAGGGAGGACTAGTATGAGCGGACTATTGCCTTCTATAAGGAATGCGACCCGTCGGGCGGTCATGATATTGGCGTATATCGTTTTTATGGCTGTGATTTTTTCTGTTTTTTTTACCTGGAGCAGTGGTGATGCGATTACACTGCAGGGGATAGCTTCGGATATTCCTAAGCTGCTGCTTTTCTTTGGTACGATATGTATCGTGATGTGGGGCATGGTGGATATGGTGACCTATTTGCAGATGACGATCAGCTATGGCTCGACGCGTAGGGATGCATTGATCGGATATGTGTATATGAATCTCTTTGAGGTAGCAGGTATCCTCATCTGTATGTGTCTGGTTTATGCGTGTGTACCGGGAGAGTGGATGGATGCATCGCTTGAGGTACTTCTTATGCTTGGACAGAATGTATTTCTGATCGCAGCCGCGCTTGCACTCACATTTAGTATATTTGTTTATCGGTTTGGGAAAAAAGCGTATCTGATTTTTGCACTGCCTGTTTCGCTTTTGTGCGGTGGAATCGTGGGCTTTAGTTCACAAATCGGAATTTCCGACATTTATGTATCGAGCGGACTTAGTTTCAGCGGACGGCTGTTTGCACTGAATTTTATCGGAGCAGGGCTGTTTATCATAGCAGCTGTTTTGAGCTTTCTTATTATGAAAAAGCTGGAGGTACGCCTATAGTGGCGGATTAGGAGGAAGTATAGATGAAGGAGCTTATAAAAAATAGTATCAGACATTTGTCTTTGATGAACGATGTCGTGCTGCTGGGCGGAGCCTTTATAGGTGGACTGTATCTGCTAGGACTGGTGATTACAGTTATTACCGGATATCGTTTTGGCGGTAAGGAGGGCGTGCTGCTTGGCGGCAGCATGATGGCACTGGTGGCCTTTGCCTATATGGGGCTTTTGACCGCGTCAGAGCTGTATGGTCATTTTAATTATTCACTGGCCATGGGGCAGACCAGACGGCAGACCGTATCTGCTTATATACTGGCAGTTTTTTCTTTGTATGTGTGCTTTGAGCTGGGCGTTATGCTGCTGCATGGCTTTGAGAGAGTGCTTGTGCAGCTTTGTTTTCCGGGGCTTTTGCTGGAGGATCCTGCAGCTGCGGTGCTTCACGTGGATTATATGCTGCTGCTTGCACTGATAGAGACGGCACTTACGATGTTGATCGGCGCGGCGATGATAAAGATCGGGAAAAATGCATTTATCGCGGCGTGGATAATTATCATGGCATTTTTTATTGTGACACCCAGATTAAGCGGTTTTATCGCGACATCTGATACGGCATTTGCTAGATGGCTTTGTGAGCTGGCTGAATGGGTTACAGCAAATATCCGAGTGAGTGCCTCGATCGGTGCCATCGGTATATCGGTGATTTTTCTTCTGATAGCATGCCTGATGCTGCGCAGACAGCGGGTGAGTCTATAGGTTTTTGGATAAAAATGAAAATATAGGTAGAAATTCAAAAAATCCTATGGTATAATTCATGAATGACTGCATAGGCGTTGCTATGCCCATTTGCAGCAACGTTAATGTTTAAGGAGGAAACAGTTACAATGAATGTACAGGTTGAGGATTTAGGAAAGAATATGGTTAAGCTCACCGTAGAGGTGGAAGCAGAGGCATTTGCTGCAGCGGTAAAGAGCGCATACAACAAGCAGAAAAATAAGATTTCCATTCCCGGCTTTCGTAAGGGCAAGGTACCTCAGGCGATGATCGAGAAGATGTACGGCGCAGAGGTGTTCTATGAGGATGCTGCCAATGAGCTGCTTCAGGACGTTTATCCGAAGGCAGTCGATGAGAGCGGCGTAGATGTCGTATCACGTCCGGATGTGGAAGTGACCCAGATGGAAAAGGGCAAGCCGTTTATCTTTACCGCAGAGGTGGCAAAGAGACCTGAGGTGACATTAGGAAAATACAACGGTGTGACCGTAACGAAGATCGATACGAGCGTATCTGATGAGGAAGTAGATACTGAGATTGAGACAGAGCGCAATGCAAATGCTCGTATGATCACAGTAACCGATCGCGCGGTCGCAGAGGGTGATACCGCAGTGATTGATTTTGAGGGCTTCGTGGACGGCGTGGCATTTGAAGGTGGAAAGGGCGAGAATCATCAGCTGGTGATCGGTTCCCATTCCTTTATCGATACCTTCGAGGAGCAGCTCGTGGGTAAAAATACCGGTGATGAGGTAGACGTAGAGGTGACCTTCCCGGAGCAGTATCAGGCAAAGGAGCTGGCAGGAAAGCCTGCGACCTTCAAGGTAAAGATCAACGAGATCCGCATGAAGGAGCTGCCTGAATTAAATGACGAGTTCGCACAGGATGTATCAGAGTTTGATACGTTCGCAGAGTATCGCGAGGATGTTAAAAAGAGGCTGGCAGAACGCAAGGAAAGCGAAGCTATGGGCACCAAGGAGGATGAGGCGATCAAGAAGATCATCGACAAGTCCAAGATGGAGATCCCCGATGCGATGGTCGAGTTCCAGGCTGAGAATATGGTCAATGAGTTCGCACAGCGCATCGCAGCGCAGGGCATGTCAATCAATGATTACATGAAGTATACCGGCATGACGATTGATAAGCTAAAGGAGCAGGTTCGTCCGGAGGCATTAGAGCGTATCCAAAGCAGCCTTGTATTAGAGCAGATCGCAAAGGAAGAATCACTTGAGGCATCTGATGAGGATGTGGAGGCAGAGCTTACGAGTATGGCTGCTATGTATGGCATGGAGCCTGAGCAGGTCAAGAATATCGTAGGTGAGGATGAGATTGACAGCATAAGAAAGGATCTGGCGATCAAGAAGGCAGTAGATTTCATTATGGCAAATGTTAAGGAGCGTGCAAAGGCAAAGACGAAGTCTACAGCCGATGAACAGACAGATGCTGAATAGACTGCATATTTTGGCAGACTGACCGGATAAGGGTCGGTCTGCTTTGTGCGTGATAAAGGAGGTTTTTGATATGAGTTTAGTACCTTATGTCGTAGAGCAGACGAGTCGGGGCGAGCGCTCCTATGATATCTACTCTCGTTTGTTAAAGGAACGTATTATATTTCTCGGTGAAGAGGTCAATGAGACGACCGCCAGCCTGACGGTAGCACAGCTGTTATTCCTCGAATCTGAGGATCCCGGAAAGGATATTCATCTATACATCAATTCCCCCGGCGGTATGGTGACAGCAGGATTGGCGATCTACGATACGATGCAGTACATCAAATGCGACGTATCTACGATCTGTATCGGAATGGCAGCCAGCATGGGAGCCTTCTTGCTCTCCGGCGGCGCAAAGGGCAAGCGTTTTGCTCTGCCGAATGCAGAGATTATGATTCATCAGCCCTCCGGCGGTGCCAGGGGACAGGCTACGGAGATCCAGATCGCAGCCGAGAATATCCTAAAGACAAAGAAGCGCTTGAATGCGATTCTCGCGGAGAATACCGGCAAGCCGATCGAGCAGATCGCAGCCGATACAGAGCGTGACAATTATATGAGTGCACAGGAAGCCGTAGAGTACGGCCTGATTGACAGCATTATTACCAATCACAGCAATTAGTCAGGAGAAGCTAACGTGGCAGGAAAGAATACAGAAAAAATTCGATGCAGCTTTTGCGGCAAGTCACAGGAACAGGTGCGCAAGCTGATCGCAGGACCGGGCGGTGCCTACATCTGCGATGAATGTGTTGATATTTGTTCAGAGATTATCGAGGAGGAATTCGAGGAGGAGGCACCTGCGAGTGCAGCGGGCTCCTTTGAGATCAATCTGCAGAAGCCGAAAAAATTAAAGGAATTTTTGGATGAGTATGTGATCGGACAGGAGGAAGCTAAAAAGGTACTCTCTGTCGCTGTATACAATCATTACAAGCGCATCATGAGTGAGCAGGATAATGATGTTGAGCTGCAAAAGAGCAATATTTTGATGCTTGGTCCGACCGGCTCCGGCAAGACTCTGTTGGCACAGACCTTGGCGCGTGTACTGAATGTGCCGTTTGCGATAGCGGATGCGACGACGCTGACAGAGGCGGGCTATGTAGGTGAGGATGTGGAGAACATTCTGCTCAAGCTCATTCAGGCGGCAGATTATGATATCCCGCGCGCAGAGTGTGGCATTGTTTATATCGATGAGATTGATAAGATCACTAAAAAATCGGAAAATGTATCGATCACCCGTGATGTATCCGGTGAGGGTGTACAGCAGGCACTGCTTAAGATATTAGAGGGAACGCGGGCGAGTGTTCCGCCGCAGGGCGGCAGAAAGCACCCGCAGCAGGAGCTGATCCAGATCGATACGACAAATATTCTATTTATCTGTGGTGGAGCCTTCGATGGCTTGGAGAAGATTATCGAGAACCGTGTGGATCAGACCTCTATAGGCTTTCAGGCGCAGATTCGGGAGAAGCATGAGCAGAGCACAGGTGAGCTGTTTAAGCGTGTGATGCCGCAGGATTTTGTGAAGTTTGGGCTCATTCCGGAGTTTGTCGGTCGTGTGCCGGTTACGGTATCACTCGATTCGCTGGATCGCGAGGCGCTGATGCGTATACTTCGCGAGCCGAAGAATTCCCTGATCAAGCAGTACAAGCGTCTCTTTGCTTTAGATGGCGTGGAGCTTTATTTTGACAATGATGCACTTGAGGCGATTGCGGATCAGTCGCTGGCACAGAAGACCGGAGCGAGAGGACTGCGTTCGATCATGGAGCATACGCTCGAGGATCTGATGTATGAGATTCCTTCGGATGAGGATATTGTGGCATGTACGATCACCCGCGATGCGGTGGAATCGATCGGAGAGCCATTCATTGAGCGCAAGGGTGCCATGACGGCATCATAGGTTGATAAGCCTGCCTGTATGGGCAGGCTTTTTGTATAAAATAAATACTAAAAAACAGGAGAATGACATGGTAATCAAGCAGGTAAATCTAGAGACTGTATGCGGTATCACGAGCAGGATCCCGGACAATCAGCTGCCGGAGATCGCGTTTGCCGGCAAATCAAACGTAGGCAAATCATCACTCATCAACGCTCTGATGAACCGCAAGGCTCTCGCGCGAACCTCCTCGCAGCCAGGAAAGACACAGACGATCAATTTTTATAATATAAACGATGCCATGTATCTGGTGGATCTGCCCGGCTATGGCTATGCGAAGGTGTCCGAGAGCGAACGCGCAAAATGGGGAAAAATGATCGAAAACTATCTGCATGTCAGTAAGCAGCTGCGGGCAGTATTTTTGCTCGTTGATATTCGTCATACACCGGGTGCCAATGACAAGACGATGTATGAGTGGATGGTGTATCAGGGGTATGAGCCGATCATCATCGCGACCAAGCTCGACAAGCTCAAACGCTCCCAGGTGCAGAAGGCACTTACTGAGGTGCGAAAGGGGTTAGGTCTTTCAAAGGAAGCTATCGTGATCCCGTTTTCTGCGGAAAGTAAGCAGGGCAGGGAAGAGATCTGGGAACAGATGGATAGACTAACAAATATATAGCATATTTTTATGGTAGTGTGGTATACTGTTTTAGATAATATATCGTAGCTGTAAGGGTGCTGAACAATTACAATATTTTAAGGAGACCACCGGCAAGGAGACAGGTATGAAAAAGATAAGATGTGTATGCGCGGGTGTACTGGCCGCGATGCTGTGCGTAGAGGTGCTTCCGCTGCAGCAGATACAGGCGGCCACACTTCGTGAGCTTGAGACGAAGGAGCTGTATGATACTGCGGTTTCTGATATGGATACAGAAGCTTATGTACATGGCGAGGCACTCATATCCTTTGAGGCGATGGAGAATGACCCGCTGGCGATAGAGGGCAGTTATCGCTATGATTCGGCAGTTGAGATCGAACGGGTCAGCTGCTTTGGTACGAACGAAGAGACCGGAAAGCAGCGATATATTGCCTTACTTTCTTCTGATAAATACACGACTGAGCAGCTCATGGAGCTTTCGCTGGAGCGCTACTATGTGGATAAGGTGAGTGCGAATGGCTACGAAGAGCTGACCTCACTGGATCCGTACGCGGATGCACAGTGGTATCTGGACGGTACGGGAGCATCTTATGACAGCGAGGGAATACGCTATTCCTTAGAGCCGGAGCTTAACCTGAAGGATACACCGGTGATCGCAGTATTGGACACAGGTGTGGATTATACACATCCTGATCTGGCTTCTGTCATGTGGAAAAATCCATATCCAAATGAATTAAAGGGTACATATGGCTATGATTGTGCGGATAATGATGCAGATCCTATGGATCATAGCGGACACGGAACACATGTGGCAGGGATCGCTGCTGCTGCATCGAATAATAATATCGGCATCGCAGGTGTAGCGGATGCACAGATCATGGCGGTCAAGGTAACGACTGATGATAGTGAGGATATCACAGATGATGCGATCATTGCAGGCTATGAATATGTATTTGATGCACAGACAGCCGGTGTCAATATCTGCGCAGTGAACTGCTCCTGGGGTGGCAGTCAGGATACGAACGGTATCGTCTCACTGGCGATCGATCTCGTCGGAGAGATGGGGGCACTGTCTGTATTTGCAGCCGGAAACGAGGGAGTTGATTGGGATTCGACTAATCAGGCACTGCAGACGCCCTATGATTTAGAGAGTCCGTACGTAGTCATTGTCGGCGCATCGGCTGAGGATGATAGTGCAGCCTACTATTCAGATTATAGTGCGAGCCAGGTGGATTTGTTTGCACCGGGCAATACGATGCTGTCTACCTATTCGGAGGAGTGCTTTTTGCCGGGCGCCTATGATGATGCGACACGCACCAGGCTTACGACATACTTTAACCGGCTGAGTGAGAGTGCTGATAATATTCTGCCTGCCGGTCAGACCTTTGAAAATTATTATATTGCCGAGCAGCTTGGCATCGAAACGTCCTATCTGGTGGAGCCAAAGCTTGCATCAGACGGCTCAAATCAATACCTTGAAATAGACGTTACGCTCATAGGACGAAACAATCGTGGCGAGGTTGCAGGCTCGATTTATGCAGATGTGACGGATCTGTATCTGGATCAGAATGCCACCTACTATGTGAGCGTTCTGCTTGGAGATACAGAAGGGACAGATATCTGCTGGGATTCCAATATGTTTGTGAGTACGCCGGAGCAGTCCCGCTTTGTAGAGATCGGCGGACGAACCTATATGCGGATCACGGGGCTATGGATAGATCAAAAATCCGCCGGAGAGACCTTAAAATTATATTTAGATGATCTTGCGATATCAAAGGCAAATGTGGAAAAATCCGAGCTTGGTAAATATGCATATCTGACCGGATCTTCGATGTCGGCACCTGTGGTGAGCGGAGCCATAGCTACCCTGGCGGCTGCGAACCCTACAATGTCTGCACGAGCTCTTCGCGCCAAGCTCATGAAATGTGTACGTGTAGTGGACGCACTTTCCGATAAGTGCGTGACGAGCGGAATCATAGATTTATCCAAGCTGAAAAATTACGTGACAAAGGTAAAGCTAAGCAAGAGAACAGCTACGCTTTCGGCAGGTGCCACGATAAAGCTTCGTGCGAGCGTGACACCGACCTATGCGACAAATGCAAAGGTCAAATGGACGACCAGCAACAAACGATACGCCACAGTGAATGCAAACGGGCTTGTGCGGATCAAAAAAACCGGAATCGGGCATACGGTAAAGATTACGGCGACGTCCCTTGACGGAAGCAATAAAAAAGCAGTATGTAAGATAAAGATAAAAAGATAGACGTGGAGGGAAGATATGAAGGAAAATATTAAGAAACATATTAGGATAAGAAAGATAAGGCAGAGACTAACAGCACTTGCACTGGCTACGGCACTCGTACTGACAGGCCTTGTGGCCGCACCACAGCAGACACAGGCGGCTCAGAGGATGGTGTATAGCCATTCGACGATGTTAGGCCATATCGGCTCGATTTATTTTATCAGGTCGGATGAGGAGACGAGTGAGCAGACGATCTGCCGTAAAAAGGTGATAAATTCGTCGAAGGTATCTGAGATCGTCACGGAGGAGAAGGGCATCCTGAATTTTGTGGTAGAAGGACAATATCTCTATTATACGACGGCAGATGAGGATGATCAGTGGGTTATCCGAAAGTGCAGAGTCGATGGAGAAGAGGGTGAGACTCTCTGCAAGGGCTCTGTTTTTTATGTAGATTCGAATCGTGTGTATGGTGAAAAGCAGCTCTCGAATAACCGTTCAAGGCTGTTTTGTCTGGATCAGGAGACGGGTGAGATGACTACCATAAGGTCCATCAAGAAAACGCAGATCCTTTACTATGTAGAGACGATTGGCACGGATAGCTATTATGCGATCTATGATGAAAATACAGATAAGATATCCCTCTATCGTTTGGCTACGGCAGACAATCAGTTCACGCGCATCACGACAGATAAGCGCACGACAAACGGTTCGCTTGGTGCGATGCTGGTGTCCGATGTCGAGGTCGTAGACGGAGAGCTCTACTATGACTATGGCTCTTACGAGGGAAGCGCAGTTTATTGGTATGGTACGATAAAGAAGCTGACCACCGATGGAAAAAAGAAGACTATTGCTGTAAATATCGCGAATGAAAAGATGGAGATCGGTTCCAACGAGCTCTATTATTCAAAGGCAGAGGGTAAATATTATAAATATCAGCTGAGCGATGGAAAGAAAACCCGTTATTCCCTGGATATGGAAAATGGCATTGATTACTCGATCATAAGAGACAAGACCTATATGACGGATCGATCAAATAAGAAAAAGATAGTGATTTCCCGCTTTAAATCAGGCACTGCTCGTGAGACGCTGACAAATAATTTTGCCACAATAAATTTTAAGCAAAAAAAGAATATATCCTATAGCGTGGACATCCAGGAGATGGGTGTGTATTATATCATCAGTGTGACAGGAACCGATTATACGGATAGTGCTTATGGCTGGCGTGGGCATCTCGTGAGCATGAACTGGTATGTCATGGACGGAGCCGGAACGATCATCGGGTCCTTTAAGTAAGAGTAAGAGAGGAATAGACATTGGAAGAAAATAATCAGATAAAGATGCAGGAAATTGAACAGCTGCTAAAGGACTACAAAAACTCACAGACACCGGAGCAGTCAAAGGAGCTTTTGGAAAAGATGAGCGGTGTACGTTTTATCGTGCCGGTGACCTTTCCGCAGGATGAGACGCTCGCTGCGATGCAGGCAGAGCTGGCGCGAACCGGGCAGCCGGTACGCCTGCCAAAGGATGCAAAGCCGATTCCGGTTTTGATCCAAAATCCGAATAAGGAGCATTTTTTGGCGGTTTATACGTCTCTTTCACAGATTCCGAAGGAGCATCATGCGAACGGTGTGATCGAAATGGCGTTTGAGGGATGCATGAATTATGTGAAAAATGCCAAAAATCCTGTAAGAGGCGTGGTAGTGAATCCTTTTTCGGATAATTTCATGATACAGGCGCGCAAGCAGCAGCAGGTGACACCGGCGCAGTTCCATGTGTTGGCCAGAAAAAATGTCGAATATGTGCTGCTTCCTCATACGATCTACACTAAAGATAAGGATTATTTTGACAGCATCGATGCAGGGATTGTCGAGCAGTATTTTAAGGATCAGTATCAAAATAAGCTGCCGATGCCCTATGATTCCGGCGATTTTGATGTGATGCAGCTGGGTATTGATCCACAACTGGATCTGATTCATATATCGATGCCGACGAAAAAAGCAGAAAATGGTGCGGCACTTCGTATTTACGTAACCTGGCACAAAAAGGCGAATTGTCCGGGCTATTATATGATAGTTCGCGGTGAGAAAAAGGATGAGCGCAGATGGCTCTATATCCAGCCGGACGGAGGTGTCTGTGATCTGGGCGAGGCACCGGTAGAGAGTACGGAGATGCAGCAGGTGATGCAAGAGGAGCTCTCACGCCACACAAAGCAGGAGTAACGATTGAGATAAAAAGGATGGAAATATATGGGTGGATTGATTTGGTTTGTTGTGATCGTTTATATTATCGTTCGCTGTGTGAACAAATCGAAGGAGAACAAGCGTCAAAAGCAGAATCGCTCGCGATATACTAAGCCGCAGCAGAGATTGGAGCATAGACAGGTGCAGCAAAAACGAGCACATCAAAAACAGACAGCAGAAAAAACGATCGTGCAGCCTTCGATCTTAGAGAGAGCGAAGGAAAATGTAGCAAGTATATCTGATGGTGATGGCATTCCTGCAAAAAGGACAGCTGATCTATCGAAAGTGCCTGTTGCTGAGGAGATTTTGCGGGATAAGGCGCTCGATCGACATGTGCACACAGATCATGAAAACGATCATGCGACGGATCTGAAAAATGAACCGGGTGTGAATGATTTTGATACGTATCATCTGATGGAGGAGGTACAGGATCTGATCGTGATGGGATATCAGCCTCATCTGGAATTTGAACGTGATTTTTTGGCAGAGGGCATAGATATGCTAGGTAGCATGTGTGGATAGCCACGTTACCCGGCAGCTGCCCTTTGTAAAAGAGAAAGGAATAAAAAATGGAAGAAGCAAAGCTATGCTCGGGAGGAGAACCGGAGGATACGCCGGCACATTTTGAGGAGCTGATGGCTTTTTTAGATGCTGAGCGCACAGAGGATAAGCTGGAGATTTTGTGCAGGCTGCAGTTTGATTTGACGGATTATCTGATCGATACGATGGCAGCCTCCTTGGATGTGGTGATCTCTGAGGGGCCGATCGAGGAGCGCTACCTGCAGCTAAAGAGCTGTCTATGTACAAAACAAAAATATGAGATAAACCGATTTCGATGAGCTGAGGGGATGCTACCCTCTGCTCATTGTACTGTTGTGATAACGACTATCGTAGGTGACATCCTCACCAAACCAATCGGGTGGGGTGAAGGCCTTTGCTTCCTCGATGGAATCAAATTCGACCTCTGCGAGGATGAGACCTGTATGCTCTCCCTCGAATAAGTCGAGCTCAATGACAAGCCTATCATCAAGCGGGATGAGATAACGCGTTTTTTCGATGATTATTCCGTCCGCCTTTGGCTTTAGGTGAGCGTAGGCCTCGGCAGTCAGTGGGAGATTGTACTCCTCACGCGCGAGCATACCGCTGGATTTATAAGTGAGCGTATAGCGGTCGTCACGACGACGGATACGTACGACAGGATCGGTGCATAGATATCCTTGCTCGATCTTACTGTGTTCGTATTCTGATAGCTGCGGGGGCAGCTGCTTTATTAGGAATTTGCGTTCGATTTCCATGGGATGCTTTTTGCTCCTTTTTTTATGATCAATTTAGTATAAGCGAAAAAACAACCAATGTAAAGGAGGTAAACAATGAACACAAAGGTAGGAATGATGGTAGCTACAGGCTACGAGGAGATTGAGATGTTAGCGGTCGTTGATGTATTGCGTCGTGCAGGTCTCACCTGTGACATCATATCTGTTACGGGAGAAAAGGAGGTAGTCAGCTCTCACGGGGTACATGTAGTTGCGGATCTGCTATATGAGGAGGCTGATTTTGATAGCTATGATGCGCTCGCGATTCCTGGTGGTATGCCTGGCACGATCAATCTAGGTGAGCATGAG
>CAVBEI010000027.1:0-22147 GCA_963594555.1 Lachnospiraceae bacterium | reverse complement strand
ATGTCAATCTTACTTTTTCTCATTTTTTCAGATCTTTCAAGGTTATTTCACTGTTCAGTTATCAAAGTACTTTGCTGTCTGTTCTGTCAAGCAGCTTTCACATTATATCAAAGCATCCGTCGCCTGTCAAGAACTTTTTGCATTTATTTTATTTTGTTTTGTCTAACTCATTTGCGACAGCTCGTTTATATTATCACCGTGTGCGACACTTGTCAACAACTTTTTTTAAATGCGGATGTAATCCCCCAGCCAGTTATACACCAGCGCCAGCATGGCGACTCCCTTAAAGAAGCCAAGCAGCACGCCGAGTGTGCGGTTGAAGCCTCCGAGGATCGGAATATGATTGACGATGCCTAGCAGTTTGCCTATCCACCTTACGATAAAGAAGCTGACCAAGAACCCACTAAAGGTCGGGATTCCACCGTCTAGGGAAAATAGATGTCCGATCACAAACCACAGGGCAAGGAGTGCAAGTAATAGCTGTGCCACATCGTATAGCTCTCGCAGCAATCCTGCATAGTAGCCACGCAGAGAACAGATCAATAGCCAGATGGCTACGCCAAGTATTAAAACATTTTTGCTGATTTCTATCATTTTAGTTTTACTCTCTGTGTTTCTCCCTCTAATAGAAAGATGTATTCGCTCTGTCGTCCGGTGGACAATACCTTATATAGATATTGGTCGAACTGGCACGTGAACTTGCAAGCGCCCTTTTTGTTGTAGATCGCTAGGCTGTCCTCTCCGCGGATACACACTTCTCCGCTGTCTAAGATCTCTGCTGTTCCATCCTCAATAGAAAGAGAGAGCTCCTTTGACAATTCTCCGGAGCTGTCATAGAGCCGCAGATAGCCTGCATCACTTCCACTGCTCTCGAAAACGAGCCCAAATTGCTTCTCATTATAAAAAATACTGCGCACCTTATCTGTCAGCTCAAGCGTCCTGCTCTCTGCAGGCTTTTGTGCGCCGGTAAAAAGCAGCACACGATCATCACCAAAGGCTACTAATGTATCTCCTGACAGATATCTTAATTGCGGGATAACGACATCCTCATAGCTGTAGGAGCTGACGATCTTATCGATGGAATTTTGTCCGACAGTACCAAAATTATAAAAGGCAACCACCGTCTTTACACTGCCGGTCTGGATGTCAAGCATGGACACTGCCAGCTTTTCTCCGTTTTCGGAAAGGGCAAGATCCAGCGGATATCCACTGTTTTGCACATGCAGCTCTCCTGCCGCCAGCTGCTGCCCACTCTTGTCATAGAGCTGCAGATAGCTCGTTCCGTCACTCTCCATCAGGATAGCAGCCGTGCCCTGTGCCGCGATGCTGACAGTCTGAATCGGTGCAGTAACCTGGATAGAGCCTAATAGATTGACCTTATTTAAGATGTAGACGGATGTGCCGCCCTGCTCATAGATCGCCACATAATCCCCTCTCATCTCGAGCTTGGGCTGATCCATCTCATATGCCTGGTTCCAGATGAGTGTGCCGTTCGCATCGGTGCAGACTGCACCATCATTTGTATAGCGAATCAGATATTCGCCAAAGACCTCATAGCCGGATGCGCCGTCATCATCACGCTCGACAGATTCTAACACCTCATAGGTACTGTAAATCTTGTTCTGAAAATAAATCCATGTTGAAACAGCTGCTATGCCTAGTAAAAGCAGGATACAAAAGACAATCGCCGCCAATTTGCGACGATGTGCCCGAATCTTTCTATTCAATTCCTCCTGATCTACTTCTACTGCATGGAGATCATGCTTTTTGTTTTCTGCCATAAAATCTATAACTCCGTACGTCCCTCGAGTGCGCGCAGCAGCGTCACTTCATCGATATATTCGAGGTCTCCGCCTACCGGAACACCGCTGGCGATACGCGTCACCTTGATGCCGGTGGGCTTGATCAGCTTGCTGATGTACATCGCTGTTGTCTCACCCTCGAGAGAGGAATTCGTCGCGATGATCACCTCCAAAACCTCTCCCTGCAGCCGCTGCATCAGCTCCTTTAGGCGAATGTCAGCCGGCCCGATGCCCAGCATCGGCGAGATCGCGCCATGCAATACATGATACACGCCCTCGTATTTTCCGGTTTTTTCATATGCCGCCAGATCTCTGGTATTCTCCACGACCATAATCACAGAATGATCCCGTCTGGCATCCTTACAAATCGGACAAAGCTCATCATCGGTCAGCGTAAAGCACTGCTTGCAATAGCGGACATTTTCCCTGGCCTGTGTGATAGAGTCTGCCAGGCGATGTGCATCCTCCTTTGGCATATTCAGTATATGAAATGCCAGACGCTGCGCGGTCTTTGAGCCGATGCCCGGAAGCATAGAGAGTGCTTCCACGAGACGATTGATCTGTTTACTGTAGTAATCCATGTGTCACTTCCTCTGAGATCAGAAGGGAAGGCCGCCCAAGCCGCCCATGCCGCCGGTGATTTTGGACATAGATTGCTGGGAATAGTCATCCATCTGGCGCAGGGCCTCGTTTGCTGCTGCCATGATCAGATCCTCTAGCATCTCCACATCATCCGGATCGACTGCTTCGGGATCGATCTTGATCTTTGTGATCTCTTTTTTGCCGGAAACGGTCACCTCTACCACACCGCCGCCTGCTGCCGCCGTGATCTCCTTTTCCTCGATCTCCTTGCTCGCTTCCTCCATCTGGCGCTGCATTTTCTGCGCCTGCTTCATCAGGTTATTCATGTTTCCGGGCATTCCTCCCGGAAATCCTCCTCTTTTTGCCATGGTTTTTTCCTTTCTATTCTATATCTTCATCAATATCCATCTGTATTAGCTCGCTCAAATCCGGATATTGCGCCGGATTCTCTATATTATCCAATGCAATACGGACCTTGACCTGTTTTCCTATGGTCTTTTCGATCGCCTCTAAAAGCGTGGCAAAATGCTGCTGTTCATTCAACCAGCCAAGCTGCACCTGATCCTTGCACAAAATCAGCAGCGTATCCTCTCCCTCAAGCCGTGGGCTGATCTTCTCTAACATCCGTTCGGTCATTCCACCCAGGCCTGCCACCATCACATTCCAGCTTTTCATCAGCTGTTTGATATCCTCAGGTATTGCCTTTGGAAGCTGCGGTTTTATGGGTGCAGCGACAGGCTTTTTTGCCGCCTCATCAGAGGCTGAGCCACCTTGCACGAAAACACCCGACTCCATGCGTCGCTCCAAATCATCTAATCGCTGCAGCACGGATGATAAGTCCTGCTCCATGGACGGACGGCAGAGCTTTATGATGGCGATCTCGATCAAAATCCGCTTTTGCGTGGAAAAACGAAGCTGTCCAGTAAGATCTGAGCATACCTTTATATAGCGCATCAATACATCGGGAGAGATCATCTGCGCTTCTTCCTTTAACAGCCGCAGGTTTTCGCTGGACATATCGAGCACTTCTTCCATGTCGTCCGCGCTCTGAATGAGCAAAAGATTGCGCAGATACCAGGTAAAATCGATCACAAACTGTCCTAGCTCCCTGCCCTGCATGATAAGCTCCTCTAGTCTGGCGATACTGCCGGTGATATCTTTTTTGATCAAGCTGCGCAAAAGTCCTGAAAAAACCTCTGTATCGACCGCTCCTAACACCTCGAGCACATGATCGTAGGTGAGCGTTTGTCCTAAATAAAACGCGATACACTGATCTAAGAGACTCAAGGCATCACGCATCGAGCCATCTGCTGCCTTTGCGATATAGCGAATCGCCCGCTCCTCTGCCTCTACACCCTCTTTTTGGATCAGCTCCTGCAGGCGCGCGGTGATCGTATCGATGGAAATGCGCCTGAAATCATACCGCTGACATCGAGATAGAATCGTAATCGGTATCTTGTGTGCCTCTGTCGTCGCCAAAATAAAAATGACATAAGACGGCGGCTCCTCGAGTGTCTTTAAAAGCGCATTGAACGCGCCGATAGAGAGCATATGCACCTCATCAATGATATAGACCTTAAAGCGTCCCTGCTGAGGTGGATAATTGATCTCCTCACGGATCTCACGGATGTTGTCCACGCCATTATTGGATGCAGCGTCGATCTCTATAACATTCATGGAATTGCCGGCTGCTATCGCCTGACACGAAGGACAGCTGCCACAGGGGCTGCCGTCTACCGGCTGCTCACAGTTGACTGCCTTTGCAAAAATCTTCGCCACGGTCGTCTTGCCGGTACCTCTCGTACCACAAAACAGATACGCATGCCCGATACGCTCCGCCTGTATCTGATTTTTTAAAGTCGTTACAATATGCTCCTGCCCCTTGACTTCCTCAAATTCTGCGGGCCGAAACTTACGATATAACGCCGTATAAGCCATAACTAATCACCAAAGCTGATGCCTACGTATTTTGCCTCCCGTATGATCTGGGAATCAGGGTCTACGACCTTGAGCTTGCCTGCCACATCCTCGAGCGGAATGCGCTTGATCTTGCCATTTACCATGGCGATCATCACGCCGTATTCTTCGTCCATGATCGCATGTGCTGCCTCTGCACCGAGTCTCGTACATAGCACACGATCATACGGGCAGGGACTTCCGCCACGCTGGGTATGTCCCGGAACCGTGACACGCACCTCTATGCCGGTCTTTTCCTTGATCAGATCGGCGATCTCGTAGGAAACCGACGGATATTTGTAATTTTCCAGCTTCTTTTTATATTCTTTTTTCGAAAGTGCGGCGTCCTCCTTGGAGATCGCGCCCTCTGCAACCGCCAAAATAGTAAAGCCCTTGCCGGCCTTTGTACGCTTGTCGATCGCCTCAATGACACGATCGATATCATATGGAATCTCCGGCAGCAAAATGATGTCCGCGCCTGACGCCATACCTGCGTAAAGCGTCAGCCAGCCGACCTTGTGTCCCATCACTTCAACGATAAATACGCGGTTGTGAGAAGCCGCTGTCGTATGAATGCAGTCGATTGCCTCGCAGGCGATATTGATCGCGCTCTGAAAGCCGAAGGTCACATCCGTTCCGTATATGTCATTGTCGATCGTCTTTGGCAGATGCAGCACATGTAAGCCCTCCTCACGAAGCAGGTTTGCTGTCTTTTGTGTGCCGTTTCCACCGAGAATCACCAGGCAGTCGAGATTGAGCTTGTAGTAGTTTTGCTTCATCGCCTCAACCTTGTCAAGTCCGTTCTCATCCGGCACGCGCATGAGCTTAAACGGCTGACGAGACGATCCTAGTATCGTGCCGCCCTTTGTGAGAATACCGGAAAAATCTGCCGAGGTCAGCAGCTTATAATTGCCGTAGATCAGGCCCTTGTAGCCATTCAAAAAGCCATATACCTCCAGCTCATCCGTATTCTCGCTCAAGCCCTTCACTACGCCGCGCATCGCAGCATTTAGTGCCTGACAGTCTCCGCCACTCGTCAATAAACCGATTCTTTTCATGTTCGTTGTCCTTTCTTTTGTTATGCCCAAAAGTGCTTTACGCCCTTGCTTACCCGTGTTTCATTCATATAAATACAGTTTCTGCCGTTTTGCTTGGCGCGATATAACGCCTCGTCCGCAGTCTGATAGAGCGTCTCGTAATCCTGTGTATAAATATGGTCATGAAAATCCATGCCGATACTAATCGTAACATACGGATAAAAATTGCTCGCCGCCTGAGGCAGCTTTAGACTCTCGATCATCAGGCGCAGGCGATTCGCATACTGAAGTGCATCCACCTGTGAGATGCCACATAAAAGTACGGCAAACTCCTCTCCACCGAGTCTCGCACATATACCGTGCGTCTCCTCCGTCAGAGTCTTGATCTGCCCTGCCACCTGACATATACAGTCATCACCCTTCGGATGTCCGAAGGTATCGTTGTATTTTTTGAAATTATCAATATCGATCATGAGAATCGCTACCGCGCGCCGTCTTCTGCGGCTATTTGCTATGATCTGCTGTGCACGCGGCTCAAAGCCACGACGGTTTAGAAGCTTTGTCATAGGATCACGCTCTGAGCGCTGGTTTGCGATACGGATCGCCCACTGATCCTGTGTCTTTTGGCGGCACAGCTGATATGCATAATTCTCTAATAAATTACATACAATGATCAGCAGCACATTGTAAACGACGATTCCGAAGCTCAACCTGTAAAATGCGATGAGCCCGACTGCTGCCACTGCCTGAATAAACAATCCCGCACGCGCACTCCATCCGCTGGACAGATAAAAGATGACAAAAAATATCGTTGCACACCACAAAAAAATCTGCGAGCTCTCAGAATTTTTTAGATTTATCGCCAGCAGATCGCTAACGATGAGATAGCCCAGCCACATCACACGCAAAAAAAGGTTGTGATAGCCGGAGGGCTCTGCTGCCTTTTTGTGGACTAACAGCACTACCGTCACAAATAGTGCCTCCAGCAGCAGAATCCAGATCCATGTGTTGCCGATATACCATAAGCCATGCTCTGAAAAAAATTCCGCAGTACACAAAACGCTGGGCACAACAAGAAGCGCTACCAAAAAGAACCGGTTCGCGCGTCTTAAATTCTCATATTGAATGTGTTGTCTGATATATTCATCCTTTGTCAGCTTCAAAGCATGAACCCTCTTTTCCTGTTGTATTTGTAAATACAGCTTGTCCTATCACATTTATCGGTATTTTTATACATACTCTAAAGGCTTTATAAAATTTAGATAAAAAAAAGTAACTGCATGCTCGCTGAACAGTTACCGTCAAAAAATCCGGGCGTTCTGCTTTGAATCCTCATCATGAACGTTACCCTCGCAGCCTGCTCGGCCCAGGCACCCCTGCGGCACATAAGAGCTCCTGTTTAGTGCTGCTTCATTCCTGACCTGACACGGTTCGCAGGTTCCTATTGCGCAGGACCCAGACTTCAACGCCACTTACGAGGGGCTGCTTCACAATGATAAGACCCGGGGCAGAACATCACTCCAGCTATAGCGGATTGCTGGTACAGGGTACCGCTGACACCCCAGCTGCCCAGACACTTTATTATACCGATTGCATCGGTGTTTGTCAATCAAACTGCTTGTCTTGATCTCCTTAATAGGGCTGCAATTTGCTAAACAGCAGATGATCCTCATAGCGTCCCCGTATTTTTACGTATTTTTCCAGCCTTCCCTCCAAATGAAAATCCAAAGCCTCCAATAAATTGATGGAGGGCTCATTGTCCGGCATGCAGTGCGCTTCGATTCGGTGAAGCCCAAGCTCACTAAAGGCGATCTGCAGGATCCTCCCTATGCCTTCTCTGGCGAGCCCCTGCCCCTGGTAGGCACTCGATAGCTTATAGCCGATCTCACATTTTTCATAGGAGCCATGTGTGATATTGCGCAGGCTCACTGTTCCTATGATGCGTCCCTTATCATCCTTCGGAAAAAGCCAATAACGCATCATCACGCCCTTTAGAATCTGATTGTATTCATAATTCAGCAGATATCTATGATAGCTTTCAGTATAAAAATTAGCCGGACGAGACGGCTCGTACTGCTCGAACAGCTCGCGGTCCTCTTCGTAAAACCGCAGCGACTCGGCTGCATAGGTGCCATTAAGCACCTGAATATACAAACGGTCTGTTTCGTAAATAAAATTCATTTTTTTGTCTTTCTATGCTACAATAATGCTTGACTGATTGGAAAGGACCTTTATGAAAAAATGACCTCTGATGAAAAATATATGCGCGCGGCGCTTCGCGAGGCAAAAAAAGCATACGCCCTGGGCGAGGTGCCCATCGGCTGTGTGCTGGTAGCAGATGATAAAATCATCGCCCGTGGCTACAACCGCAGAAAAACCGACCATAACACTCTCTCCCACGCGGAGCTGAACGCTATCAAAAAGGCGAGCAAAAAAACCGGTGACTGGCGCCTCGAGCAATGCACGATGTATGTCACTCTCGAGCCCTGCCAGATGTGTGCGGGAGCCATAGTTCAGGCACGCATCCCAAAGATCTATATCGGCACGATGAATCCGAAGGCAGGCTGCGCCGGATCACTGATCAATTTGCTGCAGTTTCCTCCGTTTAACCATCAGGTCGAGATCGAAAGTGGCCTCTTGAGAGAGGAATGCGCGGCACTTCTCAGCGGTTTTTTCAAGGAAATGCGCCAGAAAAAGAAGGCCGGTCTGATTGACTAAATAGAAGTCATAGCGATACAATCTCTGGTCGTTTTCTTCACCTCGTAGAGTTCATTATCCGCAGTATGCAAAAAATCTGCCATTTTTACGCTTCTGTTCGGATAGCCCCAGCAGATGCCCTGCGAGATCGATACAATATTGGAGGCCAGCGAATATTCATGCTCCATCCCTCGATGCAAGATACGGCTGCGCAGCTCCTCTGCGATCTGTCCTACCCTATCTTTTTCTAAATTCGTATACAGTACAACAAACTCATCTCCACCATAACGATACGCTCTCACACCCTCATAGCCGGCGATGCGCTTTAGTTCCTCAGCGATCATGCAAATACATCGATCGCCCATCTGGTGTCCGTAATTATCATTGTATTGCTTGAAATAATCGATATCTAATATCTCCACAGCTACCGGCAGATGGTTCGCCGCCGCAAATGCAAACTCCTGTATGCTCTGACGATTGAGCTGAAGACGGTTCGGCAGTCCTGTCAGCGCATCTGTCTCCGATTTTTTGGCCAGCTCTTGATTCTCCGCTTCGACTAGAAGACGTCGCTCCCGCTCCTCATCTAACGTACAGCAGATATCCATCATACCCCGCACCATCGCACGATTGGAGCATTCCATCTTCACACTGTCCTCGTAAAAGAGCGCCGCTTCCTGTAGATAGGCATTCTGATCGTCACATTTTTTATAATAATCCAGCTTTAGACTGCGAATACGCTGCTGCAGATTTAATACCTTTGCCTCCACAGCGAGTTCTTCGAGCCGCTTAATGAGTGTCAAAAAGCTGTTATAACGGTTTATCGTAAGCAGCAGCTCCCCATATTCGTAAAAATCCTCAAAATAATCCATCAGACGTATCTGCTCGTTCAAGCCGGATTCGATACGCTCGATACAGCTATCTCTCTGCTGTGTATCTCCGAGCGCATGATAGAGCTGTGCCTGAAAGGTCAGATAGCTCTCATCCGCGATGCCGATCCCCAGTCCACGCACCTTCTGTTCATACTCGCAGGCGAGTCTAACATCACCGGTGTGCAAGGCACAACGCCCCAGACCGATATAATCCGCTATCTGGCACTGCACACGGTTCTCTGCCTGCAGGTGCTGCTGCAGATATTCCAAGGATTTTTTCAAATAATTCGACGCTTTTTCGTATTCTCCGTAGCTGTAATAAAGCATGCCGATGTTTATGCTGACGGTGTGCTCTAACTCCTCTAGCCCATCATTTCGACAGCATTCGAGCGCCTGCATGTAATAATTCATGGCAAAAGCGGCATTTCCGATCGCTAGTGACGTGATACCGGTCAGATTATAAGAGCGTGCAACGAGCTCGAAGGCCCCTGCATGCTCAAGATAGCCGATCGCCTGAGAGATGTGATAGAGCACTTTTTCGACATTATTCAACGTATAATAGGCCTCGCCACTATAATAGTGTGCAAAGCCTAAATACATCGCATTATTTTCTTGTTCTCCCACGCGCAGAATCTCCTGACAATCCTGCAGCGTGATCTGTGCATGCTCTGCCAGATGCTCCACCGCGTGCTTCATGAGTGCGATCATCCGGGCATTCTTCGTCTGATTCACGGCTCATTCTCCCTCATTCGTAACGTTTCCGTACACGAACAGCTACAATATTTCCTCGTTACAGTATATCGAAAGCCAATGCATAAATCAAGAATAGTTACAACAGATCAATTCCTGCTGCCGGTGAGCTCATTGGACAGCTGTGCAAACTGTTCGAGTGACAGTGCCTCTCCGCGAATCGTCAAGGGTTCACCGATCGCCTCAATGGCAGCCTCTATCTGCTCTTTGGAATAGGATAGCTCCGACGCATTTTTCAAGCCATTCACGAGAGTTTTTCTCCGCTGGTTGAACGAAGCACGAATCAGCCGAAACATCAGATGCTCATCTACTACATCAACCGGCGGTTTTTCGTATTTTTTCAGTCTAATAACGGCACTTCCAACACCCGGGCGCGGCAAAAAACAGTTAGGTGGTACGTTCGCTACTATCTCCGGTAAGGCATAATATTGTACCGCCAGCGACAGCGCTCCATAGTCCTTAGTTCCCGGACCGCACTGCATCCTCTCTGCCACCTCACGCTGTACCATAACTGTGATGGATTCGAGCGGCATATGGCTTTCAAACAAGCCCATGATGATCGGCGTCGTGATATAATAGGGCAGATTCGCTACGACCTTTACCGGTCGGCCGCCATTTTTCTCGGCAGCCAGTGCGGCGAGATCGACCTTTAGGATATCCTGATTGATGATCTCTACATTGTCATAATCGTTTAGCGTATCCTCTAAAATCGGAATGAGATTTTTGTCAATCTCCACTGCAGCCACAGCGCGCGCTGCCTCGCAGAGATACTGCGTCATAGTACCGATCCCCGGACCGATCTCCACCACAAAATCCTCCTTTGTGATCTCTGCTTCCTCGATGATGCGCTCTAGCACATGTGGATCGATCAGAAAATTCTGTCCGAATTTCTTTTGAAAATGAAAATTGTATTTTTGCAGCACTGCGATCGTCTGCTGCGGTTCTCCTAAATATGCCATGACTCCTCCGCCTATCGCTCTGCTGTCCGCGTAAACAAACGCTGCGCATTTTCCCATGTCACAGCTTCTGCCTCTTCTATGGTCACTCCCTTTATCTGTGCGATTTTTTCTACCACAAAGGTAAGCTCTCTTGAATCGTTTCGTCTGCCGCGGTGCGGCTCGGGGGTTAGGTATGGGCTGTCTGTTTCCAGCAAAATGCGCTCTATGGGCGTCTCCTCTACGGTACGGACGAGCTTTTTTGCATTTTTAAAGGTAACTACTCCGCCTACTCCGATATAGTAGCCCATTTTGACAAATTCTCTTGCCAGCTCGGGGGAGTAGGAATAGCAGTGAATCACGCCGGCAATCTCCTGAGCACGGATGCTCTGCATCAGCTCGTACGTATCCTCTGCGGCGTCTCTCGAATGAATGATGACAGGCAGCTGCACCTCTCTGGCCAGCTCCATCTGCCGCAGAAACCAGCTCCTTTGCAGCCTTCTGGCATCTTCGTCCTTTTCCCAATAATAATCCAGCCCGATCTCACCGATAGCGACCGTTTTCTCCCAGCTCGATAGCTGTCTAATATGATCGATCACCGTCTCATCTATGCCCTCCAGCTCGCTGGGATGCACGCCGAGTGCCGCATAGACATGGGCATATTTTTCTGCAAGATCAATGCACTCATCGATGGATTCGATGGTGGATGCTACGTTTATGATTTTTCTAATACCAAGAGAAGGGAGCTGTGTGAGCAGCTCCCCCCGATCCTCGGCAAATTGCTCATCATCATAATGAGCATGTGTCTCAAATATCATACTTTCCCCTTAACAGATCTCTGCACCGGCAGGCATCTTCTTTTCAGGTATCATAAGTGATAAGGTTCCGTCTTCATCCTCGGCACATAAGAGCATGCCCTCGGATAATACTCCGGCCAGCTTGGCGGGCTTTAGGTTCACGAGTACCATGACCTTCTTACCGACCATCTCCTCCGGTGTGTAGGCTTTTTGGATGCCGGATACGATCTGCCTGGTCTGGCTGCCGATGCGCACCTGTGAGCAAAGCAGCTTTTTGGATTTTGGTACCGCTTCGCAGGCGATGATCTCGCCGACCTGGAACTGCATCCTGCTAAATTCCTCGAAGGTGATCTCTTCCTTTGGTTCGATATCGATCACAGGCTCCTTTGGTGCATCCTCTACAACAGGCGGATGCAGCTCGTTCACGCGCTCCATCACATCAGCAATATCCAGTCTCGCAAAGAGAATCTCCGGCTTGTCTGTCACCTTTGTGCCGCTGACATAAGCACCGAAGGAATCCAATGCATCAAAGGGAATCTCCGCTGCGTTCAGCTGAGTTAAAATCTTCTCCGCGGTCTCTGGCATAAAGCTCTTTAATAGCGTAGCACCGATGCTGATGCTCTCCACCAGGTTATAAAGCACCTCAGACAGACGCGGACCTGTCGCTTCATCCTTTGCCAAAATCCACGGTGTTGTCTCGTCGATGTATTTGTTGCAGCGCTTGAACAGGTTGAAAATCTCTGTGATGGCATCTGCGACACGCAGCTGCTCCATCTTTGCCACAACGCGCTCCTTTGTGCCGGTAGCTACGGCTTTTAATTCGTCATCTACGGGCTCAGTCACGCCGGTAGAAGCTACCACACCGTCAAAATATTTGTTGCTCATAGAGATGGTGCGGTTCACCAGGTTGCCCATGGTGTTGGCGAGATCCGAGTTGATACGTTCTACGAGAAGCTCCCAAGAGATCACGCCGTCATTTTCAAATGGCATCTCATGGAGTACAAAATAACGTATCGCATCCACACCGAAGAAATCCACCAGTTCATCGGCATAGAGCACATTTCCCTTGGACTTGCTCATCTTGCCATCGCCCTGCAAGAGCCACGGGTGGCCAAATACCTGCTTTGGCAGGGGCAGATCGAGTGCCATCAAAAAGATGGGCCAGTAAATCGTATGGAAACGGATAATATCCTTTCCGATCAGATGCAGATCAGCCGGCCAATCCTCTTTGAACTGCTCGGTAGAGTTACCGTCACAGTCATAGCCGATGCCGGTGATATAGTTTGTGAGTGCATCGAGCCATACATATACGACATGCTTGTCATCAAAATCAACCGGAATACCCCAGTCGAAGGATGTACGTGATACGCACAGATCCTGCAGACCCGGCAGCAGGAAGTTGTTCATCATCTCGTTTTTTCTGGAAACCGGCTGAATGAACTCGGGGTGTGTATTGATATGCTCGATCAGGCGATCTGCATATTTGCTCATCTTAAAAAAGTATGCCTCTTCCTTAGCGGGCTTGACCTCACGTCCGCAGTCCGGGCATTTGCCGTCTACGAGCTGTGACTCGGTCCAGAAGGACTCACATGGTGTACAGTAAAGTCCTTCGTAGGAGCTCTTGTAGATATCGCCCTTGTCATAGAGCTTTTTAAAAATCTTTTGTACCTGCTTCTCATGATAATCGTCCGTCGTACGTATAAACTTATCATATGAGGTGTTCATCAGATCCCAGATGTCTTTGATCGTACCTGCGACCTTGTCTACATATTCCTTGGGGCTTACGCCTGCTTCCTCGGCCTTTAGCTCAATTTTCTGGCCATGCTCGTCTGTTCCGGTCTGGAAAAATACGTCGTAGCCCTCCTGACGCTTGAACCGCGCGATGCTGTCTGCCAGCACAATCTCATAGGTATTGCCGATATGAGGCTTGCCGGAGGCATAGGCGATCGCAGTCGTCATATAAAACTTGCCTTTGTCTGCCATGTTTACTCCTCAACCACTTCCGCTTCAGTATCAGCGGCCTCTACAGGCTCTGCGTCCGGTGCTTCCTTTACGACAGCATCGACTACAGGCTCATCGTCCTCGATCTTTGCGCCGCAGCATTTGCAATATACATCCTGCAGCTGAACCTGCTTTCCGCAGCGCGGGCATACCTTTGCACCCTTGCGCACCAGAAGCTCTTTTTTCATATTATCGATCGCCTCTAGCAGCTCCTTGATCTGATCCATCTCCTCATAGGGAGAAGCCTTTTCATTTTTATGCTCCTCATAATACTGTCTGCCGATCTCGGTATAGAGATGACGAACCATATCCTCGTTGGAACGAATCTCCATGGAGAGCTTGGCACTGTCGGTGAGATCCTTTGCCTTTTGTGTCACGTCCTTACCGGTGTTCCACAATGTATCACTTAGTTTATCAAAAAAGCCCATAATCAACATCTCCTTTTCTTTTTAGTATCCTATCATTATACCTAGTTGTCTGCTATTTTGCAACTGCTACCTGTCCGTATTTACCAACAGATACTGTGTGAGACGCTTTGTCTTGAACACGAAGCTTTTTGTACGCTTATTATAGGTACCGGTTATCTGCTTTACCTTTCCGTTTTTGCGGATGAAGCATACTGTCAGCTTTGAGGTATCCTCGCCCTTTTCTGGGGTATAAGGGATAGAGATCGACAGCTTGCTGTCACGGAAATAGGTCTTCTTTTTTTTGCCTACATACAAATCCACATCCAGGACAGCCACCACGTCACCTTTTTCTCGAACCGCCTGACGCATCTCACTGGTAAGCGTCGTCTGCTGGATGGAGACGGTGACAGCTTTGCTGGTATCGATTTTTTTCAATGCTTTTCTATCCAGCTTTATGGCACCACTTTCCAGCTTGATGGTTACTTTTATATTTTTCACTGATGTTACCTGAGACATCATGTCTGCAGGCAGCTTGACCGTGTCCACGTTACTTAAGGAAGACAGATCGAGCTTAACTGTCTTTTTACCGCTATCTATGATCTGATCGATCTGTTCACTATCTACGGCAATGGTAGCTGTCGTACCCTCAACCGTGGCACTGACCGCGACATTTCCATTTCCTGATGATACCGGAAGCTCCACCGTGGAGGTCTTCTCTTCTGTCGCAGCGTCGCTTTTTTTGTCCTCGCCCGATGAGCTACTGCCTGATGAGCTGCCGCCGGACGAACTGCTCGGTACCGGTACGTCTCTTTTCTTTGCGCTGACATTGAGTGTCAGCGTGATATTTTCATAGTTTGTAGTCTTTACAGTAACCGTAACCGTTCCGATGGCGCCCTCGGTAGTGGTTTTTAATCGTTGGATCGGCAGGCTGAGTACACCGTCTGCATCAATCCCGGCACCGCTCGTATAGTAGCCTTTTTCCAATGTTACTGTCAGCTTTTTGTAGGTGATTTTACCATAGGTCGCCGGAGCAGTTAGCTTTGGCAAAAGCGCTTTAAGATCATAGGTGTAGGTCTTCTCCAGATCGTTTGTCACTTCAAGAGCTCCTGCTGTCGCAGAAGGCGCTTGTGCTTGCTTGATGTAGCCTTTAAGTTTATTTTCGAACTTCTTTTCTGTTTTATTATTTTCAAATATGTAATTTTTATTTTTCAGCTCGATTGTAACATTAACATTCCTCTCGTCTCCGACTGTGGCATCTCCAAAGTCTGCGGCTGTTACCGTGTAATCCGTACCCTTTGTGAGCGTGACTTCTCCTCCTGCAGACGTTTCAAATTTAAGGCTTACCGGCACTTTTTCCGTTATGTCTGTCGTGCCGTCATAGGTTTTCTCCAATCCTGAAGTGCTTATATCCGTTTTCAGGTCGTGCAATTTGCACTGTTTCACGGTATAATCCAAGGATTTTTCGCCCGTGTAATTTCCGGTTCCGGTCATCGTCAGTGTATAGGTGCCGGCGCCTGATACGAGCTCACTTCCGCTTACAGTAAAATCAGTGCCCTTTTTTAACTCTATGCCGCCATAGGATACCGTATAGCTTACGGTGAGGTCTTTTAGGCCGTTTCCATCCGGTGTGCAAACCAGATCATTTTCATTTGTGATCGTAAGCTCTGCAGCTGAAAGATTCGCAGGAGCCACGGTTACAGTGATTTCTTTTCCGAGTGAATAGCCGTCAAGGGTGGCTACACATTTGATCGTGTGAGCTTTTGCATCTTTATAATCATTTTTTGTCAGTGTCAGAGTCGGCTCTGTGGCACTATTTACCTTCGTGCCATCAAGATACCATTCGTAGGTAACTGCCCCTGATATACCAGACTGTGTCACAACAGCTGCTGTGACTGTCAGGTCTTCACCATATGTGATGCCAGCCGGTGTGGTGACCGTGAGATTAGTCATCGGTAACGGTGTGACTATGACTAAGCCATCTATATCATCCAGCAGCCCCTTGCCGGCTTTATCTAGGTGCTCTTCTGTGAGCCATGATTTATCACTTTTATCATTTTTTCGGAATCCATAGCCCTCCGCCAGCAACTTTCCTAGCTTAGTACCGGCGCCGGTCTCGATTTTTTCATATGTGCCGCCTTTTAATACTTTTTCGACGGCGCATGCATTCAAGGACTTTACCGTTCCACTTCCGCTTATAAGCAGCCCAGCACCGCCTGAGGTGAGACTGGCTACTTTGTGGTTATTTAGATCAATAGGACAGTTTGCTCTTTCAATTGTAAGATCATCCGCCTGCAGCTGGATCGAACCGTCATGGTCATACGCGTATTTCACGGCTGAGTCGATGGTTGTGGTCTCATTCTCACCTGTCTCTGCCAGGAAGGAATAGGTCTTATTGTCCTCGGTCGTCACGATAGCTGCAGGTGATACGGAGGAGAGATCTGTGCCACAGTATGTGCATTTGTTGCTTTCATCCACATCATATACATTGCATTTCACGACGGAGACATTTTTAAGATCATTACTATTGTTTAAAATCTTCGTTTTGCATGACTCAAAACTACCATCGGCTCCTTCTAAGGTATAACCATCTGCCAGCAACGATGCTATATTATAGTTGTTATTTGCACCGCTCGCACATTGGATCATCCCGTAATAACCACCTTTTAGTCCAACATTTAATCCTTGCTGTATATTAGAAAATCTTAATGTTCCGATCTTTGTTCCTTCGGATACAGGACCGATGAATGTACCATCCCCATTTGCATTTCCGTCCACAAGCACCTTTGTAATCTCGCCGCCTGTCCAGCCGCTTAGATCCAATGTGCCTGCCCCGCCGGTATTGTTTTCATTTGCACTAACATTAATCATGGCATAGGTATCATTTGATTTTTTCAAATTACCTTTACCCACAATTTTCAATATTGTAGTTCTGTTGTTGTCTTTACCATCATCACCAATGTTAATGACTCCTTTCCACCCATTACCGCTTGTAATGTTGTGTCCGTTCAAATCAAGCGTAACTGTTTTGGTCGAATTTTCATCACTGCACAAGTATATATTTTCGGTCAATTCAACATCCTTTTGCAATGTGACAGTCTGCCCATCAGTCGCAGCCTTCATCGCTGCCTTTAGGGTGTCATAGTATGTATCATTTATCTTTGCCTCGTTACTGTTCTCACTAGTAGTATCCGCCATCGCCGATGTCGGCAGCATCGACATGCTGAGCGTACATACGAGAAACATACTCATCAGTTTCCTTTTCCAATTTCGATTTCGTCCCATATTTTTCCCCCCTTGTCCCTTTGTTTTGCAGGATCTATTCTTCTATAGTGTAAATCGGTTACTTTGTCATCAGTATAACATCTGCCTCCTTTTCCCGCAATAAACAAGTTTCAAGGAATGCTAAAAAGTATCAATGATATTCGCAATCCGCTTCGTTCAAAAAAACCCACCGCCTTAAGACAGTGGATTTTCTTGAGCTTTTATAAATTATCCGAAGTAACGCTCTAACAGACCCTTTAGAGCCTTGCCGTGACGAGCCTCGTCCTTGGCCATCTCATGAACGGTATCATGTATTGCATCGAGGTTATTCTTCTTTGCGCATTTTGCGAGATCGAATTTGCCTGCGGTTGCACCGAACTCGCAATCTACTCTCCATGCCAGGTTATCCTTTGTAGTCGCCTTCATGTTCGGCTCTAGATCTTCACCTAACAGCTCTGCAAATTTCGCTGCGTGCTCTGCTTCCTCGTAAGCTGCCTTCTCCCAGTAGAGACCGATCTCAGGGTAGCCCTCGCGATGCGCGATGCGGGCCATGCACAGATACATACCTACCTCTGAGCACTCTCCCTCGAAGTTTGCCTTCAGCTGCTCGAAAATATATTTTTTATCCTCATCTGTGATGTCTGGGTTATTCTTTACAGTAGAAGCGTATATGCCATACTCGTGCTCTGCTGCGAGTGTCAGCTCTCCCTCTACTTTTTTGAATTTATCAGCACCTACGTGGCATACCGGGCACTCTGCCGGAGCTTCCTCTCCCTCATAAACATATCCGCATACAGAACATACATACTTTGCCATAATGTTTTCCATCCTTTCTTTATATGTTGGTTTGAATCCTGTTTCACAAATCAGGAATTGTTACTGATTTTATAACATAGAAAATGTTCCCTGTCAACTGCTTTTCTACCTAATTTTTATTATTTATATCTAACTCCTACCTACCTTTGCAGGATGCGCATTTGCCGTAAAAAAATACAGTGTGTTCCTCTATCGTACCATCAAAGTCATGCTGAGCTAAGAGATTGATATGGTCGAGGCTTGGCAACACAAGATCTTGAACGCAGCCGCATTTTTTGCAGATAAAGTGATAATGTGGCGCTGCATTGCCGTCAAAACGGTCTGGTCCAACCCCGGTGGATATCGTCTGGATCTCACCGATATCTGTCAGCAATGCCAGATTCCTATAGACCGTCCCTAAACTGATATGTGGAAACTCCTTCTGAATATTTTCATAGATCGTCTCCGCAGTCGGATGATCTGTACGCGTCTTTAGGAATTGAATGATTGAATCTCTCTGTTTGCTGTGCTTGATCATGATTTTACCCTCTTAAATAATAACAATTACTATTTTTATCTATCATAGACAAACGATACAGCAGTTGTCAATGAAAAAAATAACTCCGAGGGTGCCAAATAGTTATGATGAGAAATTTTTCTTGACAAATGAAAAATCTGTTTTTATAATTTTAAACGCAAAGGCAATGACGAGAACAAGTAGTAAAAGAGATTCACCTACAGAGAGCGGCCGGATGGTGAGAGGCGCAGGCAGAGGCTTTTACGAATACATCTTTTAGCTGCGCACCGAAGCAAAAACATGTAGTAGGCTGCGACGGGTTCCTCCCGTTATAGAGGTCGGATGTTGATGGACATCCGGTTGAGGTCGGTCATGTGAATGACTGATGAAAAAAAGGTGGTAACGCGACGAACAATCGCCCTTTTTCGTATGATATACGGAAAAGGGTTTTTTATTTCCATCAAATAAAAAAAGTGAGGAGAATACTATGACTATCTATGATGAACTGGTTGCCCGTGGGCTGATCGCCCAGGTGACCGACGAGGCTGAGATCCGCGATCTCATCAACAACGGAAAAGCGACCTTCTACATCGGCTTTGATCCGACCGCCGACAGTCTGCATGTAGGACACTTCATGGCGTTGTGCCTGATGAAGCGTCTGCAGATGGCAGGCAACAAGCCGATCGCCCTGCTTGGTGGTGGTACCGGCATGATCGGCGATCCGTCCGGACGCTCTGACATGCGCCAGATGATGACGATGGAGACGATTCAGCACAATGTGGACTGTTTTAAAAAGCAGATGAGCCGTTTTATCGATTTTTCCGATGACAAGGCACTGATGGTAAACAATGCTGACTGGCTGCTGGATCTGAATTATATCGACATTCTGCGTGAGGTCGGCGCACATTTTTCTGTCAACCGCATGCTGACTGCCGAGTGCTACAAGCAGCGTATGGAAAAAGGCTTGAGCTTCCTGGAGTTTAACTACATGATCATGCAAAGCTATGACTTCTATGTATTATACCAGAAATACGGCTGCAATATGGAGTTTGGCGGAGATGATCAGTGGTCAAACATGCTGGGCGGTACAGAGCTGATCCGACGCAAGCTGGGCAAGGATGCCTATGCCATGACCATCAACCTGCTGCTTAATTCCGAGGGAAAAAAGATGGGCAAGACTCAGTCCGGTGCTGTATGGCTTGATCCAAACAAGACTTCTCCTTTTGATTTCTATCAGTATTGGAGAAATGTCGCTGATTCTGATGTATGTAAATGTATCCGTATGCTGACCTTCCTGCCGCTTGAGCAGATCGACGAGATGGATCACTGGGAGGGCGCACAGCTCAACCAGGCAAAGGAGATACTAGCATACGAGCTTACAAAGCTCGTTCATGGCGAGGAGGAAGCAAACAAGGCACAGGAGGGCGCACGCGCACTGTTTTCCGGCGCCGGCGATACCGCAAATATGCCGACTGTGACTGTAACTGCTGATGATTTCGCAGAGCGTGACATGGATATCATGGCAGTTTTAGTAAAGGCAGGCCTGTGTGATACACGCTCGGATGCCAGACGTGCCGTACAGCAGGGCGGCGTCACCGTAGACGGTGAAAAAGTGGCTGATATCGCTGCCACATACAAGCTCGAGGATTTTGCAGGCGACGGCAAGATCGTAAAGCGCGGCAAAAAGAAGTTCGCAAAGGTCGTTGCTAAATAATCGTTTAGACGAAAGAAGTGCATGCCAGGCATGCACTTCTTTTTTACCTATTTATTTATAATTGTGATTCTTCCCTGTCCTGTCGGATCGCTGTATTCCTCTCCGACAACGCCTCCTAAAACATCTGTCAGATAGACGCTCAGCGTCTGTGTATCGATCATGGTGCTGTCCTTGATGAGCTTGCAGCCATCAAACATGGTGAAACCATCACCATTTTTGCGAAGCGTATAGTTGATTCCTGCCAACCGGTAGGTCTTTTTCAATTTAAGTGGCTCATATGCCGCCTTTTTGCTATTCCATACCTTTATGTTTTTCACACGATATGCACCGTCTACCTTTTCAAACATCGCAGTGCTCTCGGCAATCACGACAGATGAGGGAACCGAGGCATCAATGGTATATTTGATTCCGGATACCTGCATAAATCCGCCGTTTTCCTCCGGATAATTTTTTGCACCTAACTCCAGGGCATCCTTTAGCTGCTGGCCTGTCACCTCAATGACACTCACCTCATTATTCCATGGAAATACCGAAATCAGATCGCGATAAGTTATTTCACCTGCCTTGATATCTGAACGGATTCCTCCGCCGTTTATGATGGCTATATCCGCTTCCATCGCATAGCGAAAGGCATCTGTGCAGAAATCTCCCAGATTTGTCTCAGCGCTGCGGATCGCACGGGAGCCGTCTGCATTCAGCATCGTCAGTCCGATCTCGGTGGATCCGATCACTTTTTCCAGGCGCTTGTCATATTTTGAGGTCACGCTGTCGATATAGGTTTTTGCAGCTTCATCCGCATATTGATGCTCCTCGTCAATCGGATAGAGCATGGTAGATATGGAGCCGGTTTTACTGATTACCAGCCGACCGATATTTGCAAATTTGGTTCCAGTGGAAGAGAGAGTAATTTTCTTTCCGTTTTTATTTTTTACCTTCATGGATTCTATGGTGCTGTGAGAATGTCCATCCAAAACCACGTCAATCCCTGAGGTATTTTGAATCAGCTTCTGGGCGCTCCACTGCGCCGTGACTCCCTCTGTTCCAAGATGAGACAGCGCAACGACATAATCTGCTCCTTCTTCGCGCGCCTCGTCTACAGCCTCCTGCACCTGCTTCGCTAATAGCTTTCCGCTAGAATCTCCGCAAAAGCCATAGATCAATTTACCATTGCTGTTTTTAAAATAATCAGGAGTGGATGAGGTGAAGCTCTCCGGCGTAGTGATTCCGACAAAGGCTACCTTTTTCTTTCCGTATTTTTTGATTGTGTAAGAGGAAAATACAGGTGATCCGGTCTTTTTCTTTACAAAATTGCTTGATGTAACCGTAGCATTCAAGGATTTCATCAAATTTTTCAGACGCTTTACACCATAATCAAATTCGTGATTTCCGAGAGTTACAACGTCGTAGCCGACCTCATTCATGATAGAAACGATGGCTTTTCCCTTGGAAATAGCTCCGATCACATCACCCTGCAGATAATCGCCGCAGGAGACCACAGAAACATATCGGCTCTTAGACTGCATCTCCTTTTTCAATGCTGCCATATCCTCATAGCCCTCTACGTTACAATGCACGTCATTGTCATATAAAATCATAATATCGTTTTTGTTTACGGCTGAGGTGGTGTCTGCCTCTGCTGTCACCGGACATAAGACCAACGTCAGCATTAACGCAAGGGACAATAGCCTTAGATGCTTTTTTTTCATGTTCTACTCCTCCTTTTTGAAAAAATTAGAAAAAAGGATTGAACCCAAAATATCATGTTTTGAATTCAATCCTTTTCAGGTGACTAACGGATTTGAACCGATGATCAGGGAGTTGCAGTCCCACGCCTTACCACTTGGCTAAGTCACCTTATATCAAAAATGACCCCAACGGGAATTGAACCCGTGTTACCGCCGTGAAAGGGCGATGTCTTAACCGCTTGACCATGGGGCCGTATTATCTTATAAAAACCTCTATATAGTAAAAAAGCTCCCCGAGTAGGGCTCGAACCTACAACAACTCGGTTAACAGCCGAGTGCTCT
>CAVBEI010000026.1:0-24180 GCA_963594555.1 Lachnospiraceae bacterium | reverse complement strand
TTAGGAAAATCGCCCCCCCCAAACCTAACTTTCATCTAAGTTGACCGCCCGATTCCCCCTATCTATAATGATGCAAAACAAAAAAAGGAGGCATTTACTTTTGAAAGCAATTAGCAAACCTAAACATCCGCTGGCAGTCACGCTGCTGTTTTTCTTTTTTCTAATAACAGGCATCCTGACCTGTGGTGGCGAAGACATGTGCGTCTACGCGACGACACTGAGCGGAAGCGGCATCCAGGATGACCCGTATATCATAAATAATTCCGAGGATCTATGGACATTCGCGGAACTTGTAACTTCATCCACTACAAAAAATGAATGTGCAAAGGTAGCGGATGGTGTCACAGAGATCGATACCACGATACGAGGCGAACAGATAAATCAAAAATGGAAGCCCATATGCACATCAATATACAGCAATCTCTATACAGGTGTTTTTGATGGCAATGGTGCTACGATCAAGATCGATGCTGATCGCGCTCAAAGCTATGACGATAATTCCGGTCTCTTTGGCGTGTTAGGCGACGGTGGAGAGATTCGAAATGTCACGACTGCCGGCAGCTCAAAGGCAAATAAGTATGCCGGCGGCATCTGTGGTACGCTATACTCAGAAACTGCAAAAATCGTAAACTGCCACAATACTGCCACTATCACAGCTACCCAAAACGGTGCCGGCGGTCTGGTCGGTCAGTTATATAAGGGACAGATCCTATCAGATAGCACGCTGTCAAATTCAGGTACCGTCACAGCAGAAAGCCAGGCAGGCGGTCTGGTGGGCTATGTAGGCAGTGATTCCAGCATCATAGTAAGCGGCAGCATCATAAATACCGGAGCTGTCACTGCTACTACCGGCGGTCAAGCAGGAGGTCTCATCGGAGATGGTGGCTCCAATACCTTCTCTATCTATGCAGATGATGATATTTTAAATACCGGAGAGATCACTGCAAAAGGTTCTGATGCAGCCGGAGGGCTCATCGGAAAATCCACAGGCACGCTATCTATCATCTCCTACCAAGGGATGCTAAAGAATAGTGGCATCGTCACAAGCGATAATCATGCAGGCGGAATCGCAGGAACTCTCGTTAGTTATAATTCTTGTACGATTCAGGCAGATAAAGGAATTCAAAATACAGCTGCCATCACCGGTGGCACGAAATATCAAGGTTCCTTTGTTGGCGGAGTATTCGGAGACTATTCATCCTCTGCACTGCTGAGCACACCAAATGGCTGCATTCAAAATATCGGCACAGTCACATGCTCCGCAACCGGGAGCTATGTTGGCGGAGTCATGGGAAGATATAATAGTGGGCAGACTGCCAGCAAGCTCTCAAACAGCGGAGCAGTAAGCGGCACAGGATCCTATACAGGCGGTATCATCGGCTTGTGGAGCGACACCACTTCCGGTCTCTCAGATGCATGCAATACAGGAGAAGTCACTTCCTCTGATAGTTCAACTACAGCACTTGGCGCGATCGTAGGGTGCTTCCAGGGTACCTCTGTGACAGACGTTTATCATATGAATGATCTTCCATGCCTTGGTGACGATAAAAAAAGCGGCAGCATCACAAACTGCTACTGTCTGGATACAAATACACAGGCAATGGAGTGTGAGACGAAAAAGACTGCCGTGGAATTTAAAAACGGCGCTCTGGCATATCTGCTGGATGGCACAGGAGAGAGCAGAAATCAGACACTGCTCTGGGGACAAAAGATAGGCACTGATAATGCACCGGTGCTTTGTGGCGATACAGTCTATTTAAACGGAAGCACCTACAGCAACACTACTCAACAGCCTAGCTTCGTGCCGTCGACTGACTCAGGAAGCTCCAGCAGCCAGACGAGTGAAGCAGTCGATAAAACCGAACAGACGAAAGATACGGACAGCTCAGATTCATCAGACGCTGCACTAGCCGCAGGAGAAGTCATAAAAAATGAGGCAGATGGAGCAGCCTATGTCGCAAAAGAGACAAAGGATGGCAGTTTAGAGCTGGCGATCAAAAAGCCTGAAAATAAAAAGCAGACAAAAATCGTCATACCGGATACCGTAGCGGTAGGCGGTATCAGCATAGCCGTAACCTCTATCGAAAAAAATGCCTTCAAGGATAACAAAAAGCTAACGAAAGTCACGATCGGAGAAAACATAAAAGCAATCGGTGCCGGTGCGTTCAAGGGCTGCACGAAGCTAAAAACCATCAAGATCAAATCCACAGGGCTGACTGCAAAGACACTTTCAAAAAATGCCTTCAAGGGCATTCCTGCGCAGACAACCATAAAGGTACCAAAGGAAAAATTAGCCGCCTACAAAAAGCTCTTTAGAAGCAAAGGACTTTCCTCTAAGGTAAAAATAATCGGATATTAAAGCAAAAAAGGGAGCTGCTCTTAGAGCAGCTCCTTTAAAATTTGATTGACGGCGGTAGGATTGGCCTTGCCCTTCATCGCCTTCATGGTCTGACCCACCAGATATCCGATGGCCTTTTCCTTTCCGTTGTGGTAGTCCTCCACCGACTGTGGATTATCCTCCATCACCTTTTTTATCGTATCCCGCAGTGCATCAGTATCATTTACCGTGCCAAGTCCGTGTTCTAAAACGTATTGCCTGGGAGCCACATCACAGGTAAACATTCTGGCAAATACTTCCTTTGCCACCGTAGAGTTAACCACTCCTGCATCGGCTAGCTCCACCAGCTCTGCTAAATGCTTCGGCGAAATGCGTATATCCTGCGGCTCCATCTCAGACTCCTTTAATAGCCGCATCGTCTCTCCCATCAGCCAGTTGGATACCTTTTTTGGCTTGCCGCAGCACGCGCTGGCTGCCTCGAATAAATCTGCCATATGCTTAGAGCCTGTGATGATCTTAGCATCATAGCGAGGGATATCATACTCCTTTTCATAGCGGGCCAGCTTCTCATCCCGAAGCTCCGGCTGACGGCTCACTAGCTCGTCGATCCACTCCTGAGATATATGAATCGGCGGCAGATCCGGCTCCGGAAAATACCTGTAATCCTTTGCATCCTCCTTCGAGCGCATAGGCACAGAGCTTCCCCTTGCATCGTCCCAGCGTCTCGTCTCCTGTGCCACTGCCTCTCCGGCTTCTATCAGATCGATCTGCCGGTTTCTCTCGCTCTCGATGGCACGTGCAATCCCGTGAAAGGAATTTAAATTTTTCATCTCTGTACGTGTGCCAAATTCTACTGCTCCTGCCTCTCTGACTGAGAGATTGACATCTGCACGCATAGAGCCCTCATTTAGCTTGCAGTCAGAGGCGCCTAAATACTGTATGATCATGCGCAGCTTCTCAAGATATGCAATGACCTCCTCACTTGAGCGCATATCAGGCTCCGAAACTATCTCGATTAGCGGCACGCCGGAACGGTTAAAATCCACTATAGACACTCCGTTTAACTCATCGTGTATGAGCTTTCCGGCGTCCTCCTCCATATGAATTTCATGGATTCCGATGATTTTTTTGCCGGCCTTTGTCTCTATCTCAAGCCCGCCGCCCTTACAGATCGGCTCATAGAGCTGGGAGATCTGGTAGTTTTGCGGATTGTCCGGATAAAAATAATTTTTTCTATCGAAGCGGCAGTCTCTGTTTATGGTGCAGCCCATGGCCAGTCCTACTGCCAGGGCATACTCCACCACCTGCCGGTTTAATACCGGAAGTGCTCCGGGCATACCGGTGCAGACCGGGCATGTATGTGTATTTACGGCACCGCCGAATGCCGTCGAGCAGCCACAAAATATCTTCGTCCTTGTCGCCAGCTCCACATGTACCTCCAAACCGATCACGGTCTCATACTCCCTGCTCATGACGCACCTCCGTTTTGTTTTGCAAGTGTGCTGTGCTCATAGCTTCTCGTCTGCTCATAGGCATAAGCCCCACGGATGATGTTCTTTTCCATAAAGCAGTCTCCGATCAGCTGCAGACCGATGGGAAGTCCATGCTTGTCAAGTCCGCACGGCAGGCTGATAGCAGGAAGTCCTGCCAGATTCACAGAAATCGTATAAATATCACCCAGATACATCTGAATCGGATCTGCCAGCGATACGCCCAGACGCGGCGCAGTCGTAGGTGCCACCGGACAAAGCAGCATATCGTATTTTTCAAATGCCGTATCAAACGCCTGCCTTATCAGTGCCTTTACCCGCAGTGCCTTTAAATAATAGGCATCATAGTAGCCGGAGCTTAGTACAAAGGAGCCTAGCATGATGCGTCTCTTAACCTCCGGTCCAAAGCCCTCAGAGCGGCTCCTTTTATACATCTGATGAAGCCCGTCGAACTCTGCGCTGCGATACCCGTATTTTACGCCGTCAAAGCGGGCTAGGTTACTGCCGGCCTCCGCACAGGCTATGACATAATAGGCAGGGGCCGCATATTTTACGAGTCCTAGGTCAAAGTATTCAACGATCGCTCCCTTTTTTTCAAGCACCTCTGCGGCCAAAAGCACTGCCCTACTAACCTCCTCATCTACTCCCTCGCCAAAATAATCCTTTGGAATACCGATGCGCATGCCAGCCACATCATCCACTAGCGCCTGTGTAAAGTCCGTATCCTCACGCTTTATAGAGGTCGAATCCTTTGGATCATAGGATGTGATCGCCTCTAAGATCGCTGCACAGTCCGATACATTCTTTGCGATTGGTCCGATCTGATCTAGTGAAGAGCCGTAAGCGATCAGCCCATATCTGGATACGGTACCATACGTCGGCTTTATGCCTGTGACACCGCAAAAGGAGCTGGGCTGGCGGATTGAACCGCCGGTATCAGAGCCTAGCGCATAGTGGCATTCCTCTGCCGCTACTGCCGCCGCACTGCCGCCGGAGGAGCCACCCGGCACATGCTCCGTATTCCACGGGTTTTTCGTCACACCAAAATAAGAGGTCTCCGTGGTGCTGCCCATGGCAAATTCATCCATATTCGTTTTTCCTAGTATAACAGCTCCGGCGCGCTCTAGCTTTTCCACTGCCGTAGCCGTATAGGTCGGCACATAATTGTACAAAATCTTTGAGCTGCAGGTGGTTTTTAAATCCTTCGTGCACAGATTATCCTTTATCGCCACCGGCACGCCTGCCAGAGGTGAGTGCAGTTCTCCGTCATCGATCTGCTTTTGCACCTGCTTTGCGCGTAAAATCGCACGCTTTTCATCCACCGTCACAAAGCTGTGGACGAGAGGCTCCATCGTTTCTATCTGATCAAGCGCAGCTCTCGTCGCCTCTAGCACGCTCACCTCTTTTTCTTTTATCTGTCTGCCAAGCTCTATGGCACTTAGACTCATCAAGGACATGCTCCTTCCTCCCTTAAACGATGGTTTTTGGCACCACAAAGCCGCCGTCTCTGCTTTGCGGGGCATTCGAGAGGATATCTAAGCCTTCGTCTGCGTTTGTCACTACATCCTCACGAAAGACATTTTGTACCGGAAACAGCTGTGTCATAGGCTCTACGCCTGAGGTATCCAGCTCCTCTAGCTGATCGATATAGTCTAGCATCTTTTCCATATCTTTCTTTGCAGTCTCCCTTTCATCACCTGAAAGCTCCAGCTTTGCCAAAATTCCTACGTATTCGATCAATTCATCACTGATTTTATGTGCCATGATTATCTCCTTTTTTAGTCCCGATGTTTGGTGAGCCTGCCATGTCTTAAAGCGGGGAGCACTCCCCCCGCAGCCACGATAATTCCTCGCCCGAAAATAGCGGTGCAAGCTCACGAAAAACATGCGCATGATATGCGTTTAATGCACCTAGCTGCTGGCGCGTCAGCAGCTTTACATCTATTGCGTCCCGATCGAAGGGCACCAGTGTCAGCGGCTCAAAATGCAAAAAGGACGCCTGCTCATTCTCCTGCTCCTTCACGCAAAGCAGCAGATTTTCATGCCTAATACCAAATTCCCCTTCGAGGTAGAGCCCCGGCTCATCAGAAGTGATCATGCCCTCCGAAAAAGGAACAATCTCCTGCTCCCTTCTAATCCGCCAGTGGATCCTTTGCGGTCCTTCATGCACATCTAAAAGAAAGCCCACGCCATGCCCTGTTCCGTGGTTAAAGTCATATCCCTCCTGCCACAAAGGCATACGAGCCAAAATGTCCAGATTTTGTCCGCAAACGCCCTCCGGAAACCGTGCAAGCGCCAGATTGATGTGTCCTTTTAGCACCATAGTAAAGGCATGCCGCTCTTTTTCAGTTAGCTCACCGAGTGCGATCGTGCGCGTAATGTCCGTCGTACCGTCCAGATAATGCCCGCCCGTATCTGCCAGGCAAAATCCATGCGGCTCTAGCGTGACGCTGCTCTCCTTAGTCGCCTCATAGTGAACGATAGCTCCGTGCGGTCCATAGGCGATGATAGGCGCAAAGCTCTCGTATAGATAGTCCTCCTGCTGCCTGCGAAATTCCTCCAGCTTTTCTGCTGCTGACAGCTCCGTGATACGCTCCTTTCCCACATTATGCTTAAGCCAATAGATAAAACGTGTCACCGCCACGCCATCCTTTATGTGTGCCTGTCGTATATGTGCGATCTCGCAGGGCGTTTTGATCGCTTTTTTATATAAAATCGGGCTCTTCCCATAGATAAGGCTCACATGCTCCTTCGCCACCTCAGAAAGCCTCGCACTTATACGCGACTCATCCAATAAAAGCCTGCTGTTTTTAGGCAGCCCGCAAATCACCTTCTCTATGGAATCATAAGAAGACAATGCTACACCGTCTGCAAGCAGCCTTTGTTCTAATTCGGCGGATACACATTCCCTATGCACACACAGCGTCGCCCTCTCCCGCTCTATCAATAGATACGATAAAAATACCGGTGTATAGGCAATATCTGATCCTCGCAGATTTAAAAGCCATGCGATCTCATCTAACACCGTGATCAAAAAAGCATCAGCTCCTGCCGCTTCGATCTCCTCTCGAAGGTCAGATAGCTTTTCCTCTCGGCTGCTTCCGGCATAGGATATATGCTGCTCCCATATTTTATCCGTCTTTATCATAGGACGATCTGTCCAGAAGCTATCCACCAGATCAAACTCTCCCCTTAATAGAATATGCTTACATTTGCACGCCTCTCGCAGCTTATCTGCAAAAATGCGGCTCACCACTCTGCCGTCATAGCCTATGCTATCTCCCTCAGATAGCTCTCCTGCCAGATATTCCTCTATCGAAGGGACACCGGGATTGCCGCTTTTCATCAATGTAATGCCACTGCCCTTAAGCTCGGCCTTTGCCTGCAGAAAATATCTGCCGTCTGTAAATAGTGCTGCCTTTTCTTCTAAAACCACAAGCGTTCCGGCAGAGCCACTAAAGCCGGATACATATTCTCTCACCTTAAAATATTCTCCCACGTATTCGGAAGCATGATAATCATCTGTCGGTATGAGATATGCCTGCACCCCCACACGACGCATCTGTAGACGGAGTTTTTCTAATTTTTGTATTGTAGTCATAAAAGTACCTCGTTTTATTTTACTTTTTTTCAAAAAATTGCTATACTGTCTCTGTTCAATTAATTTTATTTGGAGGAGCATACAATGGAACAATCAATTTTTCCGGAAGGCTATGAATCCGCTCTGAATCTGCATGATACACAGATCGCGATCAAAACCGTCAAGGATTTTTTCCAAAAGCATCTAGCTCAGAACCTAAATCTTGCCCGTGTATCCGCACCGCTGTTCGTACTGCCCGAATCCGGACTAAACGACAATCTAAACGGTGTAGAGCGCCCCGTTTCCTTTGGCATCAAGGAGCAAAACGACCGTACAGCAGAGGTCGTTCACTCTCTCGCAAAATGGAAGCGCTTCGCTCTCGATAAATACGGCTTTGCCGTAGGCGAGGGCTTATACACCGACATGAATGCTATCCGCCGTGATGAAGACACAGACAACATCCACTCCATTTTTGTCGACCAGTGGGACTGGGAAAAGATCATCACAAAGGACATGCGCACCATCGATACGTTTAAGAGCACGGTCAGCGCCGTCTACAAGACACTGCAGCAGACCGAGAAATACATGTCCATCGAATATGATTATATCGGCGAGCTGTTGCCCAGAGATATCACCTTTATTTCATCTCAGGAGCTGCTGGAGAAATACCCGGGACTGACTGCCAAGGAGCGTGAATACGAGATCACAAAGGAGCGTGGCGCTGTCTGCATCATGCAGATAGGCGATAAGCTAAGCGATGGCAAGCCTCATGACGGGCGTGCCCCTGACTATGATGACTGGGCATTAAACGGAGATATCCTAGTTTACTATCCGCTGCTTGATATCGCTTTAGAGCTCTCCTCCATGGGCATCCGCGTGGATGAGGAGTCTCTGGTCACGCAGCTAGAAAAGGCCGGCTGCCCGGAGCGCGCCAATCTGCCGTTTCAAAAGGCCATCCTCGATAAAAAGCTACCCTATACCATCGGAGGCGGCATCGGCCAGTCCCGTATCTGTATGTTCTTCCTGCGCAAGGCGCATATCGGAGAAGTCCAAAGCTCCCTTTGGAGAGACGATACGATACAGGCCGCCAAGGCTGCAAAAGTTCGATTACTCTAAGCTGTGGCTTAAAAAAGCAGGGGCTTAGGCCCCTGCTATTACATCCTGCATCGTATACAAGCCTGCAGGTCTTCCCTTCAAAAATTTGGCTGCCTCGATCGCGCCCTTTCCAAATACTGCACGCGAATAAGCCGTATGCTTAAATTCGATCACTTCATCCGTTCCCGCAAAAATCACCTCATGCTCACCTACGATGGTGCCTCCACGTACTGCCGAGATGCCAAGCTCCTTTGCATCGCGCTTTGCCCGACGCTCACTGCGGTCATAAACGTATTCATAGGCTCCGTCCATCGCCTCATTCATGGAATCTGCCAGAGCAAGTGCCGTTCCGCTGGGCGCATCCAGCTTTTGATTATGGTGCTTTTCTACTATCTCAACATCAAAGCCTGCAGGTGCAAAAATCTGCACTGCCTTTTTCAAAAGCTCCATCAGCGTATTGATGCCAAGCGACATATTGGCTGAACGAAGCAGCGCCACCTGCCTGCTCGCCTCCTCTACCGCAGACAGCTGCGCTTCGGATAATCCGGTAGAGCAAAGCACGACCGGAACCTTTTTTTCTACACAATAGTCCAGCAGGCCATCTACCGCTGCGGCATTCGAAAAATCTATCACGACATCTGCATCGATCTCACACTCAGTAATGGAAGCATATACCGGAAAATCATTTTTTGCTTCCGTATACATATCTACGCCTGCCACGATCTGAATCTGCGGATCCTTCTCGCAGAGTCCTGCGATCATCTGACCCATCCGACCGTTGCAGCCGTGCATTATCACCTTTGTCATCTGTTTTAACCTCTGTGTTATGCTTTATTCCAAGGCCTTTATTCCACGACCTTTATACCGTATTCCTTCATCACGCGAAGCAAAACTGCGGCATTCTCATCACTCATATCTGTAAGTGGTGCACGAAGTGAGCCGACATCAAAGCCCATCGCATTTAAGGCACGCTTTACAGGAATCGGATTCACCTCAGAAAATAGCGCATCTACCAGTGCACGTCCCTTCAGCTGTAGCTTTGCTGCATTTTTAAAATCGCCGTCTAAGGCATACTGACACATATCATGAACATCCCGCGGTGCAACGTTTGACCATACACTGATCACACCGAGTGCGCCGATAGCCATCAGCGGCACTACAAGTCCGTCCTCGCCGGAATACATATCGATCCTGCCATCGCATAAATCCATCGTCGTAACAGCCTGTGCGACATTTCCGGTCGCCTCCTTGATGCCGATGATATTATCATAATTCTTCACAAGCGTCGCAGCAGTCTGCGGCAAAATATTGCAGCCTGTACGGCTCGGTACATTATACATGATGATCGGCAGCTTTGTAGAATCTGCTATCTGTCCGTAATGAGCTATGAGTCCTGCCTGTGTCGCCTTGTTATAATAGGGTGTAACTATCAATGCACCCTCACAGCCTGCCTCATAGGCATCCCTCGTCAGCTCGATCGCAGTCTTCGTGCAGTTCGAGCCGGTGCCTGCGATGACCGGAATCCGATGCTTCGTCATCTGCACCGCCGCTCTGATCACGTCCGCATGCTCCTCCATAGATAATGTAGAGCTCTCACCGGTCGTTCCCGTGATCACGATACAGTCTGTCTTGTTTTCGATCTGATATTGGATCATCTCATCGAGCTTGTCATAATTGACCTCGAGATTCTCCTTCATCGGTGTGATGATAGCCACACCGGAGCCTGTAAAAATAGCCATCGTCTGCTTCCTCCTGCCAGTCTATCGTAAGGGTGCCAAGTACTTGGCACAAAAAATTTCCTTTTATAATATATGCGACTTTTCTTAAAATGTAAAGATTTTCCCTTATTTTTCAGATTTGATTTTGTAAATTTCATCGGCACAATCACGAATGGATTCATCCATATTACGTCCCGTCAGGATCAGATCCATACCGTCAGAGCGTGATCTCACCAGCGCCTCAAGCTCCTCATCCTTTAATAAGCCTGCATCCACCAGTCCTAATACCTCATCTAATATGAGCAGATCGCACTCTCCTGTTAGCAGCACCTTTCCCGCGAAATTCACGCCGTTTTTGATATTGATCGCCGCTTCCTTTTTCTCCTCTGCCGACAGCTGTTCATAGCATGTATCCGACTTTTCAAACTGAAACACCTTGATCAGAGGCTCGAGGCACTTCATAAACTCGGCCTCCTCCTCCATCCGTCCCTTCAGATAATGAATGATAAAAACACTCTTTCCTTCGCTGGCAGCCTGCAGGGCGCGTCCCATCGCTGCCGTGGATTTGCCGTGTCCCTCTCCGTAAAATATTCGCACGATTCCTGTAGCCATATCCTCTGCCTCCCTGTCTATGCGCATCCTTACCAAAACGCAGTACACAAATCCAAGAAAGAATAGCACATTTTTCCAAAAATGTCAAAAGTATAGCATATGCACTTGCATAACACAGAAAGTATGCTATTATAGGGAACGGACATTTTAATAGGAAAGTAATAGGAAAGAAGGAAACATATCGTTATGCAAACTACCAGAGAAGACATTCGTAACATCGCAATCATCGCCCACGTCGACCACGGTAAAACCACCTTAGTCGATGAGCTGCTCAAGCAGTCCGGCGTTTTCCGTGCAAACCAGGAGGTAGCAGAGCGCGTCATGGACTCCGGCGACATCGAGCGTGAGCGCGGCATTACCATTTTATCCAAAAATACAGCCGTTTTTTATAAGGACGTAAAGATCAATATCATAGACACACCCGGGCATGCCGATTTCGGCGGTGAGGTAGAGCGTGTCCTAAAGATGGTAGACGGCGTCATATTAGTCGTGGATGCCTTCGAGGGTGCTATGCCACAGACAAAATTTGTTCTCATGAAGGCACTCGATCTAGACCTTCCGGTCATCGTCTGCATCAACAAGATCGACCGCCCGGAGGCTCGTCCAAACGAGGTCATTGATGAGGTATTAGAGCTGTTTATGGATCTTGATGCCTCGGACGAACAGCTTGACTGCCCCTTTGTTTTTGCTTCTGCCCGCGCCGGCTATGCACTGCGAGATCTAGCTGATGAGCCAAAGGATATGACACCGCTCTTTGAGACGATTTTAGAGTCTATCCCTGCTCCCACAGGCGATCCGGATGCTGCCACACAGGTACTCATCAGCACCATCGATTACAATGAATATGTCGGCCGCATCGGTGTCGGCAAGGTAGACAACGGTACCATCCGCGTCGGTCAGGATGCGGTAGTAGTCAATCACCACGAACCGGATAAGCAAAAAAAGGTCCGCATCAGCAAGCTCTACGAGTTTGACGGATTAAATAAGGTAGATGTCACAGAGGCAGGCATCGGCTCTATCGTAGCCATCTCCGGCATTGCAGACATTCACATCGGGGATACGATCTGCTCACCGGAAAATCCCGTTGCCATTCCCTTCCAGAAGATCTCCGAGCCGACGCTGGCGATGAACTTTATCGTAAATGACTCCCCTCTCGCCGGTCAGGAGGGAAAATTTGTCACCTCCCGCCACCTAAGAGACCGCCTGTTTCGCGAGCTGAATACAGATGTATCCCTGCGCGTAGAGGAGACCGAGGACGCCGATACCTACAAGGTATCCGGACGCGGCGAGCTGCATTTATCCGTACTCATCGAGAACATGCGCCGCGAGGGCTACGAATTCGCGGTCAGCAAGGCAGAGGTGCTCTATCACACTGACGAAAACGGCAAAAAAACCGAGCCGATGGAGCTGGCCTATGTAGATGTACCGGATGAGTTTACAGGTGTTGTCATCGACAAGCTCAGCCAGCGAAAGGGCGCCCTGCAAAACATGGGCTCCATCAGCGGCGGCTATACGAGATTAACGTTTCGTATCCCCTCCCGCGGTCTGATCGGCTATCGCAACGATTTTTTGACCGACACAAAAGGAAACGGTATTTTAAACACGATCTTTGACGGCTATGATCTCTACTGCGGAGATATCCAATATCGAAAGACAGGCTCTCTCATCGCCTTCGAGAGTGGCGAGAGTGTCACCTATGGTCTCTTTTCCGCACAGGATCGTGGCACGCTCTTTATCGGGCCCGGCGAAAAGGTATATGCCGGCATGGTGATCGGCATGAGTGCAAAGGCTGAAGATATCGAGCTGAATGTCTGCAAGAAAAAGCATCTGACCAACACCCGTTCCTCCAGCGCAGACGAAGCACTCACGCTCGTTCCGCCAAAGGTTCTCTCTCTCGAGCAGGCGCTTGAGTTTATCGATACTGATGAGCTATTAGAGATTACTCCTGAGAGCATCCGCATCCGCAAGCGTATTCTAGACCCGACGCTTCGCAAGCGTGCCAATATCAACCACAAATAAAGGAGGCTCTTCGATGAATTTAGGTTCCATCTTAAAACAAACCCTGCAGCAGCGCCACCTGACGGTCACTAAATTTGCACACGAGGCAGGCATCCCCGCACAGACGCTCTACGCACTGATAAACCGCGACAGCAACAAAGCGGATATGGACATTTTACTTAAGGTACTCACGGCTCTTGATATGGATCTGTTCACCTTTATGGGACAGACCCCTCCTGCCGGTTCAACCCGTCCTGCTGCCACAAATACCCTCGTCACCAACGACACAGTTGATACCTACGAGGTGGACGAAAAGCTCTACGATCGCATCGCTCTGCTTGCCGCAGAGGAAGGCATCAGCGACCGCGCCAAGATAAGTGAAGCCATAACCTCCTACTTAGAGCTTGGCTTTGGCTACCGTCAGGTTCCCCTTCGCAGTATTTTCCGTGAACTGGCCCCAAAAAGCGGCCGTTCTAAGGATATGGATTCGTTTTTGCTGTAAAAAAAAGAGTCGCTTTTGGCGGCTCTTTTTTACTGTATTTTATTCGATTCCCTGCTGTACCTTGGCCTCACCGATCGCCTGGTTTAGCTGGAGCATCTTGGCATCTAGCATCGATACGATCTCTGAGCACTCCTTTAGATCCCGGCTGATGTATTCCGGCGCATTCCCCTCGAATTTGTAGTAGATCTTGTGCTCGAGACTCGCCCAAAAATCCATGGCGATCGTACGGATCTGTATCTCCACCTTTGTATCTACGACACGATCCGACAAAAAAATCGGCACAGAGACGAGCATATGATAGCTCTTGTAGCCGCTCGCCTTCGGATGCTTGATGTAATCCTTCACCGAGAGCACAGTCAGATCGTTTTGCTTGCCGATCATCTCCGCCATACGGTAAATATCGGAGGTAAAGGAGCAGACGATACGGATACCTGCGATATCGTTTAGATGGCTCACCATATTCTCAAGAGAAGTGTCTAGTCCGCTGCGCTTTAGCTTTTTGCAGATGCTCTCCGGAGATTTGATGCGCGACTTGATATATTCGATCGGATTGTACTTATGAATATGCACAAACTCATCGTTTAGTATCTGCAGCTTCGTTCCGACCTCCTTTAAGGCCGAATTATATAAAAAGATCAGTGTCTCCCAGCTCTCGGCATTATCCTGAAATATCTCCACTGCCTGCATGCTCAGTCCTCCTCAATGACATGAATCTCCAAGTAATCAAAATCAATCTCATCAACAAAGCAATCCTTCGTAAAGCGTGCCTTGGCATAACGCTTAAAATCTTCGATCGTAGCATCCAGCCAGATCGGCTTGCTCAGATCAAAGGCGAGACACACTCCCTCTACACCGCGAAAGATCTTATGCGTACGCGTATCCTGTGAGTCATCCTCATACATATAATCCCGCATCAGATGATTGTTTTTCATCTGCTTAAACCAAATGCGCATGCGCTTCTCCCATCTGCTTTTGTCTGTGTGCCTCGTACATGAGTATGCCTGCCGCCATCGCAGCGTTTAGGCTCTCGAGCTTCCCTTCCATCGGGATCTTTAAATAGGTATCGGCCAGCCTGGCAGTCTCATCCGTCAGACCGTTTCCTTCATTTCCGATCAAAAAAGCCAGATCACCGCGCAGATTAAGCTCATCATAATAGCATTCTCCACGCAAATGTGCCGCAAAAATGTTTATTCCACGTTCATGAAGCACGTCAATTACAGCCCCTAACTCACTTGTCCATATATATGGCATTCGATAGATGCTCCCCATCGTCGCCCGAACACACTTTGGTGAAAATAGATCGACTGTCCCACGGGTCATGATGATCCCGTTTATGCCTGCTCCCTCTCCGGTACGAAACATCGTGCCTAAATTGCCGGGATCCTGGATATCCTCTAAAATCAGCAGCCGCACGGGCTTTTTTATCAGCAGCTCCTCTAGCTCATACTCCGGCCTTTTTACACATGCCAAAATACCCTGCGGCGTATTCGTATCACTCATATGAGAAAATACGGCGTCACTTACGACCTCATACGAAATCTGCAGCTGCTCTAAAAGTGCCTCTCCCTCCGGCTCACGATAAAACCTCTCTGACACGTAAGTGCCCAGCAGCAGCTCCCGCGGTGTCTCGGCAACCATTTTCGGGCCTTCAACAACAAAGGCGCGTTGCTTTCGACGCGCCTTTGACTGATTATTCAATTGTACAATCGTCTTCACCTGCGGATTCGATGTACTCGTTATCATGTCTATCCTTTATTTTGCTAATGTAGTACAGATCTCGTAATCATAATCGTTTACGGACTTCTCCATTGCCAGCGCCTCGTCAATGTCAAAGTCAACCATCTGATTTTTCTTCAATGCTACCACACGATTGCTCTTGCCCTGACACAGGCAATCAACAGCATAGGAGCCCATGAGTGATGCCATCATACGGTCTCTGGCTGTCGGGCTGCCGCCACGCTGCATGTGACCTAGTATCGTCGCTCTCGTCTCCACGCCTGTCGCTGCCTCGATACGTCGTGCCATAGAGGTGGAATGTCCGATGCCCTCTGCATTGATGATGATATGGTGCTTCTTGCCGACCTTACGATTCTCGATGATATTGTTTACGAGCTTCTGCTCGTCAAAGTCGTATTTTTCCGGAAGCAGCACGTCCTCTGCACCATTGGCGATACCGCACCATAACGCGATATATCCGGCTCCACGTCCCATAACCTCGATGATAGAGCATCGCTCATGTGAGGTGGAGGTATCACGTACCTTATCGATGGCTTCCATCGCGGTATTTACAGCCGTATCAAAGCCTATCGTATAATCGGTGCAGGAGATGTCTAGATCTATAGTACCCGGTACACCGATGGTATTGATGCCGTTGGCTGCGAGCTTTTGTGCGCCGCGGAAGGAGCCGTCTCCTCCGATGACTACCAGTCCGTCTATGCCATGCTTGCGGCAGATCTCTGCGCCCTTTAGCTGTCCCTCGGCTGTCGTAAATTCCATACAGCGTGCAGTCTGTAAAATCGTACCACCACGCTGGATGATATCCGACACGCTGCGCTTGTTCATATCTATAATCTCTTCCTGCAAGAGACCTGCATAGCCTCTCTGGATTCCCTTTACCTGCTTGCCTGCTGCAATCGCACGTCGAACGACTGCACGTATCGCAGCGTTCATGCCCGGAGCATCTCCTCCGCTCGTCAATACACCAATGGTCTGTATTTCCTTTGCCATGATATCTGAAAACCTCCCTATAAAAAAGTGTTCCTAAAAAACATCACTATCTTTAATATTTTAATCCCTTTTCGTTCCTATTTCAATAGGCTTTTCCCGGACTTTTACATTTTTTTCACCAAAGGCCTCATAAAGCTGCGCCAAATCAAGATTTTTCACAGACACGCCACACTCTCCGGACAGACGCTTCACCGCACGAATATCAGAAAGATAGATCACAACCGCATCCCTTCCCTTGGCAGTGCCAAGCAGCGCTTTCATCTTATTTTCTGCACTTGCATAATCTTCCTTTGAAGCAAACTGCAGCCACAGCTCTGTTTTTTTATCGTCAAACGATGCGATCTGCTCACAGATGAGCTTTCCGTTTTTCTCATCCTCTGCACTGACTCTGCCATAGACAAAGATCTTCGCATCGTCCACTAAAAGCTCCCGATAGCGCTCATAATCCCGCGGGAACACGATGACCTCTACCGTTCCGTACAGATCCTCGATCGTAAGAAATGCCATCGTCTGATTTTTTTTTGTAAATTTTACGGTTTTGTCCGTGAGCATACCGCCTATCGTCACATGTGAGCCGTCGGATAGGTTCTCCCCTGAAGGCTCATCCTCATAGATAAAATCCGCAGACACAGCCGTTATCTTTTCACGCCATATCGCCTCATATTCCTCTAACGGATGCCCGCTTACATAGACTCCTAACACTTCCTTTTCAAAGGAAAGCAGCTCGCCCTTTTCATATTCCCCGACAGGTGGCAGCTTAAATTCATAGGCCTTTTTTTCTTCCTCACCGACTAGATCAAACAGACTGATCTGTCCTGCCACAGAGCCCTTTTTCTCCTGCAGGGCGCGATCTAGCGCCATCGGATAGGCCATCATTTTTTGTCTGCGATTTCCTTCTAGGCAATCGAGCGCACCTGCCTTGATCAGATTTTCGATGGCACGCTTGTTTACCTCTCCATTTTTTAGTCTGGCGATAAAATCAGGCAGATTTTTATATGGACCGTTTTGTCTGCGCCTTTCAACGATTGCTGTGATGGCAGACGCTCCGATGCTTTTGATCGCATTCATGCCGTATCGTATCGCACCGTTTGATACAGAAAAATCTCCCTCACCCTCATTGATATCCGGCGGCAATATGGAAATTCCCATACCTCTACAGGTCTGAATATATTCCGACACCTTCGTTGTATTATCCTTTACACTCGTCATAAGCGCCGCCATAAATTCCACCGGATAATAATACTTTAGATACGCCGTCTGATACGATACGACTGCATAGGCGGCCGCATGGGATTTGTTAAAGGCATATTTTGCAAAATCGATCATCTCATCGTAGATCTTATTTGCGATGTCCTCTGAGATGCCATTTGCGATACAGCCTGCTACGCCCTGCTCTTTATTTCCATAAACGAAGTTTTTTCGCTCCTCCTCCATGACGTGCGTCTTTTTTTTCGACATCGCACGGCGTACGAGGTCACTTCGTCCGAGTGTATAGCCTGCCAGATCACGCACGATCTGCATGACCTGCTCCTGATAGACGATACAGCCATAGGTCGCAGACAGTATTGGTTCTAGCTGCGGACAGTCATAGGTGATATCCTCCGGGTTATTTTTCCCTCGAATATAGGCAGGGATAAAATCCATCGGTCCCGGACGATATAGTGAGATACCGGCGATCACATCCTCTAGGCTCTTAGGCTTTAGCTCCTTCATAAAGCTTTTCATGCCGGCACTCTCCAGCTGAAAGACACCCTCGCATTTACCGCTTGATAGCATCTCATACACACCCGGATCCTCATAATCGATCCTGTCAACATCTATGTCTTTTCCGGTGGATTCTTTTATGAGCCGACAGGCATCCTGTATGACGGTTAGTGTCCTCAGCCCCAAAAAATCCATTTTAAGCAGTCCGAGCTCCTCGATGGTAGTCATCGTAAACTGCGTCGTGATAACTCCGTCTGCCCCCCGTGATAGCGGCACATACTCATCCATCGGCAGTCTGCTGATAACGACACCGGCCGCATGCACCGAGGTATGACGTGGCAGCCCTTCTAGGCGGCGTGACATATCGATGAGCCGATGCACATTCTCATCACCCTCATATAGCTCCCGCAGCTCCTTGTTTTGCGTGAGTGCCTTATCTATTGTGATACCCAGCTCTGATGGAATGCTCTTTGATATGCGATCGACAAATGCATAAGGCAGATCCATCACGCGTCCTACATCACGAATGACACCGCGTGCTGCTAGCGTACCGAAGGTGACGATCTGCGTGACGCAGTCCTTGCCATATTTTTCAATGACATAATCGATGACCTCCTGACGGCGCACATAGCAGAAGTCTACGTCGATATCCGGCATGGACACACGCTCAGGATTCAAAAAACGCTCAAAGATCAGGCTGTACTTGATAGGATCGATGTTTGTGATCCCTGTCGTATACGCAACGAGCGAGCCTGCCGCACTGCCTCGTCCCGGTCCTACCGGAATGCCATGTGTGCGGGCATAATTGATATAATCCCAGACTATCAAAAAATAGTCTACATATCCCATGCGCTCTATGATAGACAGCTCGTAGGATAGCTTCTCCTGCAAGCTCTCCCAATTATCCGGATAACGTTTTTTCAGGCCGCTGTAGCATAGCTCCTTCAGATAAGACAGCGAGGTATATCCTTTTGGCACTGCAAAAAAAGGCAGCTTTGTATTGCCAAATTCAATCTCGACATTACAGCGATCTGCGATTTTTTGCGTATTTTCCAGTGCCTGCGGCGCATAGGAAAAAAGAGCGCGCATCTCCTCCTCGCTCTTTACATAATACTGACCGCCCTCGTAGCGCATACGGTTTTCGTCCGATAGCTTCGCGTTGGTCTGTATACACAGCAGAATATCGTGCGCCTTCGCATCGGATGCATAGGTATAATGGCAGTCGTTTGTAGCGATAAGCCCGATACCGGTCTCCTGTGCTATCCGAAGCAGCCCTGCATTGACCTTTTGCTGCGCAGGAATACCATGATCCTGCAGCTCCAAAAAGAAATTATCCTTTCCAAAGATCTGACGAAAACGAAGTGCCGCCTCTTTTGCACTTGCATAATCATCACGCTCCAGTGCCCGTGGTATCTCACCCGCCAGACATGCACTCGAGCAGATGAGCCCCTCGTGATAGCACTCTAATAGCTCTAGGTCGACACGCGGCTTGTAATAGTACCCTTCCGTAAAGCCCCTTGACACGAGCTTGATTAGATTGGCATAGCCTGTGTTATTTTCCGCCAGCAGGATCAGATGGCGATAGCGCTCCTCTCCGCGTCCGGCTTCCCTGTCAAAGCGTGAGCCAGGCGATACATACACCTCGCAGCCTATAACAGGACGGATACCTGCCTCCCTGCACGCCTTGTAGAAGTCGATGACACCATACATGACGCCATGGTCTGTGATCGCAGCCGCATTCATCCCGAGCTCCTTTACACGAGCGACGTATTCTTTTATTTTGTTCGAGCCATCCAGCAGAGAATACTCGGTATGCGTATGCAAATGCACAAACGCCATGGCTATGCTCCTTTCTTTTTCTATCGCAGTGCCTCTAGTGCAGCCGCAAATGCACTATGATCTGCGCCATAGAATTCACCTGCGTCCGCAGCAGCCGCAGCTGTCGGATCGATAGGCAGCTTTGCAAATACCGGGATATTTAGCTCAGCGGCTACCTCTTCCACATGACTCTCGCCAAATACGGATATGTGCCTGCCACAATCCGGACATGTAAGATAGCTAAAGTTTTCCACGATACCTAGCACCGGAATGTGCATCATATCCGCCATATTGTAGGCTTTTTTCACTATCATCTGCACCAGCTCCTGCGGAGATGTCACCACGATCACACCATCCAGCGGCAGTGACTGAAAGACTGTCAGCGGCACATCGCCTGTTCCGGGCGGCATATCCACAAACAGATAATCAAGCTCGCCCCAGACCACATCCGTCCAGAATTGTTTAACTGCTCCTGCTATTACAGGTCCTCTCCAGATCACCGGCTGTTCCTCGTCCTCCACTAGCAGATTGATGGACATCACAGGAATGCCCTCCTTTGATTCGAGCGGGATGATCCCCTCCTCCGTACCGAAGGCAGTGCCATGAACCCCTAGCATCTTCGGTATAGACGGGCCTGTGATATCTGCATCCAATATACCGACACGCATGCCTGCCTTATGCATCGCACACGCTAAGGATGCACTGACAAAGGATTTTCCGACGCCGCCCTTTCCGCTGACTACGCCGATCACCTTTTTGATGGATGAATATTTATTTAGCTGCTCTAAAAAGCTCTGTTTTTCTCCTGTTTTGCTAGGACAGCCCTCACAGCTCTCCTTTGTGCAGCTGCCTGCACTACTACATGTATTATCTGCCATGCTCATTCTCCTCTACATTATTTATTCTCCCAAAAGCTTTCGTACACTTGCGAGCTTTACGCTGCATATAAATATCTTCGTCGCCTCGATAAGCTCCTCCATCGTCGGATAAGAGGGTGCCAGGCGTATAACGGAATCCTCAGGATCCTTTTTATAAGGGAACGGTGCACCTGCTCCTGTCAATACAACTCCGGCGGATTTTGCCAGAGCAACAATTTCCTTTGCACAGCCCGGCAAGGCGTTAAAGGAGATAAAGTATCCTCCCCTTGGACTGATCCAATCACCGATACCAAGTGGTGTGATCTCCTCACTAAGCATACGCTCTACCTGTTCAAACTTCGGTCGTAAAATCTCGGCATGCTTTTTCATATGCGCATCCACGCCGGCACGATCGTGTAAAAAAAGCACATGACGCAGCTGATTTAGCTTATCATAGCCAATCGTCTGGATCGTCATCATCGAAAGCGCATCCTTGCGGTTATTTTCAGAAGCAGCCATTGCAGATATGCCGGCTCCCGCAAAGGTGATCTTTGAGGTAGAAGCAAATTCCAGCACACGGTCAGCGTTACCTGCCTTTTCGCATTCCTCCAGGATATTCAAAAGCTGATCCTGCTCATCTGCTTTTTCATACAGATGATGCACACAGTAGGCATTGTCCCAGAAAATACGAAAATCCTCAGCTGCCGTCTGCATTGAGGCAAAGCGACGAACCACCTCATCTGAATAGGTAATACCGGTCGGGTTTGCATATTTTGGTACGCACCATATACCCTTTATCAAGGGATCTGAGGCGACGAGTCTCTCCACCATATCCATATCCGGTCCGTCCTCTAATAACGGAACGTTTATCATCTCAATACCCAGGCTCTCAGTCACCGCAAAATGTCTGTCATAGCCCGGCACAGGACATAAAAACTTGACAGCTCCCTGCTTACACCACGGCACTCCGCCGCACACACCGTGCAGCATATAACGGGAAACCGCATCAAACATCACATTTAGGCTGGCATTTCCATATACGATCACCTGTGAGGGCTCACATTCCATGATGCCTGCCATGAGCTCCTTTGCCTCAGGGATTCCATCGAGTGCACCATAGTTACGGCAATCCGTTCCATCTAAAGCGAGACAATCGCTATCGGAATTTAACAGATCCATCATCGGCATGGAAAGAGACAGCTGCTTACTCTCCGGCTTGCCACGTGCCATATTCAGCTGCAGTCCGGCCTCCTCAAAGCCCTTGTATTCCTGCTGCAGAAAAGTATATTCCGCTAATAGCTCATCCCTTGTCATCTGATCGTATCGCTTCATTCCTGATCCTCCTGTTCCTGTTTCCATTGTTTTACCTGTTCTAAATAGGTGCGAATCGTCTGCTCATAGCCATTGTCAGACGGCTCATAAAACACCTCCTGCGTCAAGCCCTCCGGTAAATACTGCTGGGCCGCATAGTGGTGCGGATATGCATGTGCATATTTATAGCCCACACCGTGTCCTAGCTTTCCTGATGACTTGTAATGTGCATCCTGCAGATGTACCGGTACCGGCGGTGTCTTTGTCTGTGCAACCACCTTCATCGCACGCCCGATCGCTTCGCAGGCCGCATTGCTCTTTGGTGCACTGGCGATGTAGCTGACTGCCTGAGACAGTATGATCTGTGCCTCCGGCATGCCGACACGTTCTACGGCAAGAGCTGCTGCCGTGGCGACCTGCAATGCCTGCGGATCTGCATTGCCCACATCCTCTGATGCGCAGATCATCATGCGTCTGGCGATAAATTTGACATCCTCTCCGGCGTAGAGCATCCGCGCCAGATAGTAAACTGCTGCATCGGGGTCAGACCCCCTCATGCTTTTTATAAATGCGGAGATCGTATCGTAATGATTATCTCCGTTTTTATCATATTTTAATACACGCTTTTGGATACACTCCTGCGCCACCGAAAGTGTGATGTGAATCCTTCCGTCCTCCTTAGATGGCTCTGTAGTTAAAACGCCCAGCTCTATGGCGCTAAGCGCCGCTCTGGCATCTCCGTTTGACACATCTGCCAAAAATTCCTCTGCCTCCGGTTCTAATGTGGCATGATAACTTCCCATACCCTTTTCGCAATCAGTCACGGCTCGGCGCAAAAGCACACGTATGTTCTCCTTTGATAAAGGCTTTAGCTCAAAAATAATGGAGCGCGATAGCAGAGCCCCGTTTACCTCAAAATATGGATTTTCTGTCGTCGCTCCGATCAAAATGACCGTTCCATCCTCGACAAACGGCAAAAGGTAATCCTGCTGACCCTTGTTAAAGCGATGAATCTCATCGATAAAAAGAATCGTTTTTTTGCCATACATGCCGCGATTATCCTTCGCCTGTGCCACGACCTCTTCCATATCCTTTTTTCCGGCTGAGGTCGCATTGATCTGTGTAAAAATGGCACTGGTCGTATGTGCTATGACCTTTGCAAGCGTGGTCTTTCCTGTACCCGGCGGACCGTAAAAGATGATAGAGCTTAGCTTATCGGCATAGATCGCGCGGTAAAGCAGCCGATCCCTCCCTATGATGTGCTCCTGACCGACCACCTCCTCAAGCGAGGTCGGTCGCATCCTGGCAGCTAAAGGAGCTTCCCTTTCCATATTCTGTTCGCGCATATAATCAAATAAATCCAAGGAAGGCTCCTCCGTTTTGCAATTACTCTTCCTCCACCGGAATCGTAACAGACTCCGTCTGCTCAGTCACATCCTCCAATGCCTCCTGCGAAGAGGCCTGCGCTACCGATTCGATGTCCTTTAGCTTTTGTTTTAAATGGTCCTGCTCTATAGCCCGCTCGATCGCCTGCTTTTGATCCTCCTGCCTGCGCAGCAGCTCTGTTTTTTCCTGATTAAGAAACATGCGCACGCCAACCCATACGATGATCATGCAAATAAGCGTGAGTATTCCTGCAAGCAGCAATATCCAGTAGGCTATATTTTCGATATTATCGGTCAAAACATGCAGATCAAAGAGCAGCACAACTGCCGAAAGCATCGTAAGAAGTGACAGCACCAGCACAAGCGGCCAGACACTTTTTCGCATAACATGCAGCTGCAGTGCCTGCTGAAGCATCACAACTGCTGTCGCAAGCACGAAAAGTCCTGCTAATATACTGATCTGTCCGGTAAGCTCACTCGCACGCGCAAGTGCACTGCCGCCTAATATAACGATCAGTGCTCCCGCGGAAAAGCTGTAATCATGCATGCTTCGATAGGCTTCTGTGACATAATATTTGACGATCAGCCCGATACCAAAGGCGATCAGCAGGGCGCTGATCAGATAGATCAGATAGCGCTCCTGTATGCCCTCCACAAAGAGCATGACAGAACCTACTATAATAAAAAGTAACGCAACTGCTGCCAAAAATATCGTTCCCATATGTCTGCCGGTGCGCACAATGCGATCGGCAGCTGCCACATACGGTTCGTTTTGCTTTTGTTTATTTTTTACGGTGTTACTCATAGCATATGCCTCCAAGCAAGACTATTTATAGCTGATAGAGAATCTTCTTTGCGATGGTTTTCACCGTTTCTGCATCTGCATAATATTTTAATATTTCCATTGCAAAATCAACTGCAGTTCCCATGCCGCGGCTGGTGATGATATTGCCATCCCGCACTGCAGGTGCCATCGTAACGATCGCGCTGGTCAAGCCCTCCTCCATGCCTGGAGAGCAGATGGCTTTTTTGCCCTGCAGTAGAC
>CAVBEI010000025.1:0-25493 GCA_963594555.1 Lachnospiraceae bacterium | reverse complement strand
AGGATTGATGTGCTGGGAAACCCGATTGCTCTATCATATTATTTGTCAATGAGAATTCTGCTGTTCAAAATCATCATTATGGTTTATTTCGTCGATTCGCAAAACGAAGGTGAGGCAAAAAATAAATTCAAAAACGACACAGACTAGGAGAATAGAAATATGGAACATCAGACAAAGGGACGCTTCTTTGCCTTTGAGGGCATCGATGGCAGCGGAAAAAGTACACAAATCAAATATCTTGCGCAGCACATAAAAGAGAACGGCGTGCCTGTATATACGACCATGGAGCCGACGGACGGACCTATCGGCTCGCTCATTCATCAGATCATGATCGGGCGTGTCAAAACGGATAACCGCGCTATCGCAGCACTGTTTGCGGCAGACAGGATGGATCATCTGCAAAACGAGGTGAACGGAATTAAAGCAAAGCTTGACGAAGGCATCACGGTCATTTCTGACCGGTATTATTTTTCCTCGTATGCGTATCACAGCGTCGATATGCCGATGGATTATGTCATCGCGATGAATGCGCCCTGCAAGGAGCTGCTGCGTCCGACAGCGACCATATTTATCGATGTCGACCCGGAGGTCTCTATGGCGCGTATCGCAGCAAATCGCCAGCACCAGGAGCTCTTCGAGAAAAAATCCCGCCTTATCGCGACACGGGAAAACTATTTGCGTGCCTTTGAAAAGCAGCCGGAGGAGACGGTGATTTTCGTAGACGGAACGCTGCCACCGGATAAGCTCTCACAGCGTATATGGGAACAGGTAGAGGGGCTTTTTTAGGGCAAACCGCGGTTTACTTTTTCCTCCAAAGGTGGTATAGTGTGCGAGGATGGTACCCGCAGACGCGGGATCATACCCCTATATTGGAGGAAATTACATAATGAAAAACACTGTACTGACGCTTCGCGGGCAAAAAGAAAGCCAAGACAAGATCACGATGCTGACCTGTTACGACTATTCGATGGCAAAGCTCATGGACGAAGCAGGGATCAACGTGCTGTTGATCGGAGATTCTTTGGGACAGGTGATGCTCGGACTAGAGGACACCTTGTCTGTCACGATGGAGGATATGATCCATCACACCGCGGCAGTGGCACGCGGCGCGAAGAATGCATTTATTCTCGCCGACATGCCCTTTATGTCGTATCAGGCATCGATCTATGATGCAGTCACCAACGCAGGAAGACTCATGAAGGAAGGCCGTGCCAACGGCGTAAAGCTCGAGGGAGGAGCCAGTGTGTGCGAACAGATTCGCGCCATCGTAGCTGCTTCTATTCCTGTATGCGCTCATTTAGGCCTAACGCCGCAGTCCATCAATGCTTTTGGTGGCTTTAAGGTGCAGGGCAAGACGCTAGAGGCGGCACAAAAACTGTTAGATGACGCCAAACGCGTCGAGGAAGCAGGTGCATCCATGCTCGTATTAGAATGTGTACCGGCGCCCATCGCAGAGAAGATCACGAAATCGATCTCTATCCCCACTATCGGTATCGGAGCAGGAGCAGGCTGTGACGGACAGGTACTCGTATATCAGGATATGCTGGGTATGTTTTCTGACTATGTGCCGAAATTTGTCAAGCACTTTGCAGAGGTAGGGAGCCTGATGAAGCAGGCATTTGCGGATTATACCGCAGAGGTCAAGGCAGGCACGTTCCCGACACAGGCGCAGACGTACGGCATCGCGGATGATGTATTAGAGAAACTTTATTAGAGGAGAAAAGTATGCAAATCGCTACTACTATAGAAGAAGTAAGAACACAGCTAAAGGCATGGAAAAAAGAGGGCTGCAGCATCGGTCTTGTCCCTACCATGGGCTACCTTCACGAGGGACATGGCAGTCTGATCAGCCGCGCACGCACAGAAAATGACCGCGTGGTCGTCAGCATCTTTGTCAATCCCATGCAGTTTGGACCGGGAGAGGACCTAGAGAGCTATCCGAGAGATTTAGAAAAGGACAGCGCCTACTGTGAGTCGCTTGGCGCAGATCTGATTTTTCACCCGGAACCTTCAGAGATGTATACGGAGGGCTTTTGCTCCTATGTGGATATGTCCGTGCTGACAGAGGAATTGTGTGGATTATCACGTCCGGTACATTTTCGCGGAGTATGTACGGTGGTAAACAAGCTGTTTAACATCGTACAGCCCACACGTGCTTATTTCGGACAAAAGGATGCACAGCAGCTCGCGGTGATCCGCCGTATGGTGGAGGATCTGAACATGGATCTGACCATCGTAGGCTGCCCGATCATCCGTGAGGAGGATGGCCTGGCAAAAAGCTCCCGTAACACGTATCTGTCTGCTACTGAGCGTCAGGCGGCGCTCGTATTATCACGTGCGGTTGCCTGCGGACAGGCTAGTGTTGAGGCAGGAGAGACCGATACGAAAAAAATCATTGCCCAGATGAAGGCACTCATCGAGGCAGAGCCGCTCGCTCGCATCGACTATGTGAAGGCAGTAGATGGGCTTACGATGCAGCAGATCGATACCGTGAAAAAGCCGATGCTGGTGGCGCTGGCTGTCTACATCGGAAAAACCCGTTTGATTGATAACTTTATCGTGGAGTAATGCTATGGAGATCGAATTATTAAAAGGAAAGATTCACCGCGCCACCGTCATACAGGCAGAGCTGGATTATGTCGGCAGCATCACGGTCGATGAAGAGCTGTTAGAGGCTGCAGGGATCTTAGAATACGAAAAGGTACAGATCGTCGATGTGAACAACGGCAGCCGTTTCGAGACCTATACCATCGCAGGAGAGCGTGGCAGCGGCATGATCTGTCTAAACGGCGCGGCAGCCCGCTGCGTCTCCACCGGAGATAAGATTATTCTCATGGCTTATGCTACGATGACACCTGAGGAGGCAGCCGGGCATCATCCGACCGTCGTATTTGTGGATGAAAAAAATCACGTGCAGCGCATCACCAGCTATGAGCGCCACGGCAGACTCGAGGATATGCAGGAGGAAGCCTAATGTTTGCGGGAAAAACCATCGTCCTTGGAGTCACCGGCAGCATCGCCGCCTACAAGATCGCTACGCTTGCGAGTCTGCTCGTCAAGCAGCATGCGTCGGTTCACGTCATCATGACGAAAAATGCGACGAATTTTATCAATCCCATCACCTTCGAGACGCTGACAAACCACAAATGTCTCGTCGATACCTTTGACCGTAATTTCGAGTTCAAGGTCGAGCATGTATCCCTCGCCAAGCAGGCGGATTTATTTTTAATCGCACCGGCGAGTGCAAATGTAATCGGCAAGCTCGCTCATGGCATCGCGGATGATATGCTCACGACGACTGTTATGGCTACGCGCGCACCGATCTATGTGTCTCCAGCGATGAATACAAATATGTATGAAAATCCTATTGTGCAGGACAATCTGCGCACGCTCACACATTATGGCATGCATGTGATCGATCCGGCGAGCGGACGATTAGCCTGCGGAGATTGCGGAGCGGGCAAGATGCCTGAGCCGGAGGCTTTATTTTCCTATATCGAGGCAGCGCTTGCCTGCGAGAAGGATCTGACCGGGAAAAAAATACTTATCAGTGCCGGAGCGACTCGTGAGCCGCTTGATCCGGTGCGGTTTTTGACAAATCATTCTACCGGACGGATGGGCTATGACCTCGCGCGGGCTGCCATGCAGCGCGGCGCATCGGTCACCTTAGTCAGCGGCGTGACCTCGCTTTCGCCTCCGCCCTTTGTGGAGGTCGTGCCTGTCGTATCCGCACAGGATATGTACGAGGCATTAGATGCACGCTTTGACGATAGCGATGCACTGATCATGGCAGCAGCCGTAGCGGATTATCGTCCGGCCAGCTGCGCCGACCAAAAGATAAAAAAGCACGAAGGAGACACCTCGCTTCTGCTCGAACGAACGACAGATATCATCGGTACGCTCGCGGCGAGAAAGCGTGCTGACCAGTTCGTATGCGGTTTTTCCATGGAGACGGAGCATGTGTTAGACAATTCCCGTGCCAAGCTCGAGAAAAAAAAGCTCGATCTCATCGCGGCGAATGATCTGCGCACCGAGGGTGCAGGCTTTGGGACTGCGACGAATGTAGTCACGCTCATATCGGCAGATGGTATGGTGCAGCTGCCGAAGCTATCAAAGCTTGCGGTAGCACATAAAATTTTAGATGTATACGTTGAAAAAAAGAGCCTCTAACAGGCTCTTTTTTCTTGCATTCTAATAATTGCCGTGCTATATTGAAGTGGAGTAACATGTTAGTTGATAAAATAAAATCTGAGAGGAGAACCTACATGGACATTCGTTACTCTGCAAATCAAAAAGATGTGAAGCGTTATACCACGCAGGAGCTGCGTGACGAATTTTTAATCACAGGACTGTATCAGCCGAACCAGGTGCGCGCGGTATATTCCCACGTGGATCGCATGGTTACGTTTGGCTGCATGCCGGTAGACCGTGAGGTTTCGCTGGATGACGGCATCGACGTATACGGCTGCTTTGGAACCGATTACATTCTGCAGCGCAGAGAGATCGGAATCTTTAATCTGGGAGGCACCGGCAGTATCCGGGTGGATGATAAGGAATATGTGCTCGGCTACAAGGACTGTCTCTATATCACGATGGGTGCTAAGAAGGTGCTGTTTTCTTCTGCAGACCGGGAAAAACCCGCCAAATTCTACATGGTGAGTGCACCTGCACACAGAGCCTATGAGACGAAGCTTCTGACACTCGCAGATGCTGCAAAACGTCCGCTTGGCGATGCTGCGCTGTCGAATAAGCGCGTCATCAATCAGTTTATTCATCCGGATGTACTACAGACCTGTCAGCTGTGCATGGGCATGACCGTGCTCGAGCCCGGCAGTGTATGGAATACGATGCCTGCACACACACATGAGCGCAGGATGGAGATCTATACATATTTTGAGATCCCGGAGGATCAGGCCGTTTTCCATTTTATGGGAGAGGGCGAGGAGACGAGACATATCGTGATGCACAATGAGGATGCGGTCATTTCGCCGTCCTGGTCGATTCACGCCGGAGCCGGTACCTGCAGCTACACCTTTATCTGGGCGATGGGTGGAGAGAATCAGGAGTTTGACGACATGGATCACATTCCGACACAAAATCTTCGTTAGGAGGAGCTGATATGGATTCCTTTTCAAAGAATTTTTCACTGGAGGGCAAGCTCGCCCTGGTAACAGGAGCGTCCTACGGCATCGGCTTTGCCATCGCATCAGCCTATGCACGCGCGGGAGCCGTGATTGCGTTCAATGATATCAATCAGGAGCTTGTAGACAAAGGACTGGCTTCCTACAGGGAGCTTGGCATAGAGGCGCACGGCTATGTGTGCGACGTGACAGATGAGGATGCGGTAAATGCGCTTATTTCCCGTATCGAGGCAGAGCTTGGCGTGATCGATATTCTCGTAAACAACGCCGGTATCATCAAGCGTATTCCCATGACCGAGATGAGCGCTGAGCAGTTCCGTCAGGTCATTGACGTAGATTTGAATGCCCCCTTTATCGTATCAAAGGCGGTGCTCCCGTCCATGATCAAAAAAGGCCACGGCAAGATAATAAACATCTGCTCTATGATGTCAGAGCTGGGGCGAGAGACAGTATCCGCCTATGCAGCGGCAAAGGGCGGACTAAAGATGCTCACAAAAAATATCTGCTCCGAGTACGGACAGTATAACATCCAGTGCAATGGTATAGGACCGGGCTACATCGAGACACCGCAGACCGCGCCCCTGCGAGAGGTGCAGCCGGATGGCTCAAAGCATCCGTTTGATCAGTTTATCTGTGCCAAGACACCGGCAAATCGGTGGCTAAAGCCTGAGGAGCTCACAGGTCCTGCGGTATTTTTGGCATCGGATGCATCGGATGCAGTGAACGGACATATTTTATACGTAGATGGCGGTATTTTGGCATACATCGGCAAACAGCCGTAAAAAAGGAGATTATCATGAGTGATATATTAGAACAATTAGCAGGCTACGGTGTCGTACCCGTAGTTGTATTGAATCGTGCAGAGGATGCCTATCCCTTGGCAGAGGCGCTGTGCAAGGGAGGCTTAAAGTGTGCGGAGGTGACCTTCCGTACGGATGCAGCAGAGGAATCCATCAGGATTATGACGAAGAATTTCCCGGACATGCTAGTCGGCGCAGGTACGGTGCTTACCATCGATCAGGTGGATCGCGCCGTGGCAGCAGGAGCACGTTTTATCGTAAGCCCCGGCTTTGATCCCGAGATCGTAGACTACTGTCTGTCAAAGGATATCCTCGTTTTGCCCGGCTGCATCACACCCTCAGAGGTGGCACAGGGCGTAAAGAGAGGCCTAAAGGTATTGAAGTTCTTCCCGGCAGAGCAGGCAGGCGGCCTGGCTATGATCAAGGCGATGGCAGCACCCTATACCGGCGTAAAATTCATGCCGACCGGCGGCATCAATGCAAAAAATATCGAGGAGTATCTCTCCTTTGGCAAGATCGCAGCCTGCGGCGGCAGCTGGATGGTAAAGGCAGATCTCGTAGATGCGAAGCAGTATGACAAGATCGCAGAGCTGACCGCAGAGGCAGTAGCACTTGTAAAAAAGGTTCGCGGATAATAAGGAGAAAACCATGTTTGTAAAAAATAGTGAGAAGGAATACAAAGATCTTGGCGGCGGCACTCGCCGCAAGGTCTTAGCCTACAGCGATAACATCATGAATGTGGAGCTGTTATTTGAGCCGGGCGCAAAGGGCGAGATGCATGCGCATCCGCATGAGCAGATCGGCTATATCATCGAGGGCAGCCTGATCTTTCATGAAGAGGGCAAGGAGGATGTGACCTTGCAGGCAGGAGATACGTATATCGTAGGACCGAATGTATCTCACGGCATTGATTGCCTGACGGCAGTCAAGCTGCTCGATATCTTCACGCCGATGCGTGCAGATTTTATCTAAAGAAACCAAAGGGGATAGCTATGGACAAATCATTAAATCAACAGACGTATGACAAGTGCAGAAAGGATATCATGACCTTTGCCTTAAAGCCGGGTGAGCCGGTATCTGCCGCCAAGCTGGCAGAACGCTATAACGTGAGCCGTACGCCGGCGCGTGAGGCACTCGTGCGCCTTCAATCAGAGGGCATGGTGGATATTTTTCCACAGTCAAAATCCATGATCTCAAGGATCGATATCAAGCGGGCACGCCAGGAGTGGTTTATCCGTAAGACGCTCGAGGTCGCGATGACGGACGCTCTTTTTGAGCGTGTGACGGATGAGGATATCGCAGAGATGCGAAAATATGCCGGAGAATGCGAGCGTATCGGTGAGCAGCCGCGTAATCATGAGACATCCTATGAGTATCTGTGCAACGACAACAAATTTCATGCAGTGACCTATCGTGTGGCAGGGCAGCAGCTGGCTGCTGATATCATCGGCTCGACGATGGCTCATTACAGCCGCGTGCGTCTGTTGGTCGATTTGGACAACGTGAACAAGGATCGAACCGTGGCAGACCATGAGGATTTGCTTCGACTCATCGAGGCGAGAGACAAGGAAGGGTATCGCAGCGCACTTTCGATGCACTTGAGTCGTGTCATCGGTGATATTGATGCTATGAATCGTCTGGCACCGCATCTGTTTGACATGGGAGAATTCGCAAACGACAAATAAAAGGGGGATTTATTTGAGTATGAAATTAAATCTGGAGGGTATAAAGGACGCCGGTGAATGGCAGCGCATTGGTATTTCTACCCCAAAATATGACATAAAGGGTATCAGGGAACATACCATGTCAGCACCGAAATGGGTACACTTTGGTGTGGGCAATATTTTTCGTATATTTATCGGTGGAATCGCAGACCGCTTATTAGAAGAGGGCGAGGCAGATACCGGTATCATCTGCGCTGAGACCTTTGATACAGACATTATCACTAAAATCTATGAGCCGTATGATAATCTGGTGCTGGCAGTGACCTTAAAGGCAGACGGCTCTACCGACAAGAGAGTGCTCGGCTCGCTCTCTGAGGCGATTCCTGCGAATGCAGGAGGCAGACAGAGGCTGGAGCAGATATTTGCAGATCCGCAGCTTCAGCTGATATCCTTTACCGTAACCGAAAAAGGCTATGCGCTAAAGGGCTCTGATGGAAGCTATCTGCCGTACGTGCTTCCGGATTTAGAGGGAGGTCCTGCGCAGGCAGCAGGTGCCATGGCGGTCGTGACAGCGATGCTATATCATCGCTTTTTAACCTGTGGCGCACCGCTTGCCGTAGTGAGCATGGACAACTGCTCCCACAATGGAGAAAAGCTGCAGACGGCAGTGCTTACCGTAGCGAGAGAATGGGCCTCACGCGGCTACGTAGAGGAAGAATTTTTGACATATCTATCCGATGAGTCAAGGATCACCTTCCCCTGGTCGATGATCGACAAGATCACACCGCGCCCTAGCAGCGAGATCGCAGACGCGCTGGAGGCAGACGGCATAGAGGCTATGCAGCCTATAGTGACAGAAAAGCATACCTACATCGCACCCTTTGTCAACGCCGAAGGACCGCAGTATCTCGTGATCGAGGACAAATTCCCGAACGGACGCCCGGCATTAGAAAAGGCAGGAGTCTATCTGACGAGCAGAGACACCGTAAATGAAGTGGAGCGCATGAAGGTGACGACCTGCTTAAATCCCCTTCATACCGCGCTGGCAGTATACGGCTGTCTGCTGGGCTATACATCGATAGCGGCAGAGATGCAAGATGAGCAGCTGAGAGCACTGGTAGAGGGGATCGGCCCGAAGGAGGGCATGAAGGTCGTATGCGATCCTGGTATTTTAAGCCCGGATGCCTTCGTAAAGGAGGTCATAGAGCAGCGTCTGCCCAATCCCTTCATCCCGGATGCGCCTCAGCGTATCGCCTGTGATACCTCCCAGAAGGTCGGTATCCGATATGGTGAGACCATCAAATCCTATGTGGAAAGATACGGCAGCGCAAGGGAGCTTTACTATATTCCGCTTGCGATCGCAGGCTGGCTGCGCTATCTGATCGGAGTGGATGATGAGGGACAGACCTTTGAACTGTCTTTTGATCCGATGCTAGGAGAGCTTACCGGTATGCTATCCGGTGTATCCCTCGGTGAGAATGCTTCACTAAGCGATAAGCTGCGCCCGATTTTATCAAATGCGAATATTTTTGGCATCGATCTGTATGCCGCAGGCATCGGTGAGAAGATCGAGATGCTCGTATCAGAGCTGCTCGCAGGCCCCGGTGCAGTCCGCGCGACGTTAAAAAAATATATGCAGATTACACAAAATTAAAAAAGTGTATTTGGTAGATATTACCACTTTACACTAACATGTCAGAATGCTATGATAATGACATCAACTAACATGTCAGAGTAGCAGAGGTGATACCCACGCTGCTCTGGTCGAAAAAGAAAATCTATTTATTTAGGGAGGACACACAATGAAAAAGAGAATCGTTTCACTGATGCTCGTGGGAGTTATGGCATTTTCCATGACAGCATGTGGATTGCAGGCACAGGAGAGCGCATCAACTGATTCTGCAGCAGAGGAGACCACAGAGGAGACCGCTGATGCAGCAGATGAGGCAGAGGCAGAGGATACTTCCGATGCAGCTGCAGCGAATGATCCGGCAGTTACACTCGTTATGGCAGAGGTTAACCCGCTAGACACCATCGTAGGTCAGATGGACAGCAAGTTCAAGGAAGAGGTTGAGAGACTTTCCGGCGGCTCCATCACCATCGACTTACAGGCATCCGGTGTACTTGGCGCTGAGAACGACGTATTAGACGCTATGCTCGGTGGAGCAGGTACCATCCAGATGTCACGTATCTCTGCATTCGCATTATCCAGCTACGGCGGAGAGAAGTCTATGCTTCTTTCTCTTCCTTACACCTGGGAGAGCAGAGAGCATTGGTGGAATTTCGCAGAGTCTGATTTAGCACAGGAGATTTTGGCTGAGCCCTCAGAGAATGGTTCCGGTATCCGCGGACTCTTCTACGGCGAGGAAGGCTTCCGTCACTTCTTCTCAAATCAGGAGCTTACAGGTATCGAGAGCTTAAACGGCATGAAGATCCGTGTATCTAACGACCCGGTTATGAACGGTCTGGTAGAAGGCTTAGGCGGCAGCCCGACTGTAGTATCCTTCGGCGAGTTATATTCTGCATTACAGACCGGTGTAGTAGACGCTGCTGAGCAGCCTGCTTCTAACTACAAGTCTAATGCATTCCCTGAGGTAGCAAACAACCTGATCCTTGACGGACACACCTTAGGTGCAGTACAGGTCGTTATCACAGACGAAGCATGGGATAGCTTAACCGAGGCACAGCAGGAGGCTATGACCGAGGCTGGTAAGTTGGCAAGTGCATATTGTAAAGAGATCTCCGCTCAGGCAGAGGAAGAGACCATCCAGGCATTAAAGGATGAGGGCTGCAACGTAGTAGAGGTTGATGATCTGACACCTTGGAAGGAAGCTACAAAGAAGGTTATCGAGGAGAACATCGCAGGTCAGGAGGATCTGTATCAGCAGCTGCTTGACTTTGCAAACTAAAAAAGTCCTTAAAAATATGTGAGTGTGTGGAGCGGGCGAGAAGCCAAATCTGGTTCTGCGCCCGCTCATTTTAACCCAAAAGTAGATCAAAAAAAGGAAAGGAGAGTTGAAAATGCCTGCTATTTTCGAAAAACTCGACAAGATCCGTCCCTTTTATGACACGGTAGACAAGATCGTGCTCGTGCTATGCAAGCTGCTTCTTATCGCAGATATCGTGATCACCTGCTACCAGGTACTCGGACGGTACGTTTCATTCATCCCCGATCCGGCATGGACGGAGGAGACGATTTTGACATTAATGAGCTACATGGCGGTACTTTCCGCAGCTCTTGCGATTCGACGCGGCGCACATATCCGCATGACCGCGCTCGACAATTATATGCCAAAGATGGCAGTAAAGGCTCTGGATATTCTATCCGATGCAGCCGTATTGATACTCGCGGTTATTATGATCGTGGAAGGCTGGAACTATGCATCCACCATCGGCGCGAAGGGCTACTATGTTTCTATGACCTGGTTATCCCGTTTTTGGATGTATTTCCCGGTATGCTTAGCTGGTGTGGCGATGCTCATCTTTGAGATCGAGGCTTTGTATACCCACATTCGTTCATTCTTTGTGAAGGGAGGAGAAGAAGCATGATTTTAGCAGCAGCATCTAATTCTACAGCGATTGCGGTCTTACTGATTAGCTTTTTAGTAATGATTCTCCTTCGTTTCCCGATTGCTTATGCAGTCGCATTATCTTCCGTATTTTGTTTGATGGCACAGGGGCTTCCGCTCTCTACGTTGTGTCAGTTCATGGTAAAGGGTATCAGCTCCTTCTCACTGATGGCAGTACCGTTCTTTATCACCATGGGTGTTTTGATGGGTACCGGTGGTATTTCCGAAAAGCTGATCGCACTTGCTGATGCATGTGTAGGCTGGATGACCGGTGGTATGGCGATGGTTAACATCGTAGCATCTTATTTCTTCGGTGGTATTTCCGGTTCTGCATCTGCAGATACCGCATCTCTTGGAACGATTTTGATCCCGATGATGGTAGAGCAGGGCTATGACGATGATTTCTCTGCAGCCGTTACGATCACTTCTTCTTGTGAGGGCTTGCTGGTACCGCCTTCTCACAACATGGTTATCTATGCTACCTCAGCAGGTGGAATTTCCGTAGGTGCATTGTTCCTAGCAGGATATCTGCCGGGCGCATTGCTTGCTATCTCTTTGATGGTTGGCTCCTACATCATCTCAAAGAAGCGCAACTATCCGAAGGGTGCGAAGTTCTCCCTGAAGAATTTTGTAAAGCAGCTTAGCGTATCCTTCTGGGCACTGGCAGCCGTTATCATCGTAGTAGTCGGCGTAGTAGGCGGTGCATTTACAGCAACCGAGTCTGCAGCGATCGCCGTTATCTACTCACTGATCGTATCCGTATTTATCTACAAGGGACTCGATTGGAAGGGCGTATGGAAGTCCTTAGAGGATTGTGTGAATACACTTTCCATCGTATTGATCTTGATCGCAACCTCAGCAGTATTCGGAAACTGCCTGACCAGATTACACGTGCCTGATATGGCAGCCGCTGCCATCACCGGCATCAGCTCAAATCCGTATATCGTAGCATTACTGCTGAACCTGATCTTGCTCGTACTCGGATGTATCATGGATATGGCACCGATCATCCTGATCGCTACCCCGATCCTGCTTCCGATAGCTACCTCAATCGGTATCGACCCGGTACAGTTCGGTATTATGATGGTTCTAAACTGTGGTATCGGTCTTCTGACACCTCCGGTAGGAGCAGTGCTCTTTATCGGTTCTGCAGTCAGCAAGGTAAAGATGGAGCGCCTCGTAAAAGCTACGCTTCCGTTCTATGTATGTATGCTCGTTACACTGATGCTCATTACATATATTCCTGAGATCAGTTTGTTCCTGCCGAATGTACTCGGCTCTTGATTCGCGTAAGAATTTACAAAAAGCGTTGGCCCTTAGCACCTGTTAAGGGCTAACGTATTATAAGAGGTAATATGGAGGGAAAAAACATGGCAAAAGAGAGAGTAATACAGTTTGGTGAGGGTGGTTTCCTTCGTGGATTTGTAGACTACTTTTTATACAAGCTGAATGAAAAGGGAGTCTGGGAAGGCAAGGTCGTTATCGTACAGCCGATAGAAAAAGGCATGTGTGAGACACTAAGCGCCCAGAACTGTGAATATAATCTGTATCTGAGAGGAATCGAAAACGGTGAGACGGTAAATGAGCGCACACACATCGACGTGATCAGCCGCTGCGTAAATCCCTATCATGAATTTGATGCTTACATGGAGCTGGCAGCCAATCCGGATTTCCGCTTCATCATCTCCAATACAACAGAGGCAGGCATCGAGTATTTAGGCACGGAGAAGCTGACGGATCGCCCGGCAAAGTCTTATCCTGCAAAGCTCACACAGCTGCTCTACAAGAGATATGAGCTGGGATTGCCCGGATTTATCCTGATTCCGTGCGAGCTAATCGACAACAACGCAGGCTTTTTAAAGGAATATATCCTAAAATATGCCGCTCTTTGGGAGCTGCCGGAGGGCTTTATCACCTGGATCAACGAGGAATGTGATTTCTGTAATTCCCTCGTAGACCGTATCGTGACCGGCTATCCGAAGGATGAAGATAAATTGCTCTGGGAGGAGATCGGCTATGAGGATCACTGTCTCGATACCGCTGAGATCTTCCATTTATGGGTTATCGAGGGACATCACGAGGATGAGCTGCCGTTTAACAAGGCAGGCTATAATATCGTATGGACCGACGATGTAAAGCCGTATAAAAAGCGCAAGGTTCGTATCCTAAACGGCGGACACACCTCTATGGTGCTTGGCGCATATCTGTATGGCTTAGAGACGGTCGGCGAGTGCTTAAAGGATGAGACAGTATCCGCATTTTTGAAAAAATGTATTTTTGATGAGATCGTTCCGACGCTTGGCAATACCGAGACGGATATCAACTTTGGAAAGGCAGTCCTAGAGCGCTTCTCTAACCCGTTCATCCGTCACATGCTGTTATCCATCGCACTCAATTCAGTGAGCAAATTCCAGGTGCGTGTACTGCCTACGATCTTAGAGTACAAGGAAAAATACGGCGCATATCCGCCGGCACTTACCTTCTCTATGGCAGCCTTGATCGCCTTTTATCGCACGGACAACGCAAACGACGGCGAGGAGATCATGGCATTTATGAAGGATGCATCTGTGGCAGATATCGTAGCCAGAACAGATTACTGGGGCAGCGATATTACAGATATGACAGCACTCGTAGAGGGCTACTATAACCTGATCCAGGAAAAAGGAATGAAGGCTGCCTATGAACAGGTGCTTTCTGAGAAAGAGGCTTACTAGACATGCAGGAATTTATAAGGATTAACGCTGCGGACAACGTAGCCGTTGCTTTGCGCGACTTTGCCGGGGGAGAGACGCTTATAGTGGACGAGAAAGCGGTGACCTTGGCAGAGGATATCGCCAGAGGCCATAAGTTTACACTGCGGCCGCTGGCAGCAGGAGAAGCCGTGATCAAATACGGCTTCCCCATCGGGTATACAAAAGAGGCGGTAGGTGAGGGCGCGCACATACATGTACATAACCTGAGAACCGGTCTGGGCGATGATCTAACCTACACCTACCATCCGAACGGCGGAAAGGTACGCCCTTGTACTCTCCCCGAAAAGGATCGCACCTTTATGGGCTATGAGAGAGCGGATGGCAAGGTAGGTGTTCGAAACGAGCTGTGGATCGTGCCGACTGTCGGCTGTGTCAATTCCATTGCGGGAGCGATAGCAGAGCATTGCCAGGATCTGGTAAGTGATGCGATAGAGGCAGTGGTAGCTTTTTCACATCCGTATGGCTGTTCACAGATGGGGGACGATCAGGAAAATACGAGAAGGGCACTGGCAGGACTGATCAATCATCCGAATGCCGGAGGTGTACTCGTGCTTGGGCTCGGCTGTGAGAATTCCAACATCGACGTATTAAAGCCATATCTGGGCGATTATGATAAGAGTCGCGTACGGTTTTTGGTATGTCAGGATGTGGAAGATGAGATAGAAGCAGCCAGAGAGCTGCTTGGAGAGCTTGCCGCACAGGCGGAGGGCTTTAAGCGCACTTCTCAGCCTATCTCTAAGCTGGTCATCGGCATGAAATGCGGCGGCTCTGACGGACTAAGCGGCATTACGGCTAATCCCGTGGTCGGTGAGCTGTCAGATCTTGTGACTAGTGCAGGCGGTTCTACGATACTGACCGAGGTACCGGAGATGTTCGGTGCAGAGACGATTCTGATGGATCGCTGCATAAATGAGCAGACTTTTGAAAAAACGGTGCATCTGATCAACGATTTCAAGGATTATTATCGCCGGCACAATCAGACGATCTACGAGAATCCGTCTCCCGGTAATAAAAAAGGCGGTATTTCCACGCTCGAGGACAAGGCACTAGGCTGCACACAAAAATCCGGCTCGGCTCCGGTAGTAGATGTACTATCCTATGCACAGCCGCTTCATGAGTGTGGACTGAATCTGCTGAGCGCACCCGGCAATGATCTCGTGGCCAGCACAGCCCTCGCCGTCAGCGGAGCACAGATCGTGCTTTTTACGACAGGACGAGGCACACCCTTTGGCGGAGCGGTTCCGACGGTGAAGATTTCTTCTAACACACCGCTTTATGAAAAGAAAAAGAGCTGGATTGATTTTAATGCCGGAAGACTACTAGAGGACGGCATGACATTAGAGACACTGGGATTGGAATTTTATGAATATGTACTATCCGTAGCGAATGGAGAAAAGGTAAAAAGTGAAGCCGCCGGATATCGAGATCTGGCGATCTTCAAACAGGGCGTAACACTATAATAATGGAGGGAAAACCATGAAGGCATTTATGGACAAGGATTTTTTGCTGGATAGCGATACCGCAAAAAATCTCTATACAAATTTTGCAGATATGACAAAGATCCCGGTATTGGATTATCACTGTCATATCAATCCTCAGGAGATCTGGGAGGATCGTCAGTTTGACAACATCGCACAGGTATGGCTGGGCGGCGATCACTACAAGTGGCGTCAGATGCGTACCAACGGCGTCGATGAAAAGTATATCACAGGTGATGCCACAGACCGTGAGAAGTTCCAGAAGTGGGCAGAGACGATGCCCAAGCTCATCGGAAATCCTTTGTATCACTGGTCACATTTAGAGCTTCGCTATTATTTTGGCTATCAGGGCAATCTAAACGGTGATACCGCAGAAGAGGTATGGAATCTGTGCAATGAGAAGCTGCGCAGCAAGGAGTTTACCGTGCGCAACCTAATCCGCAAGTCAAACGTGCGTCTCATCTGTACGACAGATGATCCGATCGACTCCTTAGAGTATCATCAGAAGCTAAAGGCCGATGATAGCTTCGAGGTACAGGTGCTTCCGGCATGGAGACCGGACAAGGCGATGAACATCGAAAAACCTGATTTTGCAGCATATATCGGTAAATTATCTGCAGCCTCAGGCATCGAGGTGGTTGATTTCGAATCCTTAAAGGCAGCACTTAGCAATCGCCTGGATTATTTCGCAGCAAATGGCTGCTGCGTCAGCGATCATGCACTCGAGTATGTGATGTATGAGCCTGCAGATGATGCCGCCATCGATACGATCCTGAAAAAAGCACTGGCAGGAGAGAAAACCTCTGCCACCGAAAATCTAGCATATAAGACAGCATTTATGCTGGCTATGGCACGGCAGTATGCAGCCCGTGGCTGGGTTATGCAGCTGCATTATGGCTGCAAGCGTGACAACAACGCACTCATGTACGAAAAGCTAGGCCCTGACACCGGATACGACTGCATCAACAACTATGCACCCAGTGCACAGCTCGCTGATTTCCTCAATGCATTATCAGCGACAGACGAAGTGCCTAAAACGATCATTTACTCCCTGAATCCGAATGATGACCAGGCGATCGGAACGATACTTGGCTGCTTCCAGGGTGGCGGCGTGAAAAATAAGCTGCAGCAGGGCTCCGCATGGTGGTTCAACGATCACTACATCGGCATGACCAACCAGATGAAGTCACTGGCGAATCTATCAGCCTTTGGCAATTTTGTCGGTATGCTGACGGATTCACGCTCCTTCCTATCCTACACCAGACACGATTATTTCCGCAGAATCCTCTGCCAGTTGATCGGTGGCTGGGTAGAAAATGGCGAATACCCGTATGATGAGAAGCTGCTTGGCGAGATCATCAAGGGAATTTCCTATAATAATGCCGTAGAGTATTTTGGGTTTGACCTGGAAACAGTATAAGTGTTATAATCCACAGAGAGGTGCAGCTGAACATGACAGATATTCAGCTGTGAAAGGAATGTATTTCATGGAATTTAAGTATGCATATGAGGTAAAACCGGGCGATCTGTGGCAGCTGCAGATGTATTATACGTATTCATCGTATTTATCGATGATCAACATCATCTGTATCGCATCCTCGATCGCACTTCTGATTTCCCTATGGGGGACTTCCCCGTGGTGGCTGAGGATCATGCTGCTGCTGTTTTTATCACTTTTCACGGTGATACAGCCGGTCGGTGTCTATCTTCGTGCGAGAAAATCGCTAAAGGACAACCATGACCACATTGAGCTTACCGTGAGTGAGGCAGGCATAGAGGTCAGCGTTTCAGGTCAGACGCAGTTTAAGAACTGGGGACAGCTTTGGGGCATCGTCTTTAAGCCGACTCTGGTCGTGATCTACACAGACAATACACATGGATACATTCTGACGAACCGGATATTAAAGGACACAAAAAAAGCATTTCGTGCGTTTCTGAAGGGCAAACGGTCAGTTAGATGAAAATGAGGCGCCGCATGCAGAGCATGCGGCGTTTTGTGCGTACGGGCAAGGGAGAACAAATGAGTACAAAATACCTGATGGGAAATGGAGCCATCGCACTCGGTGCCTTGGCAGCGGGGGTGAATCTCGTGGCGGGGTATCCCGGCACACCATCCTCTGAGATTATTGAGACAGTAGCACAGTATCCGAGGGAGGATCTGCACATCGAGTGGTCGGTTAATGAAAAGGCAGCGATGGAGGTGGCAGCAGCTGCAGCCTACAGCGGAGCTCGTGCGCTGGTGACGATGAAGCAGGTGGGACTAAACGTCGCATCGGATCCGTTGATGTCACTTGCCTATGTGGGAGTAAAGGGTGGTATGGTCGTGGTATCTGCAGATGATCCCGGACCGATCTCCTCCCAGACAGAGCAGGATACGAGACGCTTCGGCGAGTTTGCACGCATTCCGGTATTTGATCCGACCTCTCCGGAAGAAGCATATCGGATGATCCAGGATGCATTTGACTATTCGCAGAGGTATCACACACCGGTTTTATTCCGCCCGACGACGCGCATCTGTCACGCCTATGCCAACATCGATGTGCCGGATAGCTTTAGCGGACATGAATTTGAGGGCTTTGTGAAGGATTCAAAAAAATGGGTGATCTTCCCACGTCTATCCTTTACTAATCATGCGATGATTGAAAAGCGGAATGTGGAGTTGGGAGATATTTTCTCAAAGACAGCCTACAATGAGATCGTGACAGGAGATGAGACCTGCAAACAGGCGGTAGTTACCGGTGGTGTGAGCTTTGCTTATGCAAGAGAGGCTCTGCAGGAGCATCCAAAGATAAAGCTTATACGTATCGGTACGCCGCATCCGTTCCCGGAGCAGTTTGTGCTGGAGGCGCTGCGTGGTGTAGAGGAGGTCATGGTATTAGAGGAGCTGAGCCCCTTTATTGAAGAAAAGCTGCTGCAGCTGTGCGGCAAGCATCAGCTGTCTATTCGTATCAGGGGCAAGCTGACAGGGGATGTGCCGGCGAGCGGCGAGAACTCCTACGAGCTTGCAGCACAGATACTGGGAGCCTTTCTTGGGCTTGAGCTTGTAAAGGAGCAGCTGGATGTAACTGACGCACCCGCTCTTCCCGTGAGACCGCCTGTACTGTGTGCGGGATGCCCGCACCGCGCATCCTTTTATGCGGTAAAGCGTGCCATGAAGGGAAAGAGGAGCTATTTTTGCGGAGATATCGGCTGCTATACGCTAGGCAATGCACAGCCCTTGGATATGTGTGATACGTGCCTGTGCATGGGTGCAGGTGTTACGATGGCGCAGGGCTTTCATTGGACGGATCCGGGTATGGAGGGCGCAGCCTTTGCGTTTATCGGTGATTCGACCTTTTTTGCCTCCGGCATGACAGGCGTGGTGAATGCCGTATACAACGAGGCGAATATCGTAGTCTGTGTACTGGACAACTCGACGACGGCCATGACCGGACACCAGCCACATCCTGGCACAGGACGCAACATGATGGGCGATGTCGTGAACAAGGTGAGCATCGAAGCCATACTAAAAGCGATCGGGCTTTCCTTTGTACGTACAGTAGATCCGTTAGATTTAGAGACCTCGGTCGCTACTATACATGAAGCCGCATCTCTTCCCGGTGTCAAGGCGATCATCTTCAAATCGCCCTGCATCGCCATCGCAAAGAGCAAAAAGAAGGCTTCGATTTCCGATGCCTGCATCGGCTGCGGAAAATGTATCCGTGAGATCGGATGTCCTGCGATCGTGAAAATAGATGGACGGGTTACGATTGACAGAGATCTGTGTACCGGCTGCGGCCTGTGTGCGCAGATATGCCCGGTAGGCGCGATTGAGGTGTTAGATTAGGAAAGGCGGATACTTGTATGAATAGAGATATTTTAATCTGTGGCGTCGGAGGACAAGGAACGGTACTGGCATCCAAGCTCATCGCCGCAGCAGCGATGGAGTCCGGAGAGATCGTTCACTCCGCAGAGACGATAGGCATGGCACAAAGAGGCGGTTCTGTGACGAGTCATGTGCGTATCGGAGAGAGCTATTCTCCGCTGCTTCCAAAGGGCAGCTGCGATATGCTCATCTCCTTTGAGCCTGCAGAGGCGGTACGCAATCTGTCTTATCTAAAAAAGGACGGACTTGTGATCGTAAATAAAACACCGGTCAAGCCGACGACGGAGGCACTCCAGGAGAGTGGCTATACGGGAGCAGAGATGCTAGGCTATCTGGAGAAAACCGCACATGTACTTGTCGTGGACAGCGCACCGCTTTGCGAGCAGCTAGGCAGCAATAAATATCTGAATGTCCTGCTGCTTGGTGTGGCAGCAGGCTCAGGGGCACTGGGGCTAGAAAAGGAAGCCCTGCTGCAGGAGATCAGGGAACGTGTGCCGGAGAGGTTTATAGAGAACAACTGCAAGGCATTTGAGAGCGGCTATGCCCTTGCACAGGAGAAAAAAGGAGTCGAGTCATGCAATTAAATGAAACACAGCTATCTCAGGTGAATGCACAGGTCAAGCGTCTGTGTGCAGGAGAGAGCTATTACGGAAAAAAATACCGCGAGCTTGGCATAAACGGGGTATCAAATCAGGAGGAATTTGAGCGTCTTCCTTTTTCGAGTAAGGATGATCTAAGAAACGCCTATCCGCTTGGCATCCAGGCAGTACCGGAGGAGGAGGTTGTTCGCATTCATTCCTCTTCGGGAACGACCGGAAAGCCCGTTATCATCCCCTATACCTCAAAGGACGTAGAGGATTGGGCAATCATGTTTGCCAGATGCTATGAGACGGCAGGCATCACAAGTGCCGACCGCATCCAGATCACTCCAGGATATGGCTTGTGGACGGCAGGCATCGGCTTTCAGCTAGGCGCGGAAAAGCTCGGCGCGATGGCGATTCCGATGGGACCCGGCAATACGGACAAGCAGCTGCAGATGATGATCGATCTAAAGTCCACCGTCATCACAGGAACCAGCTCCTATGCCCTGCTTTTATCCGAGGAGATCGAAAAGCGTGGTATCAGGGATCAGATTTGCCTGAAAAAAGGAGTCATTGGCTCAGAGCGGTGGAGCGACAAGATGCGAAAGACGATTCGCGAGGGACTAGGTATCGAGCTATATGATATCTACGGCTTGACCGAGATATATGGACCGGGCATCGGTATCAACTGCCCGGGTGAGACGGCGATTCATTACTGGGATGACTATATCTACATCGAGATCATCGATCCTGTTACAGGAGAGGTATTGCCGGATGGACAGGAGGGTGAGATCGTCATCACCACTCTCGTAAAGGAGGGCGCACCGCTCATTCGTTTCCGTACGCATGATATTTCGCGTATCGTGCCCGGTACCTGCAATTGTGACAAATGTAAAAAATACCCGCGCATTGACATCATCAAGGGCAGAAGCGATGACATGTTCAAGGTTCATGGAGTCAACATGTTCCCGAGTCAGGTCGAAGAGCTGCTATCCAAGGTGGATGGCGTATCGAGCGAATACAACATCAATATCGCCCATGACGAGTCGAAAAACCGCGATGTGATGCTGCTCACCTGTGAGGCAGAGGGACGCGTGGAGTTTGACGAGGCAGCACGCAAGATTAAGGAGCTGTTTAAGTCTAAGATCGGTGTGACGCCGAAGATTACGGTCGTTCCTGTGGGCACTCTGCCGCGTTTTGAGAAGAAGGCCAAGCGCGTCATAGATCATCGGGAATGTTGAATTGAAAAAAAATAAAAAACCATCTTGATTTTCATGAAATATCTGCTATATTACATAGCTGTCAGGAAAAAACACAAGAAAGCGAGGAAGATGTGATGGCAGGACAGTATGTAGTAGATATGACTCATGGAAATGAAACGAAGCTGCTGTTGAATTTTACCGTGCCGATGCTGCTTGGTAATCTGTTCCAGCAGTTCTATAACATGGTCGATTCCGTTATCGTCGGCCGCTTTGTGGGCACGAATGCACTGGGTGCAGTAGGCTCGGTGGGCAGTATTTTATTTTTATTTTTCTCGCTGTGTATGGGACTTGGCTCCGGCATCGGAATACTCATCTCCCAGTATTTCGGCGCAGGAGAGTATGAATACGTAAAAAAGACGATTGCAAACTCGATTTATATTACACTTGCCAGCGGTCTGCTCATGAGTCTGTGTGGCATTGTATTCGCAGAGCCGATCCTGCGGCTCATGCAAACACCCACAGAGACCTATGCAGATGCACTCACCTATATGCGTATCGCCAGCGGCTTTACCTTTGTAGTAGCCGGGTACAATACGATCTCTGCAGAGCTTCGGGCGCTCGGTGATGCCAAGACACCTTTGATTTTTCTCGGTGTCGCCAGTGTGCTAAATGTCGGGCTGGATCTGCTTTTTGTAGTACCGCTGCAGATGGGCGTGGCCGGTGCGGCCTGGGCGACAGTGATCGCGCAGTTTTTTGCTATGCTAGGCTCTATCATATTCGGCTATCGCAAAAATGAATACCTGCGTATCGAACGCAGGCATCTTGCCTATGATGCCGGTATTGTAAAAAAGAGCTGTAGGATCGGTATCCCGGTAGCAGGACAGAATGCACTGATCGCATTTTCCTGCGTGGCATTACAAAGCGTAGTCAACCGCTACGGAGCTACTGTCATGGCGGCCTATACCGCTACAGGGCGTGTGGAGAGCCTCGTGCAGCAGCCGTATAGTTCGCTTGCGCTTGCGGTATCTACCTTCGCCGGACAAAATGCAGGTGCCGGACAATATGACCGCGTGCGTGCAGGCATGAAAAAAAGTGTTTTTCTGGCAGCGATTTTCAGCGTATTGATGGTCGTTATCATGTGGTGCTTTGGCGAACAGATCGTAGGAATCTTTATCGACGAGCCGGAGGTGATTAGCATCGGTGCAAAGGGACTTCGCATCACCAGTACGATGTATTTTGGCCTTGGACTCATTTATGTGCTGCGCGGCATGCTAAACGGAGTCGGAGATGCGCTGTTTGCCATGCTAAACGGCTTTACAGAGGTGGTTGGCCGCATCGGCTTTGCGCTTCTGTTTATGATGATTCCCGGCATCGGTATGTGGGGAGTATGGTATACAAATGGACTGACCTGGACGCTCACAGCACTCGTGAATGTATTCCGTATCTTACAGGGCAAGTGGGAGACAAAGGCAGTCGTGACAAAAAAAATATAGTAACTATTCAGCAGGAGGAAGAGCATGACACGAGAAAAGGTCATTGTCATCGATTTTGGCGGACAGTACAACCAGCTGGTTGCACGACGCGTGAGGGAGTGCAACGTTTACTGCGAGATTTACTCCTACAAAACCAATCTGGAAAAAATAAAAGAGATGAAGCCGATGGGCATCATCCTAACAGGCGGTCCAAACAGCTGCTATGAGCCGGGTGCACCGACCTATACCAGGGAGCTGTTTTCCCTGGGCATACCTGTGCTGGGCTTATGCTATGGCGCGCAGCTTATGATGCACATTTTAGGAGGAACAGTAGAAAAAGCACCGGTGCGGGAATACGGCAAGACAAATGTGGCTTTGGATACGAACTCACCGCTTTTTGCGGGCATCGAGGCTGAGACGATCTGCTGGATGAGCCATTTTGACTATATTTCACAGCCGGCTCCTGATTTTCACATCATCGCACACACAGCAGACTGCCCGGTGGCAGCTGCAGAGAATTCGGATAAAAAGCTTTTTGCCATTCAGTTCCATCCGGAGGTGCTGCATACACTGCGAGGAAAGGAGATCCTACGCAACTTTGTAATCGACATCTGTGGCTGCAGCGGAGACTGGCGCATGGATTCCTTCGTAGAGCAGTCGATTCGCGCCATACGTGAAAAGGTCGGTGATGGCAAGGTGCTTTTAGCACTCTCCGGCGGTGTAGATTCATCTGTGGCAGCAGGACTTTTGTCCCGTGCCATCGGCACGCAGCTGACCTGCGTATTTGTAGATCATGGATTGCTGCGCAAAAACGAAGGCGACGAGGTCGAAGCAGTCTTTGGCACAGGTGGTATCTTTGATCTGAATTTCATTCGCGTGAATGCGAAGGAACGCTATTATAACAAGCTATCCGGTGTCAGTGAACCGGAAGCCAAACGCAAGATCATCGGCGAGGAATTCATCCGTGTATTCGAAGAAGAAGCCAAAAAAATCGGAGCCGTTGATTTTCTCGCGCAGGGCACGATCTATCCGGATGTGGTGGAGAGTGGACTCGGCGGCGAGTCTGCCGTGATCAAATCCCATCACAATGTCGGTGGTCTGCCGGAGTATGTCGATTTCAAGGAGATCATCGAGCCGCTCCGCGATCTGTTCAAGGATGAGGTGCGTGCTGCCGGACTCGAGCTTGGCATTCCGGAGCATCTGGTGTTTAGACAGCCCTTCCCGGGACCAGGTCTTGGCATCCGCATCATCGGTGAGATCACAGCAGACAAGGTTCGTATCGTCCAGGATGCTGACGCGATCTACCGTGAAGAGGTCGATGCGGCAGCCACCACCTATCGCATCACAAACGGAGAAAACCCTTCGTGGCTGCCGAATCAGTACTTCGCAGCCCTCACTAATATGCGCTCGGTCGGTGTCATGGGAGATGAGCGCACCTACGACTACGCCATTGCGCTGCGCGCTGTCAACACCATCGACTTTATGACCGCCGAAGCCGCACAGATCCCCTTTGATGTACTCCAAAAGGTCATGAGCCGCATCATCAACGAGGTCAAGGGCGTCAATCGTGTACTCTATGATCTGACGAGTAAGCCACCGGGAACGATAGAGCTTGAGTAATCCACAAGGCTCAAAATCTTGCGAAAATGCAGGGTTTTGAGCTTTTTTTATGCCCTCATGATACCTTTTTGATACCTTTTGCTAAGCTAGCAATTTGTTTGAAATTTATTCATGAGTAAAATTCAAAATTGTCAAACTTGTGTCCGAATTAAGGACAAAACGTAATGACAATGTATTGACGCACCGGAGAATAATTTGTTATTATATTTTTATAGTAACTGGAAAAGGTATTGGGAGGCAGAAAAGATTATGTCAGAACAGATCATTGTAGATTTACAGAAAGATACAACATTTCAAATGAGAATAAATTCAGAGGTAAAAAGCAGATTAGAGGAATTGTATGGTAAATGCGGTATGACCATGACGGATGCTGTAAATTGCTTTTTTCAGCAATCCCTTAATCAGGGGGGTATGCCTATAATAATGAGGGAAAGTAATAGCTCGTTTGACAGATTGCTAAGTTATTTGGAAAAAATTGAAGCGCATAAAACAAACGAATAGCATTATAGGGACAAACGCAATTGTGGGGAAGAGGTTTATATTAACATTCGAATCGTAGATATGGAACAGAATCGGGGGGAAATCATCATCTATCAAGCGGATGATGGTCAGACAAATATTAATGTAAAAATGCAGGATGAAACAGTTTGGTTAACACAACAACAGATGGCAGAGCTTTACCAAACATCTAGGACAAACGTTGTTGAGCACATTAAGCATATTTATGACGAAGGCGAATTGGATGAAGAATCAACCTGTCGGAATTTCCGACAGGTTCGAAAAGAAGGGAATAGAGAAGTTGCCAGAGAAATACCTTTTTATAACTTGGATATGATTATTTCCCTGGGATATCGTGTGAAATCCAACATAGCTACCCAGTTTCGTCGTTGGGCAACAGAACGATTAAAGGAATACATGATCAAGGGATTTACCATGGACGACGAGCGTCTCAAGGGCAACGGCGGTGGCAATTATTGGAAGGAACTTTTGGATCGAATCCGTGATATCCGTTCTTCCGAGAAGGTTTTGTATCGTCAGGTTTTAGACCTCTATGCTACCAGCGTAGACTATGATCCTAAGAGCCAGGATTCTGTCAAATTTTTCAAGATTGTTCAAAATAAGCTTCACTTTGCAGCCCATGGTCATACTGCAGCCGAAGTAATTTACGAGCGTGCGGACGCAGAGAAGCCATTTATGGGATTAACTTCATTCTCAGGGGAAATCCCTGCTTTAAAAGATATCGGAGTGGCAAAGAATTATCTGAAAGAGGACGAACTTAAGATTCTTAATAATGGTAGATTGTAAAATCAAATTGAACAACTGAATATATAAAGACCCACAGCGGATC
>CAVBEI010000024.1:0-28397 GCA_963594555.1 Lachnospiraceae bacterium | reverse complement strand
CCTCTCTACAGATAAGATGGCAATGCAGAGATTAAAGGAAGCTGCTGAGAAGGCAAAGAAGGAGCTCTCCTCCGCTACGACTACCAATATCAACCTGCCGTTTATCACTGCAACAGCAGAGGGACCTAAGCACTTTGATATGAATCTGACCAGAGCAAAATTTGATGAGCTGACACATGATCTGGTAGAAAAGACTGCGATCCCTGTCCAGAACGCTATGAAGGATGCAGGACTTACCAATGCAGATTTAGGACAGGTGCTCTTAGTTGGTGGATCTACCCGTATTCCTGCCGTACAGGATAAGGTAAAGCAGCTGACAGGAAAAGAGCCCAGCAAGACATTAAATCCTGATGAGTGCGTAGCTATCGGTGCATCCGTTCAGGGTGGTAAATTAGCCGGAGATGCAGGCGCAGGTGATATTCTCTTACTTGATGTTACACCGTTATCCTTGTCTATCGAGACGATGGGTGGTGTAGCTACCAGATTGATCGAGCGTAATACTACGATCCCTACAAAGAAGAGTCAGATCTTCTCTACCGCAGCAGATAACCAGACAGCAGTAGATATCAACGTCGTACAGGGCGAGCGTCAGTTCGCAAAGGACAACAAGTCGCTCGGACAGTTCCGTCTCGACGGAATCCCTCCGGCACGTCGTGGTGTTCCGCAGATCGAGGTTACCTTCGATATCGATGCAAATGGTATCGTAAATGTATCTGCAAAGGATCTTGGAACCGGCAAGGAGCAGCATATCACGATCACAGCAGGCTCGAATATGTCTGATGATGAGATCGATAGAGCTGTAAAGGAAGCAGCTGAGTATGAGGCACAGGATAAGAAGCGTAAGGAAGCCATCGATACGAGAAACGATGCAGATTCCTTCGTATTCCAGACACAGCAGGCACTAGATCAGGTAGGAGACAAGCTCGATGCAGCAGATAAGTCCGCTGTAGAGGCTGATCTGAATGCGTTAAAAGCACTCGTTGAGGCAAATCCTGAGGCTGAGAATATGAGTGAGTCTACTGTAGCAGAGATGAAGGCAGCCAAGGAAAAGCTGATGGAGAGCGCTCAGAAGGTATTTGCGAAGATGTATGAGAATGCACAGGCAGCAGGCGCTGATATGGGTGCAGGAGCAGGTCCTGATATGGGAGCGGCTGCAGGTGCAGGCACCGCCGACGATGATGTAGTCGACGCTGACTTCAAGGAAGTATAAAAATGGCAGACAAGAGAGATTATTATGAGGTTCTCGGCGTAGATAAAAATGCCGATGACGCAGCACTGAAAAAAGCATATCGTGCACTCGCTAAAAAATATCACCCGGATATCAATCCGGGTGATAAAGAGGCGGAGGCAAAGTTCAAGGAAGCATCCGAGGCCTATGCTGTTTTAAGTGATTCGGAAAAGAGGCGCAAATATGACCAGTTTGGTCATGCCGCTTTTGACGGAGGAGCCGGTGGCGGAGGCTTTGATTTCAATGACATGGGAGATATCTTCGGCAGCTTCGGAGATATATTTGGAGATCTCTTTGGCGGCGGCTTTGGTGGCAGCAGACGGGCGAACAACGGCCCGATGAAGGGAGCGAATGTCCGTACGCAGGTACGTATCACCTTTGAGGAGGCCGTATTTGGCTGTAAAAAAGAGATCGATATGGTACTAAAGGATGAGTGCCCGGATTGTCACGGAAGCGGTGCAAAGCCCGGAACCACACCTGAAACCTGTAATAAATGCGGCGGGCGTGGTCAGGTGCGCATGACTCAGCAGTCCCTCTTTGGCGTTGTGCAAAATATCACGACCTGTCCGGATTGCCACGGAAGCGGCAAGATCGTAAAGGAAAAATGCTCGAATTGCCGTGGCAGCGGATATCTAAACAACCGAAAGAAGATCGAGGTTTCCATCCCTGCCGGCATCGACAACGGACAGAGTGTACGAATCCGTGAAAAGGGCGAGCCGGGCGTAAACGGCGGACCGCGAGGCGATCTGTTAGTAGAAGTGATCGTGAGTGCGCATCCGTTTTTACAGAGACAGGATATGGATTTGTTTTCAACCGCTCCGATTTCCTATGCTCAGGCGGCACTCGGTGGCGAGGTGCGGATCGGTACGATAGATGGAGATGTGATCTATGAGGTAAAGCCAGGTACCCAGACCGATACGAGGATTCGTCTGCGTGGAAAGGGTGTTCCGTCGCTTCGTAATTCCAATATCCGCGGTGATCAGTATGTGACACTGGTCGTACAGGTGCCGACAGGTCTAAGTGCTGAGGCAAAGGAGCTATTGAGACAGTTCGATGCGAAAAGCGGCAATTCGCTAGAGAATCAAAACGGTGCAGCCGATGGAGATGCTAAGCCGAAAAAGAAGGGCTTCGGTCGTAAAAAATAGTAACCTGATGCATCAAGATATTGTATATGAAAATTTTTTTGAAAAATTTTCGCGCAATATCTTGATTTTTTTTATAGGTGTACGATATAGACATATGAAAAGTAAAAAAATGCCATAAAAAGGAGAAAATGTATGTCTATGTACACCGCCGTTCCCGAGACTGATGAGGAACAAAAGGAATTTCGGCAGTGGTTTTACAAGAAAAAAATGCAGCTTGAGCGTGAGAGGCGCAGCCTGGAGGATGAGAAGCGCTGCCTAAAGCTGCAGTGGGATAAGCTGGAGCGTGAGCGCAGAGATTATCGTCTGGAAAGACAGGCGGACGAAAAGATGAAAAGGCAGCAGGAATACGTGCTTAGCACAAAGCAGTCGATCTTAGAGGAAGAGTTAAAAAAGCTCGCGGACGAGAAAAAATATCTGGAGAGACAGAGAGAGTTTTATGCAAAGGTTCGCCTGTTTCAGCAGGGACAGGAGCCGGCAGGCCGCAGCACACAAAAGCAGGTAAGAGGCGCACTTTTCTTTGCCGGTGTGCAAAGTGAGATCGCGCTCAAAAAACGATATAAGGATCTGATCAAAATCTATCATCCGGACAATCTGTGCGGAGATACGCAGACACTGCAGGAGATCAATCGGGAGTATGACAGACTGCGGCTGGTGTTTGAGGCTTGCTAGTATAGCAAAAAGAGTGACTTTTTAGTGGGAGGTAGCAGATGAAGGGGAATATAACGAAAAATATCGGAATGATCGGTTGCGGCAATATGGGCGGCGCGATTTTGCGTGGCCTGCTGCAGGCAGGTGTACTAGAAGCCTCCCAGCTATATTGCTATGATATAAATGAAACGCTTCAAAAGCAGATTCGCGCACTCGGTGTGTCAGTTTGTACAGATAATGCGGCTGTATGTGCTGCTTCGGATGTGATCTTTTTGGCAGTAAAGCCACAATATATGGCGGAGACTCTCCTTGCGCTAGGAGATGCATTAGACGGAAAATGTGTCATCTCGATTGCAGCAGGCATCACAAGTGACAGGCTTCGCGACATGATAGGAGGTACGGCTAGAGTGCTTCGCACCATGCCAAATACGCCTGCTATGGTGCATGCAGGTGCCTTTGCTTTGTGTGAGGATTCTGATCTGACTAAAGAGGAAAAGGATATTGCACAGACACTGTTTTCTTCCCTCGGCATTGTAGAATGGGTGCCGGAGCGGCTTATAGATGCGGTATGTGGCTTGAGCGGAAGCGGTCCTGCCTATGTGGCAGAATTTATCGAGGCTCTCGCTGATGGCGGTGTCAGAGAAGGTCTGCCTAGGGCTACGGCTTATCGGCTGGCAGCTCAGACTGTGATGGGAACGGCAAGGATGGTTTTAGAAAACGACACACATCCCGGTGTATTAAAGGATATGGTGACTTCTCCGGCAGGAACGACCATAGAAGGCTGCTATGCACTAGAGCGTGGCGGTATGCGGGCTGCTGTGATGGATGCAGTACATGCAGGTACCGAAAAATCAAAAGAGCTTGGAAAATAAAGGATAACTGTGAATACAGTTATATTAAAGGAGCGAATATATGAAGTGGAACAGCTATACGATAGAGACGACGACGGCTGCGGAGGATTTGGTCGTTGCTCTGTTAGACGAACTGGGTATCGAGGGAGCGATGATCGATAATAACGTACCGCTGACTAGTGAAGAGATCGGTGAGATGTTTATCGATTTTCCGCCTGAGCTGGGTGAGGATGATGGAACGAGCCGCGTCACCTTTTATCTGGATGCGGATGAGACGAGCGAAAAGGAGCGAGAGGAGCTGCTGCGCCGTGTGATGCTTGCCCTAGAGGAGCAAAGGCAGTATGCAGATATCGGCTCCGGCATCATCACAGCCGGACAAACGGAGGATATCGACTGGATCAATAACTGGAAAAAGTTTTTCTCTGCCTTTACGATTGATGATATTTTGATCAAACCGACCTGGGAGGAATGTGGACCGGAGGATGCAGACAAGATTTTGATCGAGATCGATCCCGGTATCTCCTTTGGCACCGGAAAGCATGAGACGACACAGCTGTGTATCAGGCAGCTGCGTAAGTATCTAAGACAAAAGGATCGCGTTTTAGATGTGGGCTGCGGCAGCGGGATTTTATCGATCGTAGCACGAAAGCTGGGTGCAGGCAGCGTCTTTGGCACGGATATTGATCGGGAATGCATCCGATCTACACAGGAAAATTTTGCGACGAATCATATAGAGGTTTCACCGGGAGAATTCTTCTGCGGCAATTTGATCGATGATAAGGCTCTTCAGGATAAGGTGGGCGGTGATTATGATATAGTAGTTGCCAATATACTGGCGGATGTGATCATTCCGATGGCTCCTGTGATCCCGGCGAGATTAAAGGAGGGCGGCATCTTTATCACCTCCGGTATCATTGATTTTAAGGAGGCAGAGGTGGCGGCAGCGATTGAGGCAGCCGGACTTACAATATTAGAGATAAACCACCAGGGCGAGTGGGTAAACATCACAGCAAAAAAAGAAATAAAAAAGGAAACAAAAAAAGAGGCAAAAAATGTATCAGTTTTTTGTGGATGACGAGCAGATAGGAACAGATATAATCACGATAACAGGTGAGGATGTCAGGCATATCAAAAATGTGCTTCGTATGAAGCCTGGCGAGACCTTGCGCATCAGCAATGGCTGCGGCAGAGATTTTTTGTGTGAGATCGATACGCTTTTAGAACGAGAGATACTGCTGTCTATTAAGGAAAGAGACATCAAAACTACTGAGCTTGCGACGAAAATCTATCTATTCCAGGGTATTCCAAAGGGCGAGCGCATGGAGACGGTGATAGAGAAGGCCGTAGAGCTGGGTGTATATGCGATCATTCCTGTAGAGATGAAATACTGCGTGGTACGTCTCGATGAGAAAAAGGCCATAAAAAAGGTCGCACGCTGGCAGGAGATTGCACGCAGTGCGGCGAAGCAGTCAAAACGAAGCATCATTCCACAGGTGTATCCTATAATGAGCTTTCAGAAGGCGCTTCAGGCAGCACTCGATTGTGAACGATGTCTCGTACCCTATGAGAATGAAGATGGCATGCAGTCTGCTGTAAAGGCCTTTAAGGGCATATCGAAGGCTTCGTCTGTTAGTGTATGCATAGGACCTGAGGGAGGCTTTGCCACGGAGGAGATTGATGCGTTTCGTGGGAGGGCAGATATCCTATCTCTTGGAAGGCGTATTCTTCGCACGGATACTGCTTCGATTCTTATGCTATCGCTTCTGATGATGCAGCTGGAAGCAGAGCACTCTTAAAAGGAAGGACAGATGGAAGTATATTTTGACAATTCAGCAACGACACGCTGCGAAAAAGAAGCGGTCGATATCATGACACGCCTCCTTTGTGAGGATTATGGTAATCCATCCTCCCTGCATGAAAAGGGTGTCATAGCAGAAAATTATATCAAGACAGCTGCGGAGCAGATCGCACACACCTTAAAGGCACAGAAAAAGGAAATCATTTTCACCTCAGGTGGAACGGAGAGCAACAATTTGGCGCTTCTTGGAACGGCTCTCTCACATAAGAGGTCCGGCAGGCACATCATCACGACCGCCATCGAGCATGCATCGGTGTATAATCCGCTTATTTTTTTGGAAAAGCAAGGGTATACAGTGACCTATCTGCCGGTAGATGCGAGTGGACGTGCTTCGCTAGAGGCACTAGAGAGTGCTATCACAGAGGATACGATCCTTGTGTCTATGATGCATGTGAATAATGAAATCGGTACGATTGAGCCGGTGGAGCAGGCAGCGCAGCTGATACATGCAAAAAATCCACACACGCTCTTTCACGTGGATGCGATACAATCTTATGGAAAGCTCCGTATACATCCAAAGCGGATGGGCATAGATATGCTCTCGGTCAGCGGACATAAAATACATGGACCAAAGGGCGTCGGATTTTTGTATGTCAGGGACAAGACTAAGCTTACACCTATCATATATGGCGGTGGTCAGCAAAGGGATATGCGCTCCGGAACTGAAAATGTTCCTGGTATTGCAGGACTAGGCGTCGCAGCAGAGCAAATCTATACGGATTTTGATGAAAAAATAGAACGCCTGTATGAGCTTAGGGACTATTTTATTGCAGGACTTCACAGCCTTGACGGTGTGACGATAAACGGTGCGCAGGGAAGAGAGGCGGCGCCGCATATCGTTAGCGTAAGCTTTGAGGACATTCGTGCCGAGGTGCTGCTGCATGCACTAGCAGAGCGGCATATTTATGTGTCGAGTGGTTCGGCATGCTCTTCGAACCATCCGGCGATTTCCGGCACACTAAAGGCAATCGGTGTAGCAGATAGTCTGCTGGATGCGACGATACGCTTTTCTTTTTCGGTTCACAGCTCAGTAAAAGAGGCGGACTATGTATTAGAACAGCTGCAGGAGCTGCTCCCGCAGCTTAGAAGATTTCGCAGACATTAAGTATAGGAGAGATATGGTATGACTTACCAGGCTTTTTTAATCAAATACGGAGAGATTGCCGTCAAAGGAAAAAATCGGCATATTTTTGAGGATACGCTGCTTTCGCAGATTCAGAATGCACTTGTGCGCGTAGAGGGTGAATTTCATGTGAGCAAGGAAAACGGCCGCATGTATGTCGAGGCGCTGGGAGCCTATGATGAGGAGGAGCTGACAGATGCGCTGACGAAGGTGTTTGGTATTGTAGGGATCTGTCCGATGGTACGCTTAGAGGATGAGGGCTTTGAGGCGCTGGCTGCTGCTGTGATCGCTTATGTAGAGGAGGCCTATCCGAATAAGGATTTTACCTTCAAGGTGAATGCAAGACGTGCCCGTAAAAACTATCCGCTTACCTCGATGGAGCTGGCAGCTGCACTGGGAGAGAAGCTATTAGAGGCATATCCCGGACTTTCTGTAGACGTGCATCAGCCACAGGTTACGATCAATGTAGAGATTAGAAATCATATCAATCTCTATTCGCAGGAGATAAAAGGTGCCGGTGGTATGCCGGTTGGCTCAGCAGGTAGGGCGATGCTCCTCTTATCCGGCGGAATCGACAGCCCGGTGGCAGGCTATATGATCGCAAAGCGTGGTGTGCGATTAGAGGCGACCTATTTTCATGCGCCGCCCTATACCTCGGAGCGTGCCAAGCAAAAGGTCATAGACCTGGCAAGGATCGTGGCACGCTATAGCGGACCGATCAAGCTAAATATCGTAAATTTCACCGAGATTCAGCTCTATATTTATGAAAAATGTCCGCATGATCAGCTTACGATCATTATGCGCCGCTATATGATGATGATCGCAGAGCATTTTGCAAAGGCTGATGGCTGCTTAGGACTGATTACAGGAGAGAGTATCGGGCAGGTGGCGAGTCAGACGATGCCCTCGCTCTTGTGTACAAATGAGGTATGCACCTTACCGGTGTATCGACCGCTCATTGGTTTTGATAAGCAGGAGATTGTTACGATCTCTGAGAAAATCGACGCTTACGAGACATCGATCCTGCCCTTTGAGGATTGCTGTACGATTTTTGTGGCAAAGCATCCGGTGACAAAGCCGAATTTGAAGTCGATTAAAAAATCTGAGCTGCATTTGCAGGATAAGATAGAGGACATGGTACAGACTGCCATCGATACGACAGAGGTCATTTACGCAGAACCGTAAAATAATAAAATAAAAAGCCGTCACCTAAGCTGGTGACGGCAGGCTTCGTGCGTTTGATTACTCTACTAAGTAGGGCTTTATGACATCTAAGATCTCATCGGTGTTAGCCTCAGAGTGAATCGCCAGCTCGATAGGCTTAGAAAGATCGAGACTGAAGATTCCCATGATGGACTTTGCGTCGATGACATATCTGCCGGAGATCAAGTCAAAATCAAAATCAAACTGTGTGATGGAATTCACGAAGGACTTTACCTTATCGATGGAATTCAAGGAAATCTGTACTGTTTTCATATAAAAAACCTCCTATAACATAATCGTATATAATTAAAATTATAGTAGCTTTTTTAAGTAGAAAAGTCAACCGATTAGAGGAATAAAAAAAGAATGGACATCGCAAAAAACAATTTATCAACAAGGCGAAGAGCTGCGCTGCATAACCTAGGCTGCAAGGTGAATGCCTATGAGACCGAGGCAATGCAGCAGCTATTGGCAGAGGCCGGCTATGAGATCGTGGATTTTTCCGAGACTGCGGAGGTGTATGTGATCAATACCTGTTCGGTGACAAACATTGCGGACCGCAAATCCAGACAAATGCTGCACCGTGCCAGAAAGCAAAATCCTGATGCAGTGATCGTAGCGGCAGGCTGCTATGTGCAGACGGCCGGAGAGGCTCTAAAGGAAGAGCTATCCATAGATATTTTGATCGGAAACAATCAAAAGACTAAGCTAGTTTCCTTGCTGGAGGACTATTTTAAAAAGCAGGAGCGTTTAAGTCGGATAATAGATATCAATGACGGTGTAAAAGAATACGAACAGATGCATCTGAAACAAACCGGCGGGCATACAAGAGCCTTTATAAAGGTGCAGGACGGGTGCAACCAGTTTTGCAGCTACTGCATCATTCCGTATGCACGCGGGCGTGTTCGAAGCCGTGAGCCTGGAAGCGTATATGAGGAAGCTAGTGCCTTAGCACAAAATGGCTATAAGGAGATAGTGCTGACAGGTATTCACCTAAGCTCCTATGGGGTGGGAGAGGACTTTGGGCTGCTCGATCTAATTAGGCTCGTCCATGGAATCGAGGGGATTGAACGCATCCGACTAGGCTCCTTAGAGCCGCGTATCATAACCGAGGAATTTGCCGGAGCACTATGCGACCTGCCAAAGGTATGCCCGCATTTTCATCTGTCGCTGCAGAGTGGCTGCGATGCGACGCTGCTTCGCATGAATCGCAAATATACAAGCGCAGAATATGAGAAAAGCTGTGAGCTGCTTAGGCAGGTGTATGAGCATCCGGCGATCACAACGGATGTCATCGTAGGCTTTCCGGGTGAGACGAGGGAAGAATTTGTTCAATGCGAAACCTTTTTAGAAAAAATCGGCTTTTATGAGATGCACGTATTTCCGTATTCAAAGAGACGTGGCACCCGCGCAGAGCGCATGGAGGGCCAGGTGATAGAGCAGGTAAAAAAGGAGCGCAGCAGGCAGCTGCTTGAGCTGGTAGAGAAGCAGTCAAAGGAATTTCGAGATTTTTATATTGAAAAAAATGTGCGCGTGTTGTTTGAGGAGGAGGTAAGTATCCATAACGAGCGATACGTCGTTGGCTTTACACCGGAGTATGTACGAGTGGCATACAGATTAACAGACGGGAAGGAAGCGGTGAATTATGTAAACCACATTCTCGAGGGAACCGTTACTCGCCGGCTGTCCGGTGAAATCTACGAGCTGATAGTGTAGCTGCAAAGGTGTAGGACAGTTACAGCCACTGTGATTAAAGGTTGAAATTTTATGTGCGTTATATTAAAATGTATGGGAAACGTGCTTAAAACACAAAGGCACTTATGAGGACGTGAAATGATGCAGGATAAAAATCAAACACAATTTTTTAGAGTCGAAAAAGAACCGCAGCTGCAGGTGAAGGATGTATTAGAGCTTGTATACCGTTCGTTATCAGAGAAGGGCTACAATCCGCTTAATCAGATCGTCGGCTATATTATGTCCGGAGATCCGACCTACATTACCAGCCATAACAACGCACGCAGCTTAATCATTAAGGTAGAGCGTGATGAACTTGTAGAGGAGCTTTTGTCAGATTACATTAACAAGAACTTCTGCAGCTAGGATGGGTCATTATATGCGAATCATGGGATTGGATTTTGGCTCGAAGACCGTTGGAGTGGCAGTCTCTGACCCGCTGTTTGTCACGGCACAGGGAGTGGAGATCATACGCAGAAGGTCTCAAAGCAAGCTTCGCCAGACACTTGCACGCATCGAAGAGCTTGCCTGTGAATATGAGGTGAGTGAGTTTGTGCTTGGCTACCCGAAGAATATGAACGGAACCGAGGGCGAACGCTGTGAGCGGACGATGGAATTTAAGGAGATGCTAGAGAGGCGCACAGGATTACCTGTGACGCTGTGGGATGAGCGACTGACGACAGTAGCAGCAGATCGTGCGATGGAGGAAAAGGGCCTTAATCACACACAGCGTAAGCAGTACGTAGATGAGATCGCTGCGATCTTTATTTTACAAGGCTACATGGATGCCAGAAAATGGAAAAACGCTGAAAAGTAGACGAATTTTTGGAGAATACGATGGAAAAGGTTGCGTTTTTAGACCCGGTAGACGGGCAGACAGTAGAATTTTACGTTTTAGAACAAACAAAGATTAACGGATATCATTATATTTTAGTGACCGAGGAGGAGGATGGCGATTGTGATTGCTATATCATGAAGGAAACCATCGAATCAAACGGAGAATCTACCTATGACATGGTGGATGATGACACGGAATTAAATGCACTTGCAAAAGTATTTGCTGAGATGATGGACGACGTTACGATCGTATGAGCGTACATGATCAGGCAAAGCCTTTTGTGAGTCTTGTATCCGAACAAGCTTAAGGAGGTTTCATTTGAAAAAGGAAAAACAGAATAAGAAGCTAAAGGTCATTCCGCTCGGCGGCTTAGAGCAGATCGGAATGAATATTACTGCCTTCGAGTATGAAGACAGTATTATTGTCGTGGATTGCGGACTCTCCTTCCCGGAGGATGACATGTTTGGTATAGATCTTGTGATCCCGGATGTGACCTATTTAAAGGAGAACCTTGACAAGGTCAAGGGCTTTTTTATCACGCATGGACATGAGGATCATATCGGCGCACTGCCGTATATTTTGCGTGAGGTGAATGTGCCGATCTATGCGACAAAGCTGACAATGGGTATCATCGATCACAAGCTAGAGGAGCATGAGCTGCTCAAAAAGGTGAAGCGCAAGATCGTTAAATACGGGCAGCACATCAATGCAGGCTGCTTTAGGATCGAATTTATCAAGACAAACCACAGCATACAGGATGCAGCTGCTCTTGCGATCTATTCTCCGGCAGGAACGATTGTCCATACCGGCGATTTCAAGGTTGATTACACACCGGTATTTGGAGATGCGATTGATCTGCAGCGCTTTGGAGAGATCGGGAAAAAGGGTGTGCTTGCCTTGATGTGCGACAGTACAAATGCAGAGCGCCCGGGCTTTACGATGTCGGAAAAGACAGTAGGTCGCGCACTCGAGAATATTTTTGAGGAGCATCAGAACACGCGAATCATCATCGCGACCTTTGCATCGAATGTAGATCGTGTGCAGCAGATCATCGACCAGGCCTATAAGAATGGCCGCAAGGTCGTTGTTGAGGGGCGCAGCATGGTCAATATCATATCCACAGCGACGGAGTTAGGTTATATCAGCATTCCGGACAATACACTTGTGGATATTGAGCATCTGAAGAACTATCCGCCGGAGAAGACGGTTTTGATCACGACCGGCAGTCAGGGTGAGTCGATGGCAGCGCTTTCGCGTATGGCAAACGGCACACACAAAAAAGTCACGATCCGTCCGAATGACACGATCGTATTTAGCTCCAATCCGATCCCTGGTAATGAAAAGGCCGTATCAAAGGTCATCAACGATCTGTCACGCAAGGGTGCAGAGGTGATCTTTCAGGATGTACACGTATCCGGACATGCCTGTCAGGAGGATATCAAGCTGATCTATTCGCTCGTGCATCCGAAGTATGCGATACCGATTCACGGAGAATACAAGCACAGAAAAGCACAGGCGAAGATCGCGCAGGAGCTGGGTATAGATAAAGATAATATCTTCCTGATCAATTCGGGTGATGTGCTCGAATTAGATGAGAATAGCGCACGTGTAAATGGCAGGGTACATGTTGGAGATGTATACGTGGACGGACTAGGCGTTGGCGATGTAGGCAATGTCGTGATGCGTGACCGACATATTTTAGCAGAAGAGGGTATCATTATCGTAGTGCTGACGTTAGATTCTGAGAGCGGACAGCTGCTGGCAGGTCCGGATATCGTATCCCGTGGCTTTGTATATGTGCGTGATGCCGGTGATCTGATGGATGATGCACAGAGCGTACTGAATCATACGATGGATCATTTGATGGATAAAGGCATAAAGGATTGGGGAAAAATCAAGCAGGAGATCAAGGACTCACTCGGTGGATTTGTATGGAAGGAAACAAAGAGACGTCCGATGATCATTCCTATCATCATGGAGGTTTAGGAATTTATGCTGGCAGAGGAGCGCAATGTGCAGCTGCGGGCGGCATTAGATTCGCTTGCGACTGAAATGAAAAATAGTGAGGAATATATCCGGTTTAAGCGTGCAGAGGCGAAGGTTTCAGAGTTTTCCGGTCTGCAGCAGCGCATAAACGAATTTCGCGCCAGCTGGTATGAGCTGCAAAATGGAGGCACCTCTCAGCTGTTTGATGAGATCGATCGCGTCGAGGAACGCTATAGCGATCTGCGTGAAAATCCGTATGTGCAGGAATTTTTATCGGCAGAGCTGGCCCTTTGCCGGATGTTTCAGCTGGTGAACTGGACGATCATGCAGAATCTGGATTTTGATACAGGATTTTTGCAGTCGTAAGGGAGGCATTATGACAAAAATCATATTGCGGATGCTTGGTATCAGCATCAGTATTTTACTTTTTGTGCTGGTTGTATGTGGTCTCTATCGGATCGGCATCAGCTGTTATGACTTTGGATATCGCGTATATACGGAGACTGCCATGCAGGAGGATTCGGATGCGTCGGTGCTGGTGCAGATCACGGAGGATATGGGTGCGTCTGATCTGGCAAAGCTGTTAGAGGAAAAGCAGCTGGTACGAGATGACAAGCTGTTTTTATTACAGGAGAAGCTCTATGGCTACAGCCCGATCCCCGGTGTGTATACGCTTTCTCCTTCCATGACGCCTGCGCAGCTGATGGAGGGAATGACACCGGAGGAGACGGAGGAGCAGTCATGATAATAGATGAGAGGCTCTCCACCTTCATAAATTCCATGGAAAGCAGTAACGGTGAGCTGTTAGATACGATTGAGCTGGAGGCTTTGGCTGCAGATGTGCCCATCATCCGAAAGGATATGCAAAGCCTCCTAAAGCTGCTGCTTGCCATGAAACAGCCGAGGCATATACTTGAGGTGGGCTGTGCTGTTGGATTTTCTGCGATTTTGATGGCGCAGCATAATCCGGTGGATTGTACGGTGACGACGATTGAGAACTGGCCGCCAAGGATTCCCATTGCAAGGAACAATTTTGCACGTGCAGGAAGGGAAGAGCAGATCACATTATTAGAGGGAGATGCAGAGCTTATCCTGCCGCGCCTTATCGAGGAGGAGAAACGCTTCGACTGGATATTTATGGACGCAGCAAAGGGGCAGTATCCAGCGCTTCTACCATATGCACTATCACTTCTTGAATTAGACGGTGTGCTGGTGACAGATAATGTGCTTTTTGATGGAGAGATTGTAGAATCGCGCTTTGCGGTGATGCGCAGGAATCGTACGATACACAAGCGTATGCGGGAATATTTATATACACTGACTCACCACAAGCAGCTTATAAGCAGCATACTTCCGGTCGGAGACGGAGTGGCAGTTAGCGTAAAAATAGGAGAAGAACATGAAGACACCTGAGCTATTAGTTCCGGCGAGCAGCCTGGAAGTATTGAAGGTGGCAGTCGTCTTTGGTGCTGATGCAGTATACATCGGTGGCGAGGTATTTGGGCTGCGTGCAAAGGCAAAAAATTTTACGATCGATGAGATGCGTGAGGGCGTGAAATTTGCACATGCTCACGGCGTGAAGGTCTATGTGACGGCAAATATTTTAGCACATAATGCAGATTTAGAGGGAGTGCGTGCTTATTTTGAGGAGCTAAAGAGTGTATCGGCAGATGCGCTTATCATTTCAGATCCTGGTGTGTTTCAGATCGCCCGTGAGGTGCTGCCTGAGATGGAGCTGCATGTGAGCACGCAGGCGAACAATACCAACTACGGCACGTATCTGTTCTGGAGGGGGCAGGGTGCAAAGCGAGTCGTATCAGCCAGGGAGCTGTCCTTAGAGGAGATTCGTCAGATCCGTGAGAACATACCGGAGGATTTAGAGATCGAGACCTTTGTGCATGGCGCGATGTGCATATCCTATTCCGGCAGGTGTCTGCTGTCCAATTATTTTACCGGACGCGATGCTAATCAGGGTGCCTGCACGCATCCGTGCCGCTGGAAATACGCCGTTATGGAGGAGAGTCGTCCGGGCGAATATTTGCCGGTATATGAAAATGAGCGTGGTACCTATATTTTTAATTCCAAGGATCTGTGCATGATAGAGTATATTCCGGAATTGATACAAGCAGGTATTGACAGTTTCAAAATAGAGGGTAGAATGAAGACAGCGCTGTATGTTGCGACCGTTGCCCGTACATATCGACGGGCGATCGATGATTATATGCAGTCTCCGAAGCTCTACAAAGAGCATATGCCCTGGTATTTAGATCAGATACAAAATTGCACCTATAGACAGTTTACGACAGGCTTTTTCTTTGGGAAGCCATCAGAAGAGGCACAGATCTATGACAGCAATACCTACATCCGTGAATATACCTATCTGGGTGTGGTAGGAGATAAAAATGAGGCAGGACTCTACGGCATTGAGCAGAGAAATAAGTTCTCGGTTGGTGAATCGATAGAGGTTATGAAGCCAAATGGGGACAATATAGAGGTTGTGGTACAGCGAATTGTAGATGAAAAGGGAATTGATCAGACGAGCGCACCGCATCCAAAGCAGCGTCTTTGGATCGATGTAGGCTGCCCGCTTGATACCTATGATATTCTGCGCAGAAAGGAAGAAGAAAATCATGAGTAAAGACAAGTATGTAGCATATGTTGGAACGTATACCTATGAGAACAGTATTGGTATTCATCTGTATGATCTGGAAAATGGATGCGGCACGATGGTGGAGAGGAAGGTATTTCCGATCAATAACGCCTCCTATCTGCTAGTCTCTCACAGCGGCAGATTTTTATACTCCATCGCCGATGAGGGTGTGCAGTCCTTTCGGATATTGCCGGATGGTGATCTAGAGGAAGTAAACGACGCATGGATCGGAGGTATGAGAGGGTGCTTTCTTGATATTTCCGCGGATGATCGTTTTCTGCTAGTAGGCGGCTATCACGATGGACGAATCACCGTGATGAAGCTTGATCCCGAGGAAGGAACGATCTTAGGCATAGCAGATGCTGTATTTCACAAGGGCATGGGCCGATGCATTGCAGAGCGAAGCTCCAGGCCTCATGTCAACTGTGTGCAGTTTACACCGGATCAGAAATTTGTCTGTGCAGTAGATGGCGGACTGGATCAGGTAAAGCTATATCACATTGACGGAGAGACCGGACGGATACACAATACGGATATTTTGCGCTGCCAGATAGATTCGGCACCAAAGAGCATGCTTTTTTCTAAGGATGGTCATTTCGCATACGTGCTATGTGAGCTGCTCAACTGTGTGAATGTATATCAATACGAGGTGCGTGACGGAGAACCGGAATTTAGGCTTTTGCAGGAAATCACGACGACTGATCCGAAGGATGATGATATCTGCTCTGCGACGGCGATGAAATTATCGTCTGACGGAAAGCATCTGTATGTGGTCAATGCAGGCGTAAATTCTGCCGTGATCTATGATGTGGATACGGACAGCGGACTTTTGACCTTGAACTGCAATAACAAGATCAGTGGAGAGTTTCCGAAGGATGTCGGTATTCTTCCGGACAATGAGCACTTTATGACGCTTAATCACGAAAATGATGAGATCTGTATGTTCAGGATGAACTATGAGGAGCATTGCTTTTTGATGCAGGGGCAGCCGCTGCACGTTGGCAAGCCAAATTGTGTTGCGATTCATAAAATATAATGAGTAACAAAATAACGATAAAAAAAAAAGAGACACCTTGCGGTGTCTCTAATATTTTTTAGGTGTTTTTCTGAAATATATTCCTACTTGTGCTGCTCATTCTTTTTTTTGCTTTATTTTACCAAAAGATCCATCAGATATTCATAAACATGTTCGTTTTGCTGTTTCCAGTTATCGCAGATAACGACTGCTAGCTCTTCTGTGGGCACGGTGATGGTCAGATCGATACGTTGTTTATCATGCTCGCGCAGCTGACAGCGCACAGCAAACTGTTCACCGGGTGCTCTGTAATAGTCAGCAAGCACGGAGGTGGCCTCACGGATCTCGATACGGTTGGTATTTAGGTATTCGTCTATATCTGCATAGATGCCCTCCGATAGCTTATCCGAGAAAAAGGAGAGCGTCTGTTCCCCTGCCGGTGTGATGGAGTAGAGCGTATTGCTGTGAGTGGATTCCTTTTTTACAAAGGCGCTCTCATCAAGCTCGCATAAAATCTCCTGCACGGTGAAATAATTCGTATAATCCTTTTCTAGAAAAAAATCAGTTACGAGAGAGCCCGGAAGCGGTGTCTTCGCGTGCTGCAGCAGTGCGAGGATCATCAGCTTATAGGTGGTTAAGGGTTTTGCCATAGCAGCTTCCTTCTAATGTATGTGATCGCGGACGGCCTTGCTTACTACGTCTGCGACGCGCGGATCAAAGGCCTCCGGCATGATGAATTCGTCGTTTAATTCTTCATCGGATACGAGTCCGGCGATGGCTTCTGCGGCGGCGAGCTTCATCTCCTCAGTGATTTGCGTGGCATGTCCCTGCAGTGCACCACGGAAAATGCCGGGAAAAGCAACAACATTATTGACCTGATTGGGGAAATCACTGCGTCCGGTTCCGACGATTCTAGCACCGGCCTCACGTGCCTTATCCGGCATGATCTCCGGAACAGGATTGGCCATTGCAAATAAGATCGAATCGTGATTCATGGAGGCTACCATATCCTGTGATACGATTCCGGGGGCTGATACTCCGACAAAGATGTCAGCACCCTTTAGTGCATCGGCTAGTGTGCCGGTTTTATGCTCCAGGTTTGTGACCTTTGTCATCTCCTGCTGCATCCAATTAAGCTTCGGATAATCCGGGCCGATGATGCCTTCCTTGTCGCACATCGTTACGTGTACAAAGCCATAGGTTAATAATAGCTTGGTGATGGCTACTCCGGCAGAGCCTGCGCCGTTTACAACAACCCGGCAGTCCTCTTTTTTCTTGCCGGTGATGCGCAGACCGTTGATAATACCTGCGAGTACGACGATCGCGGTACCATGCTGATCATCGTGAAAGACAGGTATGTCAAGCATTTTATTTAGGCGCTCCTCGATCTCAAAACAGCGGGGAGCAGAGATATCCTCTAAATTTATGCCGCCAAAGCATGGGGCGATATTTTTTACCGTATTTATGATTTCCTCGGTATCCTGTGTGTCCAGACAGATCGGTACGGCATTGACATCGCCGAATTCCTTGAACAGCACGCATTTTCCCTCCATGACAGGCATGGCTGCAAGTGCTCCGATATTTCCGAGTCCAAGCACGGCACTTCCGTCAGAGACGACAGCTACGGTATTGGCCTTGATCGTGTAGTTGTATGCTTCCTTTGGTTGCTCTGCGATGATCCTGCAGGGCTCTGCGACGCCAGGTGTGTAGGCGATGGCTAGTGCTTCGCGATCCTTCACCGGAGCTTTGGCGGTGGTGACTAGTTTTCCGTTCCATTCTCTATGCATCCGGATGGCTTTTTCTTTTTGATCCATGGGTTTGCTCCTTATTTTTCATGATTCGTTTTGCTGCTGTAATTCACAGTCAATATTAAGATAATAGCACGACTGTTTACATGAATCAAGCATCGGCGCTTAGGGAGATTTTTTCGACTGAGTAAAAAATACTTCCTATTTTGAAAAAAATGGTGTATAGTCTAGTTATCTATTTTCAATTCGAGGATCATGGATCATTTAATTTTCCCGTTTACGATGAAGATGTTAGGAGACAAAGTATGAGTGACATGCGAGAAAAATACGAATCGCTTGGTGTGATTGCACTTAAGGATTTGGCAAAGGCGCGGGGCTTAAAGGGTATCTCGACGCTAAAAAAGGCTGAGGTGGTTGAGGCGATGCTGGCGGAGGATCGCAGGCTTCATCAACTGAAAAAGGACGAGGAAGAGGCCGCGTCAGAAAAAGCTGTAGAAAAGTCATCGGAGGAAGCCACAGAAAGGGTACATGCAAAGCCGCAGGCTCGTTATACTCAGCGAGCCACAGAAAAGACTGCGGAGCGGCCCACGACAAGACAGGTGTATCGAGCACAGGAGCACGTTGATGAAAAACCGGAGGATCTGGATGCGGATCGTGATATGCAAAACGCAGGCTTAGACAGTGGCATTCAGGCAAACGGGATTTTAGAGGTCATGTCAGATGGCTATGGCTTCATTCGCTGCGAAAATTATCTGCCAGGAGAAAATGACGTGTATGTGGCACCATCACAGATCAGGCGCTTCCGCTTAAAGACCGGAGATATCGTAACCGGTAATACCAGGGTGAAGACACAAAATGAGAAGTTTTCTGCACTGCTGTATATCACGGCGATCAATGGCTATATGCCCTCGGTAGCCGTAAAACGTAAAAATTTTGAAGATCTGACTCCTATTTTTCCGAATGAGAGACTGCGGCTTGAGACCGAACGGGGAAACCTGGCGATGCGCATCGTGGATCTGGTATCGCCGATTGGCAAGGGACAGCGTGGTATGATCGTATCTCCGCCGAAGGCAGGAAAGACGACGCTGCTTAAGGAAGTGGCCCGTGCGATCACAAAGAAAAATCCGGGTATGCATCTGATCATACTATTGATCGATGAAAGACCGGAGGAGGTTACAGATATGAAGGAGGCCATCGAGGGAGAAAACGTGGAGGTGATCTACTCTACCTTTGATGAGCAGCCGGAGCGCCATAAGAGGGTATCCGAGATGGTGATCGAGCGTGCCAAGCGTCTGGTAGAGCATGGCAAGGATGTAGTGATACTGCTTGATAGCATCACGAGACTGGCACGTGCCTATAACCTGACTGTTCCGCCGAGCGGACGAACGCTATCAGGTGGACTTGATCCGGCAGCCTTACACATGCCAAAGCGTTTCTTTGGTGCGGCACGCAACATGCGGGAGGGCGGCAGCCTGACAATACTTGCCACCGCACTTGTAGATACCGGCAGCAAGATGGATGATGTGGTATATGAGGAGTTCAAGGGAACAGGAAATATGGAGCTGGTGTTAGACCGCAAGCTATCCGAACGCAGGGTATTCCCGGCACTCGATATTACAAAATCAAGCACGCGAAGAGAGGATCTGCTGTTAGATAGCGAGGAGCGTGAGGCGGTTAATATCATGCGACGAGGCATCAACGGCATGAAGACGGATGAGGCCGTGGAGACGATTTTGAACATGTTTGCGCATACGAGAAATAACCGCGAATTTATTCAGCAGATCATCAAAAAGAAATTTATATAAAAAGGCTTGCATTCACAGAAGGCGTTATGCTATAATGATTTAGCTGTTGTGAGCATGCGACAGATAAAAAATGAACATTTTAAGTAGTGAGGTGAAATATATGCAGACAGAGATTCAGCCGGAATACTATGAGGCTACTGTTACCTGTAACTGTGGAAACACATTTGTAACAGGCTCCACCAAGAAAGAGATCCATGTTGAGATTTGTTCTAAGTGCCATCCGTTCTATACCGGACAGCAGAAGGCTAACCAGGCACGCGGACGTATTGAGCAGTTCAACAAGAAATACGGCATGAAATAATCACATGGAAACAAAGGTTGAAGTTGCTAAGGCTTCAACCTTTTTTTACTTTTTATTGCAGGTTAAGAGATGAGATATTCAGGAATTGGCGGACAGGCTGTATTAGAGGGTGTCATGATGAAAAATAAGGACACCTATGCAGTAGCCGTCCGAAAAAGCGACGGAGAGATCGTCGTAGAGACAAAGCAATATAAGAGCATCTTTGGAGACAGTGCTATCACGCGTCTGCCGCTGGTGCGCGGTGTCGTTGGATTTGTGGATTCGCTCGTGCTGGGAATGAGCAGTCTCACCTATTCGGCATCCTTTTTTGAAGAGGAGGAAGAGAGTGGACAGGCAGATCCTGCCGCTGCAAAGAAAAAGGAAAAGCAGGAGAGCCTTGCGATGGGAGCGACCGTTGTTTTTTCCATCTTGCTGGCCGTGGCGATTTTTATGCTGCTGCCGTATTGGCTGTCGACCTTGTTTGCACATCTCGGATGGTCGTCTGCAGCGATCTCTGCGATGGAGGGACTGCTTCGCGTGTTGATCTTTCTAGCCTATGTGGTGGCGATCTCTAAGATGAAGGACATTGAGCGTGTATATATGTATCATGGCGCGGAGCACAAATGCATCAACTGCATAGAGCATGGCATGGAGCTGACGGTTGAAAATGTAAAAATGAGCTCCAGACTGCATAAGCGCTGCGGCACGAGCTTTTTGTTTTTCGTTATTATCGTGAGCGTGATATTATTTATCTTTATTCAGGTGCAGTCGCCTATTTTGCGCGTGCTGCTTCGAATATTGCTCATTCCTGTGATCGCCGGTATTTCTTATGAGCTGATTCGCCTGGCCGGACGAAGCGAGGGAGGATTTATTGGACTTTTGAGCAAGCCCGGTATGCTTTTGCAGCGTTTGACGACGAGAGAGCCGGATGAGGCGATGATAGAGGTGGGTATTGCTTCTGTGGAGGCGGTATTTGACTGGAGGACATATGTAGATGACATACAAACAGGCAGAGAAGAAGGGTGAGATGCTGCTGGAGGCAGCAGGGATTACCGATGCTAAGATCGATGCGTGGCTGCTGCTTGAGATGGTGGCGCATATCGATCGCAGCTTCTATTTTATGCATGGTGATGATGAGGTATCGGCAGAGGTGTTATCGGAATATGAGCGTGTTTTAGGAAAACGCGCAGAGCATGTGCCGCTTCAGTATATCACAGGCGAACAGGAATTTATGGGTCTCACCTTTCACGTTAATTCAAATGTACTCATACCAAGACAGGATACGGAGACGCTTGTAGAGGAGACACTGAAGGTATTAGAGCCGAATATGCAGCTGTTAGATCTGTGCACGGGCTCCGGCTGTGTACTGCTTAGTATACTAAAAAATGCACCGACGGTCGTAGGACTTGGAAGTGATATCAGCAAGCAGGCACTGCTTGTCGCAAAGGAAAATGCACGGCTGCACGAGCTGGATGCGGAATGGGTGCGCAGCAGCCTGTTTGATAATATCACAGGCTCCTTCGATGTGATCGTTTCAAATCCACCCTATATAGCCAGTGAACAGATCCTTTCTCTGATGCCGGAGGTGAGTCGGTTTGAACCGATGCAGGCGTTAGACGGCGGAGCGGATGGGCTTGATTTTTATCGGACGATCATTTGCGAGGCGCCTGCTTATCTAAAGGAAAATGGCTGGCTGCTTTTTGAGATCGGATATGATCAGGGTGAGGCTGTGCGCACTCTTATGCATGAAGCAGGCTTTGAGGGCGTGTTAGTGATCAAGGACTTAGCGGGAAACGATCGTGTGGTACGAGGATTTTTGCCTGCTGGAATAAAAGGAGAGTAAGATGTTTGATAAATTAGAGGATTTGCTGATTCGCTATGAGGAGATCATGAGTGAGCTTTCTGAGCCGGATGTGGCAAACGATGCCGCGCGTTTTCGCAAGCTGATGAAGGAGCAGAGCGATCTGACGCCGATCGTGGAGGCATATCGTGAATACAAAAAGAGCAGGCAGGATATCGATGATGCGCTTCTCATGCTCGATGAGGAGAGCGATGAGGAGCTAAAGGAGCTTGCCAAGGAGGAATTAAACGAAGCAAAGGCAAACGTGGCAAGGCTTGAGGAGACCTTAAAGATTCTGCTGCTGCCAAAGGATCCAAACGACGATAAAAACGTGATCGTAGAGATTCGTGCCGGCGCAGGAGGAGAGGAAGCGGCATTGTTTGCGGCAGAGATTTACCGCATGTATGTGCATTATGCGGAGAGCCGTCGCTGGAAGGTAGAGACACTAGAGGCAGATGAGACCGGTATCGGCGGCATGAAATCCGTAGACTTTATGGTGAGTGGAGCAGGAGCCTATTCGGTATTAAAATACGAATCCGGTGTACATCGCGTGCAGCGTGTGCCGGAGACGGAGTCGCAGGGACGCATCCAGACCTCTACCTGTACGGTGGCTGTGATGCCTGAGGCAGAGGATGTGGATGTCCAGATCGATGAGAAGGATATCCGTATCGATGTAATGCGTGCCTCCGGAAACGGTGGACAGTGCGTCAATACGACGGATTCCGCTGTGCGTCTGACGCATTATCCGACAGGCATCGTGATCTATAGCCAGACCGAAAAATCGCAGCTGCAGAACAAGGAAAAGGCATTTGCCCTGCTGCGCTCAAAGCTGTACGATCTCGAGCTGCAAAAGCAGCAGGATGCCGAATCTGCCGCACGAAAGAGTCAGATCGGAACAGGAGACCGCTCCGAAAAGATCCGTACCTATAATTTTCCGCAGGGACGTGTCACGGATCATCGGATCAATCTCACATTATATAAGCTCGATAAGATATTAAATGGTGACATTCAGGAGATCATCGATGCGTGCATAGCAGCCGACCAGGCGAAGAAGCTCGCAAATATGGATAACTGAGCATAGAACACTTTAAAAACACAAAAAAAGATGTTAAACTGATTTTATACATTTAGATTTAGTGGATTTGACAGGAGGTAATAGATAGACAAAAGGGGGACTTGCATTGGAGAAGGATACGAATAATAGGGAGACGACAGATTCCCTGCATGATGATTTTACGAAGGCACAGTTTGATGGTGATAAGCAGGAGAGCTTTGAGATTGTCAATACACTTGCTATGCTTTATACTACGATTTTTTTGATGGATGTAGAGACGCATTCCTACCATGTGATCAAGAGTGTGCCTATGATGCAGGATGTGATGAATGGCAGGAGAAACGGCAATTTTGATGAGATCTTTAATTCTGTGATCTGGCATTTTGTACATCCGGATATGCATGCAAGCATGCGTACCTTTTTGGATATTAGTACGGTGCGGGAGAGACTGATGCATACTAGCACGGTATCGACCGAATTTAAGGGCGTGAACGGACATTGGTTTGTCGCCCGTTTTGTCGTGCAAAAAAGAGATGAAAACGATGAAGCGGTGAACGTTCTATACGTATCCAGAGACATTACCATCGAAAAAGAAAAAGAAATGCACTACCTCGAGCGGCTAAAGACGACAGCGACCGAGGCGGAGCGGGCGAACCTATCAAAGACGAATTTTTTGCGTCGGATGAGCCATGATATCAGGACCCCGTTAAATGGCATCATCGGTATGCTAAAGGTCATGGATGAGCATGAGGGCAATCCCTACAAATACCGCGAGTGCATGGACAAGCTGATGCGTTCCTCGGATTATCTTTTAAGTCTGGTCAACAATGTGCTAGACATCGGCAAGATGGAATCCGGTGAGATAGAGCTCGAATACCGTCCGTTTGATCTGTATAAGCTATTGTACAATACGATGCCGATCATCGAAAATTATGCCGGACAAAACAGCGTTATCTTTATCGGTGGCGTGGAGGATGTGCATATTACCCATACGCATGTGGTGGGAAGTCCGGTGCATTTAAACAGGATATTGATGAACATCGCTTCGAATGCGATCAAATATAATCATTCCGGAGGCAGCTTAAGAGTATGCTGCAACGAGCTCAAATGCGACGGCAAGCAGGCGATCTATGAGTTTATCTGTGAGGATACTGGACTTGGCATGAGCCCGGATTTTCAAAAGCATGCGTTTGATCCGTTCACGAGAGAGGGCAAGCCGACGACGACGAGCTTTACAGGCTCAGGGCTGGGACTTGCGATCGTAAAAAATATCGTTGATAAGATGGGAGGATTTATCGAGCTTGAGAGCAGAGAGGATATCGGAACGACTATCCGCGTGACGCTTGCGCTGTCGTTAGATGAGCATCCGGAAGCATTTACGGATGATGTTAATGCGTTAGAGGCAATAGATCTATCCGGCCGCAGGGCAATCCTTGTGGAGGACAATGAGATCAACATGGATATTGCCAGCATCATTTTGGAGAGTATGGGACTTTCGATCACCTGCGCATGGAATGGACAGGAGGCAATCGAGACCTTTGAGGCGGCGGATGCATATACCTATGATTTTATATTCATGGATATGATGATGCCGGTGATGGATGGTCTGACAGCGACACGAAGGCTTCGTGCTCTAAAGAAGCCTGATGCTGCCACGATTCCGATCATTGCGATGACAGCGAATGCCTTTGCGGAGGATAGAAAGGCATGCCTGGATGCGGGCATGAACGATCATATTGCAAAGCCGATTGATAACAGACAGCTGGTTCGTGTTCTGCGACGGTTTGTTGAATAGTGGTATATTTTCTCAAAATCATAAAATAGTACAATACAATAAAAAGAAAGTAGACGCATTTTTTCATGTGGTTTCGTATACTTTTGGTATCATAAACAACCAATGGAGGAGGGAAAAAACATGAAGAAACCTGCAATGCAAGAAAAATTAGTCGTACGACCGATAGTGGGCTGCCTGGTGCACTCTCATTTTTGGGAGGGACCGTGTCGTGCCGGTCATCCGGAGAATATGACAAAGGAAGCTGAGGCAAAGGCTGCGGACGAATATTTTGAGGCTCGTAAACAGGAGCTGTGTGGCGTGATCGATGAGGTGGAGCTCATGCCGATGATCGATGCACGCTATGAGGAGACCTTTGTTGTATCTGAGGAGGTTTATGCACAGATCGAAGAGGATATGGATCAGGCAGATATCTTCCTTTGCATGGGCTGGAGAATTCCGAAGCTCGAGCGCTATAAAAAGCCTATCGTCATCATGCAGAATGGTAATGAGGGTATAGATTTTGCGGCTTATTGCAATAACATCGGTGTAGAAGCATATGTAGCGATGGATATGCAGGATTTAAATGAGATCTTGCATTATCTGTGGGTAAGAAAGGCGATTAGCTGCACGAGAGTGCTTTGCCTGTCTGCAGCAGCTCAGCCGACCTTTGGCATTCAGTCAGTTATCCGCGATCCGGAGATTCTGCGTCAGAGGTACGGACTAGAGGTTGTAAAGCTTCCGTTCTATGATATCGTAAAATATATGGACAAGATCACAGACGAAGAGGCTCGTCCAATCGCAGAGAAATATTTAAAGAATTCCACTGACACAAAGGTGAATACCGAGTGGTTCTTAAATGATATCAAATATTATCTGGCAGCAAAGAAGATGATGGATGTATATCAGTGCAACGCCTTTACTACGGCCTGCCATGAGCTGTGTACGTCTGAGATCCCTCAGAATCGCAAGTTCACGCCCTGCATGTGCCACTCTATTTTAAAGGATGAAGGAATCCCCAGCGGCTGCGAGGAGGATTTGAATGCACTTATGGCAATGTGCATCCTGCAGTATCTCGGCAACCGTCCGGCATTCATGGGCAATCCGAACCATGAGACGGATGAGCTGCTTCGCATCCATCATGCGGTACCGGCACTTCAGATGAACGGCTATGGAACTAAGGATTTGGAGTACAAGCTATGGGCGTTTACCGGACAGGGCTTCGGCGGCAAGCTGCAGGTAGATTTTGCACAAAATGAGTCTGATTTTGTGACACTGGGACGTTTCAATCCGGCAGGCGATACGATCTGCGTGAAGGAGGGAGAGGTCATCAAGTCTGAATACGATGATGTGTATTGCAGCCCGTATTATTATATCCAGATGGATGATGCGAGAACCTATATGCACAACCTCGCAGGCTTCGGTCATCACCAGGTATTAGTATTCGGCTCTTATAAAAAGCAGCTCAAGGAGCTCTCCAGATACATGGGCTTTAAGGTTCTTGAGGGATAAAAAATTTTGTGATTATTAGGAGTGCAGTATGATATATTTTAATTCTGCTGCGACATCTTTTCCAAAGCCTGCATGCGTGATCGACGCATATACAAGGTCAATAAATGCCCTGCCTTCTGCACAGTTCAGAAGTGCGGGCATTTTTGATAACAGCGATTTGTTTTTGCAGACAAAAAAGCGGCTGGGAGAGATTCTGGGAATTTTAGATTACAATCGAATTATTTTTACGTCCGGCTCGACGGAGGCGCTAAATCGCATTTTTTTCGGATTGGGCTATGAAGCGGATGAATATTTAACGACTGCTACAGAGCACAACAGCGTGCTGCGGCCCTTGTTTAATCTGACGAAGAGCAAACAGCCTGTAATAGTGCCATGTGATAAAGACGGCATCGTTTCTCTAAAAGAGTTAAGGGCACATCTGACGGAGCGCACGAAGGTGCTTGTAGTGAACCATTGCTCGAATGTGACCGGTGCGATTCAGGATCTGGCGGCTTTTGGTGCCTTTGCTAGAGAGCAGGGTCTGCTTTTTGTGGTAGATGCGTCGCAGAGTGCCGGCTGCATCGAGCTTCATGCACAGGAATGGGGTATCGATGCACTCGCCTTTACCGGACACAAATCCTTGCTCGGTGTGCAGGGGACCGGCGGCTATTATGTGAGAGAAGGAATCGAGCTAAAGCCCTTGCTCTACGGCGGCAGCGGACGGGACAGCTCTCGCATTACCTATGAGCCGGGTACCTATGAATATGAGGTCGGTACGCAAAATAGCTATGGGATCGCGGCGTTTAATGCGGCAGCAGGATATGTATTGCAAAAGGGTATCGCTTCCATTCACAGGCGGGAAATGGAGCTGGCAGACTATCTGATCAAACGGCTGCATACACTTTCCTTTGTGCATATATATGGAGATACACTAAAGGAGAGAGGACCGCTCGTTAGTATTTCTATCGAGGGAATATCACCGGCTGATGTCGCGTATATTTTGCAAAGCAATGATGAGATCATTACCAGGGCAGGCTTGCAGTGCGCGCCACTCATCCACGCATGCATCGGCTCCGGCGAAAAGGGAACGCTTCGAGTGAGCTTTTCCGATGAGACGTCGGAGGAGCAGATCGATCAGCTGGTAGGTGCCATTGAGCGCATCGGCGCCGCACTAAAGGGATAGGGAAATGCTATGAAGATAATAGATCGCAGACAATCATTAGAGAGTTGTACGGAATCCGGCTGGGATGCGTTTGATCTGATGCTAGATGAGCCGCTGACGGATGAATTTATAGAAAAGATCGGCAGGATTGGCGGCTCCTTTATATATATGCGTATGCTAAAGAAGCCTTTTTTTAAGGTGGAGTCGCATAACTATATGGCAAAGGGAGTCAAGGACGAAAAGTTTTTTCGACTGGCACTTCATAAGGACTATTTGTCTGAGGCAGATCGGATAGTTGCTTACTTAAATTCCTAATACAGAGAGGGACATATGCTGATATTTAAGGAGGATACCAGGCTCGATGCGGCGTTTCCGTTTCAGCTCAACGAATATGTGCTAAAGCGCACAGACAACACAAAAGACAGCTATCATTATCACGACTATTGCGAGATCACCTATGTGAAAAAGGGCAGAGGAGAGTATCTCGTAGGCGGCAGGGATTATGAGGTGACACCGGGGGATCTGATCATTTTTAACAATGTGGAGCCGCATGGCTGGCAGGTATTAGACAAGCAAATGGAGGTGCTGGTGATCACCTTCGCACCACAGCTCGTATCGAATCCGGGGAATGTATTTTTTGACGATTATCTAAAGCCCTTTATCACGAGGGGCAGCAGCTTTCAAAATCGCATCGACGGAAATGATCCAAATGCCGGGGTGATTCGTGAGATCATGCTGGAGATACAGACAGAATATGAGAAGGCGGATATTGGCTATAAGAACATGATTCAGGCAGATATTTTGCGTATTCTCACATATCTGATCCGCCATTACCAGACGCAGGATGATGTACGACTGGAGCAAAAACGGCAGATAAAGCGCTTAGAGCCTGCATTATTTTATATTCATTCGCATTTTACGGAGACTATTCGCTTAGAAGACGTGGCGGCACTGACCTATATGAGCC
>CAVBEI010000023.1:0-28486 GCA_963594555.1 Lachnospiraceae bacterium | reverse complement strand
GGTACGCGAGCTGGGTTCAGAACGTCGTGAGACAGTTCGGTCCCTATCCGGCGCGGGCGGAGGATATCTGAGGGGAGCTGGCCTTAGTACGAGAGGACCGGGCTGGACGGACCGCTGGTGAACCTGCTGGGAACCAATCCCATCGCAGGGTAGCCAAGTCCGGAAGGGATAAACGCTGAAGGCATCTAAGCGTGAAGCCCCCCCCAAGATGAGATATCCCTACCATAAGGTAATAAGACCCCTGAAAGAGTATCAGGTAGATAGGACAGGAGTGGAAGTGCAGTAATGTATGAAGCGGACTGCCACTAATCGGTCGAAGGCTTGATCAAAAGCGGAGAAAGACGATAGCATGGAAAACGGACAGGGCGAGCAAATTTATTTGCAGAGCACTGTACGTTGACAGGCGAAAGTTTGCGGAGCAAACTCATCGAGATGAAGCGTAGCGAAATCGAGATGACCATTTTTCGGTTTGCATAATCTGTGTGAAATTTTGAAGGTACATCCTATTGAAATACAACTATAAATCATGTATAATATCTAAGAGCTTTGCTCTTAGTATTTTATATAGGGGATTGGTCAAATGGTATGATAGGGGTCTCCAAAACCTTTGGCGGGAGTTCGATTCTCTCATCCCCTGCTCGATAGAAGGAACTGTCAGTAGACAGTTCCTTTTTCCATGCATAAAAAAGAAGCCAAAAAAAGGAGCCGTCCTTTGACAGCTCCTTTTCGATTTAATGTATTCCATCAGGAAAGAATACCCGTAGACTGTAGGAATAGCACGAACATCATAACCGGTGCGACATAGCGCATCATGATCACGTACATTTTCTTGCGTCTAAACTTTTCTCCATTGCGCTCCATCTCGTCGATGATGATATTCGGCGTTGTGATCCAGCCGATCAAAATCGTAGATAGCAGGGCGATAAACGGCATCATGACGCTGTTGCTGATATAATCCATGATGTCTAATAGCTGTCCGACAGAACCGTTCGGCAGCTGTACCTCGAAATAGAAGATGCTGTAGCCGAGTGCGATCACTGCGGATAGGATCAGATAGATCACAGACAGGATGATAACGGTCTTTTTACGGCTGCTGTGGAAGATCTCCATGCAGTTTGCTACGATCGACTCTAGCACGGATATGCAAGAGGTCAGTGTTGCAAAAATCGCAGTGATAAAGAACAGGATGCCCACGAAGACGCCTGCCTTGCCCATGGCACCGAATACCTTAGGCAGTGAGATAAACATCAGGGACGGGCCTGCGCTCATGCCATCTGTGCCGGAGAATACGAATACGGCGGGGATGATCATCATGCCGGCTAGCAGTGCAACACCGGTATCAAAGATCTCGATCTGATTCACAGATTTGTTTAGATCTACCTCAGGCTTTACATAAGAGCCGTAGGTGATCATAATACCCATCGATACGCTCAGCGAGAAGAACAGCTGACTCATCGCATCCAGTAGAATCTGTAAAAACCGCTGGATCGTAAGCCCTTCAAAATGCGGAGTGATGTAGTACAAAAAGCCCTCGATACCGGTAACGGTATTGCCGCTGGCATCGGTCTGTTTTAACGTGAGCGAGAAGATGGCGATGATGATGACGAGCACGAGCAGAATCGGCATCATGTATTTTGATACCTTTTCAATGCCGCCTTCTACGCCATTGTACACGATCAATGCGGTGACACCCATGAAGATGAGTGCATATATCACAGGAGAGACAGGTGAAGTGATAAAACCGGTAAAATATCCGTCTCCTGCAGCCGCCTGTGCCTCTCCGGTCAGATAAACAACGGCATATTTGGTGATCCAGCCGCCGATGACTGCATAGTAGGTCATGATCAGAACCGGTACGAGGAAGGTCAGGATACCTAAAAACTTCCACTTTGGATGCAGCGTGGTATAAGCACCGATCGCACTTTGCTTTGTCTTACGACCGAGTGCGATATCAGAAGTCAGCATGGTAAAACCAAAGGTTACAACGAGTATCAGGTAAATCAGCAGGAACAATCCGCCTCCGTCCTTTGCAGCCAGATAAGGAAAACGCCACAGGTTACCGACACCGACTGCACTTCCTGCGGCAGCCAGCACAAAGCCAAGCTGCCCGGAGAATTTGTTATCTTTTTTATCCATAAATAAAACTCCTTAAAAAATTTACATTGAGATCCATCCGAATGCATTTGCAACGGAGCTGACCAGAATGATCACTGCAAAAATCGGGCAGAGATATTTGATCATAAAATTGAAGATTTTCTTTCTGCGGAAGCTGCTCTCACCGAGCATAACCTCTTCTTCGATTGCCGCAAAACCGATCTTTTTTGATACCAGAATACAGGTAGCAAAGGCTGCGATCGGCATCATCACAGAGTTGGTCAGGAAATCAAAGAAATCCAAAAACTGCATGCCGAGGATCTTTACTTCGCCGAGTGGCCCATAGCCCAAAGAAGATAGAGTACCGAGTATGAGCATGATACTGCCTGCGAGAATCGTGGCTTTGATACGACTTATGCCCAGCTCATCCTCAAAGGTAGATACGGCACTCTCTGTCAGTGCGATGGAGCTTGTGATGGCCGCGAAGAATACCAGCAGGAAAAACAGGCTTCCTACGATAGTGCCAAGCCCCATACTGTCAAATACCTTCGGGATGGTGATAAACATCAGTGACGGACCGGCTGCCAAAATCTCCGGGTCTCCGCCGGAAAAAGCGAAGATGGCGGGGATGACCATAAAGCCTGCCATCAGAGCGATTCCTGTATCAAAGATCTCCACATTTCTCGTAGAATCCTCGATTGAAATATCCTTTTTCATATAGGAACCGAAGGTGACGAGAATACCCATTGCAATGGAGAGCGAGTAGAACATCTGTCCCATCGCTGATACGACTGTCATCAGGGAGAAATTCTCGAAATTCGGCACGAGCAGATATTTTACACCGCTCATGGCGCCCGGACGAGTCACGGAATAGATGGCGATAATGATGGATAGAACGATCAAAATCGGCATCATCACCTTAGATACACGCTCGATGCCGTTTTGCACACCGGCGATGATGATTGCGATGGTTAGTCCTGCAAAAATGAGGAAGCATACCTCTGCCGATACACCATCAGAAATAAACTCTGAGAAGTAACCGTCGACGGCTAGTGCAGAGCCGTTTCCTGTGACGTATTCGATCAGATATTTGATGACCCAGCCGCCGATGACAGAATAATAAGGTACGATCAGTAAGGGAACGATCGCGTTGACCCAGCCACCGAAGGAGAGCCATTTTTCCTTGCCGAAGCTCTTGTAGGCACCGACAGGGCTCTTGCCGGTCATACGTCCGAGTGCAGTCTCGGCGACGATCATACTGTAGCCGAAGGTGAGTGCCAGTATTATGTAGACGAGTAAGAAAATACCTCCGCCATACTTTGCTGCTAGGTAGGGGAATCTCCAGATATTTCCGAGTCCGACGGATGCGCCTGCTGCTGCCAGGACAAATCCGATCTTTCCGGAAAAGGAGCTCCGTTTACCGGTTTCGTTGTTCATAACTATCTCCTTCCATTTTTTAGAATTGTGCGTAGTTACGTGTCTGTCTGTAACTACAATATAAAGACCATTTTATCATATCTACATAAAAAAAACCACGATTTCTCAACAACTTTTTATTGAAGTCGATCATAGAAAATGCTACGATGGGCGGGATGAGAGGAGTATGCAAAATGAATACATCGGAAATGAACACCAAATTTTATAAAATGGGCTGTCTGGCTTTCTTTTTCAGTGGAATCTGCGCCATGAGCAGCGGCGTGATCGTCAGCCTCCTGCAGGAGTATTATGGCTTTGCCTACAGCATGACCGGGACACTGCTATCGCTGATGAACATCGGCAATCTGATCGCAGGCTTTGCATCCGCCATACTGCCGTCTAAGATCGGCACGCGTGCGACCGTGCTGACGCTATCCTTTGGCTATGCCTGCGGCTATCTTTTTTTGGCATCAGCAAATTGGCTCTGGCTGATCGCACTCGGTTTTTTGCTGCTGGGACTCGCAAAAGGCAATACAATCAACAACTGTACCGTATTAGTCGGCTCACATGCGCCGGATCGGACCCAGGGCATGAATGTGATGCATGCCTGCTACGCCTGCGGTGCATTGCTTGGACCGATCCTGATCTCGGCAGCATTATTATTAGGCGATTTTACACCGATGCTTTTTTTGGCAATTATAGGTGTGTTGCTCTGGATCGTCTTTTTGTCAGTCCGTTTTCCAGGAAAAACAAAGCAGCAGGAAAACAAAAAGGAGCAGGCTACGGATTGGAGCTTTTTAAAGGAAAGAAAGTTTTGGCTGTTGACTGCGCTTATTTTCTGTCAGAATGCGGCGGAGACGAGTGTGACCGGATGGGTCGTTACCTATTATAAAGGGAATGGAATACTATCCGGCACGCTGGCCAATTATACGATGACTGTCATGTGGGGAGCGACGCTTATTGCCAGGCTGCTTATCGCCTTTGTCTTTCCTATCAGAGATCGCTTCAAGGCACTTGCTTATATGGGAGCCGGATGCATAGCTTTGTACGCCCTTTTGATTTTCCAGACAAAGGGGTGGCTTGCGATTTTGATGCTATTTGCCTTTTCCTTTGCGATGGCAGGCGTGAATCCAACAGGTGTCGCGGGAGCGGGCAATATGCTGAATGCGGCGAGTATGGGCATTATGCTGCCGAGTGCCGGACTCGGTGCGATCCTCATGCCATGGATCATAGGGCTGGTGGCGGAGCATATCAGCCTGCAGGCAGGTATGGCCTGCAATATCGTTCCGTGTATCGGGATTTTAGTGTTTAGTCTGCTTTGTCGTTGCTACGAACGAAGTGACGCTTCCCTGGCTAAGGAGTGATGAGATTATCTTAAAACAGTGTTTGTATTCCTACGAAAACTATGCTATGATAAAAATAACATGTTAGTTGGTCGAAAATCATAATTATAGGAGGAAAATACAATGAATTACACATTGGAGAATGAGTTTTTGACCGTGGGAGTATCGACAAATGGTGGTGTGCTCACCTCAATCAAGAGCAAGGACGGCATCGAGTATCTCTGGCAGGCAGATCCGACCTATTGGGCGAATCAGGCACCGCTGCTCTTTCCGATCTGCGGCAGCATCCGTGACAATCATGCCACGATCGGTGACGGTTTAGAGACACACATGAATCGTCATGGCATCGTGCGTGGCAGAGAGTTTACATGTGAGCAGCAGTCGATGCATGCGATCACACTCTCCATCACAAGCAACGAGGAGATGAAGGAGAGCTTCCCTTATGCAGCCAAGCTTTCAGTGACCTATGAGCTGGACGGACACACGCTGCGTCAGACCTTTACGGTGGAAAATCAGGATGAAGCGGACATGCCGTTTTTTGTAGGCGGACATCCGGCCTTTAACTGTCCGATTGTTCCGGGAGATGACTACAGCGATTATTATGTAGAATTTGAAAAGGAAGAGACCTGCAGCGTACCAGAGCAGCTGACAGAAAGTGGGCTTTTGAATCTGCAGAACCGTACGCCGTTTTTGGATCATGCGAAGCGTTTGCCGCTTAGCTTTGATTTGTTTGCAAAGGATGCGATCACCTTTGATGAGCTGTCCTCTCGCAGCGTAAAGCTCGCCAGCGACAAGCATGACCATAGTGTAACGATCGATTTTGCAGAGTTTCCGTATCTGATCCTTTGGACGACAGCAAACAAAGGACCGTTTTTGGCGATCGAGCCGTGGCTCGGTCTATCCACCTGCAGTGACGAGAGCGACCGGTTCGAGGAGAAACGAAACGTGCAGATCGTAGCACCTGGCGAGAAGAATTCCTACAGCTTCACGATTTCCATATCATAGGATGCTTGTGAAGGAGTAACGTGCATGAATTGAAATCTGTGAAGGATTACGAGTCAATTGTCAAAAAATAATTAAAGATTGCAAATAATAGAGAGAGAATAGCCGCCGCCAGAGAGGATATTCTCTCTCTTTATTGAATAGAATTATCATTTAACGCATTATAGCGACCTTGACGAATCTGAAAAGTACGCGTTATCATTGAGCCGTGGTAACTGTGAAGGTAATGAACAGTTACGAGCCGTGAACGCTAGGTATGATTAAGGGAGTATAAAACGATGGAAGAATATAACGTAACCGGAATGAGCTGTGCGGCGTGCAGCTCACGTGTCGAAAAAGCAGTCGGGGCGGTGAGAGGTGTAGAGTCTGTCTCTGTTAGTCTGCTGACAAATTCCATGCTCGTAGAGGGAACGGCTGATCGCGCAGAAGTCATAGCGGCAGTCGAGCATGCAGGATATGGCGCATCCCAAAAGGGAGTGCAGGAGCATGCACACGACTGTGAACAGGCGGATACACTTGAAGATATGGAAACGGAAAAAATGAAGCGGCGATTGCTGGCATCACTGATATTTTTGCTGCCGCTTATGTATCTGTCTATGGGGCATATGATGTGGAACTGGCCGATCGGCAGCTTCTTAGAGCATAATATGCTCGCACAGGGTATTACACAGTTATTATTCACTTGCATAATCATGGTGATCAACCAGAAGTTTTTCATCAATGGCTTTGGCAGCCTGCGGCATGGCGCTCCGAATATGGATACATTAGTGGCGCTCGGTGCCTCTGCTTCCTTCATCTATAGCGTGTATGCACTTTATGGGATGAGCCAGTCAGCGTTAAACGGCGATAGCGCGCAGCTTATGGTATGGCATGAGAAGTTCTATTTTGAGTCGGCGGCGATGATACTGACGCTCATTACAGTAGGAAAGATGCTCGAGGCACGTGCAAAGGGACGCACAACAAACGCTCTGCGCAGTCTCATGAAGCTGGCTCCGCAGAGAGCCAGACTGCTTGTGGATGGACAGGAAAAGGTCGTAGCCATCGATCAGGTAAAACCGGGGGATCTCTTTCTCGTGCGGCCCGGTGAGAGCATTCCGGTGGATGGACTTGTGCGCTCCGGAAATAGTGCAGTAGATGAATCCGCTCTAAGCGGTGAGAGCATACCTGTGGATAAGGCACCGGGAGATAGCGTATCCGCAGCCACGATCAACAGCTTTGGTGTACTGACCTGCGAAGCGACACGAGTTGGTGAGGATACGACGCTTTCAAATATCATTCGCATGGTGCGAGAGGCGAGTGCGAGCAAGGCTCCGGTAGCAAAGGTAGCAGACCGTGTATCCGCGATCTTTGTGCCGACGGTCATTATCATCGCACTCATAACCTTTTTTGCATGGCTGCTTGCCGGGATGAGCTTTTCCTTTGCGCTGTCGCGCGGCATTAGTGTACTGGTCATTAGCTGTCCGTGTGCACTCGGACTCGCAACGCCTGTAGCGATCATGGTAGGCAGCGGTAGGGGTGCAAAGCTTGGCGTGCTTTTTAAAACAGCAGCTTCTCTGGAGGCTGTAGGAAAGGTAGAGATTATCGCACTCGATAAGACAGGAACGATCACTAGCGGAACGCCGCGTGTGACGGATATTCTTCCTGCGAAAAGCATATCACAGACGAAGCTTTTGCAGGCCGCTGCCTCTATGGAGAAGGGGAGTGAGCACCCATTAGCCCGTGCGATACTAGAAGAAGCAAAGGAGCGCGGCATCGAATTATCACCGGTGGAGAACTTTCGTGCAGTTGTCGGCGGTGGTATTTGCATGCAGCTGGATAACAAGAAGGCGATAGGTGGCAGCAGGGAATATGTGGCCTCGCAGCTGCCGATACCGGATGATTTGATAGCTCAGGCAGATCGTTATGCAGCGCAGGGTAAGAGCCCGCTTTATTTTGCACTTGGAGAGAGTGTGCTTGGCGTGATCGCTGTGGCGGATGTGATAAAGGAGGATTCTCGCGAGGCGATTATGCAGATGCATAGTCTTGGCATGCATGTCGTGATGCTCACCGGAGATAATCAGGCTACCGCGACAGCCATCGGAGACGAGGTAGGCGTGGATGAGGTGATCGCGAATGTGCGGCCGGAGGGCAAAAAGCAGGCGATCAAGGCTTTGCAGGAAAAGGGTGTAGTGGCGATGGTCGGGGATGGCATCAATGATGCACCGGCACTCACCTGTGCAGATATCGGCATCGCTATCGGGGCCGGAACATCTGTGGCGATCGATGCGGCGGATGTCGTGCTGATGAAAAATAGTCTGAATGATGTGGTGGCTGCGATAAGTCTGAGCCGAAAGACCTTGAAAAATATTCACGAAAATCTGTTTTGGGCGTTCATTTATAATATAATCGGTATTCCGCTCGCCGCCGGCGTGTGGTATCCTATATTTGGCTGGGAACTAAATCCGATGTTTGCCGCGGCTGCCATGAGCCTGTCGAGCTTTTGCGTCGTGACGAATGCCCTGCGGCTGAATATAAATAAAAAGGAGACAAAAAATATGACAAAGACGATGCAGATTACAGGCATGATGTGTGCGCATTGCGAGGCACGTGTAAAAAAAGCACTTGAGGCAATCGACGGAGTCGCTGAGGCGAAGGTCAGCCATGAGAACGGTACGGCAGTCGTTACTCTAGAGCGTGACCTGCCGGATGATACGCTGCGCTCAGCAGTGGAGGCGGCAGACTATCCGGTAGTTAGCATACGCTAGTACACACAGCTCAAACGTCAGGGAGAAGGATCATGACAAAAGATAAATTTATGTATATAGAATGTGCCTCAGGTATCAGCGGGGATATGCTCGTTGCGGCACTGCTTGATTTGGGAGCAGATGAAAAAAAGCTGCGCACAGCCTTGAATTCCATGGCATTGCCGGGAGCAGACATACAAATCTCGCGGGTCAAAAAATCCGGCATAGATGCCTGTGATTTTGCCGTGAAATTAGACGCGGCACACGAAAATCACGACCATGATATGGCATATTTGCACGGCACGGAGATTATGCAAGAGCATAATCATGGCGATATGCACATGCATAATCACGAGCATGTACCGCATATGCACAGAGGACTTGCCGAGATAAAAGAGATTATTATGGCTGCGGACATGAGTGAGAGAGCGCGTGAGTTTGCACTTCATGTGTTTGATCTGTTGGCTGAGGCTGAGAGCGAGGCACATGGTATAGCAAAGGAGCAGGTGCATTTTCACGAGGTCGGTGCGATCGATTCGATCATAGATATCACAGCGGCTGCAGTCTGCCTCGATGATTTAGATCCGGCAGCTGTCGTGATCTCTCCGCTAACCGAAGGGAGTGGTACGGTGCGCTGCGCACATGGCAGATTGCCTGTTCCTGTGCCTGCCGTGGTCAATCTTGTGCGTGCGCATGGATTGCTATTGCATCAGAGCGGTGTGGCAGGGGAGCTGGTGACACCTACGGGTGCGGCGATTGCTGCAGCACTGCTGCAGGCTCCTTTTTTTGCCACGATGCGTCAGAATGTCTGCGTGTCCGGAGAGGTCGCGACCATCGAGGCAGTCGGCATCGGTGCAGGAAAGCGCGAGTATGATACGGCAGGTATCTTGCGTGCCATGTGGCTGAAAAAAGCAGAAGCTTCAGACAAAGCTGTGACATCACAGATCTGTAAGCTCGAGGCGAATATCGATGATGCATCAGGAGAGCAGCTAGGCTATTGCATGAGTCGTCTGCTTGACGAGGGAGCCTTAGACGTGAGCTTCCTTCCGCTTTTTATGAAAAAGAACCGCCCGGCCTACGAGGTGCATGTGATCTGTGAGCCAAAGGACCGTGAGCGTATGATAGAGCTTCTCTTTCGTGAGACAACGACGATTGGTGTGAGGTACCTTGAGATGGCTCGTGCGATGATGAAGCGCGAGATGGATACGGTGGAGACCTCCTTTGGCACAGCCACTGTCAAGAGATGCAGCTATGGCTCTATCACAAAGACATATCCGGAATACGAAAGTATTGTGCAGCTGTGCCAAAATTCAGGTGCTGATTTTCGTGAAGTTTACCAAACGATCTGCGTGAACATCGCACGAACAACAGAATAAATTGGACAGCTTTAACGAAATTTTTTTTTGTAAACTTGTACTGCCCAAAAATCCTCTTATTTATGCTATAATACAACCCGAAAACGATTTCGTTCGAATTAGGTGAAGCAGCAGATGCCTCTTGGGTTTTTGCATGGCGAGCACCATTGTATCGAGCGTAATTTTTTTGATGGGGGAAGATTTTGTAATGGCTGTAATAAGGGGGATTTTTTTATGTCAAAGATGCGGTTGATGGATCTGATTGATGTGGAGTCGATGCAGATCATACAGAGGGGATTTTCACTCGTTACAGGAATCGCGACCGCAGTATTAGATGAGAACGGAGATGCAATTTCACGCTCAGAGAAGCGGGAGAAGTTCTGCTTTGGACTGATTCGTGCCACGGCAGCAGGAGAGGAGAACTGCAGAGAGTGTGACAGAGCCGGTGCACGTCGTGCCATGCGCCGCGGCGAAGCAGTCGTATATCAGTGTCATGCCGGTCTGTGTGATATCGCAGCACCGATAGTTGTGGATGGACGATTCTTAGGTGCATTAGTCGGAGGACAGATCGTCGTAGAGGAGTCCTCAGATGAGCAGCTGGCAGAGAGAGCCGGTCGGCTGGGAATTGATGTGGATGCATATTTGGAAGCCTTTCACGAGCTGCCGGTTCGTGATAAGAAGAGTGTAGCTAACATCGCGGAGTACATGAATGCCGTAGCACAGCTGATGGCTGTGATGGCGGCCAACCGTTATGAGATCATAAAAAAGACACGCGAGATGGAGAATATCTCGCGGACGAAGACCGAGTTTCTCTCGACGCTTAATTTGAATTTATATAAGCCCTTACAGGAGATGCTTTTTTTGGCAAACAGCATCAATCGCATGGAGCTGCCGGCTGAAGCGGCACTGAAGCTTCGCACGATAGAGAAGCAGAATCAGAAGGCGATCAATGCGCTGGCAGATGCCATGACCTTTTCCGAGATGACGCGTATGGATTCCGATATCGTGGAATCACGCTATGATCTGATCAAGCTGTGTGAGGGGCTTGAGCTGACCTATACCGGCAAGCTGCTTAACAGCCCGGTCGATTTTGTGCTGAAGATAGATGAGGATGTGCCGACCGATCTGTTTGGCGATGTGACGCGTATCAGGCAGATTCTGATGAATCTTTTGAACAATGCACTGCAGTATACGAAGCAGGGTATGATCGGCTTGCATATATCTAAAAAGCAGACGACCTATGGTCTGATCTTGAATTTTGAGATATACGATACCGGAAGCGGTATGAATCGTGAGCAGGTTCGCTCGATTCAGGAGATGTTTGACGAGGTGCATGAGAGCCAGACCATAAATGAGGATGTGTTAGCCTTTGGGCTGGGGATGACGAGCCAGCTATTGAATGCCGTATATGGAACGATTGTCGTAGAGAGCGTGCCGGGTGAGGGTTCGCATTTTCTGGTATCGATTCCGCAGATGGCGGCGGAGGATTGATCGAATTAGACGCACGAGTCTTGACTTAGAACTAGGGGGATTATAGGAATTGAAGACGTACGAAAAGCTGCTGCTCGATAGTGCTAGGCTGCTCGCACAGGCAAAGACAGTGACAGATGAACAGAATAAGGCTGCAGTCGCATGTATGCAGCAGGAGCTGCGTATCGGTGGGCTTGAGCTTCTCTGGCTGCGAAGCTGGATTGACGGCACCACACAGACGGTCTGTTACTTAAAGCCCGGACAGGTCGATTTGGCTGCGTCCAAGCGCTATATCTACGAGGAGTCCCATGGAGTATCGGCAGAATATGCGGTATATCCGATCGAGGGCGCGAAGGAGTGGACTGAGCAGGAGTTAGATCGCATAGAGTGTTTCATGCTGATGCTTTATCAGGCGAATGAGCGACAGCGGCTGGCTGCGGATGTGGATTATTACAGGTATCACGATCCACAGACACGCCATACGAACATGGTTTATTTTTCCAATTGCTGTGAGAGATATATTAAAAATAACACGATCCAGAATTATACGGCGATGGCTGTTAATATGATCGGCTTTACCAAGCTGAATCTAGAGCTTGGCAGCACAAAGTGTGATACGATTCTGGTTCGGTATATGGATTGGCTCAAGGATGGTCTAGATGCAGATGAGGTAGTATCGCGAATCAGCGGAGATCAGTTTGCACTTCTCATTCACAAGGATCATGAGGATTTGCTTCTTTCTAAGCTGCGCTCGAGCGATATCTCCTATGGCATGACTTTGTCTGAGCATGTGAAGATATCCTCTGAGGCCGGCATTTACCGTCTGACTGCGGAGGCAGGCAGCTGTCATCACATCATTCAGGCACTCAGCAGTGTACTCAATCAGGTCAAGAGCTCGATGAAGAACCAATTCGACTACTATGATCCGATGACTGCCGATATGAATGAGCGCAGACGCTACTACGAGACGGAATTTGAAAAGGCACTGCTGCATGAGGATATTCATGTATACTTCCAGCCGAAGGTATCGCTGAAGAACTACGATCTGATCGGTGCAGAGGCGCTTTCCCGTTGGATTGTAAACGGAGAGGTCGTTCCGCCGGATTCCTTCATTCCGATTTTGGAGGAGACGACGCGGATCTGTTCACTGGATTTTTATGTGCTGGAGCATGTATGCAAGAGCATACGGGATTGGATACGCCACGGCGTAAAGCCTGTAAAGGTATCAGTGAATTTTTCGCGCAGACATCTGGCAAATGAGAATCTCGTGCATGATATCGTACAGATGATAGATCGATACGATGTGCCGTATCGCTATATCGAGGTCGAGCTGACGGAGACGACCGTGGATGCGGATTACGAGGCTCTAAAGAAGATCGTCCAGGGCTTGCGTGGCTATGGCATAGAGTCGTCGGTGGATGATTTTGGTATGGGCTATTCCTCCTTAAGCCTGATTCGTGATGTTCCCTTCAAGGTACTAAAGATCGATAAGAGCTTTTTAGGGGATAAAAATATGGAGACGGATGAGAGACAGCGCTCGATGATGAAGCATGTTATCAGCATGGCGAACGACCTGGGCATGGAATGCATCGCCGAGGGCGTGGAGAGCATGGAGCACGTACAGCTGTTAAAGGAGAGCAAGTGCTACATGGCGCAGGGCTTTTTGTTTAACCGTCCGATTCCGCAGGAGCAGTTTGAGGAGATTTTGCTAAAGGCACAAAAAGAGCCGCGGACACTTGAAAGTAATGGAAAGTAACGATATGATGACAGAGGAGATGATTGCTTCGTCTCCTCTTTTACTATTTTTAGGAGGCTATGAAATGAAGAAAAGAGGATGTGTGATTTTATGTATCGCTATTGCGGCGGTTGCCCTGATGGGCTGTGGAAGCGAAGAGGCAGACTACAGTAAGTATGTAACGCTCGGAGATTATAAAAACATTACGGTAACAAAGCAGGTAGAGGAGGTTACGGAGGAGAGCCTTGCTGCCTATGAGAAGGAACAGCTGGCAGATTATGCCGAATATGAGGAAGTGGAAGGAACGATTGAAAATGGGCAGAGCGTAGACGTATCGTTGCTTGCCAAGGCAGGGGAGGAGATAGTCTATGATTTTTCGGAGGAAGGCTATGAGCTTATGATCGGCGAAGCGGAATTCGGCACACAGGTGGATGAACAGCTGCTAGGTAAGAACCTAGAGGATACGCTGGATTTTGATGTGAGCTATGAGACAGGCTTTGAGGATTCACTGCTGGCAGGGCGAGATATCACCTATCATATCGAGATAAACAGCATCTCGAAGGTGATCTATCCAGAGCTTACTGATACCTTTGTGCAGGAAAATATGGATGCGGATTCCGTGGCTGACTGGGAAAGCTCGCTAAGGAGTGAGCTGCAGGAGACAAACGAGGAGGAGGCAGAGGAAACCTATAGGGCAAATCTGGTGCAGGCAGCAGTCGATAACTGCGAGATCGAGGGCTATCCGAAGTCACTATATGAGCAAAAAAAAGAAGAGACCGAGGCGGGCTATCAAAGCTACGCAGATATGTTTGACATCACGGCAGAGGAACTATACGAGACGATTGGTATCGGAGAAGAGGAGCGAGAGCAGGAATATATCGATGCGGTAAATGAGACGATGGTTTTAGCGGAGATTAGAAAGGCAGAAGGACTGACGCTATCTGATGAAAAACTGCAAAAACTAAAGGCAGATATGGCGGAGGAATATGAATATGACTCCGTAGAGGAGTTGTGTGAGGACTATGGAGAGGATGACCTGCAGACCTATTTTTTGGATGAGGCGACCATCGATTTTCTGGAAAAATGTGCGCAGGCATCAGAATCCTAAAAGGATTGCTTTTTTCAAAATACATGACATGTTAGATATTGTTTTTTACAAAGGATGGGACTAAAATAGGGGATAGTTAGTATTATAAAACCAGAGAGACAAAAGGAGAAGAGACATGTTTGGTTTTGGTCAATTAATTCAAATTCTAAAGGACAGCCCTAAAAAGATCGTATTTACAGAGGGCAGTGATCCACGTATCCTAGAGGCAGCCTCCCGCCTGTTAGCCAGTAATTTCTTAGCCCCGATACTAGTCGGAAATGAAGCAGAGATTGTGGCATCTGCAGAGGAGAGCGGCTTTAATATCCGTGGCGCACGCATCATCGATCCGACGAATTACGATCGTTTTGATGAGATGGTGGAGCAGTTTTGTGAGCTGAGAAAGAGCAAGGGTGTGACACCTGAGCAGGCGAGAAAGACACTATCACAGGCGAATTATTTCGGAACGATGCTTGTAAAGATGGGAGAGGCAGATGCATTGCTCGGTGGAGCTACCTATTCGACCGCTGATACGGTTCGTCCGGCACTTCAGCTGATCAAGACAAAGCCCGGCAATAGCATCGTATCCTCCTGCTTTATTCTCGTTCGTCCGAGTGCAACCGGCGACAATGAGGTGTTAGCGATGGGCGATTGCGCGATCAACATCAAGCCGAGTGAGGATCAGCTCGTAGAGATCGCGACAGAGACTGCTGAATGTGCGAAGATATTCGGTATCGACCCGAAGGTGGCATTCCTAAGCTACTCTACGCTTGGCTCAGGCAGTGGAGAGGATGTAGATAAGATGCGCCATGCGGCAGAAAAGACAAAGGCAAAGATGCCGAATCTGCCGGTGGAGGGAGAGCTGCAGTTTGACGCTGCTGTGGCACCTCGCGTTGCTCGTACCAAGTGCCCGCAGTCTGAGGTGGCAGGTCATGCAAATACCTTTATCTTCCCGGATATCAACGCAGGAAATATCGGCTACAAGATCGCACAGCGTCTGGGTAATTTCGAGGCCTATGGCCCGATTTTGCTGGGACTGAATGCACCGATCAATGACCTATCCCGCGGCTGCAATGCATCTGAGGTATATTCCATGGCGATCATCACGGCAGCATTAGCATAATAAAAATAAAAAAAGGACGTAACCACAGTCGGTTACGTCTTTTTTTTTTATAAGCCTAAAATCTGTAATCCGTTTTTATAGCAGATATCATCCATCTGATCAGCAGACAGCTGCAGTTTTTTTAACTCACGCATCGTATGAGCGGCATCATCCCACGGGGAGTCTGTGCCAAAGAGCAGATGCTTGCTGGTGTGCTGTGCTAAGATCTCCAAAAACTGCTCGCGTGAGATCACGCCAAGTGAAAAGGAGATGTCAAAGTATACATCCGGGTCATCTAGGAGACGGATCACATCATCCCACAGCTTCCAGCCGCCTGTATGTGCGAGAATGAGATGCGTCGGATGCAGCGTATCGATGATGTGACGAGACATCTGCGGGGTGCAATGCACCGGATTCGGATACCCGACATCGATGCCTGCGTGAATCGTCGTATATAGACCGAGCGACTCGGCTTCATCGATGACGCGAAGCATTGCCGTATCATCTGCAAAATGATTTTGATAGTCCGGATGCAGCTTGATCCCGCGAAAGCCGTTTGCTGATAGCCAGTGCAGATGCGCCTTTAGGTCAGGATCGTCCGGATGCATCGCGCCAAAGGAGTAGATGCCGGTATCACCTGCAGATTCATTTATGAGCAGCGCTGCACGGTTGATTTTTTCAATCTGTGCACATTTTGTGGCGACCGGAAGCACGACGGAGAGATCTACTCCATCGCGTTTCATGGCATCAAGAAGTCCCTGGTAGGTGCCATTAGTGCGCGGCGTCAGATGAGAGCGCGCTCCCAGCTCCTCTAGTGCTGCAGCTGCGATTTTATCCGGAAAGGTATGTGTGTGAAAATCAATTAACATAGACTGCATACCATCATTTATAGTTCAAAACGATCAATCATGGTCTTTAGATGCTGCAGACCCTCGCGGTTCTCCTGCAGACGATCGTAGCCCTCTGCCGTCTTGGCAGCAGCGTCTCCGGATTTTTCGGCGATGAGATTGATGCCGTCCGTGGACTGGTTGATCGTATCTCCAACACTGTCGATAGCCTGTGCGATGCTGTCAATCTTTGTGCTAAGCTCTGATATCTGTGCGTAGATCTGTTCCATGGAAGCAGCAAAGGCAGCAGCGTCATCCTCGTATTTTTCACCAACCTCCTGGAAGGAGCTGTAGTCTGGTACGACGGTGGTATCCAAAAAATCCATGATGACACGGATGCAATCTGTCATATTGTCTACGGCTGCATTTACCTCGTCCACGATCTGGTTTATGCCGTCTACTGTCTGGAAGGTCTGGCTCGCGAGCGTTCCGATCTCGGTCGCTACGACCGCAAAGCCCTTGCCGGCTTCTCCGGCTCTGGCTGCTTCGATATTGGCATTTAGCGCTAACAGATTCGTCTGTGAGGAGATGCTGCGGATGTTTTCCGTCAGCTCGTTGATCTTTACTACGACCTTGGACTGCTCGATCGCATCGTCGGTACGCTGACGCATAGACTCGTACATCTGCATGGTACGGTTGCTGGAGGTGACTGTTGTATCGCGCAGATTTCTCGCTCTGGCCTTTACCTTCAGGGATTCCTCCTGACCATTCTGGGAGAGTGAGCGGATGCCGGTGACATTATTTTGAATGGTGGAGATGCTGCCAACGATCATATTGGTGTTGGCGGTAGTCTCAAGCATGCCGGCTGCCAGCTGCTGTGTTGTGGCGGAATTATCCTCGGATGCAGCAGTATTCTCGCGCATCACCATATCTAAATCCTCCATATTGCCCAGCATGTGTGTCTGCAGCTGGTCCATATCGGATGCCAATGTACGCAGTACACCGCGCAGCTCGCCAACGGCTCTGGCCATGCTGCCGGTCTCATCCTTTCTCTGGACTAGCTTGCTGCCATCTGCAGATTTTCTGAAGTCAAGTGAAGCGGTCTGCTTTACAATAGCAGTGATTTTTTTGATCGGAGCAGAGATGCTGCCGCCGATGAGAACGCCTAGGACGATAGCTACTGCGATGCCGACTAGCAGGGAGAATACGACCTGTAATGCTACAGAGGTAGCTCCTGCCTTTACCTCTGCCACAGGAACAGACATACCCAGGTTCATTCCTGTATCAAGCTTGGTAAAGGTCAGATATTTGCTCGTGCCACCGGATTTGTATTCATACATCGTGGACTGGTTCGCATCATTTGCCATAAAGTCAGAAGCACCGGAGAGGCTGCCGCCCTCGTAATCCTTTAGAGCTGTTCCGATCGGGATAGACGGATGGTGCAAGATCGAACCGCTTGCATCTGAGAGGAATGCATAGCCACTATCGAAGCTTTTCACGGAATCCGTAAAATCTGTCATCTGTCCGAAATCGATATCCATACCGACGATTCCGACGGATACACCGTTCACATAGAGCGGAACCACGTAGGATACCATATAGATATTCACATTTTCATTCAAATAGGGAGACATCCATAGGGGAGCACCGTTTTCTACCGGGATATAGTACCATCCGACATGTGTCAGATCGTCCTTTTCATAGATGCTGAAATCTGTCGGAGTCACGCTCTCGAAGGCGGATTCGGTGTCAGATCTGGTCAAAAAGATACCGGATGTAGGCTCTGTGAAGTCCGGATTGTAGCGGATATAAGCACATATCGTGCCATCAGTATGCTCAGAAAAGGTAGTAAAATCAGACAGCAGACTCTCGGTATAGGAGGAGACATAGGCACTATCTGTCTGGAAACGCTCAAAATCCATATTGGATAGTGCGATATCGCTCAACGTATTCACGGATTGTTCTACGCGTGAAGTCATTGCGTTTAGCTGACTGGCTGCATTCTCGCAGGACATCGCAAGCTCGGTTTGCGCATCGTTTATCGATGTGCGGCCTGCATAGACGATACTGAGTGCACCGATCAAAAGTGACGAAATGAGAGAGCATGCTATGATACTCGCCGTTACTCGGGCTCGTATTGATTTCATAAAAAACCTCCTATTATTTATAGCAACTACTTTATTTATGATTAATAATATCATATTACAGGTGGGTTCAACAAGACGATTACATGGAAAAAAGAGGTTGACAAGTAAAAAAAATAATGTTATTTTGTTTTCGAACTTAAAAAAATTAAGCGAAACGAAGGCGTTTCACCCAAGGGGGTTGAGACGCCTTTTTTAGCGAATGCCTCACCTCGGGAGAATCGTTTTTCTTCGCACCTACCAATGGATGAGGTGATCGTATGAGACAGCAGTTAGACAGCGTAGACAGAAAAATCTTACACATTTTACAGGAAAATGCCAGAACGACACTAAAGGATATCGCATCGGCAGTATATTTATCTTCGCCTGCGACGTCCGCACGTATTGATAAGCTCGAGCGAGAGGGCTATATCCTCGGCTATCACACCTGCGTGAATAAGGAAAAGATGGGCAACCGCATCCGTGCATTTATCAATGTGGAGGTGCTGCCCGGGAAAAAGGATGCATTTCTTCAAATGGCGAGAGCCTGTGCAAATGTGATAGAGTGCAGCTGCATCACCGGAGATTATGCTATGCTCCTTGAGGTAGCATATTCCAATACGAAGGATCTAGAGAGCTTTGTGTCCGAGGTCGGAAAATTTGGAAAGACGCAGACACAGATCGTTTTCTCAACAGCCATAGAGCATCGTGAGATTTCCACGCTAGTCGGCGAGCCTGCATAGCTTCTGTTTCGTGATACGCGCTGCAGGGATTGCGGCGATAGGAGAAGTGAGATGGAATTAAATACGTTAGTGCTGCCGGAAGCATTTGTGGCGCGTATGCGTGAGCAGCTAGGCGAGGAAGCGGATGCGTTTTTTGACAGCTACAGAAGGCCGCGGGCGTATGGCCTGCGCAGGAATCCGCTAAAGCTGGATGAGACAGCCTTTTTACAGCTCATGCCATGGGAATTGACGCACATTCCCTGGGCTATGGAAGGGTATTATTATAAGGAAACACAGCGACCGGGCAAGCATCCATATCATGAGATGGGACTATACTATATTCAGGAGCCGAGTGCGATGAGTGTCGCGGAGATTTTAGATCCGCAGCCGGGTGAGCTGATTTTGGATCTGTGTGCGGCACCCGGAGGGAAATCGACGCAGACTGCCGGACGCATGGCAGGAGAGGGACTGCTCGTTTGCAACGAGATCATTCCCTCGCGTGCGAAGATTCTCTCACAGAATATCGAGCGGTGTGGCATTAAAAATGCAGTGGTTCTAAACCATGCGCCAGGGGAGCTATCCGCGCGCTTCCCATTATTTTTTGACCGCATCATTGTGGATGCACCATGCTCCGGCGAGGGCATGTTTCACAAACAGGAATCAGCGCTAACAGAGTGGTCTGAAGATAATGTAAATATGTGTGCCGGGAGGCAGCGTGAGATACTGGCATGTGCCTATGAGATGCTTCGGGAGGGTGGCGTATTAGTCTATTCGACCTGTACCTTTGCACCTGCTGAGGATGAAGAGATGGTTCGCTGGCTCTTAGATACCTACGAGGATCTCTCGATTTTGCCCATAGATACTCAGACACTTGGCATCTCGAAGGGCGAGCTTGCGGGCACTGCGAGGATCTGGCCTCACAGACAGCGGGGCGAGGGGCACTTCATCGCACGCTTGAAAAAAGAAGGAACACTTGCAGGACATACATTTTCTGCAGACATTCCTGCAAAAAAGATCAAAAAAAGGTCCACAGTGCCTGATATATGGGAAGCATATGAGGCGTTTGCACAACAATATCTGCGTGTGGAGCCATCCGGCAGACGAGAACAATTTGGAGATCAGCTCTACCTGGTACCTAAGGAATTTCCTAATCTGCAGGGACTAAAGGTGCTTCGTCCGGGACTTCATGTGGGAACAGTAAAAAAGAATCGTTTTGAACCGTCTCATGCGCTTGCGATGGCGCTTCTCACAGATCAGGTGGCACAGACAGTACAGACAGCTGATCCGGAACAGTATCTGAGCGGTATGACCTTTTCGTGTGATGAAAGCTATCATGGCTGGGTACTGGTGACCTATCAGGGACTGCCGCTAGGCTGGGGAAAAGCAAGTCATGGAATCGTGAAAAATCATTATCCGAAGGGACTAAGGATTGGGCTGGGGGTCAGGCCCCATGAACAAATTGTGAACAAAAAATGATTGCGAGTCATATGAGATGAGAACAAATGACAAATATTTACTATGTGAGCAAAACTGGGTGTTTTATACGCTGATTTTGGTATCGGGCTTTTGGGGCGCATTTACCTATCTGCTGAGGGGCAATGTCTTTTGCAATGCCCAGACCGGAAACGTGGTGCTGCTGGGATTGGCGATAGGCTCAGGAGAGTGGCGGCAGGTGATTTATTATGTGATTCCAATCAGTGCTTATCTGGCAGGAGCATTTATCTCCGAGCTGTTACCAAATCCCATAAAACACAGTCTGATGATTCGCTGGGATACGCTGCTGATCGGTATCGAGGCAGTGGTGGTGGTGCTGCTGGGATTTATCCCGGATTCCTATCCGGTGCAGATCTCGCAGGTAGCCATCAACTTTATCGCCTCTATGCAGTTTGCCACCTTTCGTCAGGCACAGGGAACGCCTATGGCGACGACTTTCGCGACAAACCATATCAGACAGATTGGGATAGGACTGGCAAAGGAGCTTCATCATCGTGGCAGCGCGGATAAGAGTCACCGCCTGAAATTAAAAAAGCATTCCCTGATGCTGCTTTTTTTTCTATTGGGGGCAGTGATTGGAACCATGTGCTGCCATCTCTTTGGAGGGCGAGCCATCTGGATCACAGCGATTCCGCTGGCTGGTCTGTTTATCCTTATGCTGCATGATGATAAATCCAACGGAAAAGAGCATTTAGAGCAAAAACCATTAGGACATTAATGGATCTGAGAGCCTCTACGAATCGCACCGTGCGGACAGGCAGCTCTGCAGGCTCCGCAGCGGATGCACTCTGCACTGTTGGGCTGTTCGCATACGGACACTCCCATAGGACAGCTATCGCTGCACAGGTTACAATGGGTGCATTTTTCTGCATCAATCTCATATCGGTAGAGCGAAAAGCGGTTGAAGATGCCATAGATCGCACCGAGCGGGCATACATATTTGCAAAATGGCCGATAGATGAGTACGGAGAGCAGCAAAATGCCTAACAGTAGTGCCATCTTCCAGGAAAAGAGTGCGCCGATCACTTCGCGCAGACCCAGATTTTTGGCTAGGAGCGGGATCGCGCCAAGCAGCGTGCCGGACGGGCAGATCAGCTTGCAAAACCAGGGAGTTCCATATCCGGCTGCATTTCTAAAAAGCAGCGGCAAGGCGATGACAAATACGGATAGCACGACATATTTTAGCTTGCGAAGAGCCTTATCAAATGGAACAGTTTTTATTTTTGGAGTCGGAATGCGATGCAATAGCTCACAGATGAGTCCAAACGGGCACAGCCATCCACACACGAAGCGCCCGAGCAAAGAGCCAAAGGCCATCAGACATCCAAGTACAAAAAAAGGAAACGGATGTCCCTTGGCAGATAGCATCGTCTGCAGTGCACCGATCGGGCAGGAGGAGATAGCACCCGGACAGGAGTAGCAGTTTAGCCCGGGCACGCAGAAGCGTTTAGACGATCCTTTGTAGATCTTTCCTTCCAAAAATCCGATCAGATAGCCGTTTGATAATGCGGTAAATAGTATTTGTATGGTTAGCCGAAGCTTCCTATCATTATGTCGATTCATATGTTATCCGATTCCGATACATTCGAGACAGATGACTGTTGCTTTGCGTTCGATAGTGGTTTGATCACCGCGAAAAATGCCGCAGAGCAAAAAGATTACGCCGATAAAGAGCAGAAAAAAAGCGGGAATGTTCTTTTTCAAGAGTCTCATAGGCAGGTCTCCACGACCTCGACCCAGCCGTCGTAATCTCTGGCACCCTCGAGAACTCCTAAAATGACGCCATCATAACGTACGACGAAGGTGGTCGGGAAGCACATGACATTTTGCATGGAATCGGTGGCATACATTTTTTTATTCATGATAATCTGGGTGTAATCTGCTCCGGCGTTTGTGAGAGTCGCCTGAATCTGGCTTTTTTCATCAGAAGATAGCTCCTGACCGTAATTGTAGTAGAGACCGAATACGCCTATATATTGATCCTTGTATTCCTCGCTGATCTGCTCTAGGTATGGCAGCTCCTCGATGCAATAGCCACAGCTGAGATTCCAGACATTGACAAAGGAGATCATATAGTCGGAAAATACCGATGCACGGAGCTTATTTCCATCGAGATCCGTCGTCTTCATCTCTGCGAATACTCCGTCGTAGTCCCCGTAATCAGGCTCTTTTGTGGAATCGTCGGATTTTGATGTCTTGGACTTATTTTTCTTTTTGGATTTTTTGGTTTTCTTTTTCTTTTTTGTCTGGGATGCTGTGTCCTTCTCGTTCTCATCACTATTTTCCACTGCTGTCACGACTTCCTCCTCAGATAGCAGATCATCGCAGCCAACGAGACACGTAAATAGAAGTACAGTAAGCAAAATCATATACCTGCGCAATATTTTTTTCATAGCTTTGCTCCTTTTGGGGGGTCAGGCCCCATGAACAAATTGTGAACAGAATCTGTTAATCCCACGAACCAGCCCGTTTGCGAGCTTACCCAGTGTTTCATCACTATGCTCTGAGGCCTGGTTGCCTAGCTCGATATCAACGGATGGAATAGTGCTGTATGAAGTCTGAGTCAGATCAATCGCCATGCGTCCGGTTCCATAAATTTTTATTTTTTCTTTTTTCAAGCCTTTGAGTAGAGATTTGCCCAATGCCTCGTGTTCTTCCCAATGACTCTTAACCGGCTGCATGCTCTTTAATTCATCCGGAACTCCGATGTAGAAGCATCCCTTGTCATAGCTTAGGCCATCACCATCCCAGTGCAGAGCGATATGGAAGTCGGCAATCTGATTGCAGATCACAGTTCTCGCGACATTGTCGAGCTGAACATCTGTACCGTTTCGTATCATTAGAACATCGTAGCCCTCTTTAAGCAGCTTTTTTCTCAAAATTTTGGCCATCTTAAGCGTTACGGTGCTTTCCTTTGTGCCGTCGAGAAAGGTCATTCCACCGGAGACTGCGATTGCTTCGGTCGAACCGGCACTAGTCGTCCCACCGGTCACCTTTGCAGAGCCATCCGGATGGCAGAGCGTCTTTTTAGAGCCGACATTACTCGTTCCATGTCCGGCATTGATGCCGACAATAATACCCTTGCGGTTTTTTCTTGCTTTGTAGAAAACAGCATATCCGGAGGTGATCTTGGAATTTTTTGCATATTCCCATTTTTTGTTCAGGTAAATTTTTTCTTTGTTCTGATACTTGCAATCGTCAATGGTATTGACAGTTTTTGCCGGTGTGTCAACACTGATGCTAAAAATGAGCATGATGACAGCCAATATCATTGCAAGACTACGTACGATCGTTTTACTTTGTTTCATTTTTTTTGCTCCTTTCTGTTTTATAGCAGCTGCGCCATCCGAAGTACCACATATTTGTTTTTGTCAAAAATTGAAGAATAATATCTGCCGCTTATGGGGCAGGGAACATTCCCGAGCTCAATCGTGATGCTTGGAATGTTTAATGTATACATCACATACTCGCGGTAGTTTCCATACCCGATGCCATCATATCCGGCTGCATCCGCATATCCCGTAGTCTCTCGTGCTACCTGATACATTTTAGAGATCATGCTTTTGACCTTTTTATCCTTACCAAGATAGCCTCCAAACACGATCTCGCCCATCGCATGATAGTTTAATACAGCAAGCTGGCCTTCTTTTTTCAACTGCTTTGTCAGCGTAGCGATTGCCTGCGTCTCCTTCTCGCTCAGCGCTTTACTGCCTGATGAGGTACCACTGCTCGTCGTTCCTTCTTTACGGAAAGCAAACGGAAAATTCAAGTTAAGATTAACGCCTCGTCCATTTGCCTTCCACCTAGCATCAACATTCTGCGAATATGTCACTCCGTCCGGATTTGCCATCATCACGTAGTGCACGTTGCACGTATCAAATACATCAGCAGGCTTTACGTCGTCGATTTTATGATTGTAGTTTTTCAGATAGTACTCCACCTGCTTCATGGCATTTACCGTTGCTACATATTCTCTTGCGTGCAGGGTACATACGACAAGCAGCGTCTTTTTAGCGTTTGGATTTCCAAGTATCACATCGTAAATTTCTCTGCCACCGCTCGTCGTACCGATGGCTTCGAAGCTTACGTAGCTGCTGTACTTCTCACTTAGCGCCTTGATATCTGCTTTCATTTCCTTATATGTATATTTCGTTCCGGAAATATTTACAATCTCGCCGCCATAAAAATCAATCTCCCTGCCCTTAGTCTGCCTCTGGCATCCATCGATCTCATATATGCCGGTGACCTTGAAGGTATAGCTTTTTCCGGCATCAACCGAAAGCCTGGCATGGTTTTTAGTCACCTCTGCAATCTCTTTATAAGTGCCTCTGTTATTCCTTTTGTAAACCTTATATGCAATGCAGCCATCAGATGCATCCCATGAAAGCTCTACCTTTTTTGAGGAAAGTGCCGTGGTTTTTAAGTTCTTTATCTTTCCCGGTAAAACCGGATCAATTCCGCCATCATCTACATTGCCCTGGTCATCCTCAGAGATTGTGCCATCATCTTCATTATCCCAGACATCCTCCGTGATAGCACCTTCGCTTACATTATCAATTTCTGTTGCATAGCTTTTATTGGCAGACAGCAGTATGCATGTAAAGGCTGCTGCGCATATACACCCAATACGTAGTCGTTTACTAATCATAATTTTGCACTCCTGAATATATTCCATACGCCCTTAGCAGCAAAAGCTTCGGGCTGTCCTAAACAGACAGTTACATGATATCCTAATCTATGTGATTTTGCAATTTCAAACCGATGGATTTTTTAACCTTAAATAAATTCGACATAAAAGTCGATAAATAAAAGAGATAGCCGCGTAGGACAGCTCGAAGCATTTGCAGAAGGCAAAAAGCTTTAGTTAAACCTTCGGGCATGCCTTAGATTTTAAGAAAAAAGGAGAGTAAGATATATGATGCTGCAGGCGATTTTTTTTGATATAGACAATACGCTGCTTAGCTTTGATGAGTATGTCAGACACACGATGCAGGAGGGATTTTCGCATTTTGGCTTGAAAAGCTATGAACCGTGGATGTTTGATGAGTTTACCAGGGTAAATAACGGGCTGTGGCGCCGCATCGAGGATGGCTCGCTTTCCTTTGAGGAGCTGACGAGGATACGCTGGAATCAGGTATTTGAGGTGCTGGGGATTACCTTTGACGGGCCGACCTTCGAAACCTATTTTCGCAGTGCACTCTATGACAGCGCGATCCCGGAACCGGGCGCACGTGAGCTTCTCACTTCGCTAAAGGGAAAATATCTGCTCTATGCGGCCAGCAACGGACCATTCGAGCAGCAGATTCATCGTCTGCAGATCGCAGGGATGTATGAGCTCTTTGATGATGTGTTTATTTCCGAGAAGGTAGGCGCAGCAAAGCCGGCAAAAGCCTTTTTTGATTATGCATTTGAAAAAATCAATGCAAAAAGAAATGTACCGCTGATGCCAGAGGAGTGTATGATGATCGGGGATTCTCTTACCTCGGATATTGCAGGCGGATTAGCTTATGGGATGCGCTGCTGTCTGTATCTGCGCGGCAGAAAGATGCAGGCACCTGAGGGTGTACTGACGATAGATTCATTGGAGGGGGTCAGGCCCCAATGTGGTCAATAAAAAGGACGGGGAGTTGTATTGCAAGACTGATGGTTGTTTTCCCTACGCATATATTGTCTTAACTTGAACATGAGCGAAAAATATGGTAAAATACATACAGAATATAAAGAAATATAAAAGAAATTTCAAACTATAAAGAAATATAAAAGCACATTGATCCAATACTGACAGGTATTTGCAAAAGGGGAGTTCTCTATGGATAAGAGGAAGAATCCATTTACTGTAGCGTTTGGAATAAAGCCTAAGCAATTTATTTCAAGATATCAGCAGATGGATGAGATCATTGATACATTTAATAGTGAAAATCCGTCATCGCCTGTATATATGCTGTCTGGCATCAGAGGATCGGGGAAAACGGTAATGATGGCATCGGTTGCAGAGGAGTTTAGAAAAGATAGTAGTTGGCTTGTTATTGGATTGAACGTGAATCGGGATATGCTTACTTCGCTAGCAGCTCGCTTGTATGATGAGCCATTATTAAAGCCGATGATCATGGAAATGAAAATAGACTTGTCCATACTGGGAATTGGAGTATCTGTCGAAAAATCAAATAAAATATCCGATGTTGATAGCGCAATTATTCAGTTGCTGAAAATAGTAAAGAAATTGAATAAAAAAGTATTGGTGACTATTGATGATGTGGGAAATAGTGAGCAAATGCGTGCATTTTGCTCGGCTTTTACAATTTTTATAACTGAGGGTTATCCCATTTCCCTATTAATGACAGGAATTTATGAAAACATTCTTGAGTTGCAAAATGAAAAAACATTGACATTCCTGTATAGAACACCAAGAATAGAAATGACGTCATTAAATATTGGTGCAATAGCAGATTCGTACCGGTCAGTATTTGAAATTAGCGATGAAAAAGCCCTTGAAATGGCACGTAAGACAAAAGGATATTCGTATGCCTTTCAGGTATTGGGGTATATGAGATGGATATACTCCGAAGAGGATGAGCGAACGATTGAAAAAAGGACCGCAGATTATCTTGGAGAATATTCGTATCTTAAGATATGGTATGAAATGAGCGAAAAAGATAAAGAGATTCTGTTAATTATGGCAGAAAACAATTTTGACACGGTTAAGGATATTAGGGAGGCTATGAATCTGCAGCCAAATCAGTTCTCGGTTTATAGAAGTAGGTTAATAAGAAAAGGTGTATTGCTAAGTACTGGGTACGGAAAGATAGAATTTGCTTTGCCATATTTTAAGGAATTCGTGCTAAACCAGTGACAATGCCCCATATCGAGGTATAAGGGGGTCAGGCCCCATGAACATAATAACTCTTGGATTTCTGAGTAATTTGCACTCATATTTACGCGCCTCACTTTTATGGAACTTTTTTGCAATAATTATATTTAAAAGTTCCCTAAAAATCAATATGTTACCATATGCTTTTCCAGTCAGGAAGAATTTATGACCAGATTGGCAACCATGCAAACTATGAAGTCTATACGCTTCTTGCCAACGGACAAAAGGAAACTGCAAGAGCATCGAGTGGTACAATACCAAACAATGCTCTTGTTTTGCGAAAGATATCGCCATCGTTTAGGCGACTTTCCCTGCTCTAGACATAGTTTCTTTTCTCGCGACTTTGAATATATTTTTCTTCATTTGGATCCATTTCTCCGGTTGAGAAACAAACATAGTTTTTGTTGCAGCCGGAATACGGAAGGACAAGCCCTTCGCTGTTGATGAGAGCTGTTCGATTTTCGTTGTGCTTATACAGTCCATTGTACAGATTTTGCACGGAACGGTCATTTGAGTTAATACGCACATATACTGCATCATAGAGCATGACCTTCCGAAGATCAAGAATCGAACGACCGCGGTAATTTGCCCTTGAATAGTCAGGGGCTTCTGTGGAAATTCGAATATTGATCTCGCTTGTTTTGCCAAGAAAAAGCTGAAATCGGATAAAATAGATTGTATTTGTATCGCGATCAAAAATTCCCCAGCTGTCCTCGTGTGCAAAGTCTAAAAATTCCACATATACCGGTTGCTGGTCATATTTGTACAGCATTGTCAGAGGAATTTCATGCAGCATGTTATCTTCTGCATCTGCCGGTTCTCGGCTATCTGGATCATCAGATATACCAAGCAGAAATTCTTCAGTGCATTGCAAAATTTCTGCAAGGGCAGTTACATAAATATCCGGAACTTTTCTGTATCCGGTTTCCCAGTGGCTAAGGGTACTTGCGGACACCCGTGCATTACTTCCCATCTTTTCCTTAAGCATAAATAAGAGATCGGATTGTTTTATTCCGAGCTTTTGTCGTCGCAGTACAAGTCGCGCTGCAACAACACTTTGGTATCGTGTCATAAAAAACCTCCTTATAAATAAAATGCATATTTGTTTTTGATGTATATATATTATAC
>CAVBEI010000022.1:0-28958 GCA_963594555.1 Lachnospiraceae bacterium | reverse complement strand
ATGTCAATCTTACTTTTTCTCATTTTTTCAGATCTTTCAAGGTTATTTCACTGTTTAGTTATCAAAGTGCTTTGCCATCCTTTTCTCGCAGACAGCTTTCACATTATAACAAAGCATTTATCATCTGTCAAGAACTTTTTGGCTTTCTTTTTTTGTTTTTTGCTGTTTTCTTCAAGTGATCTCTCAGCTCGTTTTCGACAGCTTTGTAAGTTTATCACGCGGTTTTACATTTGTCAACAGGTTTTTTGACTTTTTATAAAACCGAAACGGAGAAGGGGGGATTTGAACCCCCGCGCCGCTATTAACGACCTGCACCCTTTCCAGGGGTGTCCCTTCGGCCAGCTTGGGTACTTCTCCATGCTCTGCCCGATCACTCGGTTTACAACTATCATTATGTCTGTGAAACAAAAATCAGTTTGCAATGCAAACTGATTTGTAAAGCGGAGAGGGTGGGATTCGAACCCACGCGCCCTTGCGGACAAACGGTTTTCAAGACCGCCTCGTTATGACCACTTCGATACCTCTCCGTGTCGCTGTTCTCGCGCTCAGCGAATATTATGATACCATCCTGCCATCAATCTGTCAATAAGTTATTTTAACTTTTTTAGAAACACCGCCACCAGCTCCAAATCCTCCGGCGTCGTGACCTTAATATTGTAGTAGGAGCCCTCCACCAGACGGCTGGCTATCCCATATGCCAGCTCTAACACCTGCGTATCATCTGTCGGCGTCTGTGTGGCAGATGACACCACCTTGTCGTAGGCGTCACAAATCAGCTCATAGGAAAAGCCTTGCGGCGTCTGTACCTGATAAAGCCTGCTTCGATCCGGCGTTTCCTTTGTCATAAGATCCGTCGTGGCGACTTTGATCGTATCCTTCACCGGCACAGCTGCTACACATGCCTTGTCCCGTGTGAGTGCCTCCATCATGCGGCCTAACAGTTCCCCATCGATGCACGGACGCGCGCCGTCATGAATCAGTACATAATCTATATCGGAAAACGCCTGCAATCCAGCCTGTACGGATAGATAACGCTCACTTCCGCCGGCTACTATAGCGCAAACCTTTGTAAAGCCATAGCGCTTCACAATCTCCTTTTTGCAATAGTCTTCATCTCCTGGTGTCACCACGAGAACAATCTCAGAAACTGCACTCTCCTGAAACTGCCTTAGGGCATAATAGATCAGCGGATAGCCATCCACCATCAAATATTGCTTTGGTACATCCATATGCATCCGGCTGCCACTTCCTGCAGCCAGCACAATCGCACCATATACGGGCGCCTTCATCTAACGCTCCCCCAGTCTTAGATTCGGCAGTGCATTCAGCTCGTAGCCATCTCGTCTGCCTGCCAGATATTCATAATAAGCCGCAGCACCTATCATCGCTGCATTGTCTGTACAAAAAATCGGCGACGGGTGAAAGAATGCCACGCCCTTTTTTTTGCAGGCCGATTCCATCGCACCGCGAAGCGTTTGATTGGATGCTACGCCACCTGCGATCGCAAATTTATCCATACCGCAATCATCTATAGCACGCATCGTTCGATCCACCAGCACCTCGATCACCGCCTGCTGAAAGGAAGCTGCCACGTCTTCTGTCACGATTTTCTCGCCCTTCATCCTGGCTCCGTTTAGATAATTCAATACCGCAGATTTTAAGCCGCTGAAGGAAAAATCATACGGCCCATCCGCCACCCTCGGCTGTGGAAAACGAATTGCACTAGGATTACCCTCATGTGATACCTTTTCGATCTTCGGTCCGCCCGGATAGCCAAGTCCTATAGCACGAGCCACCTTGTCAAAGGCTTCTCCTGCCGCATCATCTCTTGTCTTGCCGAGTATCTCATAGCAGCCATAATCCGTCACCTTCACAAGATGCGTATGTCCTCCAGATACGACCAGACATAAAAAGGGCGGCTCTAGCTCTTTGTTTTCAATATAATTAGCACTTATATGTCCCTCAATATGATGTACGCCTATAAGCGGCAGCTTTTTTGCATAGGCGATGGCTTTTGCCTCCGAAACGCCCACCAGCAATGCCCCGACGAGCCCGGGACCATAGGTTACCGCGATCGCATCCATATCATCCAGTGTCATCTGTGCGTCCAAAAGTGCCTGCGTAATCACCTGATTGATTTTTTCAATGTGCTTACGAGACGCAATCTCCGGCACAACTCCTCCATATAATGTATGCAGTGCAATCTGCGATGAAATGACATTTGAGCGCACATCTCTTCCATCCACCACAACGGCTGCTGCCGTTTCATCACAGGAGCTTTCGATGGCAAGTATACGCACGTCTTTTTCTTTCTCCGCCATGGATCATTCTTCCTCTCCGGCTATTTTCTCAAACCCTAAAATCTTCCATTTTCCATCCGCATCCTTGCGAAACAAAAATTGCTCGTAGGTACGCGTGAAGTTTTTACTGTCTTCCTTTATAAAATAGGACGCCTGCGCACGTGCACCGTCCGCCCCGTCAATATCGATATACTCCACCTCATTCGAGCCGCATACATTCGCCTGAAGCATCGTCTTTTCCGCAGTTTTGTAGGAGGAAAGCTCCTGTGACAGGCTAAGCAGCTGCACAGACTCCGTATTTACCGACAAAAGCTCCTCGTCATAAAGTGCACGCATCTGCTTTGCAAGTGCCTCGATCTCCTCCTCACTAAGCTCCTCACCGGCAGATCCATACAGCAGCAAAACATAGCGATTATATAACTTTAATACTTCACGCGGTGTCGCAGGGTAGTTCGCCGCGATATCCATATGCAAAAGCTCATCCTTTTTAGTGATCTTCGTCTCCTCCACAGATTTAGGCGTACGAAGTGCGACAAAATAAAATGCACACAAAATACCAATGGCTGCTATGATCAGAATCGCTATTCCCACACGTTTTTTTGTCATGCCAAATCCTCCTCGAAGCGAAGTGTAACGCTTCGTCCGTCCTTTCCAAGTGAAGCCTGCGAAAATATCTCCCGCACCTTGTCCATATAATTCTCCGGATGAACAAGCGACGGGCTAAAATGCGTCAGCCATAGCTCTCTCACCCGTGCATCAGATGCTACGCGCGCTGCTTCATAAAAGGTCATATGCTTATAGCGTTTTGCCTTTTCAAGCTTTTCCGGTTCTGCATACATGCCCTCACAGATTAAAAGATCCGCCCCCGCAGCCGATTCTACCAAAGAGCGTGTCGGGCGCGTATCCGTGCAATAGGTCAGCTTGATGCCACGACGCGGCTCTCCCATGACCATATCAGGAGTATAGCTAATTCCCTCATACTCCACAGTCTCTCCGCGCTGCAGCCGTCCCCAGTACGGGCGTGGGATCGGCAGCTTCATCGCCTCCTCCACACAAAATTTGCCCGCACGCTTAATCTCGATCGTATAGCCATAGCACAGTACATTGTGATTAACACGAAACGCATCGATCTCATATCCATTGATAGAAAAATGCCCGCCAGCACCTTCTATCTCCATATAACGGATCTCAAATGGCAGCTCCGGCGCTATGGTGCGCAAAGCCTCCACAACACGCGTCAAGCCCTTTGGTCCAATCAAAATGAGCGGTTCGGTTCGCTCTGCATTTCCCATCGTAAGCAGCATGCCCGGCAATCCGCTGATATGATCCGCATGATAATGTGTAAAGCAAATGATATCGATCGGCTTTGCGGAAAGCGCTGCCTTTTTCATCGCAACCTGTGTGCCCTCCCCGCAATCGATGAGCAGACTACTGCCGTTGTAGCGTGTCATAAGCGACGTCAGATAACGATACGGAAGCGGCATCATACCGCCGGTTCCAAGCAAACATACATCCAGCATTCCAGATTCCTCTCTATTCCAAAACCATCACATAGGCATCCTCTGTCGGTTTCTCATAAAATCGCTTCCTTGTTCCGACAATCGAAAAGCCTATTTTTTCATATAATCGTATCGCAGGCATGTTCGACACCCGCACCTCCAGCACGATACGAAAAATCCCTCGCTTATACAATTCTTCCTTTAGTCTCATCAAAAGTGCAGTGGCAACTCCACCTCTTCTCGCCTCTGAAGCTACTGCCACATTTGTGATCTCGCCCTCCTGCGCAGTCATCGTCACACCGATATAGCCAAGCAATTCATCGCCTTCACCGGCAACAAAAAAGAGCACTTCCTCCCTTGGAATAGTATCCTCAAAGGCCGCCTGTGACCAAGGCACGGAAAAAAGCTCTGCCTCAAGGGCTGCGACACCTGCCACGTCCTCCTGCATCATTGATCGAATTATCATACGCCCATATCTCCCGGCAGACGTTTTTCTTTTTCGAGCCGCTCGCGTTCTGCCTGGGATAACCTAAGATAGTCAGGCTTATGTGCCTCTGCAGATACGATCCTTCCCTCACGCGCCAGCTCAAGGCCTAACGCAGCCACAGCGCCCGCCCGCTGTTTGTTTGCATGTGCCGGCGCAAACGTATAAGGTACACTCACATGCTCCTCTAAATAAGAGCGAAAAACCGGCACTCCATCTCCCAGAAAAATAACCGCACGATGCAAGGCGTTTATACGCTCCACCATCTGTTCAAGCGAAACTGCACATTGTGGCTCGATCACCTGCATCCGGCCGTCGCAAAATTCATACAATCCGCTGTAGGTCTGGCTTCTGCGTGCATCCATCAGAGGGCAGACAACATCTGTGACTCCCCACAGATTATATGCAAGAGCATCCACAGTCGGCACCTCCACTATCGGCTTGTCAAGTGCCAGTCCAAGACCCTTTGCCGTCGCAGAGCCGATGCGAAGCCCCGTAAAGGAGCCGGGACCTTTTGTCACTGCGATCACATCGATAGATGCCAGATCCATCTCCACCATCTGTGCAAGCGCATCGAGCATCACAAGCAGCGTCTGTGAATGTGTTTTTTTATAATTGACAGTGTATTCTCCGATGAGATTGTCGTCCTCCAAAAATGCCACACTTGCGACCAATCCGGAGCCGTCTATCGCCAATAGCTTCATGGTACTTTCCTTCCTGTTAGGCTCTCCCCCACGCAAATCCTGCGATAATCAAAGCCCTTTTCTAAATCCTTTTCTATTAAAACGTGGACTGCTCCAACAGGAAGCAGCTCCTCGATCAGCTCCGCCCATTCCACGAGGCAGACTCCGTCCCCGTAAAAATAATCCTCATAGCCGATCTCCTCCATCTCCTCTATATCCGCGATTCGATACACATCAAAATGATAAAATGGCAATCTGCCCTCATCATATATCTGTAAAATGGTAAAGGTCGGGCTGCTTATCGCATCCTCGATTCCAAGTCCCTTCGCCAGTCCCTGCGCAAACACGGTTTTTCCGACACCGAGATCACCTGTAAGTGTAAATACCGTGCCCTCCTTTGCCGTCTCGCCCAGGCGCGCGGCAAGTGCAGCCGTCTCCTCAGGCGAATATGTCTCATAAATCATCGATTATCCCTTCTTCATTTTAAAACGATAGCTATCCACCTGCGTCCTGGCAAGCTCGTAAAGTGCCGCGTACTGCTCACCGATCTGATCCCTAGGAATCACATTGGCCCGGGATCTGGCGCCATACAAAAGCACCATATGTCTGGTGCTCACGATCTTATACAGCTGCAGCCACGGCATCGTCACGCTCTGCTCTCCAAAACGCGTCGTAATGCCCTGTTCATCAAAGGTATAGTGCAGGGGCTGTTTGTAAACTTCGCTCGTCTTCATCTGTTTTTTTACCTTTGCCCATAATGTCAGCGGAACGTAGAGCAAAATCGCCACGCCGGCAATCAGATAAATCACCTGGCGCGACACATCGCCGTCTCCCCATTGTAAGATCACCACTGCAAACAAAAGCACTGCCAAAAGGATGGATAGCATGCCCTGCGAGCCGTGGTAAATATGATATAGATTAAACCGGTACATATCCCTTTGTGTCATTGTCACATCCAGTTCAATTGTATTCATTCTGCCGCTCCTTTATAAAAATTAAATCCAATAAAGTATAGCATTTTCGTAGCAAAAAGAAAAGAGCGTCAGATTCCCTTCATAGAAAGTGCTATCCGATTCTTTTCCACGTCCACGGACAATACCTTTACATCTACTACATCACCGACCGAAACCGCCTCTAAGGGATGCTTTATAAAGCGGTCACATATTTGTGAAATATGCACTAAGCCGTCCTGATGTACTCCAATATCTACAAAAGCGCCAAAATCTATCACATTCCGCACTGTTCCCTTTAATATCATACCAGGTGTCAGATCCTTCATCTCTAATACATCACTGCGCAAAATCGGGCGCGGCATATCCTCTCTTGGATCCCTGCCTGGCTTTTCTAACTCCGCCAAAATATCTGTAAGCGTCAGCTCTCCGATGGAAAGCTCCGCAGCTAGCTTCTTTTTATCCTTTACCTTTTTGGAAATTCCAGGAAGCGCACCGGCCCTCAAGTCATCTGCACCGTATCCTAGTTTTTCCAGTAGGAGCATGGTTGCCTCGTAGCTCTCCGGATGAACGCTCGTTGCATCCAGTGGATTTTTTCCTCCCGGTATACGAAGAAAGCCTGCTGCCTGCTCGTAAGCCTTAGGTCCTAGCTTCGGCACTTTTTTCAGCTCGTTTCTGCTTAAAAATCTGCCATGCTCCTCACGATAGGCTACTATGTTTTTGGCTACTGTTTTGCTGATACCGGAGATATATTCTAACAGCGATGCACTCGCGGTATTCAAATCCACGCCAACATGATTGACGCAGTCCTCCACGACACCGCCTAGCGCTTCGCCTAACTTCTTTTGATTCATATCATGCTGGTACTGACCGACACCGATCGCCTTCGGATCGATCTTTACAAGCTCTGAGAGCGGATCCTGCAAGCGTCTTGCAATCGACGCGGCACTACGCTGCCCCACATCAAAATTCGGAAATTCCTCCGTCGCCAGCTTGCTTGCCGAATAGACAGATGCACCGGCTTCGCTTACAATGACATACTGCACCGGTTTTTTCAGTTCCTTTAGCAAGGAAACGATGATCTGCTCGGACTCTCTCGATGCTGTACCGTTTCCGACAGAAATGAGCGAAATATCGTACTTGTCGATTAGCTTCTTTAATACTCGCTTTGATTCCTCTACCTTATTTTGCGGTGCGGTCGGATAGATCACTGTCGTATCAAGCACCTTTCCTGTCGCATCCACGACAGCCAGCTTGCAGCCGGTACGAAAGGCCGGATCCCAACCCAGCACTACCCTTCCTGCGATCGGCGGCTGCATCAATAGCTGCCCTAGATTTTTACCAAAGACACTGATGGCTCCGTCCTCCGCCCTCTCAGTTAGGCTTGATCGTATCTCACGTTCCACGGCCGGTGCGATCAGACGCTCATAGCTGTCTGCGATCGTCTCTCGCAAGATGAGTGTCGTGTTTGGATTATCCCTCGTTATCACCCTTTTTTCCAGAAAACGCAAAATATCCTCGTTTGGTGCCTCCAGCTTAACCGTCAAAACCTTTTCCGCTTCGCCACGGTTGAGTGCTAGAATACGGTGTCCGGCCAGCTTTGCCACCGGCTCCGTAAAATCATAGTACATCTCATAGACGCTTCTTTCCTGCGGATTTTTCGCCGCAGCATGCAATATACCCTTTTTGCTTGTCAGCTCGCGAATGCGGATGCGATAATCTGCCTCTTCTGCGATAGCTTCTGCTACAATATCCATTGCACCGGATAGTGCATCTTTAGCAGTCGCTACTTCCTTTTTTTCGTCGATAAAGGCTTCTGCTTCTATAAGCATCGGCTTTTTCGTCATCTGAAGCATCAAAATATTCGCCAGAGGCTCTAATCCCTTTTCCTTTGCAATAGTTGCACGGGTGCGCCTCTTTGGCCGATACGGTCGATACAGATCCTCTACTACCACCAACGTCTGCGCCTCTAGTATCTGTCTGCGCAGCTCATCGGTTAGTTTGCCCTGTTCCTCGATCGTGCGAAGCACCTGCTCCTTTTTCTCTTCTAATCCACGCAAATAATTTAATCGTTCAAACAGCTCCCGCAGCTGTTCATCATTTAACGCTCCCGTCGCTTCCTTTCTGTAACGAGCAATAAAAGGAATCGTATTTCCCTCATCTATTAGCTTAACGGCAGCTTCCACCTGCCCTATTTTTACTCCTAACTCCTCCGCAATTACTGCACTTATGTTCATACAAAATCGTTCCTTTCCTTTTCACTATCTTTAGCATACCCCAAAAGTGGTCTTTTCGGCAAGCCTCTTGCGTAATTGTTCTGCGCGTGCTAAAATGTCACTAACTAGAGCAACAAAAGGAGGTGCTGCTATGTCAGGTGGATTATCAATTAGCGGATATGGTAGCGGATATTCTTATGCAGGCTACGCAGACAGTCACAGCGAGCGTGCCGAGAAGGGCTATCACAAGTCTTCACCGGAGGAATGTCAGACCTGCAAGAATCGAAAATATCAGGATGGTTCCGATGAGAACGATGTATCCTTCAAGGCGCCCGGGCACATCTCTCCTCAGGCCTCTGCCGGTGCGGTTCGCGCCCACGAGATGCAGCACGTGAATAACGCCTACCAGAAGGCAGCCGAAGGAAATGGCGAAGTTCGCTCCGTGAGTGTCACCCTAAAGACAGGTGTCTGCCCCGAATGCGGTACGACCTATGTCGCAGGCGGCGAGACACGCACCTCGATCGCCTATCAGAAGGAAAATCCTTATGCAAAAAATAAACAGTCATTGGAAGCGATGAAGCTCATCGGCTCCAATATAGATCTCGCCAGTTAAAAAAAGAGTCGCAAGCGACTCTTTTTTTTTACACATTTTCAACAAAATCTGATCATCTGAAGCACACTAGATAGCTTTTGTGCCTTTTTCTCGTATTCAAACTCTGATATAGTCCCTGTCACAAAACCAATCTCATCCGACAGCTGCTCTAAATCTACAAAGGTTACACTTCCAAATATATTCGAAATCTCTTCCTTTGATGCCTTCGTGCGAACAAAAAAGCGTGTCTCATTCGTCTTGTAATCGGCTAGAGGCAGCGGCGTCTCATCCCAGTTTAGAATAATATGCGTATGCATATGCTTGACCATATCTACGATATCACCCACAACTGCACTCGCGGTCGGCAGCTTTCCTGCACCGCTTCCGTAAAACATCGCGTCGCCTAGCATATTTCCCTTTACAAAAATCGCATTGAACACATCATTGACATGATAGAGCGGATGCTCCTCTGCGATCAAAAACGGAGCCACCATGGCAAGATAGCCCTCCTCAGTCTGTCTGCTCATCGCAAGCAGCTTGACTGCACGATGCATCTCCTTTGCATACAGTATATCAGTCGGTGTGATCCCTGTAATACCCTCCGTATGAATATCCTCATAATTTACCTGCTGTCCGCAGACAAGCGAGGTGAGAATCGCAATCTTTCTGCAGGCATCGTACCCTTCCACATCCGCAGTCGGATCCTTTTCTGCATAGCCCTTTTCCTGCGCTTCCTTTAATACCGCATCAAATGGCAGTCCCTCATTTGTCATCTTTGTAAGCATATAATTCGTCGTTCCATTGATGATACCGCTGATCTCAACTATCTCATCTCCGGTAATCGAGCTCATCAAAGGACGAATAATAGGAATTCCGCCTCCTACGCTCGCTTCGAATAAAAAGTTTACGTTCTTTTCGGCTGCTAGGGCGATCAACTCCGCACCCTTGTCTGCTACGAGTGCCTTATTCGAGGTCGTCACATGCTTGCCTGCGGCAAGCATCGCCTTTACAAATGTATAAGCCGGCTCCACGCCTCCCATCGTTTCCACGACAACCTCGATCTCAGGATCCTCAGCAATCGTCTTATAATCATGTACGATGCGGTTTTGGATCGGATCACCCTCAAAATCACGTACATCCAGCACATATTTTACGACAAGCTCCTCACCGGAGGTCTTTTTGATGCGTGCTGCATTTTTCTCTAAAATCTCTACCACGCCGGAACCGATAGTTCCGTATCCCATGACTGCTACTTTTACCATTCGTCTTTACTCCCTCGCAAGTATTTTTAAATCGTGGACACCCTCTGTTCGCTCGATGCTTTGCATCATATAATTCGCATCCGTCGTCTGAGGCAAAATATCCACGCTCAGCGTAAGCGATGCAATGCCGCCTACCGGTATGCTCTGGTGAATCGTCAAAATGTTCGCATGTGAATCTGCTATCGTTTTTAGGATCGCAGATAAAAGCCCGGGCTCGTCATCTAGCTGGATGACCATCGTAATCGTGCGCCCTTTTGCATTTTCGTGAAAAGGAAAAATATCTTCCTTGTACTTGTAATAGGAGCTTCTGCTGATATCGACCCGCTCGGTCGCCTCCTGAACACTGGCTGCCTTGCCGGCTTCAAGCAATCGCTTTGCCTCAACAACACGAAGCAAAACCTCAGGCACCGCTCTTTCCTTCAGTACATAATAATTCGTCTTTTCTGTCATGCTACGCTCCTGTGTTTGTCTGGTAAATACAGTTGTACTCACCTGAAAGATAATAACACAAGAACACAAATGACGCAAGACCTTATTCGTCCTGCGTCATGACTCCTCCCTGGGATAACCATTTTAAATATTCATTGATAAAAGGATCTAAATCGCCGTCTAAGACAGCATCCACATTGCCGGTTTCATAGCCTGTACGACGATCCTTGACCATCGTATAGGGCTGCATGACATAGGAACGAATCTGGTTGCCCCATCCAATCTCTGTCACCTCACCGCGAATCTGTGCTTCCTTTTCCTCATTTTCCTGACGGCGCAGCATAAGCAGCTTGGCTTTCAGCATCTGCATCGCCTTGTCCTTGTTCATGTGCTGAGATCGTTCATTCTGGCACGTCACCACAATGCCGGTCGGAAAGTGTGTGATCCGAATCGCAGAGGATGTCTTGTTTATGTGCTGTCCGCCTGCACCACTCGAGCGATAAGTATCGATACGTATATCCTCATCCCGTACCTCAATGTCAATATCCTCCTCGATATCCGGCATGACATCACACGACACAAAGGATGTCTGACGCTTGCCTGCCGCATTGAACGGCGAGATGCGTACGAGTCTGTGCACACCCTTTTCTGATTTTAAATAGCCATAGGCATTCGCTCCGTTTACCTGAAAGGTCACGGATTTGATGCCGGCTTCATCGCCCTCATGGAAATCCAGTTCCTCAACATGAAAGCCCTTGTCGCTTGCCCAGCGCGTATACATACGATAAAGCATAGCTGCCCAATCGCACGATTCCGTGCCGCCTGCGCCTGCATTGAGCGAGACGATAGCCGCATCTGCGTCAAACTCGCCGGATAGCAGTGTCTTGATCCTAATCGCTTCATAGGTTTGTTCGTATAAGGCAACAGCCTCCTCGATCTCAGTAATGAGCGAGGCATCGTTTTCTTCTTCTGCCATGGCAATCAGCGTCTCGATATCCTCATAATGCGTTTCGAGATCTGCATACGCCGCCAAATCGTCCTTCAGGCTCTTGCATTCCTTCATTTTTTGTTGGGAGAGCTCTGCCTGATTCCAAAAATCAGGTGCCTCCATCTCCCGTTCTAATTCCTCGATCCGCTTTGACTTATTCGCTAAGTCAAAGTGCATCCCTCACTTCCATAAGTGGTTTTTTCCACGTATTTAATAAAAAACGGTACTGGTCCAGTTCTACCACAAATGTCACCTACTTTCTTTAATTCATTTGATCTGTCAGTATCTCGATCGCTTTTTTGACCTGATTGTCCTGCTTATAATCATATACTTCGCCGTCCGGATCTAAATATTCGTACTCCAGCTCAACATCCGGATCGATGCCTTTGTCCTGAATATTATCTCCATTCGGTGTAAAATAAGCAGCTGTCGTCAGCTTGTAGGCACTGCCGTCAGCTAACTTTTTGATAGACTGTACTATGCCCTTTCCATAGGTCGTCGTGCCAATCAGCGTGCCATATTTAAAATCGCGAATCGCTCCTGCGAAGATCTCGGAGCTGCTCGCGGAGTTGCCATTTATAAGTATCGCCAGCGGGATATCGATGCAGGACGCATCTGAGGTATATTCCTTTTTTGTGCCGTCCTTTGTCTCAGTGGATACGACCACGCCCTCCGGCAGTATCTGATCCAAAATAGTGATCACCGATGTGATCATGCCTCCCGGATTGTCGCGCAGATCAACAATGAGACTTGTCATGCCCTCTTTTTCCAGCTTTGCATAGGCATCTGAAAACTCCTGCGCCGTATTGCTGCCGAATTCTGCGATGATGATATAACCTATGCCATCCTCCAGCATCTTCCCGCTCACAGTAGGGATCTTTACATCATCCCGGATGACATCAAGCTCAATATAGTCACTCTCTGTACTTCGATATAGTTTAAGATGCACCGAGGTGCCCTTTTTTCCACGTATCAGTGTCACAAGCTGCGAAAACTCCACTGAGGATGCTTCCGTGCCATCTGCCGATACGATCACATCTCCCGCCTCGATTCCGGCTTTTTTTGCGGGAGTATCATCATATACATGAACGACGCTCACCTGCTTCGTGTCCGGATCTTGCGACATCACGACACCGATTCCGCATAGCGTATCCGTCGTAGAGATCATCATACTCTCATACTCATCCGCCGTATAATATGCCGCATATTTATCACCGATCCCCTCAAAAAGACCCTTGTATAATCCCTCTGTGAGATCCTCTGTGTCAACATCTCCGTAATAGTAGGTCTCAATCGCACTGACTAACCGGTTGATCTTCCCCTGTACTGAAGCGCTAAGCACCTGCGAATCTGTTGATGATATCGCTGTTTGACCTGCACTGCTTTTTTTTATCAGAGTCGTCGTCACTGCGATAACTGCCGACATACAAAGTGCAAGCATCGTCAGTGCACCAAGGAACATGCCCTTAAACAGTGTTTTTCGCTTCTCCCGTTCGATGCGGCTCTTTTCCTCACGAAGTGCATCAGCCTCCGCCTGTTGCTCCTTAGTCAGGATCACTTCATCCTTTTCTTCCATATGTACCTATACCTTATATACCTATACCTTCAAATGCTTTCGAATCGTTGTAAAACTGCCTAAAAATCCGATTCCTACACCGAGAAGCATTCCAACCGGTGCAAGCACGCGGAATACCTCGCCAACAGGCAGGAAGGAAAGCATGCTGCTTAAGAAATCAAATTTCTCCATTATATATACGATCAGCCGGCTATAAAGCAGATACAGCACTCCAAGCGGCAGAATCGATCCGATCAAACCGATCAAAATACCCTCAACCACAAACGGCGCACGGACAAAAAAGTCAGTCGCACCTATCAGCTTCATGATACCGATCTCCTCCTTGCGCACCGCGATTCCCACGATCACCGTATTGCTGATCAAAAAGATCGCTACGCACAACAAAATAAATATGATCGCCACCGATACATATCCGATGAGTCGGTTAAAATCAGACAGCGTATTCGCTACGATCTCAGAGCGGCGCACCTCACGCACACCGTCTAAGCTCTCGAGATATTTCACGAGCGAATCCTGCATCGATACATCATTCAGATAAATCTCGTAGCTCTCTGACTTTTGCAGCGGATTATCATCCCCGAAGCCCTCCGCAAGCTCCTCATTTCCTTCAAAATAAACCTGTGAGAACTCCTCCCAGGCATCCTCTGCCGACTTGAAATTGTAGGCAGATACCTCAGGTCTTTCCTTGATACGATCTCCGATGTCAGCAATCTGCTGCGGTGTGATATCATCATCAAAGAGAACCGTAACTGCTACGCCCTCCTCAGCATTTTTCACCATAGCCTGAAAATTGCTCACAATAGAGAAAAACAAACCAAATAAAAAAATACAGGCTGCCATGGTCGCGATCGAAGCCAGGGAGAACATTTTATTTCTCCATATATTTTTAATGCCCTGCTTGAGTGAATAAAAAAAGGTACTAGCTCTCATCGTCATCACCACCCATCGTATCTGTCAGTGAATCAGACACGATATTTCCTTTCTGAATCGTAATGACACGTTTTCCCATGGCGCGTACGATCTCCATGTTGTGTGTCACAACTACAACCGTCGTTCCGCGGGAATTGATCATCTCAAGCAGATTCATGATCTCCCAGGCATTGTTATTGTCGAGATTACCCGTCGGCTCATCAGCAAGCAAAATCCGCGGGCTGTTGACAAGCGCACGTGCGATCGCCACACGCTGCTGTTCTCCACCGGACAGCTGTTTAGGGAAGGAACGATACTTCGCAGCCAGTCCAACCATCGAAAGCACCATCGGCACCTTCTGTCGGATGCTTCGGTTCGATGCACCGACCACACGCTGTGCGAATGCTACATTGTCATAGACATTTCTATCCTTCAGCAGACGGAAATCCTGAAATACACAGCCGACATTTCTGCGAAAATATGGCACCTTTCGATGCGGCAGACGTCGAAGCGGCGTGTTGTTCACGGTGATATCTCCTGAAGTCGGCTCAAGCTCCTTTAACAAAAGCTTGATCAGCGTGGACTTTCCGGATCCGCTGTCTCCTACGATAAATACAAACTCGCCCTCTGAAATATGAAGCGAGACATCATTCAATGCGGGTATGCCCTGTGAAAAGGACTTGCTCACATGCTCCAGACGAATCATAAACCCTCCTTAACCGCCGGTTAATAATCCATGGTCTCCATATATTTCATATACTGAACGACCATCAGCGCGATCTTAAAGGTGATCGCGTCCTCAAACACACGCAGATCCAAACCGGTACTCTTCTGCAGCTTGTCTAAACGATAAACCAAGGTATTGCGATGAATGTAGAGCTGGCGCGAGGTCTCAGATACATTCAGATTATTTTCAAAAAATTTATTGATCGTAACGAGTGTCTCCTCGTCAAAATCATCCGGTGATCTGCCACCGAAAATCTCACGGATAAACATCTTGCACAGCGGAATCGGCAGCTGATAGATCAATCGGCCGATACCTAGTGCCGCATATGCGATAATATTTTTATCCTCAAAAAAGATCTTGCCGACATCGAGTGCCATGCGCGCTTCCTTGTAGGAGCGGGACACTTCCTTGATCTCCTTTACGATCGAGCCGTATGCGATATGCACCTCTGCGCTTCCGCTTCCGGCTAACACCGCCCGAATCGATTCCGCAGATTTTTCAAGCTCCGGATAGCCCTCTCCCTCTAATAGCTGCCGCACTACAATGATATTTTTCTCATCAACTGCCGTGACAAAATCGTGATTCCTTCCATGGAAGACACTGCGCACGCGTTCTAGTTCATTTCCATCCTTTTCGCGGTTCGTCTCTATGATAAATACTGCTCTTGGTACATCGATCTCGATGTGCAGCTTTTTCGCACGATTATAGATATCGACTAACAGCAAATTGTCGAGCAGGAGATTTTTAATAAAATTATCCTTGTCGAAGCGCTCCTTGTAAGCGATCAAGAGATTTTGAATCTGGAAGGAAGCGATCTTTCCAAACATATATGCGTCCTCGGTATCTCCGCATGCAAGCAGCACATACTCGAGCTGATGTTCATCAAAAACCTTGAAGAACTGACAGCCCTGCAGCACCTGGGAATCCGCAGGAGAATCCATAAATGCACGTGCCGGCTCAATATATCTCTCCGCCTCCGGAAAGGTCGAAGCGAGCACTGTCCCTTCAGTGTCGATGACACACAGGTCGTTTCTCGTAATCCCCTTTAATCCGTCGATGGTATTTTGCAGGATCTGATTTGATATCATAGTAATTCCCCCATTTCCTCTCTCTACGCTGTTAGACAATTTTCACAATGAAAAAAATCGAAAAAAAACGCAAGAAGCATCTTGTGACTCTCATTTTAATGCAATTCAACAAAAAATGGAAGAGGAATTTCGATATTTTTTATGCTATTATCCCAAAAACTGAAATGTGTCCATTACTTTTCAATCCGTCACAATGACAAATCATCCCTGTTCATCATAGCGGTTCACGTGTCGCTTGAAGCGCCCGATATGAATCATGCGCTGCATTCGAAAGCGAAATCCCTTATTCTCCGTGAGCAGACTGTAGTTTTCTCCAAGAGAGTACCACACTCTCGCCAAGAGCTTGTTTCTATTCTTTATAAGAAACTCCTCCTGCATCGGTGTCGGCAAAACTGACAATATCACATCCGGTGCCACACTGTTGATCTCGTTGATCAGTCGATCATGATCATCCGGATACGCCTCGCAGCTATATTCTCCCTCGATGCGCAGCTTCTCGCAATGCTCTGTTAGAACACCCTTCATCTGCTCAAGTGTAGCATCCTTTGCCGCGACAAGATATACACGCGCCTCTGTTCGCTGCAGCCGCTTCATAAATTCTCTAAAAAACAGATGCTCTGCTGCCTCTCTCAGACGCTGTCCGGTAGCGATGCCTGCCACATCCAAGATCTCCGGATCCTCAATGATCAGCAGGTTTGCCTGCTCCACAAATGCTTTTTCCTCATCCGAACCACTCACCCGCATCAGAGACTGCATCGAAACGGTAAAAAATATTGCGAGCTTTTCACTTGCCAGCAGCTCCTGTGCAAGCTGCAGCTCATCCCGCAAGGAATAATTAGAAAATGTCATTCCCAAAAGCTGTATCTGTTTAATCATAAACCACCTGTCTTTGTGTCAGAACCACGTCTCTGCCTCGTCTAATCCTGTGCATTTAGCCAAGTTACAATCCGCAGATAGTATAGCAGACTGCTATCTATTTTTCAACCTATGGGAGCTGTCTGAAAATTTCGCGCTTTTCTTTTCCTTGTTCGGACAAAATTTGCTATTTTTTTATTATTTGTTTGTCAAGCATTTTGGCAAAATAACAGCTCATTTTCAAAGATTTATGGCATGTGCACAAAACATTCGTTCGACGTTTTATCTATGTAAACCGCGTTTTTTTGCTTTTTTATTGTGGATAATGTGAATAACTTCGTGTATAACTCGATTTTGTCGATAAAACCGTTTCAGAAATGTGAATAACTTTTCGATGAGCCCTGCACGGATTTACTCGCTGTTTTTATAAATTTGTGCAAGTTGCTAATTTTTACGATGAATTAAAATAAGCTTTGCTATTTCTTATATGTCAAAAAGAGACCCCATAAATTATGGAGTCTCTTTCGTATCTTATGATATCAGATATTTGATTAGAAGATTCTGCGAACCGCAAGCACACTACGATAAGTGATCGGTGAAGTATACTTGATACCGGTAGACGGCGAGCTAGCATGTACGAGTGTATTATTTCCTGCGTAGATGCCTACATGTCCGCTGTAGCATACGATATCACCCGGCTGAATCTCATCGATGCTCACGCCATAGCCACAGCTGCGAAGTGCACTCGATGAATGCGGCAGTGATACACCAAAGGCTGCATAGACACTCATGACAAAACCGGAGCAATCAGTTCCATTCGTCAGGCTGCTGCCGCCATAGACGTACGGATTACCGACAAACTGACAAGCATAATTTGCAACCGCCTGTCCGTTCGAGCCGCTCGGAGCGTCGTAGGAGCGTTCTTCACTAGAAGATGAACTGCTGCTTGAGGATGAGCTGCTGCTTGAGCTACTGCTGCTTGAGCTGCCGGAGCTTGTGCTATTTGATGCGCTCTGCTCTGCGGCTGCTGCCGCTGCGAGACGATCAGCCTCCTCCTCAGCTAAGCGTGCTGCTTCCTCTTCCTTCGACTCAGCATAGGTATATTCTGTAGACAGATCGATATAATCTGTGGATACATAGCCCTCACCGCTCTCGACGGTGACCTTTACCCAGCCCTGGTCCTTCTTTGCCTCGCTGACAACGCTAAGCTCCTCGCCCTCTGGTACCAGCTCAATGACCTTTGCATCACCATCTGCCTTTGCTCTTACACGAAGCGTCTCAGTATCAACAGTAGCGACACGCTCACCGACCTTTTTCAATAGCTTTCTGGTCGCGATCTTTACATAATCGGATTTTACGTAGCCGGTGACATTGCCGGATTTAATCTTGTACCAGCCGTCCTTCTCCTTCAATACAGTACCGACTGATTCATCGTAGAGCTTGCCGACTACCTTAGAGTCCTCATTCGCGCGGGCGCGTACATTAACGTAATCATCTACATTTGCGACGATGCGAACCTTTTTTGTGGTTTCCTCAGTCTCACTCTCGGTAGCTTCTGTCGTCTCTGCTGCATCTGTGCTCTCTGCTGCAGTTACGATAAGAGAATCACCCGTCTCCTTTGCAACCAGCTGCGTAGGAATCGTGCTCTCTGCTAAATACTGTGATAAAAGAAGCGATATACCTGATGTCGGCGACGAAGCTGTCAATTCCGATGCCACACTCACACTTGTAAGTCCTGTCGCGCCTGCAATCGGTGCTGCCTGAGAGCACATCGCATTCGCTGCCATCGTCAGCGTAAGAGCAGTCGCTGCACAACAGGTCGCCTGTCGTATTGCTCGATCGTTCATGTTTCCTCCCCAATATATATCTATTTGTTACGAATTTGTTACATTTATTACTTGGTTATTATAGCAAGGTTTCACTACTATGTCAACCATAAGTTACGATGCAAAATCCATTCAAAATCGGTTTCGCAGTTCTGTTTTATTTATTGTAATTTTTTTAAATAGGTGTTATACTGTCGGTAGGAAAAGGCACACAGCATGCCAAAAAATAAAATAAAAAAACGAAAGGTGGTAGGACATATGGAGATCGGTTCTCTTGCTTCTAGTGCTTTATATCAGATGAATCAGAATTCCACAAAGGTGAACGGTTATGAGACTCCTTCCGATGTCGGTGTCGCTATGCTGAGCAAACAGCTTGATGCCAGCGAGTCTAGTGGAGCTGCTCTCGTTCGTGCGATGGAGCTGTCCGTGAATCCCGGCCTTGGAAACAACGTAGATCTTTACGTATAGCACAAAAATCACAGCTAAAACAAACCCCACGGGCATTTGCCTGTGGGGCTTTTACGTTTATACCAACCGAATACTTTTTTCTGTGATCTCAATCAATCTCTGCTTATAGAGATGGCCGACAGCTCGTTTGAAGGCTGCCTTGCTCATCTGCAGCTCTCTCATGATGATCTCCGGTGATGCCTTATCATTAAATGGCAGCACACCGGCATATTCCCCGATAACATCCATCACCTTTCTTGCATCAGCATCGATCTGCGTCTCTTTATTCTCACGACGCGTCAGATCAAGCTTGCCGTCTGCCTTCGTATCTGTCACACGCGCCTCGATCACATCTCCGATTTTTAAATCTGTCGTATCCTCGCTTCGCGGAATCATCGCAGAATAACAATCATCCACCGCTATAAATGTACCAAAATCATGCCCAAACTCATAGACTCTGCCGCTTACGATATCTCCCTTTTTATACGGTGCATCCGTACGAAGCTTGTCATACAGATGCTTCATGCTAGCGCAAAGCCGGCTGCTCTTATCGAGATATAGCGTCACGAGTACCTTAGCATTCGGCTGTACCCTTCCGTTCATCTCTTTATATGGAAGAAACAGATCTTTTTCTAAGCCCCAATCAAGAAATGCACCGATCTTAGTCACCGAAATGACTCTAAGCAGCGCCAGCCCACCTATGGTAAGCTTTGGCTGTGCACAGGTTGCAATGATGCGATCCTTTGAGTCGCGGTATAAAAACACCTCTATTGAATCCCCGATCACAGCCCCTTCCGGTACCTGAGACTTTGGCAGCAAAACCCGCTCCTCAGAGTCTCGCGAAGGTGCCAGATACACACCAAAATCAACTTTTTTTACAATGATAAGTGTCTGATATTCTCCTAATTTCATGATAAGTCCTGCCCCTGTTCTGCCATCTCGCCATACAACAATACATTCGCGTAGGCAGCAGCATCTTCATTACATAAACGCACCGCCACACAGCTTTTCTCCCGTGATACATACGGACATATCACATCTGATAGCATCGCAGGCTTTTTATATTCTGCCCAAATTCTGTGAACCGTAAAATTCTCCGGCAGTGTATCCTCTGCGATCAAAATATATTTGGCGTTGTTTACATGATGGTTTGTATCGATAAAATAATGCGGTACATGAATCGCCTCTCCGGCCTCTCCCTCCGGCAGGCGCGGCAGCTTGCGGCCGAGATATTCCATATCCAGTGCCGGCTCTAACGCATAGCTTTCCACAACCTCACGGAACGGTCTGATCGGTCTGCCGCTTCTTGTATCTACAAATACCCAAACCGAATCAGCACAAGCGATCACAGCTCCAGCCTCATCCTCTATCTTAAAATTACGACGTCCGTAAAAATCACGCATCTCTATGGGCCAGGTGCTGACAGTAAGCTGCTCGCCCAAGGACGGATAACGAGAAATATCTACCTGCCAGCTGCTTAAAATCCAGGCAGCATGCTTTTTTGTCAAATAATCCAGTCCGATCCCAAGTGCTTCTGACTGAAAGCTGCAGCAATCCTGCAAATAATCCAAAATCGCTGTTAAGGACGCTGTATGCTCCTTGTTGCATTCGCTGTAGCGAACGCGTGTCTTAAATGAATACATCTGTGTCTACTCCCTTAGCAGATCTCGTCTGCTAATTTTTCCATCTCTTTTCTGGCGCTGCGGAAGCATTCTATCAGCTTCGGTGAAAAAACACCGCACTCGCCGTTGCAAATCATCCAAAAGGCCTTGTCCTTTGGAATGGCAGCCTTGTATACCCGCTCACATATCAGGGCATCGTATACATCCGCCACCGATACTATCTGTGCAGAAATCGGGATCTCATCTCCCTTTAGCGCATCCGGATAGCCGCGGCCATCGTATCTCTCATGATGATGCCTGCAGATCTCATAGCAGAGCGTACGAAAGTCATCATTCCAGACATCCTCGATGCTGTTTATGATCTCCCCACCCCGCGTCGTGTGTGACTTCATATAGTCAAATTCCTCCGGTGTGAGCTTGCCGGGCTTTAGTAAAATCTTGTCCGTGATGGCGATCTTTCCGACATCATGCAATGTACTGGCAGAAGCTATAGCATCGATGCGTTTCACATCCAGACCATATTCCGGATACATCTCCATCATCTTCATCGCCATGATCCTTGTGAAACCCTTGACACGGCGGATATGCTCACCGCCTTCCAGATTACGATTCTCTACCACGGTAGCGAGTATCTCCACAAGCTTGTCACTACTTTTCTTCATCTCCTCAGCCTGGCGTTTTAGCAATACACACTGCTTGCGCATCGTCTCCGTCTGCTCCGCTACCTTTTCCTCAAGCTTATTTTTATAGGAATATAAATAGATGCTGTTTCGGATACGGTTTTTCACGATAGATGGTACAAACGGTCTGTGAATAAAATCCGCCGCTCCCATCTCGAGGCAATACTGCTCTGCCTTCGGCTCAGTCTCTCCGCTGATGATGAGCACCGGAATATTATCAATCCATTCTCTTTTTTTCATTTCATCGAGCACTGCATAGCCATTGACACGCGGCATATTCAAATCAAGCAAGACAGCATCGATATCATGAGCCTGCGCCTCTAGCATCTGCAGTGCCTGTGCACCGTCATGAGCCATCTGCAGCTCATACTCCTGTTCTAGCATCTCCCGAAGGATCTCCCGGTTGATTGTTGCATCCTCTGCCACCAAGATTTTCATTCGCATCTTTTCCTTTCCGCTATTCGTTCGGTTCCATCACAATCGCATCCTTCACTCTTCGAAGCGTCACATCCCGAATATCATGAACGCTCGTCTTCACATGATCAATAAACACCGTCGTTCCTTCGTATAAAATACCGCCGATCACGGCTTTTGCTCCTTTTGTCTGCTCTATCTCGTTCTCGATAAGCGTAAGCTCCTCAGAGAGCTTTTCGTAGTCGAGCTCCTTTGTATAGACTGCCTTTTCCAGCTTCTGATAAAGTTCCATCGCAGTATACACCTCAGGCGAATATTTTTGCCTAAAATCCAGTGCCGCATTTTTCAAAATATCCAGCTGCTTTTCACATTCACTGATCTTAATCTGTCTCTCATAACGCGCGTGCAGCAATTCATCGCTCACACCTATGCGAAGTATGGTAGGCAGCTTGCTGCGGTTACCGACATTGTAGGCCTTGATTCCATATTTTGCAAAGGCCATCCCACCGGTTAACATGCCCTTCTTTCCATGAACATGAATCCATTCGCCGGCATGCAGCTCACAGTTTAGACAATAGTTTGCCTCGATGTTTCCGCCGGCACGAATCGTGGCATATTCCATGAAGCTGCCCTCAACATTTTTGCCCGCCTCAATCGAGCCGGTACCTCCACCGGTGATTCCACCGCGCAGCAGCACATCACCTCCGCAGCAGATGGTGGCTGCTTCAACGACGCCATTTACGACCACATCTTCTGTGGCATGAATGAAGGCTCCGCTGCCAACATCTCCATTTATGAGTACACTTCCATCGAAGTCTACACTGCCCATGGCAGCCGTAACATCCTCTAATACGCACATCTTCGTGATCTCAATTCGAGAATCATCGATAAGCTCGATCTTTCCTGTAATGTCTGCCACATATGTTTTCCCATCTGTGGTAGCATGAAATCCCTTGCCGGATAGTACGCTTTTCTCTCTACCCTTCGTGGAAGCCAAGAGCTTGCCGGATACACTAAAGCCGGCTGCTCCAAAGGCCGCCGGATGATACACGGCGATTTTATCTCCGGCCTTCACCTGTGCAAAAAACCTGACGCTGGAATAGTCTGCTGTACCATCCGCCAGTATCGTCGGTGCCCAGTCCTTTTTTGTCTGAAAGAAAAATTCATACCGGCCATCTACACCCTTTGATGGCTTCTTTCCCTGTGCCACTATCAATGTACGATTATACGCTCTCTCTGTCACGATCCGCTCGATCGCTTCCTGATCGATGCCATGGCGTACACCATAGGCATGCAGTGCCGATAAAATCTGCTCTGTCGTAATCGTCTCATCCAAGCGAGCCGCGATCTCTATGCGAGCCTCCATCTCATCATTTGATACGAACACGCGAACTCTATCATCTGCCTTGGCAGTATCTGCCTGTTCTATCTCTGCCACCAGATTCTCAACCAGTGCTCCCGCACTCAGCTGAGCACGCTTTTTCTCCATATCTGATGGTACATAGATAAAGCTTGAGTAGCTTGAGATATCCAGTCCTTCCTCGAGTCCCAGGCGAAGCTCTCGCATCTGTGCCCAGGAATAGAGGCTGTTTTTATACCGCGACACATCAACCTGATGCTCAAGCCCGAGCCGAAGCTCTCGCATCTGCTTCCAATCATATTCTGCCGTAGCATAAATCCGCGGGTCAATACCATTCTGCAGACCTAGCGCGATCTCGCGAATCGAAATACCACGCAGATCCCTGCTCAAATATTCTTCGATGGGAAGCTGCTTTTTTAGTGCATCACGGATTTCCTCGAGCTGATCCTCCTCGTAGCCCTCTTTGACGTATGTAACGATAGATACATGATCAACAAGTGCTTTTCGCAGCTGCCGCAAAATGTGCGGATCGAACTCCCGATACGGGTATAGATTGATTCCCTCCTGCAGACCCTTTCGCAGCTGGCGCATCATATCAAAGGGAATCTCCGGATTTGCATAGACAGTATAATCTACACCAGCGAGCATACCCTTTCTGATCTCATCCATCTGAAACCAGTCGTATTCCTCTCTGGCGTACACACTAACGTCCAACGATGCTTCGAGTCCGAGCCGGATCACATGCATCTGTATCGCCAAAAACTGTTTTTTTGCATAAACTGACACATCTACACCGGACGCACGCCCGGCATCGATTTCCATTCTTTGATCCGCATCAAACCCGATATCATCCATACTCACACCTATAATTTCTCAATAGCCTCTTTTGTCTTGCTGTAGGCAGCCCTCACCTGTGCAAACTGCTCCTCAGCCTGCACTGGGCCTTCTCTTCCACGCAGCAGCTCGGTCAGCTTCTTTGCCTCCTCAAGCAGCTCACACAGCGAAAGATTTGCGCAAACACCCTTTAGCGTATGCACATTATGAAAAGCCTCCTCATAATCTGCTGCCTGCATCGCCTCGCACAGGCAATTAAAATGTTCATCCTCTAAAAAAAGCTTTAAAAAACGTGTTATCTTCTCATCAGAGCCAAAGCGGTTAAGCGCATCCTCATAATCTCCGCCCATGGCCATAAAGCATTCCTGTACTGTCATATTTCTTATCCCCCATTTCTTATTAAATTATACTATACTTTCAACAAACGTGTAAAGGGGCTATCCGCTCCCCTACGAATCGCCCCTTTTGACCTTTTCGATTTAATCGAACAAGGAAATATGATGCACAGCCTTGCGATAGAACTTAAAGCCAAGCACTGCAAATAACGATACAACAATATAGAGTGTCGTTCCAACACCTGCGACACTACCGATAATGACTAATAACCACATAAACGGGTTCATAATATATTCCTCCACCTTCACTAATTTTTTTCATTCTCTGAGCCGCGATTTTCGATGCGCCAGCACCAGATACCTGCGCCAACCATCAAAACTGCCATAATCGCGACAATAATCATTTCCATATCCATATGGCTTCCTCCTTTTTTTCGTCAAAGAAAAAGCCTATGCGGTTTTGGCATACGCAAAGCTGCCCATGCCAATTTGCGCACAGGCCACCTGTCTGTATTCTGTTTTTAGCTTATGAAAGTGGATTTTTTTCCATCCAGATCATGAATGTATTGAATGGTAAATAGAAGGCCAACCAATGGCAGAATGGCCTGATAAATCTCTGTATAAAGGCCTCCGTTAAAGCTAGCCGTATCAGGCAGCATTCCGGCAAAAAGAGCCATGCTAAGCAGACGAAGCGCGCGCTTATCCAGACGTATCGTAAAAGACTGTGACAGACGTGTATTTGCCTCACTCAGCTGTTCTTTTCGTGCATCATCTGAGAATACATGGCTAGGAATACAGCGATATACAGCCTCCTTCGCAGTAGCAGCTGCATCAAAATGAGCAGAGTACACCCGTGATTCAAACGAACTCACAGAAAGCAAAAGCATCCCTGCCGCGAGTAAATATAGAAGCACATGCTCCATTTTAGGTCTAATCTGTCTGAGCATATTCATCGCCTATGATTCCATGATTCTCATCGATACTCAAATGCATTGCGGCAAAGTGTCACCTGCAGCTCCTTCTCGCCGCTCACCGCCACAACGTCAAACCGTATCGGCACATCCATTGTATAGCCATGTCTGATCAAATAAAAAAGTGCCACGCGCGAAATCGTCCGCATCTTTCGATATCCGACAGCCTCAAACGGATCGCCGCACGATATGCCGCTACGGTATTTTACTTCCAAAAAAACCAGATAAGTGCCCTCACGCGCCACGATATCGATCTCACCGATGCGACACCGAAAATTACGTTCCAGTATGCTATAGCCCTCTTTTTCGAGCCATTCGCATACAAAGCGTTCCTTTTCATCACCGATTTTGCGATTATTTTGTTTGCGCAAGCGGCCTCCCTCTCGTATCAGGCAAATCCTTCACTCGCCAGACACCTTTGCAGCATTTTCTTTACTTTACAATGAAATCGATTGATTTGCAACCAAAAAAACTTTCACTTATTTTTCATTTAAATGAATCGTCTCTAATCGTCTCATTTAAACTTCCGCTGCGATAGCCCTCCAGATCAAGCACCACATAAGAAAAGCCGCATGCATGCAGTGCCTCTGACACCGCTGTGCGAAGCGCTTTATCCATCATACGCTCAAGCTCCTCACTGCCTATCTCTATGCGTGCAAGCTCACCATGCACGCGCACACGCACCTGCGAAAAGCCAAGTGCATACAGCTGCTGCTCCGCGCGCTCCACCATGGAAAGCTTCTCCTCTGTGATACGATCGCCGTAAGGTATCCGGCTCGCCAGACAGGCACGGGAGGGCTTGTTCCAGCTAGGAAGTCCAAATTGCTGCGAAGCCTCTCTGATCTCTATCTTAGTAAAGCCTGCCATACGAAGCGGACTCACCACTCCAAGCTCTTCGATCGCCTGCATACCCGGGCGATAATCTCCCTCATCGTCGAGATTTGAGCCCTCCACGAGCACCGATATACCAAGACTATGTATCCGATCTAGCATGTGAGAAAACAGTTCTCTCTTACATAAATAGCATCGATTCGTCGGATTTTCAGAAAAGCCTGAAATATCAAGTGGAGATTCCTGTAATATGAGCTGTCGTGCGCCAAGCTGCCCGGCAATCCTTTTTGCTTCCTCTCTCTCGCTCTCCGGAAATAATACCGACTCCGCCGTGATCGCGATGGCGCTATCCCCGAGGGCTTCCTTCGCAGCATACAACAAAAACGCAGAATCCACACCGCCGGAAAAGGCCACCGCCACGCTATTAAGCTCCCTCAGCATCGTTAAAAGTCTATCATATTTTTCTTGTAATTCCATCGATTCACTCTTTCTTATCGAGATGCTTCTCCTGTCAGATCCGCGATCACTTCACCTGCTAAAAGCAGTCCTGCCACAGCCGGAACATACGATAGGCTCCCCGGAACGGTTCTCCCCACGTGTGATAGCTCTTTCTTTTGTGAGCTGTCACAGACCGATCGCATCGGCGGCTCATCTGACCAGACGACCTTTAGCCTGTCTATCCCTCTTTTTTTGCACTCATGACGCATAACCTTTGCGAGCGGATCCATCTGCGTCTTAAACAGGTCACTCACCCGAAAACGGCTCGCATCACGCTTATTTCCGGCACCCATCGCACTGATCACCGGAACATTTGCTTTTCTTGCGCAGGAAATGATGGCAAGCTTGGCTGTTACTGTATCAACTGCGTCAACCACATAATCGTATTCCTCAAACCGGAATTGCTCGGCATTCTCCGGCAGAAAGAAGCACGGATACGTACTCACAGCCACCTCCGGATTGATGCTTTGCATACGCTCGCGCATAACATCGACCTTTTTTTGCCCGATTGTCTCATGAGTAGCGATGATCTGCCGATTCAGATTTGTTAGTGATACCAGATCTGCATCGATGAGATCAAACGCTCCGACACCGCTTCGCACGAGTGCCTCGCACACATAGCCTCCGACACCTCCGATGCCAAATACCGCTACTTTCGCGTCCTTTAGTCTCTGCATCGCCGCCTCACCAAGCAGACACGTAGTCCGATCAAACTGCTCTCCTATCATATCTCACGCCTCCGTCTTTGACAGCTGCACCACAAATCGATTTTGTTCTCCATCATACCTATAGCCAATCTCAGACAGCTTTGCTTCTATGTCATTACGGTTCTCATCACGGTCCTCGCAAAACGCTTCTAGGCTGTCATAAAAATCACGCAGCTGCGTGTTTACATAGCTAAGTAAGATCACCGGATCCTTTGGTATCATGTTGCTCTCCCCCTTTATTTACTCGTTTTCTTACATAGTGTAACGCATTGCCCACTTCTTTTCCATTCCTTTTTTCGGCTTCTTGCATTCAGCTGCACAGATTGCTATAATGAGCCTCGGAGGTGCATATTTTATGGATTCTACATTAAAAAGAACATGGGCCGAGATCGATCTGGATGCCTTGGCTCATAATTATCATAAACTACGGGAAAAAGCAGGCTCAGAGGTCAGATTTTTAGGTGTCGTAAAGGCTGACGCCTATGGTCACGGATCTGTACAGGTGAGCCGTCTATTACAGGAGCTTGGTGCGGATTATCTGGCGGTGAGCAGCATCGACGAAGCCATTGAGCTGCGCCATCACGACATCACCATGCCCATCCTTATCCTCGGTCATACACCAAAGGAGCAGGTATCTTCCCTCATCAGACATGACATCACTCAGGCAGTTACCTGCAAAGCAAAAGCACTGGAATACAGCGCAGAAGCCACTCGCTGCGGCGGCACATTAAAGATCCATATCAAGGTGGATACAGGTATGTCAAGACTTGGCTACCTGTGTGACGGTGACTATTTTGAGACAGGCGTTGCAGGCATCTGTGAAGCCTGTCAGCTGCCCGGGCTTGCGGCAGAAGGAATTTTTACGCACTTTGCCGTATCCGATGAGCCGACAGAGACATCTCAAGCCTATACCAAGCATCAGTTTGAATTATTTGTACGTGTTATCGAAGCAGCCGAGACGCGTCTTGGCAGACATTTTTCTATCCGTCACTGTGCCAACACCGGCGCGCTGGCCCGCTACCCAAAGACCTACCTGGATATGGTGCGTCCCGGGCTTTTGCTCTATGGCTATGGAGAGTTTGCAGACGAGCTGCAGCTGCAGCCTGTGATGAGCTTAAAGACCACCGTTAGTACCATAAAAACCTACCCGGCCAACACTCCTGTCAGCTATGGCGGTATCTATGTGACAGGGCACTCGACGCGTATGGGTGTCATCCCTTACGGCTATGCCGATGGCTTTTTCCGCTGCCTGTCCAACCGCTGCAGCGTCATGACTGCAGAAGGCAAAGCACCACAGTGCGGAAAGATCTGCATGGATATGTGTATGATCGATCTGACGGGCAAGCCTGGGGTAGATGTAGGAAGTGAAATCGAGATCTTCGGAAAGCAAAATTCCATCAACGAGCTGGCCTATCTGGCAGGCACCATCCCCTACGAGCTCACCTGCGCAGTCAGCAAACGTGTTCCACGAATCTATTACCGTAATGGAAAAATCATCGAAAGAGAGCTGCTTTTGCGCGGCTAGTTCGCGCTCGCTCCCACAAACGAATCAGACCGGAGCCAATTCCTTTTTTCTGATATTCAGGTAAAACACTAAGTGGTCCAAATGACAGAACAGGGAAAACCTGACCATCATCTGCCACTACCTTTGTCTGCGTATAGAAGATATGTCCGCAGATTGTATTTTCATCCACACAAACATAATTCAATTTTTCTACGACAGCAGAATTTCCGCGCATTTGATGAACAATAAAATGCTCATATTCCATCATTATGCTCTGCCACATATTGTTTAATTTCTTCATAGGTGGCTTTGCTTTCCGCTGATGTTAAATCCAATTCATCCATATCCACAGTCACATTCACATGATGCTT
>CAVBEI010000021.1:0-31617 GCA_963594555.1 Lachnospiraceae bacterium | reverse complement strand
CATTCTACGCCATTTTCATCCTATTTCAGACGTCTCTCATGCCACAAAAAATCCCCCGTGCGTATCGCACAGGGGGATTTCGTCCATAATTTGTTCACAGTTTGTTCATGGGGCCTGACCCCCAACCTCGACTCGCTTTACGACCCCGACTGTGTCTGGTCTCCAGAATTGGTATTGCTTTCAGTACTGTTTTTTGTTGTATTTTTTTTGGTATCCTCAGTTTTTGTTTCGTTTCCACTGGCCTCTTCTTTAGTCTCGGCGTTTTCAGTGTTACCGTTTTCTTCTTGCTTTTGCTCTCCGGTTGCTGTTTCAGCATTTCCGTCATACGTCACGTTACCGTTCACAACCACTTTTCCTCCGCCGGTCACAGTGCCTTCGAATGAGGTACAATAGATCACTGCATCAGTTGCCACCTTTACCGAAGCGCCCGTTTCAACCTTCAACGTACCACATGTTACAGCACATCCGGTGACTACAAAGTAGCCTTTCTTAAACTCGATAGCTGTACTAGTTGTATAATCCTTTTGTCCTGTTGAATCTTCTAACTCATAAGCACTGCCCCCAGTATTTACAAGCACCATCTTCTTATTCTCTCGGCTTTCATTTCCCGCGAATTTTGAAGCTGCTGTATTTCCATCTACACAATAAGAGTATATGTACTTATTTCCGCCGCCCGAATAGTCGTTATGAATATATTCCAAGCTCACGTTCGTGTATGTCTGAGCTTCTGCGATGCCGGTCTCGTCGTTGTTTTTAGCGATCACCACGTTTGTAGCGGAGGTTCCGTTGTCACCAAAACGACTTTGCAGGCTGTATCCTTCTGTAATCATAATGGCTGTAGAGGTCCACTTTACACCGCCGCTCTCTGCGCTTGCGTTGTATCCCTCAAATGTGTTTCCGGTTATAACATACTTTGTAGTAGTGCTAGTCGGATAAATGCAAAGGCCGTTTGCCACATGACCTTGGTATAACCCTTCATTTTCTTTTGTAGCCAGTTTCACGGTGCAGTTTGTCATGGTAAAGTCTGCTGCCAGCACATTCACGGCATTTTTTTGTTTACCGTCTAGGCCTCCGAAATCACCACCACGATTTTGAATGGTCAAGCCCTCCAATGTTACGCCATCACAGTAAATGGTGAATGTACCGTACACTATTGCATCATTTGATCCTTTGATGGTCACAGGGGTTTTGATATCGTAATTGCGATAACAAATACCACCACGACTTGTCGTAGATGTTTTATCTTCGATCTTGCCTGTTATCTGAATGGTATCTATCGCTGCTGCACTTGCAATCGCTTTTTCCAATCCAGCCGCATTTGTCACGTTCCATGTTTTACCTTTTACTGTAACACTGCCGGATGAAGAACCGCTTGAGCTGCCTGAACCGCCTGTCGTAGATTCCTTTTTCTCCTCGGTCTTTGTCTCGTCTGTTGTAGTAGCAGACTTGCCTGCATCTATTGCAGTCTCTGTGCCCTTTGAATCGGTCACCTTGATCTGCTCTGTGGTTTCGTTTGATACTTCTGCAACGACCTTGTCTGCTGTAGATACCTTAGAGCCTTCTGCACCGGCAACGAGATTTACCTTGGCATCTGCATTCAAAGTGGTATCGATGGCTGTCTCAGCCTTCACTACGGTATCCTTTGCGTTGACAACGACCTTGATGGTCTCCTCTGTCGTGCCCTTTACGGCTACATCAGCCTTGGCATCTACGGTGACAGCGCTGATCGTACCGGCTGCATCGATGTCAAGCTTGGCATCGGCAGCAGTCTCCGCTACCTTTACCTCAGCAACAGCACCCTTGGCATCCAAATCGAGTGCCACACCCGCTGCTGCTACCTCGATCGCATTGACCTCAGCTTTTTTGCTGACAGTGAGTTCGATGTTAGCGTTCTTCTTCGCTACGGAGATGTCCGTACCCTTCGCCTGGTTCGCTACCTTGAGTGTAAGATTCTTGTCCGTGATCTTAATCGTGTTGTTTGTACCCTTCTCTGTAAATACAGCTGCATCCTTGATCGTCAGGGACTTTACTGTGCTCTTGTTTGTGATCGTAGCGTTCTTTGCATTCACCACGATCTTCACATTCCCCATGTCTGCACCGGCAGGAATCGTGATCTTGACAGCCTTGTTCGTCTTGATCGTGATCTTTGTCATTCCCCGCTTGATCGCTCTCTCCAACTGCTTCTGTGAAGAAACAACCACTGCCTTCTTCGGCGCTGCTGTCGTGCTAACCGGCACTGCAGTAACTACCATGGCCGCTGCCGCGATGCATGCAATCGCCCGTTTGATAAAACGTTTCATAATTCTCCCTACTCCTTTCGTGCGTACTAACGCGTTATTATGCGTAAATTATACAATCTTATTCATATTGTGTCAATTGTTATTTATCATTCATGGTAACTTTCACTATCGCATTTTGCTGTATTGTCAATTTGTGATTATCTTAGATGAACACAGCTACTATGCCTTATGCTTCTTTGATCAGCAAAAATGGAGAAACCTTATGAAAAATTCCTTGTATGAACGCATCCACGATCTGCGCGAGCGCTCCGGTATGACGCAAACAGATCTGGCTATTCGCATGGGTGTCAGCCGCTCCGGTGTAAATGCCTGGGAGATGGGGCTCTCTAAGCCTAGTCTCGATAACCTGATTTTGCTTAGCCGCATCTTTCATACAACGACCGACTATCTGCTAGGCATCAGTCATGAGGATGTAATCAGCATCGATGACTTTTCTATAGAAGAAAAAGCACTGATAACCGGGCTCGTCAATTATATAGAGCATGGAAAATCCCGCCAGGTAAATACCTGACGGGATTTTTTACATTTCTGTAATGGGGCCTGACCCCCGCCATCACAGCGTCGTCCGAACGACCTTAGGGCGATATCCTTCTTTTTCGAGTGCGGTGATGATCTGCTGCTTGTGTTCGCTGCCAAAGCACTCGAGGGTGATGCGCAGCTCCACGGCGGCGCTGCGGTTCGTCGTGACGAACTGGTTGTGCTCGAGCTTGATGACGTTGCCCTGGACGCCTGCGATGAGCCCGGATACCTTGCACAGCTCTCCCGGCTTATCCGGCAGCAGCACGGATACGGTAAAGATACGGTCGCGGAAGATCAGTCCCTGCTGCACGACGGAGGACATGGTGATGACATCCATGTTGCCGCCGCTTAGGATCGATACGACGCGTTTGTTTTTCACCTTTAATTTTTTCAGTGCTGCGACAGTTAAAAGTCCTGAGTTTTCTACCACCATCTTGTGATTTTCTACCATATCGAGGAAGGCTACGACCAGCTCGTCATCCTCTACAGTGATGATATCGTCGAGATTTTTCCTGATATACGGAAAGATATGCTCACCCGGTGTCTTTACCGCAGTGCCGTCTGCGATGGTATTGACAGAGGGCAGCGTCGTGACCTTTCCCTCCGAGAAGGATACCTGCATACAGTTGGCTCCTGCAGGCTCTACGCCGATGACCTTGATCTTTGGATTGAGTAGCTTGGCCAGAGTGGATACTCCGGTAGCGAGTCCGCCTCCTCCGATGGGTACGAGTATGTATTCTACGAGCGGCAGCTCCTTAAATATCTCCATGGCGATGGTTCCCTGGCCGGTAGCTACTGCCAGATCATCAAAGGGATGGATGAAGGTATAGCCGTGCTCCTTGGACAGCTGTAGCGCATGGGCGCAGGCCTCATCATAGACATCTCCATGCAGTACAACCTCTGCTCCATAGCCCTTTGTACGATTGACCTTGATGAGCGGTGTGGTGGTAGGCATGACGATAGTAGCCTTGCAGCCGTAGCATTTGGCGGCATAGGCCACGCCCTGTGCATGATTGCCGGCTGAGGCGGTGATGAGCCCCTTTTCCCGCTCTGCATCGGTTAGTGTGCTGATCTTATAGTAGGCGCCACGTACCTTGTAGGCACCGGTAAACTGCATGTTTTCCGGCTTTAGATAGACCTTGTTGCCGGTTTGCTCGCTCAGATAATCGCTGTAGATGAGCTTTGTCTCTAGCGTGACCTCTTTTACCTTTTCACTTGCTTCTTCGAATTTATCCAATGTCAGCATGCTTCTTCTCCTTTTGGCGCTCTCTCAAAGAGTGCATTGACAAAATCATTTGCATCAAATTTTTCTAAATCCTCGATGGTCTCTCCCACGCCGATGTATTTGACCGGGATGCCCAGCTCCGAATGTATCGCTACCGCGATACCGCCCTTGGCCGTGCCGTCCATTTTTGTCAGCACGATGCCTGTGATGTCCGCCACCTCGGAAAACTCTCTCGCCTGGACGAGCGCATTCTGTCCGGTCGTAGCATCTAGGACTACTAGCGTCTCACGGTGAGCCTCCGGATATTCTCTATCTATGATGCGGTTCATCTTGCGCAGCTCCTCCATGAGATTTTTCTTATTGTGAAGGCGTCCTGCCGTATCACACAGCAGTACATCGATGTGGCGCGCCTTGGCTGCGGCTACTGCATCGTATACTATGGCCGCAGGGTCTGCGCCCTCCTGTCCGCCTAGCATCTCTACACCGGCGCGGTTAGCCCATTCCTCGAGCTGAGAGCCTGCTGCCGCGCGAAACGTATCCGCCGCACAGATCATGACGCGCTTTCCCTGAGCCTTTAATTTGGCAGAAAGCTTGCCGATGGTGGTCGTCTTGCCGACTCCATTGACACCGATGACCATGACAACCGAGGTCTCTGACTCAAAACGGTATGCCGTATCGCCGACATCCATCTGCTGCTTTATCGACTCGATCAAAAGCTCCTTGCAGTCAGCCGGCTCCTTGATATGCTCTCTTTTGACGCGCTCCTTTAATTCCTCTAAGATCGCCTCTGTCGCATGAACACCGAGATCTCCCATGATGAGGATTTCCTCCAGCTCCTCGTAAAAATCCTCATCGATACTGGAAAAGCCGCTGAATACGCTGTCGATTCCTCTTACGATATTGTCTCTGGTTTTGGTCAGGCCTGCAACGAGCCTGCCAAAAAAGCCTTTTTTCTTTTCTGTCGTCTGTTCCTGTTCCATATATTCTCCTATTCGTCGAGATCCTCCTCGATTAGATTGACCGATACGAGGGTGGATACGCCCTTCTCCTGCATCGTGATGCCGTATAGGCGATCCGCGGCGTTCATCGTGCCCCTGCGGTGCGTGATAATGATAAACTGCGTATTTTTCGTCAGCTTGTGCAGATATCTTGCGAAGCGATCTACGTTAGAATCATCTAGTGCCGCCTCGATCTCATCGAGCAGACAAAACGGCGAGGGCTTTAAGTTCTGGATCGCAAACAGCAGTGCGATGGCGGTGAGTGATTTCTCTCCGCCGGAGAGCTGCATCATGTTCTGCAGCTTTTTGCCCGGTGGCTGCGCGATGATGCGTATGCCGCATTCCAGTAAGTCGTGTTCCTCATCCTCGGTTAATTCGAGCGTGCCCTTGCCGCCGCCAAAGAGCTCCTTAAACGCCCTGTCAAATTCGCGCTGAATATCTGCGAACTTCTCAGCAAACTGGGCACGCATGCCGCGGTCTAATTCATCGATGAGCTGCAGTAGTGTCTCCCTAGCTTCGATTAGATCCTCGTGCTGTCCCTTTAAAAAGGTGTAGCGTTCGTTTAGCTCTCGGTATTCCTCGATGGCTCCTACATTCACATCGCCCAGTGAGCGGATCTCGTCCTTTATAGCAGCGAGCCTCTTTTTTAATTCCGGCAGCTCTCCACCCTCTGTCTTTAGGGCGATGGCATTGTGATAGGTGAGCTCATATTCGCTCCACATATAGCTCGTGCGGTATTCCTTTGCCTCTGTTAGCTTCTCTCTGCCGGCATTTAGGCGCATGATCTCCTTTTCGAGATCACTGATGGAATTAGAGAGCGCATCGCTTTTCTGATAAAAGCTCTTGTTGCTCTCAGATAGAGCTTCCTTGTCGATGTTTGCCTGACGAAGCTGCTCCTCTAGCTTTCCGCGTGCCTCATCTCCTGCTGCGATAGACTGCCTGATCTGTTCGATCGCCTGCTGCTTTTCCTTCGCCTGCGTATCTGAATCTGCCAGGGTCTGCTGCAGCATTCCGGCTTCCTTATCTAATTTTTCCAGCTCTCCTGCTACACGACTTAGATTTTCCTGCGCAAAGGCGACACGCTGGTGAAAATTGGACTCCTCGATCTGGATCGCGGAATATTCCTTTGTGGCAGTTTCCTCGAGATAGAGCTGCTCATCTAATATGCCCTGCAGTCTGATACTCTCCTGCTCGATTATCTCACTACGCTTATCAGCATCGGATAGCTCGCCCTCGATGCCGGCCTTCTCCAGATCGATCTGCGAACGCTTTTCTTCGAGCTGCTTGGCCTCTAGTACCAGACCTTGAAATACCTTTTCGCTCTGCTCCTTTTGCTCGAGCCTGCGCTTACACTCCAGCTTTGCCGTGTTTTCAGCCAAATAGCCCTGCTGCAGCTGCTCCTTAGCCGCTAATAGATCATCCGATAGAAGTGCTCTGGCAGTCTCTATCTCTTCGATTCGTTTTTTATACCTTTCAAGCTCCTCTTGTAATGCACGGATATGCTTTTCAAGTTCGTCAATCTCTCGGTTTCTACCTAGCAGATTGCTGTTATTTTTAAACGCTCCTCCTGCCATAGAGCCGCCTGGGCTTAAGTATTCGCCCTCTAGTGTAACGATGTGAAGCGAATAGTGAAATTCCCGCGCCAGCGCCAGCGCATGATCGATGGTATCTACCACGACTACGCGCCCCAACAGATAGGCGGCGATGCCGTCATACCTTTTATCACAGCTTATCAGTGTATTTGCCATGCCAAGCACTCCGGTATGACCCAGTGCGCGCTCGTATTTGCTGTTATCTGCGCCTTTTACGCTCGTCAAAGGCAAAAAGGTCGCACGTCCCTTACGATTCTTTTTTAAATAGGAAATGAGCTGCTTGGCACTATCCTCATCCTCTGTGACGATGTTTTGGATGTTGCCGCCGAGCGCTGTCTCGATGGCTGTCTCGTAGGTCTTTTCTACCCGAAGCAGATCTGCTACGACACCGCAGATGCCGGAAATCTCGTCCTTTTTTTCCATGACACTACGGACACTGCCGCCATAGCCCTCGTAGCGTTCTGCGATATTGACCAGCGACTCTAGCCGTGAGCTCTCCTTATGGTAGGTAAGCGTCTCCTGCTGCTGGCGCCACTTCACATCAGATAGCTTTTTCTTCCAATCGTTATCCTGCGCATCTAATGCATCGATCTGCTGCTTTAGGTCGGCATTATTCTGTTGTGCCGCTAGAAGCACTTCCTTCGCCTGTTCTAGCTCTTTTTCAAAATTCGCCTCCTCGCTTCCTCGCTCGAGACGGCGTTTGTTTAGCTGTGCCTTCTGGATATTTAGCTGTTCTAGCAGTGTATCGCATTTTTGCCCGCGGGATTTGATGTTTCCACGACGGTTTAACAGCTCTAAAATCTCCGCTTTACCGGCTTCTATCGATTGATTGCAGGTGCTTATCTGCGTCTGCGCCTCACGAAGCCTCTCCTGTATGCTCTCCCGCTTTTTTTGTACTGACAAAAGCTGCTCGTCTAGCTGCTGTTTCTCTGCTTCGTAGGTGGCTTTTTCCTCTAGTCTGCCGCTTTTTTCTCCTTCAATGGCACTCCTTCGGCTCTCAAAATGCTCCTTTGATAGCTCGCAGGCGTGTATCTGCTCCTTTAGGACATTTATCTGTCCTTCGAGCTTTCCTTTTGTGATGCTGCCATGCTCGATCTGATCCCTAATCGAGTTGATACGCTCATCCATCTCACGGATCGTATCCTGTAGCCTGCGGTAGTCGGATTCATTTTTCGCCTTTTGGCGCTTGGTGTCCTCTAGCTGATCTGCTGCGATCGTATATTTTTCGTTCAGCTCCTGCTCCTGCGCCTCTATTAGCTCCATCTCTAGCACAAAGGCCTGAATGTCGCAGCTTTTCTGCTCCTGTCTTTTGTCTAGATAAATGCGCGCCTTTTTTGCCTGGCGCTCTAGAGGGCCTACCTGGCGCTCTAGTTCCCGCAGGATATCATCGATACGCACGAGATTTTCCTGCTCGCTTTCGAGCTTTTTTTGTGCTGTCGCTTTTCTGCGTTTGAATTTGACGATGCCTGCTGCCTCATCAAAGAGCTCTCTGCGCTCCTCCGGTCGTCCGCTTAGTATCTTATCGATCTGTCCCTGACCGATGATCGAATAGCCCTCCTTACCGATACCGGTGTCATAAAACAACTCGTTTACATCCTTTAGACGGCAGGGACTTCCATTTAGTAAATATTCACTCTCTCCCGAGCGATATACGCGCCTGGCTACCGTAACCTCGTTGTAATCGATGGGCAGCTGGTGATCACTGTTATCGAGCGTGATCGCCACGTAGGCGTAGCTTTGCGGCTTGCGGTTCTCGGTTCCCGCAAAAATGACATCCTGCATGCTCGCGCCGCGCAGCTGCTTGGCGCTCTGCTCGCCAAGTACCCAGCGCACCGCATCCGCGACATTACTTTTTCCGGAGCCGTTTGGCCCTACGATACCGGTGATGCCATTATGGAAATCAAAGACGAGCTTGTGCGCAAAGGACTTAAAGCCCTGCAGCTCTATGCTTTTTAAATACATTCGTCACCTCCGGCAGATCCTCGCAGCAAAAGCAAGGCTCTATACGCCGCCTGCTGCTCGGCTCCTTTTTTGGTAGAGCCCTCTCCTGTGCCTATTAGCTTATCATCCACGTAAGCCTCTACGATAAAGCGTTTGTTGTGATCCGGGCCCTCCTGTCGCACCAGCTCATAATGAAGTGTGCCGTCCCCGCTGCCCTGAATCTGCTCCTGAAGGATTGTCTTGCTATCATAAAAGAGCTGCTTGTGCTCGATGTCATTTAGGATATATTTCGTGATAAACTCCTTTGCACTAGCAAAACCACCATCCAGATAAATCGCGCCGATCACTGCCTCGAGCGCATCCGATAAAATCGATTTTCGCAATCTGCCACCGGTCGCATCCTCGCCCTTGCCCAGCTGCAGATAGTCACCCAAATGCAGCTCCCCTGTACAAAAGGCTAATGTCGGCTCGCACACCAGACTCGCACGCAGCTTCGTCAGCTCTCCCTCCGGCAGCTGAGGATATTTGTGATATAAAAATTCGCTGGAGATGATCTCTAGCACGGCATCGCCTAAAAACTCCAGTCTCTCATTGTCTGCACCCTTTTTCATATGCTTTTCATTGGCATAGGAGCTGTGTGTGAGTGCCTGGGTCAAAAGTCCCTCCTGCTTAAACTGATAGTCTATCACTTCCTGAAGCTCGGTTGGTTTTTTCACGTTTTTCCCTCCTTTTTGCATGCTAAAACGGAGGTGCCGATCAATAGCACCTCCGTTCGCATCCTCTCTGTTAGCCTAATGCCATTTTGATTCTCTCTACTGCATCTCCGACGGTACTGATCTTCTCTGCCTCTTCGGTAGGTATCTCAATGTCAAATGCTTCCTCGATGCCCATAATGATCTGGAAGATATCGAGCGAATCTGCACCGAGATCATCGATAAAGGTGGTCTCCTCCGTGATCTCATCCTCTGATACATTCAATACATCTACAATGATTTCTTTTAGCTTTTCAAATTCCATCATGCATATTCCTTTCTATCAATTTTCATAACTGCTACGTACCTTCACAGTCATCAGGCTTCATCCTGCTGCAGGATGTTTTCTTTTATTTTTTCGTTTATCTGCTGCTGCTTAAAGGTCACACACTGGATGATCGAGTTCTTCACCTCGATGGCCTTGGCACTGCCGTGGGTCTTGACCACGAGTCCCTTGCAGCCGAGCAGCGGTGCGCCGCCATAAGCGGTGGCATCAAAGGCCTTGATCGTCTTTTTTAAGGCCGGAAGCGCTAGTGCTGCGCCGATCTTGCTCTTTGGCGTACTCATGAGTCCCTGCTTGATCACGCTGATCAGGGTAGAGGATAGTCCCTCGTAGAGCTTTAGGATGACATTGCCTACAAAGGCCTCGCAGACGATGACATCTGCCCCGCCGTGCGGGATATCTCTCGCCTCGATGCTGCCGATGAAGTTAATGCCGGGGCACTGCTTTAGGAGAGGATAGGTCTCTTTTACCAGTGCATTACCCTTTTCCTCCTCTGCGCCGATGTTTACGATGGCTACACGGGGATTTTTGATCCCAACGACATGCTCCATATATATCGAGCCCATCTGTGCAAACTGCACGAGGTGAGAGGCTCTGGCATCTACATTCGCGCCGCAGTCTACGAGCAGCGCCACGCCCTTCTCAGTAGGGATGATGGGAGCGAGCGGCGGTCTCTCGATGCCTCGGATCCTGCCGACTATGAGCTGGCCGCCTGCTAATACGGCTCCGGAGCTGCCGGCAGAGACAAACGCGTCTGCCTCGTCGTGCTTGACCATGTTCATGCCGACTACTATGGAGGAATCCTTCTTTTTACGGATCGCCACCACAGGAGGCTCTGCCATCTCGATGATCTCGGTTGCGTTTCGAATCAAGAGACGCTCCCCTTGATCGTCATATTTTTTTAATTCTTCTGCGATGATCTCCTCGCGGCCAACGAGTGTGATCTTGATATCTGTGCGCTCTCGCAGAGCATCGATCGCACCCTGTATGATCTCGCCCGGTGCATGATCTCCGCCCATGGCGTCTAGCGCCACATGAACCATATCTGACATATGTGTTCTCCTTGTACTGTCCTAATCAGTACGACTATACTATAATTTTTTATAAAAATCAAGAAGAACAACTAGTGGAGTTATTTTTGTAAAGCAAAAAAGAGCCGCGAGCGCGACTCTTTTTTTGAAAACAATTTCGGAAACTAATCCTGCGGAATGATCTCCTTCTTATTATAAGTTCCGCAGTTTTTGCAAACGCGATGAGGCATCATCAGCTCGCCGCACTTGCTGCACTTCACTAACGTAGGTGCAGACATCTTCCAGTTTGCACGTCTACGATCTCTTCTACCCTTAGAAGACTTATTTTTCGGACAGATTGACATTCGGTTACACCTCCTTAAACTTATTGAATACATCCTGAAACTGTGCCATGCGTGGATCTAACTCGCCCTGCTCACAGTCGCAGGCAGCGAAATTCAAATTCGTGCCGCATTTCATGCAGATGCCCTTGCAGTCGTCTCTGCACAAAACCTTTGCCGGCCAGTTCACTAACAGTTCGCCGTAGATCAGCCGATCTACGTCCAACACGTGATCCTCATCGATATAGGATGCTGCTTCGTCGCTTAGTTCATCCTCCGACTCAAAAGGTATCACCTTCTCAAAAGTAAGTGAGAGTGGAACCTCTACCGGCTCTAAGCACCGGTCACAGGGGATATGCGCCACAACATCAGTCTCGCCGGAAAGCCGCAGCCGCTTGCCTTCTTCGTTGGCGATCGTCAATTCGAATGGTTCACCTGCCTGAATAGGATATTCACCCTGACGGGAAACAAATGTCTTCATCTCCAGCTGTACTTTTTTTATCTGTTCCCTGTTTACTAAGGAATATACATCGGAAATATCGATCTGCATGCTCCGTCTCCTATCCACACTTTCCCTATTATATCCACGGGAAAAATATTTGTCAATGAGTTTTTTCTACTCTATTTTAAAAGTGCTACCGTCTCGCGTGCGATAGCAAGCTCCTCGTTTGTAGGTACGACCCATACCGGTACCTTAGAAGCCTCTGTAGAGATCGTAATCTCCTTGCCGCGCGCATTGTCGTTTTTGGCTTCATCTAACTCGATGCCGAGATACCCCAGACGGCTTACGATCTTTCTGCGGACGATCTCGTCGTTTTCTCCGAGTCCTGCTGTAAAGGCGATGGCATCTACACCGTTCATGGCTGCCACATAGGCACCGATGTATTTGAGTACACGATAGCAGAATACATCGACTGCCATCTCACAGCGCTCATTACCGGCTGCGGCGCCTGCCTGCAGATCGCGGAAATCAGAGGATACGCCGGATAGACCCTGTACACCGGACTTTTTGTTCAATACATTCATGATGCCGGTGATGTCTAGATTCTCCTTTTTGCAGATGAATTCCATCACGGACGGATCGATATCTCCGGAACGGGTACCCATGATGAGTCCCTCTAAGGGGGATAGTCCCATGGAGGTATCTACGGATTTACCGCCGTCTACAGCGCATACAGAAGAGCCGTTTCCTAAATGGCATACGATGATCTTTAGATCCTCGATCGGCTTACCTAAAAGCTCTGCCGTACGCTTGGATACGAAGCTGTGGCTCGTGCCGTGGAAGCCGTATTTGCGGATGCGGTACTTCTCATAATATTCATAAGGAATGCCATACATATAAGCCTCTAAGGGCATCGTCTGATGGAAGGCGGTATCAAATACGCCTGCCATAGGGGTGTTTGGCATAAGCTCCTTGCAGGCACGCACACCGATCAGGTTAGCCGGATTGTGAAGCGGAGCGAGATCGCTGCACTCCTCTACGGCTGCGATGACTTCGTCGTTTATGAGTGTGGAGCAGGCGAACTTCTCACCGCCATGTACGAGACGATGTCCGACTGCACCGATCTCATCTAAGCTCTTAATCACGCCTGTCTTTTCGCCTGTCAGGGCGTCGATCACATACTGAATCGCCTGCTTGTGGGTTGGCATATCCAGATCATGTGTCTCCTTCTCGCCTCCTGCCGGTGTATAGACTAATCTGCCGTCGATGCCGATACGCTCGCATAGACCCTTTGCCAATACCTGCTCGGTATCGGAATTGATCACCTGATATTTCAGGGATGAGCTGCCGCAATTGATCACTAATACATTCATGCTTTTAATGTCTCCTTTTTATTCTGTTTTTTGAAAACCATAATTGTAATAATTATACTCCCATTACTTAAAGTGGACAAGTATTAAGTCGAATGGTAAGATAAAAAATGGACAAAAAAGGAGGTCTCACCATGCGCGTTTGCGGAATCATCACCGAATATAATCCCTTTCACAGCGGACATGCCTATCAGCTTAGGCAGGCAAAAGCCATCAGTGGCTGCGATTATGTGATCGTTGCCATGAGCGGCGATTTTGTGCAGCGGGGCGCTCCTGCGCTACTCGATAAATATGTGCGCGCCCGTATGGCGCTATTGCACGGCGCAGATCTCGTGCTGATGCTGCCCGTAGCCGGCAGCTGTTCTAGTGCCCAGGAGTTTGCGCGCTCCGGCGTGGCAGCGCTTCGCTCCACCGGTGTGGTCGATACGATAAGCTTCGGCTGTGAGGATCTATCCATCTGCTCTGACTCCTTTCAGTCGCTTGCACGTGCGATGAACACAGAGACACCTAAGTTTCAGGAAACGCTGCAAAATGCCCTGGCAAAAGGGCTTTCCTATGGCTCGGCTAGAATGAGCGCGCTGCAGGCCTGCTGCGGGAGCTTAGCAGACCTTTCTTTGCTAAAGCAGCCGAATAATATGCTCGCCTTTGAATATATGAGAGCTATCGCAGAATTTGGCGATTCCTTTGCCCTCGCTCCGATTTTGCGGCGCGGGGAGCATCACGAGACAGAGGCTTCTGATACCTTAAATAAAGCCTCCTACTACTCTGCCGGACGCATCAGACGGCTGCTTTTAGACGGATACGCTGATGCTATCGATATGCTGCGAGCTGACGGGCAGCTGCCTATGGAGTGCGCAGACCTATTATCCGCATACGGCAGAGATTACGCATTCCTTTCCACTCAGGATTTTTCTGCGCAGCTGCACTATGCCCTGCTTAGTCAATCAAAAAATGGATACGCCGGGTATACCGATGTCGGATGCGATCTCTCCGGACGCATCGAGCGTTTTCTCGGAGAATATACGGATTTTGAGAGCTTTTGCGACCTGCTTAAAAATAAGAGCCTCAGCCGTGCCCGCATCTGTCGCGCACTGATCCATATCCTGCTTCAGATCCAGGCCAAGCCTGATGTGCCGCTTCTAAATGCATCCGGACATCTGCCCTATCTTCGCGTGCTTGGGCTTCGAAGGAGTGCGCAGCCGCTGCTGCATGCGATAAAAACAGACGCTGCTGCGCCGCTTATCACACGCGCCGCAAAGGGAGCAGATGCTACCGAGCGTGGCGCGCATTATTTTTCACAGGATATCCTCTCCTGCGAGCTCTACAGATCCGCACTGCTGCAAAAAAGCGGACATTGCTATGATAGCGACTATAAACGATGCATCCAAACTATTGAATAAACAAACACATACATCATTTTTGTGTCGATACATACCATCCGCCGCGCCCACGGCGGATCTTTATTTGTCCGTCGTACATGGTTACGCAGATCTGACTTCCGCTAGCCTCGATATTCAAAAGCGCTTCCTTCGCCGGGTGTCCATAGCGGTTATATCTGCCGCAGGATATGACAGATAATCGCGGGCTTAGCTCCTCTAAAAAAGTCTCACTATTCGAATAGCGTGAGCCATGGTGCGATGCCTTGTAGAGATCCACCGGGCGCACCAGACCCTGATTAAGCAGCTCCACCTCCTGCTTAACTCCGATATCTCCGCCAAAAAAGGCTCGCATGCTCCCATCCTCATAGTAAAATACGAGGCTGCTCTCGTTTGCATCCTCCTGCACAGTCTTTGGTGCTAAAAAGGTCAGTCTGGCATCACCCTTCTCCCGATTAAAATAAAGCACTTCACCTGCAGAGACACTGGTGATCGGAATACCGTATAGTCTCGCCGTATCACAGAGCTTCCTTCGTCCGGCGCTATCCGGCATGCAGTTCGATACGACGATTCGTTTTACCGTATAGCCCGCCTCCACCACCTCAAAAAAGCCGCTGATATGATCCTCATCCGCATGTGATATGATCCAGACATCTACCGCAGAAATTGCATTCGCCTTTAAAAAAGGAAGGATTCGATAGGTTCCAACGCCTGATACGTCAGAGCTGCCGCCATCTACGAAGCAGACGCTGCCCTCAGTAGTTCGAATGCATGCGCCATCTCCCTGTCCGACATCAAGATAATCAATAGAAAACTCCTGCAACAGCTGCCCCGGTGCGATCAAAAGCGCCAGCAATAGCCCAGACGTAGCGCCCAGCCATACGAAGCGATGGCGCAGCAGCCTCTCTTTCCTGCCAAGCAGCCAAAAGGCGGCATATAGCAATATATAGTAGCAGATCAGCTGCCAGATAACAGGCTGACCGCATATAATCGTCGCATGGCTAAGCCCGTTTACGAATTCACACGCCCACAGATAGACGGCTGCCACGAGCCGGCTCGGAAGCAACACTACTGCAGCCAGCTGCGGCGATAATAGTCCAAGCAGTCCACCCACCAGACCGCAGCCTACGATGATGCCTGCATAGGGAAGCAGCAGAAAATTCAAAAAAAGGGCATATACCGGCAGCTCATAGTAGCTATAGGCGACAAGCGGCAGTGTAAACAGCTGCAGCACAACTGCCAAAAACAGTGACTGACTTCCCGGAAACGACCGATGCGATTTTTCCTCGTCCTCGCTCTGCTTGATCTTAACCCTGACGCTTTCTGTGGCTGCGACTGCCATCACCGCCGTAAAGGAAAGTCTCGCTCCGGCATCCATGGTTAAAAACGGGCAATCCGCGAGCAGCAAAACCGCCGCAAAGGACAGAGAGGACCACAGATCATAGCCTTTTCCTAAAAATTGTGCCAAAAGATATACTAAAAACATGGCGATAGCGCGTCTGGTCGATATGCCCCAGCCGATCATCTCTCCGTATGCCAATAGCGTCCCGGCGCCAATTATGACGCAGCACCCATAGCTTCTACCGTACCTTCGAAGCAGCCGATAAATGCCCATACCGATCAAGCTGATATGCATGCCGGAGATCGCCAAAATATGGCTAAAGCCTGCCACCTGAAAGTTTCTCTTTACTTCCTCATCCATGCCGCTTTTTATGCCTGTTATCATGGCAGAGAGCATCCCTGCTGATCTCTCTTCTAAGGTATCCTCATACACTCTGCACATGCGGCTTCGAATTATATAGAGCCCTTCCCTCCAGGAAGCGATCCCGCTTGGTTTTTTCGCACAGGAAATCGTGGCGTCATAAAAGATGCCCAGTACATTTTTACATTTATAATATTGTCTTTGGTTGAATTGTCCCTCGTTTGTGGGGAGTTCGAAATGTTTGACCGATCCTTCGACCGTAAGAAGCGCATCCAGCGGAAAATCTCCGCTTGGCGCAGATACAATCACATGATTTTTATAGCCGGCCGGCGCAATAGTTAGCTGCCAGCTGTTTGTCTTTTGTTCCTTTCGTATCAGTGTTCCACTCACTGTGATACGCGGATTTGCAAAAAGCTGCTTCGTCTCCTGCTGCCAGATGTTCTCCTCTCTCACCTGACAGGCCGCTCCCAGGGCAAAGGATAGAAAAAGCATCCCTGCCCGAAGCACACTCTCGCGGAGTAAGCGTTTCCTGATAAGTGGTATCAAAAGTGCCGCAGTCAGCAGCAAATACGGCAAAAGCCACCACACACATCCCGTCTGAAATGCCAAAAGTCCGCACAGAAACGACAGCGCAATCTGCGTGCTCAGTCGTCTAATCCAATGGATGGTTTGTTTCCTCCTTTATATCATTGACGATGACCTCACGACTGCTGTCCGCAAGCCGCACATAGGAGAGATCCTCCTCATAGATCGTACCCAGCTGCATGCTCTCGCGATACACACCGGAGGTATCACCGTTTACTGCTATTTGTACCTTGTCAATATGGGGCAGAGCCGTCAGGGAATCTACGAGCGAGTAGATCACGACAGGCTCAGAAATGTTATAGTTTTGTGTGAAAAAGCCCTCATCGAAATTCACATAGCAGATCCTGTCCGTAACCGATACATTCACCAGCTTCGTCTCCGCAGGGATCGATGCGATCGCCACCTCGCTGCGCGGTCCTGCCAGCAAATGCTCGATAACGAGCTTTTCTAATGATACATTGCTGTTATAATATACGCGCTGTGTCTCAAGCACCAGTCCATCTCCTGCTGCGTTTGAAAAATACAGCTCGATTGTGGCATGCTGGATCGAATTGATCTGCTCTCCGGGATTTACTACAAAATCATCCTGCGTCATCTGTCCGACTAATTTTCCGTTTGAATCACTCAGCGGCTCATCCTCTACATAAAATTCCAGACAGTCCACTCCATCGATCTGTGTGAGCGTCTGCACAAGCGCCAGACGACACAAAATCTCATGCACCGCATCCATATTATGATACGCATCATTAAAATAAATCTTTAGATCGCCGTCCTCTAGGCTTTGGTCTGTCACCTGCACCCCTTCCGGAATCGGGCGAACCAGCTCTACGTCTCCTGAATCCGAGGATAGCACATCGATGAGCTCTGCGATCAGCTGCTTCGTATCTCCATCGGCCGCCTCAGGCTCATATTCGTGGCGGACGATCTTTGTCTGTTCCTGATCCAGATAGCTGATCTGCAGCACATCCTCTGACTGCTCACTGCCACTACAGCCACAAAAGAGCAGCAAGGACAGCAATACCGCGATCAGGCCTATACCATTTTTATTCATGCGCTCCTCCTATCCCGCGATATATTTGAGCGGGATACGCACGGTAAAGATCGTGCCCTCGCCCTCAGTAGAAAATGCCTTGATCGCACCTCGATGCATCAAAACGACGCTTCGCGTGATCGCAAGCCCAAGTCCTGTGCCTCCGATCTCACGGGAGTGCGATTTGTCTACACGGTAAAAACGCTCGTAAATGTGATCCAGCGACGCCTCCGGAATACCTATGCCGTTATCCTCCACCTTTACATACAGATATTGATGATCGGAATTGAGTGAGACATGCACCCAGCCATCAGGCTTGTCGTTGTATTTGATCGCATTTTCTATCAGATTGGAAAAAGCGAGCGAAATCTTTGTCTCATCCAGCTCTGCACTCACCGGCCGAAAGCTCTCAAGCACCAGCTCGATGCCCTGCTTTTGTGCGATCGGACGCAGACGCTTTAGGATAAGCTCTAACAGCTCATTGACATTGACCGTAGAGACAGTGATGGTATCCGCTGCCTTGTCCATCTTCACCAGGGTGAGCAGATCTGAAATGATGGAATTCTCCCGCTCGATCTCTGAGGCGATATCGGTCATAAACTCCTGATACAGCTCCACAGGAGCGCCCTCCTGGGCGATGAGCGAGTCTGCCAGCACCTTCATGGAGGTCATAGGTGTCTTTAGCTCATGAGAGACGTTTGAGACGAATTCCTGGCGTGATTCATCTAATACCTTCATGCTCTTTAGCATCGCATTTATGTGTTCGGAGATCGCTTTTGTCTCTGTGTAGCTGTCTTCGATAGGCATATCCTCTCCATAGCCGATCTGAATCGCTTCGATAGAACGCTTCATCCTGTCAAACGGACGGGCGATGTGTCTGGAGGCTATGACGGCTGCTATCACAGCAAGCAGTGCAAGGGATAGCTGAAGAATCAGGCATACGCTTCGCAGGTAGCCTAGCATATCCCGCACGCTGTCAGTCGATACACTCACGAGCAATACGCCCAGCACCTCCTCGGTCTGCACGTCCTTGATCGGCAGCGTAACCTGGATGTAGCGGTTTAGCGCATCATATTTGCTCGAATCACTCCCCTGAAAGCTCGTAGCCACCTCTTCGGATATGATGATCTTTGAGGTGTCGAGGTCATAGGTATCTTTAATAATGTGAAAGGTGCTGTCCACGACGAGAATTCTGCCGTCATAGATATTACAGATGAGCTCCACCTTGGAATTGATGGCTTCTAGGGTGGGATCCTCGAGATAGCCGTTGTTGGCGATCTGATCCGCGAGAATCTTCGCCTGGCTTAAAATATCGATCGTGCGATCCTCTACCGCGCGTGTCTCATACGCACGCAGCAGGCCGATGCGTAGCACGAGGCCCGGTATGATAGCAAAAACTACTAGTACAACGATCAAACGAAAACGCAGGCTTCGGATGGAGCCGCGCAGCTTATCCTTAAATTTCATGTATCTGATTCCTTAAATGTCATCCGCGATAGTAGTAGCCTACGCCCCACTTGGTATGGACGTACTTTGGCTCGCTGGGATTAGTCTCGATCTTTTCTCTGAGGCGACGGACATGCACATCCACCGTGCGAACATCGCCCGGATAATCAGCTCCCCAGATCAGCTGCAGCAGCTTCTCCCTGCTGAATACCTTGTTCTGGTTTGTGACAAACAGCTCTAAAAGCTCAAATTCACGAGCTGTCAGATTCACCTCCCGCCCTAGGATAAAGAGCCTTCGGCTGTCTAGATCAAGTCTCAGATCGCCGTTTTCAATGACGTTCTCCTTTGGCTGTGTATCTGTCTTTTTTCCGGTGCGCCGCATGATCGCCTTTATGCGCGCCTTGACCTCTAGGATATTAAAGGGCTTTGTAATATAATCGTCTGCGCCGTATTCTAAGCCCAGGATCTTGTCCATGTCATCGCCCTTTGCCGTGAGCATCACGATCGGTACATTGGAAAACTCACGGATGTGCTGGCAGACCTCAAAGCCATCCATCTTCGGCAGCATCAGATCCAGCAAAATCATGTCGTAGGTGTTCTCTGTCGCCAGATGCAGCGCCTCCTCGCCATCGTAGGCACATTCGACCTCAAATCCGTCCTGCTCTAAGGAAAAACGGATTCCCTTTACGATCAGCTTTTCGTCATCTACCACAAGCACCTTTTTTGCCATTTTCACACCTCTGCCGAATTATTGCACACGAATCAAATCCTTTATGTTTGAAAACACACCGTCCTTGATTCCTTCTATATTTTTAATGTCCTCGATCGCCGCAAATGCACCATGCTCCTCGCGATACGATAGAATACTCGCCGCCTTGGAATCCCCTATGCCGGGCAGCGTCTTTAATTCATCTGCATCTGCCGTATTGATGTTCACGCGGCTATCTGCCTCGTCCTCTAGTGCGACCTGGCGCACTGCTGCCTCACTAACTGTCAGCACCTCTATCATCTCTCCGTCGACTAAAAGACGCGCCTGATTGAGTGCATTAGCCGATGCATCCGCCCGCAAGCCTCCTGCAGCATCGATGATCTCTACGACTCGACTGCCGGATGGCAGCTCATAGACTCCCGGACACTCGATCGCACCGCAGATATAGACAGTGACAGTATCTGTAGAGAGCGCCGCATTCGTAGCCGTCTGAGCGGTCGTATCCTCTGTCGTCTCCTCTGTCTCCTCTAAAAAGAGAGCCGTCTCCTGCTCACCTTGTGCATCCGCATCAACGTCAGAGGACGATGCGCACCCATATAAAAGCAACAGCAATAGGCAACCAAACGCTGCCTTTGCTGTTTTTTTGTTGATTTTCATGTGTTCTCCCTTCTAAACCGCATGCCAGAAGGGACATACAAAGCGATATAGTTATTTTAGCCGAGATTGGCTGATTTTACAAGATGTTAATCATGATAATTCATCGAGAGTATCAGAGAGCTTTTGGATCATTTCATCCACATGTTCTTCTTCGATGATAAGCGGCGGCACAAAACGCAGCACATCGCTGCCTGCCGTGATGACGATCAGCCCGTGCTTTAATGCCTGTGCTGATACCTCGCCGACCTTTTTTGTACAGACTAAGCCCTGCATGAGGCCGACACCACGATGCGCCGTCAGACAGTCGTATTTGTCGACCAGCTCATCTAATCTATTCGACAGATAATCTCCTACGCGCTGCACGTGTGCAGTTATCTGATCCCGCTCCATCATCTCGATGACCTTGGTGACTGCCGCTGTGACAAAGGGATTGCCGCCGTAGGTCGTGCCGTGATCTCCCGGTGCTAATGACTTTTCAGCGACCTTTTCGGTAAGTAAAAAAGCACCTACCGGCACGCCGCAGCCTAATGCCTTTGCACAGGTTAAAATGTCCGGCCGCACGCCGTAGCCCTGCCATGCAAACATGTGACCGCTTCGTCCCATGCCGCACTGTATCTCATCTAAAATGAGCAGAATATCATGCTCATCGCAAAGAGCGCGCACGCCCTCTAAAAATTCCTTTGTCGCCGGATAGATACCGCCCTCTCCCTGGATCGTTTCCATGATGATCGCACAGGTCTTATCGGTAATCTGTGCCTTTACGCTGTCATAATCATTATATGTCGCGAAACGCACACCCGCCATGAGCGGTTCAAAGGGCTCTCTGTAGTGCTCAGTTCCTGTCACGGAGAGTGCGCCGATGGTGCGTCCGTGGAAGGAATGGTTCATGGCGATGATCTCTGCACCTGCATGTCCGTTTCGTGTATAGGCATATTTTTTAGCTGCCTTGATGGCTCCCTCGATGGCCTCTGCACCGGAATTTGTAAAAAACACCCGATCCATGCCGCTGACACGCAGCAGTGACGCAGCCGCTGTAGCTGTCGGAACGCTGTAATACAGATTCGAGGTGTGCAGCAGCTTATCGATCTGTGCCTTTAGTGCGTCGTTGTATTCTTTATTTTGATAACCAAATGCCATCACAGCGATCCCGGCTGCAAAATCGAGATATTTTTTTCCGTCTGTATCATACAGATATACTCCCTCTCCATGGTCTAATACGAGAGGAAAACGGTTATATACATGCAGCAGAGCTTCCTCTGCGAGATTGATCTGTTCGTCCTTAGTCAGCTTCATGATAGTATTTTTGCTCCTTATCTCCTAAAAATGCAGTTCCGACACCACGGTTCGTAAAGATCTCCAGCAGCAGGCAGTGTGCGATGCGTCCGTCTAGAATATGCACCCGTGAGACGCCCTGTTCCATGGCATCGATGCAATTGTTTAGCTTGGGCAGCATACCGCCTCCGATAAAGCCGTCCTCGATTAGCTCACGCGCTTCGGATAAGTGCAGCTCTGAAATGAGCGTGCTCTTGTCGTTTGGATCCTTGTATACGCCCTCGATATCGGTCAAAAAAGCGAGCTTTTCTGCGCCGAGGGATTTTGCTATGGCACAGGCCGCATCGTCTGCATTGATATTATACGACCGGAAATTCTCATCCATGCCGATAGGACCTACGATCGGCAAAAAATCCTTCTCGAGCAGGTCATACAAAATCTTTGGATTGACCTGTGTGATCTCGCCGACATAGCCGATATCCTCTCCGTTTGAATATTTTTTCTTGACAGTTAGTAGGCCTCCGTCCTTTCCGGTGATACCTACACCGTTTACACCCAGCTGCTGTACCATCTGCACGAGGGATTTGTTGACCTTATTTAACACCATCTCGGCTATCTCCATCGTCGCTTCATCCGTTACTCGCAGACCGTTTATAAAATGAGGCTCCATGCCGACCTTTTCTACCCAGCGGCTGATCTCCTTTCCGCCGCCATGCACGATGATAGGCTTAAAGCCAACGAGCTTTAGTAGTACGACGTCTTCGATGACGCTTTTTTTCAGATTATCATCGACCATCGCACTGCCGCCGTATTTGACGACGATGATCTTGCGGTTGAAGCGCTGGATATAGGGCAGTGCCTCTACGAGTACCTGCGCCTTTTGTAATATATCATCCATATTTTCCATCGGTTTATTCTCCTTTTATGAGCGGTAATCCGCATTGATCTTCACATAATCATAGGTTAGATCGCACCCCCAGGCAGTGGCACTCTCCTCTCCCATATTCATATTTGATATGATCTGCACATGATCGTTAGAAAGAAGCTTTGACGCCTCCTGCTCGCTGTAATCTGTCCCTGCACCGTCCTTGAAAATGAGTATCGTTTGATCGCCGCTTTTAAAGGACATCTCGACCTTACCCGGATCGAAATCTACACCGGAATAGCCCAGGGCACACAGCTCTCTGCCCCAGTTGGCATCACACCCATACATCGCTGCCTTTGTCAGGCTCGAGCAGACTACTGATTTGGCTAATATACGCGCATGCTCCTTTGTATCCGCACCAATCACGATAGATTCCATGAGCTTGGTCGCGCCCTCGCCGTCTGCTGCCATCTCCTTTGCCAAATGCGTACAAACCGCCCTCAGTGCCTCGTAAAAGACTTTATAATCTTCATTTTCCGTGGATATGACTGCATTGCCCGCACAGCCGTTTGCCAAAACGAGCAGTGTATCGTTCGTGCTCGTATCTCCGTCTACTGAGATCATGTTAAACGTATCTACGACGATCTCACTAAGCGCCTTTTGAAGCAGGGTGGCTTCGATGGCCACATCTGTCGTGACATACGCCAGCATCGTGCACATATTCGGATGAATCATGCCTGAGCCCTTGGCACAGCCTCCGATCGTGACCTCCTTTCCATCCAGATCAAAGGTGTAGGCGATCTCTTTTTTATGTGTGTCCGTGGTCATGATCGCCTGTGCTGCCGCAGTTCCTGCCGATAAATCCTCAGATAGCTTTTCTGCCAGAGTCCGTGCCCCTGCCTGCAGCTTTTCGATGGGCAGCTGCATGCCGATGACACCGGTAGAGCCTAGCAGCACCGCTTCTTCTTTGATACCCAGTGCCTGCGCCGCAGCCTGAGCCGTCATGCGGCAACACCTATCGCCCTCTTCTCCTGTACAGGCGTTTGCGATGCCGGAATTGACGACGATCGCCTGTGCCCTGCCTTTGTTTTTTACGATTGCCTGATCCCATATCACAGGAGAGGCCTTAAATACATTCGTCGTAAACGTGCCTGCCACAGCAGCCTCGGTCTTTGAAAAAATCATCGCCATGTCGTCTCTGCCCTGGTATTTGATATTTGCTGCGGTAGCTGCCGCAGAATATCCCTTTGCGGCAGTGACGCCGCCCTCGATTCGTTTCATTTGCTTGTCCTCTTTATTTATGCATTGAATTTTGTTATATTCGCGTCATTTAAGGTAAAATCATAGTAGTTTAAATCGTCACGGTAGGTCCAGCCGACGCTGCGCCAGAAGCGATTGCCGATCTCGTTGCTTTTAAAGGCGATGAGACTGACCTTATTTATCTGCTCTGCCTGCAGGGCACGCATGCACTCTGTGGCCATGGCCTTGCCGATACCTTTTTTTCTATAATCTTCATGCACACATACATGATAAAAGCATCCTCTCCTGCCATCGTGACCACACAGGATGGCACCGATGATCGTATCGTTATCGCAGGCGACCATGCTAGTGGTCGGATTGCGCCTTAGGAATCGTGCCACGCCATCCTTTGCATCATCAATGCTTCGGATCCCAAAGCCCTTGATCGACATCCACAGGGCATGTACACCTGCATAATCGTCCTCTCTCATGACGCGAATCTGTATGCGTTCATCCGGATCTGTCATTTGTTTCATAGCATCACCTTATCGTAAAAGCTTACGGGAAGCAGGGCACTAGAGTAAGCCCTTCCCTTTCATCGAGACCAAATAAGAGATTCATGTTCTGCACTGCCTGTCCGGCTGCTCCCTTTACGAGATTATCGAGTGCGCCCATTAAAATGACGCGTCCTGTGCGTTCGTCTACGACGAGGTTTACATCGACGAAGTTGCTGTCCTCTACCCATTTTGTCTCCGGGCATTCGCCCTGCGGCAGCACGCGCACGAAGTATTCATCTGCATAATATTTCTCATAGGCTGCACGAAGCTCTCCCTCGCTAGGATAGGTGCCGTCTGCCTTTTTCACCAGCGATGCATACTCGGTGACTAAAATACCCCTATTCATCGGTACGAGATGCGGCGTGAAGTTGATCACTACATCTCCTCCTGCCGCATAGCCGAGCTGCTCTTCGATCTCCGGCGTATGACGATGCGTGCCGACGCCGTAGGCCTTCATATTTTCATTGACCTCACAGAAGAGATTTGGTATTTTTGCACCACGCCCTGCACCGGAGGTGCCGCTTTTGGCATCTACGATCAGAGTGTTCGGATCGATGAGACCTTCCTTTACGAGCGGATAGGCGGTCAAAATCGAACAGGTGGTATAGCAGCCAGGATTGGCGATGAGCCTGGTGTCCCTGTTAATGAGTCCCCGGTTTATCTCACACAGGCCATAAACAGCCTGTGCAATCAGCTGCGGTGACTGATGCTTTATGCCGTACCATTTTTCATAGGTAGCTACATCCTTGATCCGATAGTCTGCACTCAGATCGATGAACCTGGTCTTTTCTAACAGCTCCTCGGTTAATATGCCGCCGAGATACCCCTGCGGCGTCGCTGTGAAGATGACATCTACCTGCCCTGCGAGCTTATCGATATTATCATCAAGGCACGCATCCTCTACCAGCTCAAAAAAGTTGCGGTAGACAGCGGCATATTTTTTATCAATATAGCTGCGCGAGCCATACCATACGATGGTTACGTCCTTATGTCCCAGTAACAGGCGCACCAGCTCCGCTCCTGCGTAGCCTGTCGCCCCGATAATGCCTGCTTTTATCATTGGATTGATCCTTCCCGTTTGCATTTTTCGTTTAATCTTTTCCTATACTAATACTATTTCCCGTATTCGTAAAGAGTTTTCTGTGCTTTTTCTCATATTTTATGAATATTTATACGCTTTTTGCTTATTTTATGCATGTATTTTGCATATTTTTACGGTTGCACGCCGTGAAAAATTGTTGTATCATTGGTACGGGCAAACGATAGAACAATTTAAGCTACATATATATAACTTAAAAATAAAACCTAGGAGGAACCCACAATGAAGGAAAAAGTAATTCTCGCATACTCAGGCGGACTCGACACAACCGCGATCATCCCCTGGCTAAAGGAGACGTATGACTACGAGGTCATCTGCTGCTGCATCGACTGCGGACAGGAGGAGGAGCTAGACGGCCTCGATGAGCGTGCCAAGCTCTCCGGTGCATCCAAGCTCTACATCGAGGATATCACAGACGAATTCGCAGAGGACTACATCACCCCCTGCGTCATGGGAAGTGCCGTATACGAGCACAAATATCTGCTCGGCACATCCATGGCACGGCCCGGCATCGCCAAGCGTCTCGTAGAGATCGCCAGAAAGGAAGGCGCTGTAGCCATCTGTCACGGAGCCACCGGCAAAGGAAACGACCAGATCCGCTTCGAGCTCGGCATCAAGGCCTTAGCACCCGACATCAAGATCATCGCACCGTGGCGTGACGACAAATGGCAGATGGATTCCCGTCAGGCAGAGATCGACTACTGCAAGGCACATGGCATCGATCTCCCGTTTGCGGTAGATTCCAGCTACAGCCGTGACAGAAACCTCTGGCACATCAGCCATGAGGGCTTAGAGCTCGAGGATCCCTCCTGCGAGCCTAATTACGATCATCTGCTCGTGCTTTCCGTGACCCCCGAAAAGGCTCCCGATGAGCCGGAATATGTCACCATGACCTTTGAGGCCGGCGTGCCTAAATCCGTCAACGGCAAGGAAATGAAGGTAGCAGATATCATCCGTGAGCTGAACCGTCTCGGCGGCAAGCATGGCATCGGCATCATCGATATCGTAGAAAACCGCGTCGTCGGCATGAAGAGCCGCGGCGTATATGAGACACCGGGCGGCACCATCCTCATGGAGGCACACGATCAGCTCGAGGAGCTCATCCTAGACCGTGATACCATGGCTGCAAAGCTTGAGATGGGACAGCGTCTCGCTCAGGTCGTATACGAGGGCAAATGGTTCACTCCGCTGCGGGAGGCACTGCAGGCATTCATCGAATCCACGCAAAAATACGTCACCGGCGAGGTAAAATTCAAGCTCTACAAGGGCACCATCACAAAGGCCGGAACGACCTCCCCGTACTCTCTCTACAGTGAATCGCTCGCCAGCTTCACCACCGGCAACGACTACGACCATCATGACGCACAGGGCTTCATCACCTTATTCGGACTGCCCCTTAAGGTTCGTGCACTTCGTATGCTCGAGGTCAATAAAAACAAAAAATAAAAATATAAGGAGTGATATACATGAGTGACAAGCATGGAAGTCTTTCCATCAACAGTGACAACATTTTTCCGATCATCAAAAAATGGCTCTATTCCGATCAGGACATTTTTTATCGTGAGCTAGTCAGCAACGGCTGTGATGCCATCACGAAGCTAAAAAAGCTCGACATGATGGGCGAATACGAGCTGCCTGCGGATTACAAGCCAAGCGTACGAATCGAGGTTGATCCGGAGAATAAGAAAGTGACCATCAGCGATAACGGTCTTGGCATGACCGGCGAAGAGGTCGAGGAATACATTAACCAGATCGCTTTTTCCGGTGCTACAGATTTCATTGAAAAATACAAGGACAAGGCAAACGAGGATCAGATCATCGGCCATTTCGGACTCGGCTTCTACTCTGCCTTCATGGTAGCTGATGCTGTCCATATCGATACTCTATCCTATAAAAAGGACGCCTCAGCCGTACACTGGGAGTGTGACGGCGGTACAGAATTTGACATGACTGATGGGATCAAGGCCGAGGTCGGCACGACCATCACCCTGTTTTTGAATGAGGATTGTCTCGAATATGCAAATGAATATCGTGCCAGAGAGGTATTGCAGAAATACTGCTCCTTCATGCCTACGCCCATCTATTTAAGCAAGGCAAATGCACCCGAGGAATACGAGACCATCGATCCTGCTGACAAGCTCGATACAGATACAGTCATCGAGACGATCGTAGAGGAAGCGAAAACCGAGGAAAAGGAGAATGAAAACGGCGAAAAGGAAATCGTAGAGATCTCTCCTGCCACCGAGAAGCTAAAGATCGTAAAACGTCCCGTACCGCTGAATGACACGACGCCCCTTTGGGCAAAAAATCCCAACGACTGCACCGATGAGGAATACAAGGAGTTTTACCGAAATGTCTTCCACGACTACAAGGAGCCGCTGTTTTGGATTCATCTGAACATGGATTATCCGTTCAATCTAAAGGGCATCCTGTATTTCCCGAAGATCAACACGGAGTACGATTCCATCGAGGGCACTATCAAGCTCTACAACAACCAGGTATTTATCGCGGATAATATAAAGGAAGTCATCCCTGAGTTTCTCATGCTCTTAAAGGGAGTGATCGACTGCCCGGATCTGCCGCTGAATGTATCCCGATCAGCACTTCAAAACGATGGTTTCGTGAAGAAAATCTCCGAATACATCACCAAAAAGGTCGCTGACAAGCTCATCGGCATGTGCAAGACACAAAAAGAGGATTATGAGAAATACTGGGATGACATCAGCCCGTTCATCAAATTCGGTTGCTTAAAGGATGAGAAGTTCTGTGACAAGATGAACGACTACATCCTCTTTAAGGATATCGATGACAAATACCTGACTCTGCCGGAGCTTCTAAAGCCCGTAGAAAAAACAGACGAGCAAGCTTCAGAGGAAGCCACGGATGACGCTGCTGCAGAAGCCACAGATGATACATCTGATGCGTCTGCAGATGAGGAGTATCAGGATAAACGCTCCACCATCTACTATGTTACCGACAAAAACCAGCAGAGCCAGTACATCAATTTGTTCCGTGAGCAGGGAATGAATGCCGTTATATTAGACCACAACATCGACAGCTCCTTTATCACACAGCTCGAGCGCCGCAACGATAGCTACAAATTCATGCGTATCGATGCAGATGTGACAGACTCTCTGAGAGAGGAAGCCTCTGAGGAGGAATTAAAGGAAGCCACAGATAAGCTGACAGAGATCTTCCACAAGGCACTCGGGGATGACAAGCTCACTATTTCAGTACAAAAGCTTAAAAATGCAGACACGCCATCCATCATCACCTTATCCGAGGAAGGCCGTCGTATGCAGGATATGATGAAGATGTATGCGATGGGCGGCATGGATGCCTCCATGTTTGGCGGCGATTATACGCTGACGCTCAACTGCAGCCATCCGCTCGTTACCTATCTGCTAGACAACAAGGATGGCGAATATGCCTCTATGTTCGCCGAGCAGCTCTACGATCTGGCGATGCTTGCTAACCAGCCGCTCGCACCGGAGGCCATGACAAAATTCATGAAGCGCTCCAATGATATCATGCTGCTGCTTACAAAATAATGTAAAAAAAAAGAGTTTCGCTTTGTCACGGACCGATAACGAAGCATTGAAAAACAAGTCATCGAGGCGTGGCAAGGGCAGCAAGAGAAATACCGAGATTCGTATGTATAGATACGTCTCTCGGTATTTTTATCCCTGTCGGCAGATTTGCTGCACTCGGGTTGCAGTTATCCCTATGTGTATGTAACCTGTGTATTCTGCAGGTTAACGATTTTCCTTCCGCTCGGAATAGTATTCCGGCACAGGCGGAATCTGATTGATGGCCTCCACGATCTCGTGCATGGTCTGGGGCAGCTTCAGAGGATTGACCTTCGGCAGGTCGCTGACCTCGATCTTGTCCTTGCCGAGCAGGGTCTTGAGCGCCACATTGACCATGCGGATGTCGTACTGGCCCTGGAACAGCGGCGTGATGGGGCGGTCGAGGTGCAGCATCCGATAGACGGCGATCATAGCCGTGCGGACGGAGGTTTCCACGGTGAACACCACATCGCCCTCCAGCTCCACGAACTGGCCAATGAATGCAAGATTCTTATTGCCAGCGGGAATGATCTCCGGGCGGTCTTTCAGCTTGCGGGGCATGAACTGGCTGGTGATATAGGGCATGACCACGGGGATGGCGGTGATATGGGGCATGATCTCGTCGATCTTGTCCTCCAAGCCGCAGTAGTACAGGAACTCCCGCATGATCTCCTCGCCGGAGCACTGGGTCATGGGCTTTTTCACATAGGTACCGCAGTTGTTGGCGTGGAGGCCATAGAACCACATGAACTGAACATTCTCCGGCTGGTCGGGAGCCACAGGCTGCAGGGGCACATTGTAATTCATGAACCATGGTGCGTCCACGAAGGTGGAGCAGCCGCCCTTGCCGGTGAGGTTGCCGGTCTTTTCCGCCAGATAGTCAAAGAACTGCGGATAGTCGCGCACGGTCACAGAGCAGGAAACGAAGTTGCTCTTGTCGGGATCGAAAGCGAACTTTTCGGGATGACCGTACTCCGGGCACTTGGCGGCCAGCTTTTCCCACAGGGTGAAGCAGCCCTTATGAACGGTGTCACGGTTCATTACGGGCGCCTCGGTCATGCTGCCCTGCGTGGAGTTCTGGGTCATGGAGCCGTTGGTGAAGAACACGAGGTCGGTTTCGGCAAGTGGAACGACGCTTTCTTTGCCGTCCGATTCCAGATGAAGCCCCGTAACGGTCTTGTTGCCTCCGTCAATTCTAATGTCCATATCCGTGACCGTCGTTCCTGCGATAAAGTTTACACCATGGTCGGCCAGATACTTTTCCAGAGGACGGATCAGGCTGTTGTACTGGTCGTACTTGGTGCGCAGGATACCGCGCAGGCTCTTGATGAGGTGAAGCTGGTGCATAAAGCGCACGGCATAGCGGCGCATCTCGATCAGGCTGTGGTAGGGCTGGAACGCGAGCATAGCGCTCCAATAATACCAAAGCTGGCTCTGGAAGAACACCGGGCTGAACCACTGCTCGATGGTCACATCCTCCAGCTGATCTTCGGGTGTGAGCATCATTTTGATCATCTGCTCCTGAATCTCGGGCGTAACGCCCATCGTGGATTCGTCGTGCGCCTTGAATCCCTGCTCCCAAAGACGGTGTTTCGAGTCGATTTCCCAGTTCTTGTTGCACTCGCGGGTTTCGTCAAGGACGGTTCTGCCTTCTTCATAAAGGGAGGGAATGCTGCCGAACAGATCCCACAGGCACTCCATATACGGCTCCAGCTCACGCTCGCCGCGGGACACATAGCCGGTCTCCGATGCTCCGGCACAATCCATAGAACCGCCGAACACGGGGAGTTGGTCATACACGGTGATGTTCTTGCCGGGCATCTGCGCGTCACGGACAAGGAACGCCGCAGCGGAAAGTCCGGCGATACCGCCGCCGACAACGTAAGCCTTTCTTTCGTCAATACCCTCGGGCTTGCGGGGATGTACTCTGTCATAGTTTCTCATAAGTCATAACCTCCTGATTTAATTTTTGTCTTTCGGATATTCGGGAGAAAGCACGCTGTCTTTCAAAGCCACACTCTTATCCCTGCCCTGATACATGATGTAGTAGGGCGGAATCTGATTGATCTTGTAAAGCAGCTCCTTCTCCATTTCTTTCAGCTTCAGCGGATTGATCTTCGGAATATCCTTGGATGTGAAGTCACCCTTGATGGCGTTGAACTTCATGATCTGCTGCTTGAAGTAGCGCATATCGTACTGCGCGGGGTTGACCTCGATGATCTCCTTGTCAAGCCCGGTGAGCTGATACACGGCCTCCAGCGGTGTGCGCACACTGGTTTCAATGGTGAACACCACATCGCCGGGTACTTCCACAAACTGTCCGATAAAGCCGAGATTCGTGCAGCCGTCCGGCACGACCTTCGGGCGGTCGGTGCAGGTGCGGGGCATAAACTGACTGGTGATATACGGCATCATGCAGGTGGAGATATGGGCGTGAGAGAGCACCTCGTCCTTCATGTCCATTAGATTGAAGTGATAGAGGATCTCGGTCAGAATTTCCTCGCCTGTACACTCCGCCATTGGCTTTTTGATATAGTTGCCGATACGCTCACCGAACAGACCGTCGCCCCAGAACACATCCTCGTTGTTCTCGCGCTGGTTCGGGAAGTAGTCACGATCATAAAGGACAAGGCTCATTTCCCAGCCGGAATCCTTCATGGTAATGCAGCCGCCTGTGCCGGGTTTGCTGCCGGTCAGCTTCTCCAGCCGTTCAAAGAACTCGGGATAGTCCTTGATCG
>CAVBEI010000020.1:0-34716 GCA_963594555.1 Lachnospiraceae bacterium | reverse complement strand
GTATTATACTGGTATTAACTACAAGATCGGTGATACTCATGAAGGTACTGCTACCATGGACTGGATGGAGCAGGAGCAGGAGAGAGGTATTACCATTACTTCAGCCGCTACGACTTGCCATTGGACCTTACAGGACCATGCAAAGGTAAAGCCCGGTGCATTAGAGCATCGTATCAATATCATTGATACCCCGGGTCACGTGGACTTTACGGTAGAGGTTGAGCGTTCCCTGCGTGTCTTAGACGGAGCTGTTGGTGTGTTCTGTGCTAAGGGTGGCGTAGAGCCTCAGTCAGAGAATGTATGGCGTCAGGCTGACACCTACAATGTACCTCGTATGGCATTCATCAACAAGATGGATATCTTAGGTGCAAACTTCTATGGAGCTGTAGACCAGATCCGTACCAGATTAGGTAAAAACGCAATCGTATTACAGCTTCCCATCGGAAAAGAGGATGAATTCAAGGGAATCATCGATCTGTTCGAGATGGAGGCTTATATTTACAACGATGACAAGGGTGACGATATTGCGATCACTGAGATTCCTGATGATATGAAGGATGAGGCAGAGCTGTATCGTACCGAGCTGATCGAGAAGATCTGTGAGTTAGATGACGATCTTATGATGATGTATCTCGAGGGTGAGGAGCCTTCTGTGGAGCAGTTAAAGGCAGTTCTGCGTAAAGCGACCTGTGAATGTACAGCTGTTCCCGTATGCTGTGGTTCCGCATACCGCAACAAGGGCGTACAGAAGCTTTTGGATGCGATCCTTGAGTTTATGCCCGCTCCTACCGATGTACCGAGCATCCAGGGTGTAGATTTAGAGGGTAACCCGATTGAGAGACATTCTTCTGATGAAGAGCCGTTCTCTGCTCTCGCATTTAAGATCATGACAGACCCGTTCGTTGGAAAGCTCGCATTTATCCGTGTTTACTCCGGTGTATTAAACTCCGGTTCCTATGTATTGAATGCAACAAAGGATAAAAAAGAGCGTGTCGGCCGTTTGCTGCAGATGCATGCAAACAAGAGAGCCGAGTTAGACAAGGTATATTCCGGTGATATCGCTGCCGCAGTAGGATTCAAGCTCACCACTACAGGTGATACGATCTGCGATGAGCAGCATCCGGTTATCCTAGAGTCTATGGAATTCCCGGAGCCCGTTATCGAGCTTGCGATCGAGCCGAAGACAAAGGCAGGTCAGGGCAAGATGGGTGAGGCCTTAGCAAAGCTTGCTGAGGAGGATCCGACCTTCCGTGCACACACGGATCAGGAGACAGGCCAGACCATTATCGCAGGTATGGGTGAGCTTCATTTGGAGATCATCGTAGACCGTCTGCTGCGTGAGTTCAAGGTAGAGGCAAACGTTGGTGCACCTCAGGTTGCATACAAGGAGACCTTCACAAAGGCAGTAGATCAGGAATACAAATATGCAAAGCAGTCCGGTGGACGTGGACAGTACGGACATTGTAAGGTACGTTTTGAGCCGATGGATGCCAACGGCGAGGAGCTCTTCAAGTTCGATTCAGAGGTTGTCGGCGGAGCGATTCCGAAGGAATACATTCCGGCAGTCGGCGAAGGTATCGAGGAGGCTTCTAAGGCAGGAACTCTGGCAGGCTTCCCGGTACTCGGAGTACATGCTACCGTATACGATGGATCCTACCATGAGGTCGATTCATCCGAGATGGCCTTCCACATTGCAGGTTCTATGTGCTTCAAGGAAGCGATGCAAAAGGCAGCTCCCGCGATACTAGAGCCGATCATGAAGGTTGAGGTAACGATGCCTGAGGAGTACATGGGCGATGTTATCGGTGATCTGAACTCTCGTCGTGGACGTATCGAGGGTATGGACGATGTCGGAAACGGCAAGATCGTTCGTGCATTTGTTCCGCTTGCAGAGATGTTTGGTTATTCTACAGATCTACGTTCTAAGACACAGGGCCGTGGAAACTACTCTATGTTCTTCGAGAAGTATGAGCAGGTTCCCAAGTCTGTACAGGATAAGATCATTTCCGCACAGGGAAAATAAAAAACATGATTGTTTCGCCGGACATTTTCCGGCGAAACACTTGAAAAACTGAAGGATTTTGATATAATCAAATCTATCAGTGCAACTTTAAACGAAAAATAAGCCCGCAAGTGGCAAAAAATTAAGGAGGACATTTCAAAATGGCAAAGGCTAAATTTGAAAGAACTAAACCGCATTGCAATATTGGTACCATCGGTCACGTAGATCATGGTAAAACAACCTTAACAGCAGCTATCACCAAGGTTTTAGCTGAGCGTGTATCCGGAAATGAGAAGGTAGATTTCGAGAACATCGATAAGGCTCCCGAAGAGAGAGAGCGTGGTATCACCATTTCTACTGCTCACGTTGAGTATCAGACAGATAAGAGACATTATGCACACGTTGACTGCCCCGGCCATGCTGACTACGTTAAGAACATGATCACCGGTGCTGCTCAGATGGACGGCGCTATCTTAGTAGTAGCTGCTACCGATGGTGTTATGGCTCAGACCAAGGAGCACATCCTTCTTTCTCGTCAGGTAGGTGTACCTTACATCGTTGTTTTCTTAAACAAGTGCGATATGGTAGACGACGAGGAGTTGATCGAGCTCGTTGAGATGGAAGTTACCGAGCAGTTAGAGGAGTATGGCTTCGAGGGTTGCCCGATCATCAAGGGTTCTGCATTAAAGGCTCTTGAGGATCCCAACAGTGAGTGGGGCGACAAGATCATGGAGCTTATGGAGACCGTAGATAGCTATATCCCGGATCCTCAGCGTGATACTGACAAGCCGTTCCTTATGCCTGTCGAGGACGTATTCACCATCACAGGTCGTGGTACAGTTGCTACCGGCCGTGTAGAGCGTGGATGCCTGCACTTATCTGATGAGTTAGAGATCATCGGTGTTAAGGAAGAGACTCAGAAGACCGTTGTTACCGGTATCGAGATGTTCCGTAAGATGTTAGACGAGGCTCAGGCTGGTGATAACATCGGTGCTTTGCTTCGTGGTATCAACCGTGACCAGATCGTTCGTGGACAGTGCCTTTGCAAGCCCGGTTCTGTAACCTGCCATCACAAATTTACCGCACAGGTTTACGTTCTGACCAAGGACGAGGGTGGTCGTCATACACCTTTCTTCAACAACTATCGTCCGCAGTTCTACTTCAGAACAACTGACGTTACCGGTGTTTGCGCACTTCCTGCAGGTACTGAGATGTGCATGCCTGGTGATAACATCGAGATGACCATCGAGCTGATCCATCCCGTAGCTATGGAGCAGGGTCTTACCTTCGCTATCCGTGAGGGCGGACGTACTGTAGGATCAGGCCGTGTTGCTACCATCATTGAGTAATACGATCTGAATATAGATTTGTTATTGTAAGATAACGTTGTGTCAAAAAAGAGTGTATTCCTAGGAATACACTCTTTTTATATGCTCAAGCGTAGCACTCATATTAGATAGCATCAGATCAAGTACCGTGAGAGCAGACATCGCCTCGACGACGACTACGGCGCGTGGAACGATGATCGGATCGTGGCGCCCCTGGATGGATAATTCCATCTCTTCACCGGAGGTTTTGACGGTTCGCTGGAGGGAGCTGATGGATGGAGTAGGCTTTATAGCAGCGCGAAATACGATAGGCGCTCCATCACTCATACCGCCTAGTGTGCCGCCGGAGTGATTGGTTGCTTTTTTGATACCGTCATCCGCTCGAATGAAGGAGTCGTTGTTTTCACTTCCCAGGGAAGCGGCTGCAGCAAAACCATCTCCGATCTCAAAGCCTTTTACTGCACCGATGGATAGGATCGCTTTTGCGAGATTCGCATCGAGCTTATCGAAAACAGGTTCACCGATGCCGACCGGCATACCGGTAATCACGCATTCGATGATACCGCCGCAGGAATCCTGCTTTTCTATGCACTGCTTTAGGTAATCTGCTGCGGCCCTTGCGGCGACTGCATCCGGCATAGCCAGCGCATTGTTTTGCGCTTCCTTAAGTGAAAAGCGTGTGCGGTCGATCTTGACAGGTCCAATCGCCGTGGCGTAAGCATGAATCTCGATGCCAAGCTCACAAAGCAGCTTGGCTGCGATGGCTCCTGCTGCGACGCGTCCGATCGTTTCTCTGCCGGAGGAGCGTCCGCCACCGCGATAATCACGAAAGCCGTACTTTTGATCGAAGGGATAGTCCGCATGACCGGGGCGGTAGCAGTCTGATAGCTTGCTGTAATCACCGGAATGCTGGTCAGTATTTGCGACCATGAGTGAGATCGGTGTGCCGGTAGTCCTGCCCTCAAATACACCGGATAGGATCGTGACGGTATCGGATTCGCACCGTTTTGTGGTATAGCGTGACTGACCTGGGCGACGCCTGTCAAGATAGGGCTGGATATCCGCTTCGCTAAGCAAAAGTCCTGCCGGACATCCGTCGATGACAACGCCTATGCCTTTTCCATGGGATTCTCCCCAGGTAGTGATCGTAAAATTTTTTCCAAGAGTAGATCCTGCCATAAAAGCCTCCTACAAAAATTTCAAAAAATCAAATTCGACTTTAGTATAACGAATCAATCGGGTATTTTCAACTCGTGCTAACTAACATTTTATTTTTGAAATGCAAGAATGTGATGGAAAAAGGGGAAAAATGCGAGTATACTGATTACAAATGCGGTATAAAGGTCCGTAAATGAGAGAGAGGAGAAAAGCAAAATGAACTTGAACCTAAAGACAAAAGAAGAATGTAAATTTGATGCGGTTTCGCTCGGCGAGGTGATGCTTCGCCTCGATCCCGGTGAAGGCAGGATTCGCACAGCCAGACAGTTTCGTGCATGGGAAGGCGGCGGTGAGTATAATGTCGTTCGCGGTCTTCGCAGATGCTTTGGCATGAACACGGCAGTCATCACGGCTTTTGCGAAAAATGAGGTCGGACTTTTGATGGAGGATTTCATACTGCAGGGCGGTGTAGATACTTCACTCATCAAGTGGATGGATACTGACGGAATCGGAAGAGTCTGCCGAAACGGAATTAACTTTACCGAGCGCGGCTTTGGTATCCGCGGTGCGGTCGGCTGCTCAGATCGTGCGAATACGGCTATTTCAAAGGCGAAGCCGGAGGATTTTGATTTTGATCATATCTTCGGAGAGCTGGGAGTTCGCTGGCTGCATACAGGAGGTATCTATGCGGCACTTTCCGAGCAGTCCTGCGAGACAGTTTTAGCAGCGATCAAGACCGCTAAAAAATATGGCACTATCGTATCCTATGACCTGAATTATCGCCCGTCTATGTGGAGTGCGATCGGCGGACAGGCAAAGGCACAGGAGGTAAATAAGGAGATCGCGAAATATGTCGATGTCATGATCGGAAACGAGGAAGATTTTACCGCCTGCCTAGGCTTTGAGATCGAGGGAAATGATGCAGATTTAAAGGAGCTGAATCTCGATGGCTATAAAAAGATGATCAACGAGGCAGCCAAGACCTATCCGAACTTTAAGGCAGTCGCTACGACGCTTCGTGAGGTGAAGACAGCGACCGTCAATGACTGGAGTGCAATCTGCTGGGCAGACGGCGAGATCCACAAGGCAAAGGATTATAAGGGTCTGGAGATCATGGATCGTGTCGGCGGCGGAGATTCCTTTGCATCAGGCTTGATCTATGGACTGATGACGACTGAGGACGCCGAGCTGGCAGTTAACTACGGCGCAGCACATGGTGCTTTGGCGATGACGACACCGGGCGATACGACCATGGCGAGCAAAAAGGAAGTAGAAGCGATCATGGGTGGCGCCGGCGCTCGCGTGCAGAGATAGTTTATTGCGATTTAACAGTTACACACACAAAATTTAGAAGAATCGGCTTCGCCGATGGAATGAAAAGCCTGGATTATCGTAGATGATCCGGGCTTTTTTGACTGGAAATTGCGTTGTATAAATTCCGGATACATGATAAAATGGTAAAGGCTGTTGCTGTGAATAGTAACAGGGATTTTATAAAAAGGAGAGGGAAAAGAAAATGGTTGAAAAAAAGGGAAGAATGATCGCATTATTGCCGATCGGGATATTTCTTATATTATATCTCGGGCTTGGTATTTTATTCGAATATGTGATGAAAATTCCGATGGGCTTTTATAATGTTCCGATTGTAGTGGCTTTTTTGGCGGCGCTTTTAGTTGCATGTTTACAGAACCGTTCGGTGAGCTTTGATCAGAAGCTGGAGATCATGGCACAGGGAGTCGGAGATAAAAATATTATCACGATGCTGATCATTTTTTTGATGGCAGGTTCTTTTGTCGGAGTGGTTGGCAGAAGCAGTGCGGAGAGCGTGGCATATTGGATGCTGTCGCTGATCCCGGCTAGATTTTCGGTGGCAGTATTGTTTGTCGTGGCATGCTTTGTATCTGTGGCGATGGGAACTTCTGTCGGCACGATCACATTGCTGACACCGATTGCCGTTGCGGTATCCGCTGCTTCTGGCTTTGATCTGGCATTTTGTGTCGCATCCGTGATAGGCGGATCTATGTTTGGAGATAATCTATCCTTTATTTCTGATACGACAATCGCGGCATGTAACGGGCAGGGCTGTGAGATGAAGGATAAATTCCGGGAAAATTTCGGAATTGCGCTTCCTGCAGCGATTGTGACTCTCGTGCTGATATTGCTGTTGTCGTTTAGAACTGATATTCAAGGCAGTATAGAACGGGATTATCAGCTCATACAGGTGGTGCCGTATGTGCTCGTGCTGTTAGGCGGTATAGTGGGCATCAATGTATTTTTGGTTCTTTTGATCGGAATACTATCCGGCGCATGTATCATGATCGGTGGTGGGTATATCGCGCCGATAGAGATGCTGACGAATATGGGTTCAGGTGTCTCCGGCATGTTTGAGACATGCATGGTAGCGATTTTGGTTGCGGCGATGTGTGCCCTGATCCGTAATTATGGTGGATTTGAGGCGTTGCTGGCATGTATACGCAGGATTTTTAAAGGAAACAGGGGCGGGCAGCTTGGCATGGGACTGTTAGTCGGAGCGATGGATATCGCGACTGCCAATAATACAGTAGCGATTGTGATGGCGAATCCGATCGCAAAGGAAATGGCTGCTGAATATTGTGTTTCGTCACGGAAGACTGCTTCTATACTAGATACGTTTTCATGTGTATTCCAGGGAATCATCCCATATGGAGCGCAGATGCTGGTTGCAGTTGCGGCGGTCAATGAATTGGGCGGTGAGATTTCAGCGTTTGATATCATGCCAAGACTTTTTTATCCGATGCTTTTGTTGGTTTCGTCGTTGATCGCGATCGTACGGAGCAAACAGGGACAGATAGATAACGAAGGGAGATAGTTATGTTAGAAAAGATAGATGTCATCAATACTGCGGTGAACAACTTTATCTGGGGTGTTCCTGCTATGATCTGTATCATCGGCGTGGGCTTGTATCTGAGCATCCGCACCGGATTTTTGCAGATCCGCAAATTCCCCTATGCGATGAAGGTTACCTTTGGACGTATGTTTCGGAAAAAAGAAGCATCCGACGGAGCACTGACTCCGTTTCAGGCGGTCTGTACTGCATTGGCGGCGACGGTGGGTACAGGAAATGTAGCAGGAGTCGCAGGTGCTATCGCTATCGGAGGCCCGGGTGCGATTTTTTGGATGTGGGTTTCTGCGCTGCTGGGTATGTGTACTAAGTTTGCTGAGGTGACTCTGGCTGTGCATTTTCGCGAGACGAATGAAAAGGGTGATCTGGTCGGCGGCCCTATGTACTATATTAAAAACGGACTTGGCAAAAAATGGATCTGGCTGGCTTATCTGTTTTCTGCATTTGGCGTGCTGACGGTGTTTGGTACGGGTAATGCCACACAGGTGAATACCATCACGACGGCTATTGATACAGCATTATATAGCTTCAATATACTCTCTGAGGAGAATACGGCTACCTTTAATCTGATATTGGGTATCGTATTGGCGGCTTTGATCGCACTGATTCTATTGGGCGGCATCAAGCGTATCGGTCAGGTGACAGAACGCCTCGTGCCTTTTATGGCGGTTTTGTATGTGGTGCTGGCACTGGGTGTGGTTGTGCTCAATATCGATCGTCTCCCGGCTGTATTTGGCATGATTTTTGAGGGTGCATTTAATCCTTCTTCTGTGACCGGCGGTGTGGTAGGCAGCATGTTCCTTAGTATGAAAAAAGGTGTATCCAGAGGTATATTCTCCAATGAGGCTGGACTTGGTACCGGCTCTATCGCACATGCCTGTGCCGATACGAGTAAGCCGGTCAAGCAGGGCTTTTTTGGAATCTTTGAGGTATTTGTCGATACGATTATCATATGTACCCTGACGGCACTTGTGATACTCTGCAGCGGCACACCGGTAGGATATGGTGAGGCAGCAGGCGCGGAGCTGACTATCAGTGGCTTTACATCCACCTATGGCTCATGGGTTTCAATCTTTACGGCTGTTGCACTATGCTGTTTTGCATTTTCTACGATTATCGGCTGGGGCTTATACGGAACGCGCTGCATCGAGTTTTTATTCGGCTCTAAGGTAAACAAGCCCTTTATGCTGGTTTATTCTCTGGTAGCGATCATAGGAGCGACACTAAATCTGGGATTGCTTTGGAGCATCGCGGATACGTTTAACGGACTGATGGCGATTCCAAACCTGGTAGGCGTATTCCTTCTCTCTGGCGTGGTCGTACGGATGGCGCGGGATTACTTTAAGGATGGTGAAGGGCATGACGAGAATTGATGAGACTGAGGCTGCCTATTGGCTGCAAAAGGCAGAGAGTAGTGAGCGGGCGGTACGTGCCCGTGCACTGTTTTTCGACGGATATAATTGTGCACAGGCGGTCGCATTGGCATTTTCTGATTTAATTGACATGGATGAGAAGCTATTAGCGCAGGCACTCTCCTCCTTTGGAGGCGGCTTGGGGCGCATGCGTGAGGTGTGCGGCACGGTGAGCGGCATGAGCTTTGTGGCGGGCGCACTCTACGGCTACGATGATCCTGCTGCTTCACAGGAAAAGGCAGAGCACTACGCACGCATACAACAGCTGGCAGGTACGTTTGCAGCGGTGAATGGTTCGATCATCTGCAGAGAACTGTTAGGCCTGAGCAAACCCGGTGCATCAGAACCGACGCCGGAGAAGCGCACCGAGGAATATTATAAAAAAAGACCGTGTGATCAGCTGGTGGCGATCGCAGCAGCGATATTAGAAGAATACCGTCTCCCATCTTCCGCTGGCACCGCAGGGCAGCACCAGGCCGTTTCTGCTGACCGGTAGGCCGATCTCATCGGCGCTGACAGTACCGTTTAATTTTTTTAATTCCAGAGAGAGCATGTAAGAGAGCACGGCCGGCTGCAGTCCGGTCGTGTAACTATTTATAAGGAAGAAAAGCGGATCGTCGCTTAGCAGCTGTGTGCACAGACGGATGAGTGGATGGAGCTTTTCTTCGATCTTCCAGATCTCGCCCTTTGGGCCTCTGCCGTAGGAGGGCGGATCCATGATGATGGCATCATAGGTTTTGCCGCGGCGCTTTTCGCGCTCGACGAATTTTACGCAGTCATCGACGATCCAGCGGATCGGCGCATCGGCCAGGCCGGAGCTGACTGCATTTTCTTTTGCCCAGGTCACCATACCCTTAGAGGCATCGACGTGTGTCACCTGTGCGCCGGCTGCGGCTGCTGCGATGGTGGCACCGCCCGTATAAGCGAACAGATTCAGCACACGAATCGGTCGGTTGGCACTACGTATTTTCTCGGAAAACCAGTCCCAATTGGCTGCCTGCTCCGGAAAAAGACCGGTGTGCTTAAAGCTGAAGGGCTTTAAGTTGAAGGTGAGGGAGTGCTCTTTCAGCGGATATGTGATCGACCACTGCTCGGGCAGATCAAAAAATTCCCAGCTCCCGCCGCCCTTTGCGCTGCGATGATAATGACCGTTTAGACTTTTCCAGCGTCCGTCACGGGGCGTATCCCAGATGACCTGGGGATCAGGTCTGCGCAGGATAAAGCTCCCCCAGCGCTCTAACTTTTCTCCGTTGCTTGTGTCTATTACTTCATAATCTGTCCATCTATCTGCAATCCACATAGTCTAGTGTCCTTTCAATGAATAAATCGTTAATATTATATATAGAAGAAACGCATTCGTCAAATTGTACTAAAAAAAATACAATTCGCGCATTCGCTTGCACTTGCATATTTAAAAATAGACGTGTATACTAGTCATTGCTGTGGCATGATAGCTGTGAAGCGTGAGGTTGCTGCCTATGTGGCAGGTTTTTCCGTGGAGCGAATGTCAAGTTAGGAAACTGGCGACAAGTCACTGTACCATAAGAATGTCTACGAACAGTAGAAACAACGTGTGCAGGGTAGCATGCAAAAGCCCTCCCATGAGCGGGTTATAGGTTAAAGCATGACACACACGGAGAAGTGTACAGTCACCGCTTGTCGTACTGAAATTAAAAGTGCGAAAAGGAGGCGACTTTTTTTATGGCAAGTCAAACAATGAGAATCATCTTAAAGGCGTATGATCACGAGCTGGTAGACGCATCCGCAAAGAAAATCATCGAGACCGTAAAGAAGAACGGAGCACAGGTGAGCGGACCGGTACCTCTTCCTACGAAAAAGGAAGTAGTTACCATCTTACGTGCGGTACACAAGTACAAGGATTCACGTGAGCAGTTCGAGCAGAGAACCCACAAGAGACTCATCGATATCATTGCTCCCACACAGAAGACTGTGGATGCATTATCTCGCTTAGAGATGCCTGCAGGTGTGAACATCGATATCAAAATGAAGTAGTAGGAAGTCTACCTGACTTCTAGAATGAACGCGTAATGCGTTCCGCTGTAGAAACGCGGCCGAGTCCGCGACAGGAGGTAAAACATGAATAAAGCAATCTTAGCAACCAAGGTCGGTATGACCCAGATCTTCAATGCTGACGGAGTACTCACTCCCGTGACAGTATTACAGGCAGGCCCTTGTGTCGTTACACAGGTCAAGACTGTAGAGAACGACGGATACAGTGCAGTTCAGGTCGGCTTTGTTGACAAAAAAGAAAAGATCGTCAACAAGGACGCAAACGGCAAGAAAGAGATCAGCCATCGTCACGGCGTAAACAAGCCGGAAAAAGGACATTTTGACAAGGCCGGTGTATCCGGAAAGAGATTTGTCAGAGAGTTCAAGTTTGACAACGCTGCAGATTATAAGCTGGCAGACGAGATCAAGGCTGACATCTTTGCAGAGGGCGACAAGGTTGACGCTACTGCAATTTCAAAAGGAAAAGGTTTCCAGGGCGCTATCAAGAGATTAGGACAGCACAGAGGACCCATGGCTCATGGTTCAAAGTTCCATCGTCATCAGGGATCAAACGGTGCCTGCTCATCTCCCAGCCGTGTTTTCAAGGGAAAGGGAATGCCCGGACATATGGGAAGCGTAAAGGTGACTGTGCAGAACTTAGAGATCGTACGAGTAGATGCAGAGAACAACCTGCTTTTAGTTAAGGGCTCAGTTCCCGGACCGAAGAAATGCTTAGTAACAATCAAAGAGACAGTAAAAGCTGGTAAATAGTGCTTATTTGGGAAAGGAGGAACCAGGCAATGGCTAACGTAGCTGTTTATAATATGGAAGGCAAGGAAGTTGGAACGCTGGATTTAAACGATGCCGTATTTGGCGTTGAAGTGAACGAGCATCTCGTACACATGGCAGTTCTTCAGCAGCTTGCAAACAATCGTCAGGGCACACAGAAGGCAAAGACACGTTCTGAAGTCCGCGGCGGTGGAAGAAAACCTTGGAGACAGAAGGGAACCGGTCATGCAAGACAGGGATCTACCAGAGCTCCCCAGTGGACCGGAGGCGGTATGGTATTCGCACCCGTTCCCAGAGATTATTCTTTCAAGATCAATAAAAAAGAGAAGAGAGCAGCATTAAAGTCTGCTTTATCATCCAGAGTATCAGAAAATAAGCTGATCGTCGTTGATGAGTTAAAGCTTGATGAGATCAAGACCAAGAGGTTCGCAGAGATCTTAAAGAACTTAAAGGTGGACAAGGCGCTTGTGGTAATCAACGATAACGACAAGAACATCGTGATGAGCGCAAGAAATATCCCTGACGTAAAGGTAGCACAGACAAATACGATCAATGTATTTGATATCCTAAAGTACAGCACCGTAGTAGTGACAAAGGCTGCTGTAGCGACCATCGAGGAGGTGTATGCATAATGGCAAACGTACAGTATTATGACGTAATCCTCTCTCCGGTAGTTACCGAGAAGAGTATGAATGCGATGGCTGAAAAGAAGTACACCTTCTATGTTCATCCGGAAGCAAACAAGACCATGATCAAGGAAGCAGTTGAGAAAATGTTCGACGGCGCAAAGGTAGCAAAGGTCAACACCATGAACCTTGACGGCAAGAACAAGAGACGTGGCATGACCACGGGCAAGACTGCACAGAAGAAAAAAGCGATCGTTCAGCTGACAGACGACAGCGCAGACATCGAGATCTTCAGCGGATTATAAGATTCGCACCAGGCAAAAGCCGAATATGCGTCAGAAAAGACGCGATAAGTAAAACAACGAGAGTTTGAAAGGAGAACGACAATGGGAATTAAGACCTATAATCCCTATACACCTTCCAGAAGAAACATGACTGGATCTGATTTCTCTGAGATCACAAAGTCTGAGCCTGAGAAGTCACTGCTCGTTTCTATTCCGAAGAATGCAGGACGTAATAACCAGGGTAAGATCACTGTGAGACATCAGGGTGGCGGAAATAAAAAGAAATACAGAATCGTAGATTTTAAGAGAAACAAGGACGGTATTCCTGCAAAGGTAATCGGCATCGAGTATGATCCCAACAGAAGTGCAAACATCGCACTCATCTGCTATGAGGATGGCCAGAAGGCATATATCCTGGCTCCTCAGGGACTGACTGATGGTATGATCGTCATGAACGGACCCGCAGCAGAGGTTAGAGTCGGCAACTGTCTGCCGCTTGAGAACATCCCGGTTGGTACTCAGGTACACAACATCGAGTTATACGCCGGAAAGGGCGGCCAGATGGTACGTTCTGCCGGAATGAGTGCACAGCTCATGGCAAAGGAAGGAAAGTACGCAACACTTCGTCTTCCCTCAGGTGAGATGAGAATGGTTCCTATCAACTGCCGTGCAACCGTTGGTGTCGTAGGAAATGGTGATCACAACCTGATCAAGATCGGTAAAGCCGGACGTAAGCGTCATATGGGTATCAGACCTACCGTTCGCGGATCTGTTATGAACCCGAATGACCACCCGCATGGTGGTGGTGAAGGCCGCGCTCCGATCGGTCGTCCCGGTCCTTGTACACCTTGGGGCAAGCCTGCTCTTGGACTTAAGACACGTAAGAAGAAGAAAGCTTCTAATAAGCTGATCGTAAGAAGAAGAGATGGCAGAGCCATCAAGACGAAATAGGAGGTAGGATATGTCTAGATCACTGAAAAAAGGACCTTTTGCAGACGCAAGCCTGTTAAAGAAGATAGATGCAATGAACGCTTCCGGTGACAAGAGCGTTATCAAGACATGGTCACGCCGTTCCACGATCTTCCCTTCCTTTGTTGGACACACAATCGCTGTTCATGATGGAAGAAAGCATGTGCCGGTATATGTGACGGAGGATATGGTTGGTCACAAGCTTGGCGAGTTCGTCGCTACCAGAACCTACAGAGGCCATGGTAAGGACGAGAAGAAGTCAGGCGTCAGATAAAAATTTGAAAGGAGGTTCTAGTCATGGCGAAAGGACATAGATCCCAGATTAAGAGAGAAAGAAATGCAAACAAAGATACCAGACCTTCTGCAAAGTTATCTTACGCAAGAATGTCTGTTCAGAAAGCCGGATTCGTATTGGATGCCATCCGCGGCAAGGATGTAGATACCGCACTGGCTATCGTAACATACAATCCCAGATATGCGTCAAGCGTCATCGAGAAGCTGCTCAAGTCAGCTATCGCAAATGCTGAGAACAACAACGGAATGAGAAAAGAGGATCTCTACGTTGAGGAGTGCTACGCAAACAAAGGACCTACAATGAAGAGAATCAGACCGAGAGCACAGGGTAGAGCTTATCGTATCGAGAAGAGAATGAGCCACATCACAATCGTGCTGAATGAAAGATAGGAGGTAGGACATGGGACAGAAAGTAAATCCTCATGGCTTAAGAGTCGGAATCATCAAGGATTGGGACTCTAAGTGGTATGCAGAGGCTGACTTTGCAGACAACTTGATCGAGGACCATGAGATCAGAAAGTTTTTAAAGAAAAAATTATATGCAGCCGGCATCTCAAAGATCGAGATCGAGCGTGCATCTGATCGTGTAAAAGTAATCGTTTATACTGCAAAGCCCGGTGTTGTCATCGGAAAGGGCGGTGCTGAGATCGAGAAGATCAAGGCAGAGGTTCAGAAGCTCACAGACAAGAAGCTGGTCGTAGATATCAAGGAAGTTAAAAGACCTGACAAGGACGCACAGCTCGTTGCAGAGAATATCGCACAGCAGCTTGAGAACCGTGTATCCTTCCGTCGTGCTATGAAGTCCTGCATGAGCAGAACTATGAAAGCCGGCGCACTTGGTATCAAGGCTTGCTGCTCAGGCCGTCTTGGCGGAGCAGATATGGCTCGTACGGAGTTTTACAACGAGGGAACCATTCCCCTTCAGACACTGCGTGCAGATATTGATTATGGATTCGCTGAGGCAGATACGACCTACGGCAAGGTTGGCGTAAAGGTATGGATCTACAAGGGCGAGGTACTTCCTAAGAAGGGTAATAAGGAAGGAGGAGCACAATAATGTTAATGCCGAAGAGAGTAAAGCGGAGAAAACAGTTCCGTGGCACCATGACAGGAAAGGCTTCCAGAGGAAACAAGATCACAAACGGTGATTATGGTATTATCGCAATGGAGCCGGCATGGATTCGTTCAAATCAGATAGAAGCAGCCCGTATCGCCATGACACGTTATATCAAGCGTGGTGGTAAGGTATGGATCAAGATTTTCCCTGACAAGCCGGTTACAGCAAAACCTGCTGAGACCCGTATGGGTTCCGGAAAAGGAACGCTGGAGTACTGGGTTGCAGTTGTTAAGCCGGGTCGTGTAATGTTTGAGATTTCCGGAGTATCCGAGGAGATCGCGCGTGAGGCATTGCGTCTGGCTACACACAAATTACCTTGCAAGTGTAAAGTAGTTTCTCGTGCAGACTTAGAAGGCGGTGAATCAAATGAAAACTAGTAAATATTTAGAAGATCTGCGTACACAGTCCGCTGACGAGCTGAATGCGCAGTTGACAGAAGCAAAGAAAGAACTTTTCAATTTGAGATTCCAGAACGCTACCAACCAGTTAGACAACACTGGAAGAATCAAAGAAGTGAGAAAAAATATTGCCAGAATTCAGACTATCATCACTGAAAAGGCGAATGCATAATCCCAGTGAAAGGAGATCAGTTCCGTGGAAGAAAGAAATCTTAGAAAAACACGTGTCGGCGTGGTTGTAAGCGATAAGATGGACAAAACAATCGTTGTAGCTGTAAAGGACAACGTGCGACATCCTCTGTACAATAAGATCATCAAGAGAACCTACAAGCTGAAGGCTCATGATGAGAACAACGAGTGCAAGAAGGGTGATACCGTAAAGGTAATGGAGACAAGACCTCTCTCAAAGGACAAGAGATGGAGACTTGTTGAGATTACAGAGAGAGCGAAATAATTAAAGGAGGATACCGGCATGGTACAGCAGGAAAGTAGATTAAAAGTCGCTGATAATACTGGTGCAAAGGAATTGCTCTGCATTCGTGTTATGGGCGGTTCTACAAGAAGATATGCAAATATCGGTGACATCATTACTGCCAGCGTCAAAGATGCAACACCAGGCGGCGTTGTAAAAAAGGGTGACGTTGTAAAGGCAGTCGTTGTCCGCAGCAAAAAGGGCGCTCGTCGTAAGGATGGCTCTTATATCAAGTTTGACGAGAATGCAGCAGTTATCATCAAGGATGATAAGACTCCCAAAGGAACCCGTATTTTTGGACCGGTAGCAAGAGAGCTTCGTGACAAGCAGTTCATGAAAATCGTGTCCCTGGCTCCGGAAGTATTATAGGAGGTAGGCTATGGCATCGTTAAAGATTAAAAAGGGTGATACCGTAAAGGTCATCGCCGGCAAGGATAAGGATAAAGAGGGCAAGGTAATTGCCGTTAATCCGAAGAAGAATACCGTTTTGGTTGAGGGCGTGAACATGATCACAAAGCACGCAAAGCCGAGCATGGCAAATCAGCAGGGTGGTATCATTCATCAGGAAGGCCCTATTGATATTTCGAATGTCATGTACGTTCACAAGGGAAAGGCTACCCGCGTAGGCTTCAAGATGGACGGTGACAAGAAGGTACGTTTCGCTAAGACAACCGGCGACGTGATCGACTAAGAAAGAGAGGAGGTCCACAAGTGAGCAGATTAAGAGATCAGTACGAAAATGAGATCAAAGACGCAATGGTCAAAAAGTTTGGCTATAAAAATGTAATGGAGATTCCGAAGCTTGACAAGGTCGTAGTCAACATGGGTGTTGGCGAGGCAAAGGAGAATGCCAAGATTTTGGAGGCAGCTATGGGTGACATGGAGATCATCACAGGTCAGAAGCCCATCGCTACCAAGTCAAAGAACTCCATCGCAAACTTCAAAATCAGAGAGGGCATGCCCATCGGATGTAAGGTAACCTTAAGAGGAGAGAAAATGTATGAGTTCGTAGATCGTTTGGTGAACCTTGCATTACCCCGTGTCCGTGACTTCCGTGGTGTGAACCCCAATGCCTTTGATGGCAGAGGTAACTACGCACTCGGAATCAAGGAGCAGTTAATCTTCCCTGAGATCGAGTATGATAAGATTGATAAGGTTCGTGGTATGGATGTAATCTTCGTAACGACGGCTAAGACAGACGAAGAAGCCCGTGAGTTACTGACCCTATTCAATATGCCGTTTGCAAAGTAAAGGCAGGAGGAGACTTAAATGGCAAAGACATCGATGAAAATCAAGCAGCAGCGCAAACCTAAGTTCTCTACCAGAGCTTATACACGCTGCCGTGTATGCGGTCGTCCGCATTCTGTACTTAAAAAATATGGTATCTGCAGAGTATGCTTCCGTGAGATGGCATACAAGGGAGAGATCCCCGGAGTAAAGAAGGCTAGCTGGTAAGATACCCAAAACCAAAGGAGGTAAATATTCATCATGACAATGAGTGATCCTATTGCAGATATGCTTACAAGAATCCGTAATGCGAATACTGCAAAACATGATACAGTAGATATTCCTTCCTCAAAGATGAAAGTGGCAATCGCTGACATTTTAGTTGACGAAGGATATATTGCAAAATATGACATCATTGACGAGGGAAGCTACAAGACCATGCGTGTTACCTTAAAGTATGGCGCAGGCAAGAACGAGAAGATCATCACAGGCATCAAGAGAATCTCTAAGCCCGGTCTTCGTATTTACGCAGGCAAGGATGAGATCCCGAGCGTTCTCGGAGGACTTGGAATTGCAATTCTCTCCACCAACAAAGGTATCTTAACCGACAAAGAGGCTCGCAAGGCAGGCGTCGGCGGAGAAGTTTTAGCATTTGTTTGGTAAAAACACAGTTGAAAAAACCATAACATATTTTAGGAGGTACGGGCATGTCACGTATAGGAAGAATGCCAATCGCGATACCTGCAGGAGTAACCGTAGATATTGCAGAAAATAACAAAGTGACTGTAAAAGGTCCCAAGGGAACCCTTGAGCGAGTATTACCCTCTGAGATGGAGCTTAAGAGAGAGGGCGAGGAGATTCTCGTAGTTCGACCGAACGATTTAAAGAAAATGAAATCCTTACATGGTCTGACAAGAACACTGCTCAACAACATGGTAGTAGGCGTAACAGATGGCTACACCAAGGAGTTAGAGGTAAACGGTGTTGGTTACAGAGCAGCTAAATCCGGAAACAAGCTTACCTTAAATCTTGGTTATTCTCATCCGGTAGAGATGATCGATCCCGATGGAATCGAGTCTACCGTTGACGGAAACAAGATCATCATCAAGGGTATCGATAAAGAAAAGGTTGGCCAATATGCGGCTGAGATCAGAGACAAGAGACGTCCTGAGCCTTACAAGGGTAAAGGTATCAAGTATGCTGATGAGGTTATTAGACGTAAAGTTGGTAAGACTGGTAAAAAATAATTGAGGGAGTGTGACAAATAATGGTTAAGAAAGAATCAAGATCTGAGATTCGTGCAAAGAAGCACAGAAGAGTTCGTAATAACCTTGCCGGAACTGCAGAGAGACCGCGTTTAGCTGTTTTCAGAAGCAATAATCATATGTACGCCCAAATTATTGATGATACAGTCGGCAACACGCTTGTGTCTGCATGCACCTTAGACAAGGATGTAAAGGATGCTGTAGAGAAGACAAATGACGTAGCAGCAGCTGCTATGGTAGGAACTGTCATTGCAAAGAAGGCGCTGGACAAGGGAATCGATACAGTAGTCTTTGATCGTGGCGGCTTTATATATCAGGGTAAGGTCAAGGCTTTGGCTGATGCAGCAAGAGAAGCTGGGTTAACATTCTAATTAAGGAGGAGATATTTGCATGAAACGCGAAATTATTGATGCTAGTCAATTAGAGTTAACAGAAAAAGTTGTAGCCATCAAGCGAGTAACAAAGGTAGTAAAAGGTGGACGTAACATGCGCTTTTCTGCATTGGTAGTTGTTGGCGACGGCAACGGACATGTTGGCGCAGGCATTGGTAAGGCAGCCGAGATCCCTGAGGCTATCCGCAAGGGCAAGGAAGATGCGACCAAGAAGCTGATTTCTGTTAAATTAGACGAAAACAAGAGTATTACACACGATATTATGGGCAAGCATACAGGAGCATCTGTACTGCTGAAGAGATCCATCGAAGGTACCGGTATCATCGCCGGCGGTCCTGCACGTAACGTATGCGAGCTGGCCGGAATCAAGAACATCCGTACCAAATCTCTGGGCTCTAACAACAAGCAGAACGTAGTATTGGCTACCATCGATGCTCTGAGCCAGCTGAAGGCACCGGAAGAGGTGGCTAAGGCTCGCAACAAGTCAGTAGAAGAGATCGTAGGCTAAGGAGGGACACTGAAATGGCAGATAAGGTAAAGGTAACATTGATTAAATCTACAATCGGTGCCGTTCCCAAGAACAAAAAGACCATCGAAGCATTAGGCCTTACAAAGATGTACAAGACGGTTGAGCTGCCGAACAACGCAGCTACCGCAGGCGCGCTTCGCAAGGTTGCACCGTACGTAAAAGTAGAAGAAGCATAAAAAAGAGATAGGAGGTGTCAGCATGGACTTATCTAATTTAAAACCGGCTGAAGGTTCTACACATAATGATAATTTCAGAAGAGGACGTGGACACGGTTCCGGAAACGGCAAGACAGCCGGCAAGGGACACAAAGGTCAGAAAGCTCGTTCCGGAGCTCCCAGACCCGGCTTCGAGGGTGGCCAGATGCCTTTATACAGAAGAATTCCCAAGCGTGGATTCACAAACCGCAATACAAAGGATATCGTTGCGATCAATATCGACCGTCTGGAGTGCTTTGATAACGATGCTGTTGTTACCGTAGAGACACTCGTAGAAGCCGGCATTGTGAGCAATCCCCGCGATGGCGTTAAAATCCTTGGAAATGGAGAATTAACCAAGAAGCTTAATGTTTCCGTAAATGCATTCAGCGCGAGTGCAAAGGAAAAGATTGAGGCACTTGGTGGAAAAGCAGAGGTGATCTAATGTTAAGAACACTTCGAGATGCATTTAAGGTAAAGGACATCAGAGTAAGAATGTTATATACGTTCCTGATGTTGATTGTCATCCGTATCGGATGTCAGGTCCCGGTACCCGGAATTAACGGTGAACTGTTCAAAGAATGGTTTTCCAGCCAGACCGGTGGGGCATTCAGCTTTTTTGATGCAATCACCGGTGGTTCGTTCCTAGACATGTCAATCTTTGCACTGAATATTACGCCGTATATCACATCCTCCATTATCATCCAGTTGATGACGATTGCGATCCCTCAGCTCGAGGAGATGCACAAGGATGGTGCAGACGGCCGCAAGAAGCTGACTGCCATCACCAGATATGTCACGATCGCACTAGCTATCATGCAGTCTGTTGCACTTGCTATCAGCTTTGGCAGACAGGGCTGGCTGTATGACTATAATGCATGGACTGTAATCCAGATCATCGTGATTTTGACTGCAGGCTCCGCTGTATTGATGTGGATGGGAGAGCGTATTACCGAGCGTGGTGTTGGAAACGGTATTTCTATCGTTTTGGTCATCAATATCATTTCCCGTATCCCTAACGATATGGGAACGCTCTGGCAGCAGTTTATTTCCGGTAAGAGAGTCGCTACTGCAGTGCTTGCAGGTGTTGTGATCATTGCGATCATTCTTTTACTGGTTGTGTTTGTAGACGTTTTGCAGAACGCAGAGCGCAAGATCCCGGTACAGTATTCCCGTAAGATTCAGGGACGCAAGCAGGTGGGAGGACAAAGCAGCAGTATTCCGTTAAAGGTCAATACAGCAGGCGTTATTCCGATCATCTTTGCACAGTCCATTATGCAGTTCCCGGTTATCATCGCCGGCATGGTCGGAAAAGGAAACGGAACCGGTATCGGATCACAGATCATTAAAACCTTGAATCAGTCCAATTGGTGTGATCCTGACCAGCCTGTTTATACGATTGGTCTGGTGATCTATCTGGTGCTGATCATTGCTTTTGCGTATTTCTATACATCTATTACCTTCAATCCGCTTGAGATTGCAGATAATATGAAAAAGCAGGGTGGCTTTATACCCGGTATCAGACCCGGAAAGCCTACGAGTGATTATCTGAATTCTATTTTAGGCTATATTATCTTTATTGGTGCGGTTGGTTTATCTATCTGTGCATTTATTCCGATTTTCTTTAACGGAGTATTCAATGCATCGGTATCCTTTGCCGGAACATCCATCATCATTATCGTGGGTGTAGTCGTTGAGACGATCAAACAGATCGAGTCACAGATGCTTGTCCGTCACTACAAGGGATTTTTGAGCAACTAAATGGACAAAAGCAGTAAACATGCGAAAAACTATATGGAGATACGCCAGAGGTGTATCTCCATAGGTGGTTTATAGAAGAGGAGAAAGACGATGAAGATCATCATGTTAGGCGCGCCGGGAGCAGGTAAAGGTACTCAGGCAAAGCAGATTGCCGGTAAATATTCAATTCCGCATATTTCAACCGGAGACATATTCCGTGCGAATATCAAAAACGGAACGGAGCTTGGAAAAAAAGCAAAGGAATATATGGATCAGGGATTGCTCGTTCCTGATGAGCTCACCTGTGATCTGGTTATGGACCGTATCGCACAGGATGACTGTGAGAACGGTTTTGTATTAGATGGATTCCCTCGCACGATTCCGCAGGCTGAGGCACTTGATGCGGCACTTAAAAAGATTGAACAGCAGATGGATTTTGCTATTGACGTGGATGTTCCGGATGAAAACATCATAAGTCGTATGTCCGGCAGACGTGCCTGCTTAGAGTGCGGTGCGACGTATCATATCGTTTCCCTGCCGCCGAAGAGTGAGGGCAAATGTGATCACTGCGGCAGCGAGCTTGTATTGCGTGACGATGATGCACCGGAGACTGTTCAGAAGCGTTTGAGTGTGTATCACGACCAGACACAGCCGCTGATCGATTATTATAAGAAGCAGGGAATCTTGAAATCCGTAGACGGAACACAGCCGATGGAGGCTGTCTTTGACGCGATCGTGTCTATTTTGGGAGCCTAGGTCTATGTCGGTTACAATCAAGAATGCACAAGGCATAGAGCTGATGCGCATTGCAGGACAGATCCTGGGCAAGGTGCATAATGAGGTTGCTCGTGAGCTGAAGGCAGGCATGAGCACATGGGACGTAGATCGGATCGCTGAGGAGCTGATTCGAAGCTATGGCTGTACACCGTCCTTTTTAAACTATGAGGGCTTTCCGGCTAGTGTATGTGTATCGGTAAATGACGAGGTCGTACATGGCATACCGAGTAAATATCGTATTCTAAAGGAAGGCGATATTGTCAGCTTGGATATGGGAGTCATTTACAAGGGTTACCAGTCGGACGCAGCCAGAACCGTAGGCATCGGGCCGATCTCAGAGGAGGCCAGACTTTTAATCGAGCGGACGAAGGAGTGCTTTTTTGAAGGAGCCAGGATGGCGCGCGCGGGCAATCATCTCTATGATATCGGCAGAGCCATCGATGCAAATATTCGCCCGTACGGCTATGGAATCGTGCGCGATCTGTGCGGACACGGAATCGGGCAAAAGATGCATGAGGATCCGGATATCCCGAATTATCGCATGATGAGACGCGGCATGAAATTGAAATCCGGCATGACGTTGGCCATAGAGCCGATGATCAATGCAGGTTCCTATGCCGTAAAATGGAAGGACGATGGATGGACGGTGGTGACCTGTGATGGTTCACTATCAGCGCATTATGAGAATACCGTGCTCGTAACCGAAGATGGACCGGAGATCCTCTCGCTCGTAGAGGATTGATATCCGATATGCAGGCAATCAGTGATTAAAGGAGATGCAATATGTCAAAAGCAGATGTGATCGAAGTAGAAGGCGTCGTGGTGGAAAAGCTGCCTAACGCATTTTTCAAAGTAGAGCTAGAGAATGGTCATCAGATTCTTGCTACGATCAGTGGCAAGCTTCGTATGAATTTTATTCGTATTTTGCCGGGAGATAAGGTGACGATCGAGATGTCACCGTATGATCTGACCAAGGGTCGAATCATTTGGCGAGATAAATAATAAGAATAAAAAAATAATGTTGAATTACGGACGCGTTCGTGCTATAATGCTAGTCGGACGCGTCTTTTTATGTTAAAAGTGCGCCCGGAACATACAAACATAGGCGTTTAGGAAAGGAGGATTTGAGATGAAAGTCAGATCATCAGTTAAACCTATCTGTGAGAAGTGTAAAGTAATCAAGAGAAAAGGTAGTATCCGTATTATCTGTGAAAATCCTAAACATAAGCAGAGACAGGGCTAATTACCACCGCTTCCTATGGAAGCACACAATTATGGCGGCTGTCAGCGGATGATCATCTTAAGTTCGCTGATTCATAATAAACAGCTATGCAGCTGGGAGATATTCCTTACATACCGAGAGGGAGATCTTCGAATGTATTTGTTTTAACAACGAAAGCAGGATGCCACCTTTGGAGTCATACACACATTTCAGGCCGGATATCCGGAGCTGTATGGAGACGAAGCGTGACAGTTATTTACTAAAATTAAACGGAGGTGTCAATACACATGGCTCGTATCGCAGGTGTAGATTTACCAAGAGAAAAACGTGTAGAGATCGGATTGACTTACATCTATGGAATCGGAAGAGTAAGTGCGACCAAGATTTTGGCGCAGGCAAATGTGAATCCGGATACTCGCTGCAGAGACTTAACAGACGATGAGGTTAAGGCTATCAGTGCTGTTATCGACGAGACGATGACAGTAGAGGGTGATCTTCGCAGAGAGATCGCACTAAATATCAAGAGATTACAGGAGATCGGATGCTATCGTGGTATCCGTCATAGAAAGGGTCTGCCGGTACGTGGACAGAAGACAAAGACCAATGCGCGTACACGTAAGGGACCGAAGAGAACTGTAGCAAACAAGAAGAAGTAATGTCTATATATATGAAGAAAGTAGGTTAGTTTAGCATGGCGAAAAAAGTTGCAAAAAAAGTGACAAAAAAGCGCGTAAAGAAAAACGTTGAACGCGGACAGGCACATATTCAGTCATCCTTCAATAACACGATCGTAACTCTTACCGATACCGAAGGAAATGCATTATCATGGGCGAGTGCTGGTGGTCTTGGATTTAGAGGTTCAAAGAAATCTACTCCTTATGCTGCACAGATGGCAGCAGAGACAGCTACCAAGGCTGCTTTAGTACATGGCTTAAAGATTGTAGACGTTTTCGTAAAAGGACCCGGTTCAGGTCGTGAGGCAGCGATCCGTGCGCTCTCAGCATGCGGTCTTGAGGTTACATCTATCACAGACGTAACTCCGGTACCTCATAACGGATGTCGTCCACCCAAACGCAGAAGAGTTTAATTAGGAGGTATTATTAAGATGGCAGTTAATAAAGTACCTGTTCTGAAAAGATGCAGATCCCTTGGCCTTGAGCCGAGTTATTTAGGATATGATAAAAAGAGCAAACGTAATTTGGTTAGATCAAACCGCAAGATGTCTGAGTACGGCTTACAGCTTCGTGAGAAGCAGAAAGCAAAGTTCATCTACGGTGTATTAGAGAAGCCTTTCCACAATTATTATGATAAGGCTGATCGTATGAAGGGCATGACTGGTACGAACCTGATGACGATGCTCGAGTCCAGATTGGACAACGTGGTATTCCGTCTTGGCTTTGCCAGAACCAGAAGAGAGGCTCGTCAGATCGTTGATCACAAGTTTGTATTAGTAAACGGCAAGCAGGTGAACATTCCCTCTTATCTCGTAAAGGCAGGAGATACCATCGAGATTCGTGAGAAGAGCAAGAACATCCAGAGATTCAAGGATATCAAGGAGACTACAAACGGCAGACTCGTTCCGGAATGGTTAGATGTAGATTCTGAGAATTTACAGGGTACCGTAAAGGAGTTACCGACACGCGAGATGATCGATGTACCGGTAGATGAGATGTTGATCGTCGAGTTATACTCTAAGTAATCATAGCACCTATTGATATCAATAAGGAGGGACTTTGCATTGTTCGAATTTGAAAAACCGAAGATTGAGATAGCAGAGATTTCCGAAGACAAGAAATACGGCAGATTTGTCGTAGAGCCGCTGGAGAGAGGATACGGCACGACACTTGGCAATTCGCTGAGAAGAATTATGCTTTCTTCCCTGCCGGGTGCAGCAGTCAGCCAGATCAAGATTGACGGTGTATTGCATGAGTTCAGCTCCATCCCCGGAGTCAAGGAGGATGTGACTGAGATTATCATGAACATCAAGAATATCGCGATCAAAAATTCCAGCACGACAAACGAACCGAAGATTGCTTACATTGAGTTTGAAGGCGAAGGCATCGTGACTGCGGCAGACATTCAGGCGGATTCTGACATCGAGATCATGAATCCGGAGCTTGAGATCGCACATTTAAACGGCGGACCGGACTCCAGATTATACATTGAGCTCACCATCACGAACGGTCGTGGTTATGTCAGCGCAGACAAAAACAAACGAGAGGATCAGCCGATAGGTATGATCTGCGTCGATTCCATCTACACACCGGTGGAGCGCGTAAACCTCGCTATAGAGAATACACGTGTCGGTCAGATCACAGATTATGACAAGCTGACACTCGATGTCTATACGAACGGCACATTAGAGCCGGACGAGGCGATCTCTCTTGCAGCAAAGGTGCTCAGCGAGCATTTGAGTCTGTTCATCGATCTGTCTGAGAATGCTCAAAAGGCAGAGGTCATGATCGAGAAAGAGGACAACGCACAGGCAAAGGTTTTGGAGATGAACATCGACGAGCTGGAGCTGTCCGTACGTTCTTATAACTGTCTGAAGCGTGCCGGCATCAACACCGTTGAGGAGCTGACGAACCGTACACCGGAGGACATGATGAAGGTGCGAAACCTTGGACGCAAGTCGTTAGAAGAGGTATTGGCAAAGCTAAAGGAGTTAGGTCTTCAGCTTAATTCCGCAGAAGAATAAAAAGCAGCGTAGCTGTAGGATGCTTCCTGATTGAAATAGGATATCAGGGGGTTGCAGAAAATGTGGCGTAAGCCAGCATTTGCCTGATAAGTCCGATGTGCACAGGCAGGTGTACCACAGATGGAGGAAAATAAAATGGCAAAGTACAGAAAGCTGGGAAAGACATCTTCCCAGAGAAAAGCATTACTGAGAAATCAGGTTACACAGCTGATCTACAACGGAAAGATCGTTACAACAGAGGCTAGAGCAAAGGAGATCCGTAAGTGGACCGAGAAGCTCATCGCTCTCGCTGTAAAAGAAAAGGATAACTACGAGGAAGTGACCGTAAAGGCAAAGGTTGCCCGCAAGGATGCTGACGGAAAGCGTGTAAAGGAAGTCGTTGACGGCAAGAAAGTAACCGTATACGATGAGGTCGACAAGACCATCAAGAAGGATCTTCCTTCACGCCTGCATGCACGTCGTCAGATGCTGCAGATTCTCTACCCCGTGACTGAGGTTCCTACCGCACTCGCAGGACGCAAGAGAAACACGAAAAAGGTTGATCTGCCTGCAAAGCTCTTCGATGAGATCGCACCGAAGTATGTAGACCGCAAGGGTGGTTATACCAGAATCGTAAAGATTGGTGAGCGTAAGGGTGACGGCGCTATGACCGTAGTCATCGAGCTTGTATAAAGCAGGAATTTTTATCCGGGACATTTTGATATGCCCCGGATATTTTTTGCCCAAATTACGCATGTTTATGCTATACTGTTGACTATGAATGAGAAAGCAAGAAAAACATTAGAATACAATAAAATAATTGAAAAATTAGCTTCACATGCCTATAGTGCTGAGGCTAAGTCGCGTTGTATGGCACTGCTTCCCATGACAGAGCTGTCTCAGATATCAGAGGCGCAGACCTTTACAGGAGATGCATTGACGCGTATTTTAAAAAATGGAAGCGTCTCACTCTCCGGTATCACGGATGTGGGTGGATCTCTGCAGCGTTTGCGTTTGGGCGCATCGCTGTCTGCGATCGAGCTGCTTCGCATCGTATCGCTGCTTGAGACAACGAAACGCATGAAGAATTTTGCCCGCGGTAAGTCTGAGGATGAAAAAAGAGATAGCCTAGATGCCATGTTTGCGGCACTAGATCCACTAAATTCCCTGCAGGATGAGATACGCAGGTGTATCTTATCAGAGGATGAGATCGCAGACGATGCGAGCGCGAAGCTGCGCAGTATACGACGCAGCATCCGTGGCATGAACGATCGTGTGCATGCACAGCTAAGTAAGCTGATGGCACAGGAGAGCACTAGGAGCTGTCTGCAGGATGCAGTCGTTACGATGCGTGGTGACAGGTATTGTCTGCCGGTAAAGGCTGAGTATAAATCGCAGATTCCTGGTATGGTGCATGATCAGTCATCGAGCGGTTCTACCGTTTTTATCGAGCCTTTGTCGGTAGTGAATTTAAATAATGAGCTAAAAACTCTTCTTATCGAGGAAAATGAGGAGATCGAGTCGATCTTAGCAGAGCTGTCTAACCTGGTGGGGGAGCATACGATTACACTTGAATCTGATTATAGAGTATTGGTAGAGCTGGATTTTATCTTTGCAAAGGCAGAGCTGGCAAAGGATTATAACGGAGTTGCGCCGACGTTTAACACTAATGGGCGTATCAATATCCGACGTGGCAGACATCCGCTCTTAGATGCAAAGCGCGTCGTTCCTATCGATATACGACTTGGCGGAGACTTTAATTTACTCATCGTGACAGGACCAAACACAGGAGGCAAGACCGTATCCTTAAAGACTGTGGGATTGTTTACACTGATGGGTCAGGCCGGGCTTCATATCCCGGCAAGCGAGCGCAGCGAGCTGGCTATTTTTTCGGATGTGTTTGCGGATATCGGCGATGAGCAGAGCATAGAGCAGAATTTATCCACCTTTTCTTCGCATATGACAAATATTATTCAGATACTGCAGCAGGCGGATGAACATTCACTTGTGCTGTTTGACGAGCTGTGTGCCGGCACGGATCCGACCGAGGGAGCGGCACTTGCGATCGCGATTTTAGATGATCTTCATAAGCGCGGCGTGCATACGATGGCGACGACACATTACAGCGAGATCAAGGTTTATGCTCTCACAGAAAGCGGTGTGGAGAATGCATGCTGTGAATTCGATGTAGAATCCCTATCGCCGACTTATAGGCTTTTGATCGGAATACCTGGAAAAAGTAACGCCTTTGCGATATCCGAAAAGCTAGGATTACCGCTTTATCTGATCGATGATGCACGGGTGCATATCGCTTCCGATCGACAGAGCTTTGAGGATCTGATCGCAGATCTAGAGAATAGTCGGGTGACGATAGAAAAGGAACGTGCGCAGATTGAGCAATATAAGAAAAAGAATGAGAATCTAAATGAGCAGCTATCGCGAAAGCAGGAGCGGATGGATGAGACGCGGGATAGGATCATCCGTGAGGCGAATGAGCAGGCAGCCACCATCCTAAAGGAGGCAAAGGAGCTCGCGGATACTACCATCCGCAATTTTCAAAAATATGGTACCGGCGCGCCGTCTATGAAGGAGATGGAGCGAGAACGCAGTGCACTTCGTGAGCAGATCGGAAAGCATCAGGATAAGTCAGTAAATAAGAAAAAGATAGAAAAACAGATCAATACGCAGGCTCCGAAAAAGCTTCGCATCGGTGATAAGGTGCGGGTGCTGAGTATGAATCTGACAGGAACGGTGCATACACTACCGGATGCAAAGGGCAATCTTTTCGTACAGATGGGTATTTTGCGCTCGCAGGTCAATGTGAATGATCTGGTGCTGATAGATGAAGCGGCGAGTGAAAGGGCAGCCAGAAAACGCTATGAAAAGACGAGCTCAGGCAGTATCCGTATGTCAAAATCGAGTACGATATCCGGGGAACTCATGCTCATTGGTTGTACTGTGGATGAAGCGATTGCAAGGCTCGATAAATATCTGGATGATGCACTGCTTGCGCATATGTCTTCGGTGCGCATCGTCCATGGAAAGGGAACCGGCGCACTGCGAAGTGCGGTGCATTCACATCTAAAAGGCTTAAGCTATGTAGACAGCTTTCATTTAGCAGAGTTTGGTGAGGGAGATGCCGGAGTGACGATCGTAGAATTCAAATAGCAGAACAGAGGGGGATTATTGTGACGAAACAAAAGATTTTGATCGTGGATGATGATAATAATATCGCGGAGCTGATCGCCTTGTATCTGACCAAGGAATGCTTTGATACAAAGATAGTAAATGACGGTGAGGAAGCACTGCAGGCATTCGCAACGTACAATCCGAATCTGGTGCTTTTGGATCTGATGCTGCCGGGGATCGACGGCTATCAGGTGTGCAGGGAGATACGCACGAAGGATCATACGCCGATCATCATGCTCTCTGCTAAGGGTGAGGTATTTGATAAGGTATTAGGATTAGAGCTGGGTGCAGATGATTATATCATGAAGCCCTTTGATTCTAAGGAGCTGGTAGCACGCGTTAAGGCGCTGCTTCGCAGAGCTCAGCTGCAAAAACCGGCCGCTCCTTCTCCTGATTCGCTTAAGCTCGTGAGCTATGCGGATCTGGAGGTGAATCTGACCAATTATTCCGTGATCTATATGGGAGAGTCGATCGATATGCCGCCTAAGGAGTTGGAGCTATTATATTTTCTGGCTTCCTCGCCCAATCAGGTATTTACGCGAGAGCAGCTGCTCGATCATATCTGGGGCTATGAATATATCGGTGATACACGTACGGTTGATGTGCATGTCAAGCGCTTGCGCGAAAAGATCAAGGATCACGACAGCTGGGGCATCTCGACCGTATGGGGGATCGGCTATAAGTTTGAAGTAAAGGATTCACTATGAGAAAAAAACTTGGAGTCAGGCTGCTGCTTGGGATCGGACTTTTTGCGGTCGTCGGTTTTCTCATCGTTGCGACATTTGTCGAGTGGATGTTTCAGCAGAAGGCACAGAGTGTAGAGGCGACGAGTCTGTACAAGGAGGCTTTAGCCATCACCGGAAACTATGCGCTGGATTATTATAAAAATCGCCTGACAAAGGAGGAGCTGCAAACGCAGCTGCAGGTGCTTGGTGCGTACACAGACAGCGAGATATGGCTGGTAGATCGAAGAGGCATCGTTTTAATCGGCATGGAAGAGGCAGAGGATGGATCGAATCCAAAGATTGATGATTTTAAGATATCGGATTTTGGTTCGAGCTATTACACGATGGGTACGTTTTACGGCTGCTTTGATACACAGATGCTCACCGTTTTTGCCCCGATCACTGTAGATTATCAGGTGCGTGGCTATGTGATGATCCATAAGCCGATCGATGTGATCTATCAGGATGCGGATCATTTTCTGAATTTATCGTATGTGGCGCTGATCGTGCTTTTGGCGGTAGGAATCTTTTTTGCAATTTTGTATGTGTGGAAGACGTATCTGCGGATCTATCGGATGAATCGTGTGGCACGGAAATATATGGAGGGTAATTTTTTATCTGCGATGGAGATTAGTTCTGAGGATGAGCTTGGATTTTTAGCTGCTTCCTTTAACTATATGGCAAATGAGCTAAACACACTAGAGGATGACCAGCGAAAATTTGTGTCAAATATTTCCCATGACTTTCGTTCGCCACTCACCTCTATACGGGGCTATGTCGTTGCCATGCTTGACGGAACGATTCCGGTGGAGCTGCAGGATAAATATCTAAACATCATTCTCACGGAAACGGATAGGCTGACGAAGCTGACCAGCGGCCTCATAGAGCTGAATAAATATGGCGGACATGGCAAGACGATTTTAGATGTGAGCGATTTTGATATGAACGAGGTGATTCGACAAACCGCGGCTACCTTTGAGGGTATCTGTGAAGAAAAACGCATTGTGCTTGATCTCGTTTTGATGGGGGATGAGCTGCTGGTGCATGCGGATCGCTCGAAAATACAGCAGATTGTTTACAATCTTACGGATAATGCGATCAAATTTAGCCACCATGATTCCCATATCAAGCTGGAGACTCATATAAAAAATGAAAAGGTATTCGTATCGGTAAAGGATAGTGGCATCGGCATCCCAAAGGATGCCCTGGGCAAGATCTGGGAGCGCTTTTATAAGAGCGATCTCTCTCGTGGCAAGGACAAAAAGGGTACAGGTATCGGACTGGCAATCGTAAAGGAGATCATTCAGGCGCACGGAGAAAATATAAATGTGATCAGCACCGAGGGTGTAGGCACGGAATTTATTTTCACCTTGCCGTATGTAGAGGATGCGGGGGAGTGATTTATGGCAGATGATTTTCAGTTTATCAAGGAAACACGAAAGGAAAAACCGATCAATCGAAAACGATTGATCAGCCATATTGTAGAATGTGTTGTGTTATCGATTCTCTTCGGAGGACTCGCGGCGCTGACCTTTGTGCTGCTGGAGCCGCGCATGGAGCAGTATTTTACACCGGAGGAGAAAAACAAAATTTCCTTTAGCGAATCGCAGGATGATGAGCCGATTTCTGATAGTATGACAGAGGGAGCAGCTTCAGAAAAAGAGGAGAGCGAGGAGCCGGAGACGGTCATTATCGAAAAGCCGGCGTCTATGGATTTATCGGAATATCAGACATTGCAAAATAAGCTGTATGCAGTGGGACGTGAGGCGGACCGGTTTATCGTATCTGTCACAAATGTGAAGAATAACACGGATTTATTTAACACGCCATATGAAAACGAGGATATCGGTTCGGGTGCGATCATTGCAGATACGGACGAATATCTGCTGATTTTGACGGAAAAGAAGACGATTCAGGGAGCGGCATCGATTCGTGTGACCTTTGTGGATGACCAGACGGTGACGGCAAAGCTGCAGCAATATGACGGAAATACAGGACTTGCCGTACTTCGTGTGGAAAAGGAGAATATCCAAAAGGATACACTTAATCAGATTGCGGTCGCGAAGCTTGGAACCTCTGTAAATACCTCGCAGGGACAGATGGTGCTGGCGGTGGGCAGTCCAATCGGTACGATTCACTCGATTCTGACAGGAAATATCACATCTACGCATAATAGCATTTCCACGATGGATTGCAATTATACTGTTTTTACGACAGATATGGTAGGTAGTGCGAATGCCGGCGGTGCGCTGATAAATACAGACGGGGAGATCATCGGTGTTATTTTGCAGGATTATAATATGCAAAAGGAGCAGACGACGATCGCGGCAGTATCGATCTCGGAGCTAAAGGGTGTGATCGAGCTGCTTTCAAACGATGAACAGGTTCCTTATCTTGGAATGCGCATCAGTACGGTCACAGACGAGATAGCACAGGCGTATGAGATGCCAAAGGGTGTATATGTGCGTGAGGTCGCACTGGATTCTCCTGCGATGGAGGCGGGCTTTCAAAGCGGAGACGTCATCACGCGCATCAACGGTGTGACGCTTACGACGGATGAGGGTTATGAAAAGCTCGTGCAGTCATTTTCACAGGAGGAGATCATACATATTAGTTACAAACGGCAGGATGCCGAGGATTATGTCACGCTGGAGAGTGACGTGCGTGTAGGTGTATTAGAGTAAATAGAAAGAGGAAAAAAGATGTTTTTTATCGAAGAATTGCGCGAGGGAGAGCGCATCAATGAAATTTATTTATGCAAGCAAAAGCAGACCTTTATGACAAAGGCCGGGAAGCCGTATGAGTCGATGCTGCTGCAGGATAAGACCGGCACCCTGGATGCTAAGATATGGGATACGTCCTCACAGGGGATAGAGGATTTTAATGCGCTCGACTATGTGAGTGTCGTGGGTGATGTCACGAGCTATCAGGGCACGCTGCAGTTGAATATCAAGCGACTGCGCAGAGCGAATGAGGGCGAATACGATCCGAAGGATTATCTGCCGGTGAGCCGTTATGACACAAAAGAGATGTATGAGACACTCTGTGGCTATGTAAATAGTCTGACCAATCCGTATTTGAAGCAGCTAGCAGCAGGATTTTTCCTGGAGGATGCGGATTTCGCGAAGCGTTTTCAGTTTCATTCTGCTGCAAAGAGCGTGCATCACGGCTTCGTGGGCGGACTTTTGGAGCATACGCTTAGTGTGACACAGGTATGTGCTTTTTTTGCAGACCATTATACGATGTTAAATCGTGATCTTCTCATTACGGCTGCACTGCTGCATGATATCGGTAAGCTGGAAGAGCTATCTACCTTTCCGGAAAATGATTACACGGATGAGGGACAGCTGCTGGGGCATATTGCGATGGGCATGGAGCTGGTGGGCATGCATATCCGTATGATAGACAAATTCCCAGGAAAGCTTGCAAACGAATTGAAGCACTGCATTCTGGCGCATCATGGGGAGCTGGAATTTGGCTCACCGAAGAAGCCGGCGATCGCTGAGGCGTTTGCCTTGCATTTTGCGGACAATCTGGATGCGAAGATGGAGACGCTTACCGAACTGTTTTCTAAGGTGCCGGAGGGCAATACGACCTGGCAGGGCTTTAACAGACTGCTGGATTCGAACATACGAAGGACTAGTATCTGATATGCAAAAAAATGACATCATTGAATTAGAGATCACAGATATGGGCGCGGATGGGGAAGGCATCGGACACTTTGATGGGATGACCTTTTTTGTCAAGGATGCCATCCTAGGAGACAGCATCCGTGCGCGTATCGTAAAATTAAAAAAAAGCTATGGCTATGCCAGACTTGAAAAGCTGCTGGTGCCGTCTAAGCTGCGCTGCGAGCCACGCTGTTCATTGCACAGACGTTGTGGCGGCTGCCAGCTGCAGGCGATGCGCTACGAGGCACAGCTTTCCTATAAACAGCAAAAGGTCCGCGGCAATCTCATCCGACTCGGTGGCTTTGCGGCGGATTTTATTGACAGTATTTTAGAGCCGATCGTAGGGATGGAGGAGCCGTACCGTTATCGTAACAAGGCACAGTTTCCCATCGGAACGAATCGTGATGGACAACCAATCGCAGGCTTTTACGCGGCACGTACGCACAGCATCATACCTGTGGAGGATTGCAGTCTTGGCGTGGAGCAAAACAAGGACATTTTAGATGCCGTGCTTTCCTATATGAGGGAGGAGGGTGTGGCGGCGTATGATGAGACCACAAAAAAAGGACTGATCCGTCATGTACTCATCCGCTGCGGCTTTACGTCAAAGGAGCTGATGGTTACGCTCGTTATCAATGGGTATGAGCTGCCGGGACAAAATGCACTCATACGCAGGCTTACGCAGATTGAGGGAATGAAAAGCATCTCGATCAACAGTAATCTTGAGCATACAAATGTCATATTAGGAGAAAAGACTCGCTGCATCTTTGGCGAGCCTTATATCACAGATGTGATACATCTGCGAGACTGCAGAGATGATGAGTTTGCGCTTACCGGTACTTCGGTTTCCTTTCGCATTTCGCCGCAGTCCTTTTATCAGGTCAATCCACTGCAGACAGAGAAGCTGTATTCGCTGGCATTAGCTTACGCTGGCTTGACCGGCACGGAAAGTGTCTGGGATCTGTATTGCGGGATCGGAACGATTTCGCTGTTTTTGGCAAAAAAAGCCGGGCAGGTCTATGGTGTGGAGGTGATCCCTCAGGCGATTGAGGATGCTAAGAAAAATGCTGAGCGAAACGGCATAGGGAATGCACAGTTTTTTGTAGGAAAGGCGGAGGAGGTGCTGCCTGCCTTTTATGAGCGATATTCAGATGAAAGGATGCGACATCCTAATGTGATCGTAGTTGATCCGCCGCGTAAGGGATGCGATGAAAAGTGCCTGGATACGATACTTCGCATGCAGCCGGATCGAATCGTCTATGTCAGCTGTGATTCGGCGACTCTGGCACGTGATCTGCGTATTTTAGTGGACGGCGGATATGAACTAAGGCGCGTCCGACCGGTAGATCAATTTGGCCAGACGGTGCA
>CAVBEI010000019.1:0-35150 GCA_963594555.1 Lachnospiraceae bacterium | reverse complement strand
CGTCCCGGCTCTCCTACAACCGGATAGTTGATGTGCCAGAAAAAGCCGTCCTGCTCCTCATGCTCTACCTCGGCATCCGAGATCGAGGTCTTGCACACCGGGCACCAGTTTATGATACGGGAGCCCTTGTAGATCCAGCCCTTTTTATATAATTTGGTAAATACCTCTTCGACGGCTCTAGAACAGCCCTCATCCATCGTAAAACGCTCGCGCTGCCAGTCCGCAGAGGAGCCGAGCTTGCGCAGCTGACGAACGATGCGTCCGCCGTATTCCTCTCTCCAATCCCAGCATTTTTCGAGGAATTCCTCACGCGTCAGATCAGCCTTATCGATCCCCTGCTCCTTTAGAGCCTGAATGACCTTTACCTCGGTGGCAATGGAGGCGTGATCTGTGCCCGGCTGCCAGAGAGCATTAAAGCCCTGCATCCTTTTATAACGGATCAAAATATCCTGCATCGTATTATCTAAGGCATGTCCCATATGCAGCTGACCGGTGATATTCGGCGGCGGCATCACGATCGTAAACGGCTTCTTTGAACGATCTACCGATGCGTGAAAATAACCGTTTGTTTCCCATTTTTCATACAAGCGATCCTCAATGTCCTTTGGATCGTAGGTTTTGGCAAGCTCTTTACTCATCTTTATATCCTTCCTATAAAAAAATCATTACCATAATAGTTCTATGGTATATGCAATTTTTCTTGTTGTCAAGGGCGGAAATGACATGTATAATAGTAGAAATGATTGCGTATGAAAATGAATGAGTAGGAGAATACAGACATGTCTTTTGATCAATTATCCGAATTAAACGACCTGCATTTTGACGCGCTGCGCGAGGTTGGTAATATCGGCTCAGGAAACGCGGTGACCGCACTCTCTTCCATGCTGAATATCCCGGTAGACATCGCGATACCATCCATCAGCCTCGTAGATTATGATACTGTAGCAAACTACCTAGGCGGCAAGGATCTCGAGGTGATCGGCTTAGCACTCGGACTCGAGCCCGATCTAGAGGGCGTGATGCTGCATGTTGTGATGCCACAGTTTGCCTCACGCATCATCAATACCTTTTATCCAAAGGAGATTCACGGCCTAGCCGACATCGATGAGATGGATCTCTCCGCCATCAAGGAAACGAGCAATATCACGACAGCCTCCTATGCCAATGCCTTAGCCAAGCTCACCGGTCTGTTTGTCAATATCACACCGCCTGTAGAGTGCTTAGGCACAGTGGAGCAGGTGCTTCGTCAGGCTGCCGGGCGGTTTGATTCCATAGGAAACCAGGTCATCTACATCGACGAGAGCATGCTGATCGCCGATACCGAGATTAAGAGCAGCATGATCCTGATCCTGCAGTTTGATTCACTCAAAAAATTATTCGAACGACTGCATGTTCCATTTTAGGTATTTATGCAAAAGGGCTTCGCAAATGCGAAGCCCCTTTTTTAATCTTCTGTTTCTTCCAGCTTTTTTGGATCGTTCTCGCTGTATATCCCATTCGCCAAGGCATACAAGCCGCCGATCACAAAATAGATGCCTGCCAGCATCATGAGCACGCCGGCTATGATCATCAAAACCGTCAGCTCCTCGCCGCTGTCTCCTGCTTCAGAAAAGAGCTGATACATCAGATACACCAGGTAGCCACCGGCGAGCAGACGAATCGTATAGGACGCCTTGCGCAGGGCATAGCTCACGAGCAGGAGCTTTGCGACTCGTGTATCTGCTTTATTTTTTTCTTTTTCTTCCATTATTTTTCCTCTATTCTTCCTCACCGCTTTCCTCGTCTGCGACAACCGCCGCTGTCACGGCAGATACTGCAGCTACCACAGCTACTACTGCAATGATTACGATCAGCAGCAAGCCTCCGAAAATCAACAACATACTGTTCATGGTGCTATTCCCCCTTTTTTAGTAAACCCTCGCGTAGGTACTTAGTCCTGCATCCAACAGGTATTTTTTGTATTTTTTAACCTTACCGTTTACGACATTGACCTTTGCCTTGACATAGGTCTTAGAAAACGCCTTCTCGCCTATGCCCGTGATCTTTCTGCTGTTTATTTTGATGGTCTTTAGCTTCGGGCAATTGTAAAATGCATTTTTATCAATGCGAATCATATTCTTTCCGATCGTCACGCTCGCAAGCTTTGGCATATCCCGAAATGCCCCGCGTCCGATCCGTGTCACCTTATAGCTCACACCGCCAAAGGTGATGCGAGCCGGCAGATTTATGGTGCCAATCGTCTGCTTGGTGCAGCCTACTGCGCACACACGCGGATCCGCCTGAGCTGTCTTTATGACCTGATAGGTGATGAAATTGATCGTTCGCGTATCGCCAAGCGACGGCGCCTCCTCGGTGATTGTCTGCCCTGTCATCGATACGAGCCAGACCGCATGGATAGTCATGTTCTTTTTTACATAGGTATAATCCGAAGAATCCCAGCCCAACGTATAGCCGGCGCGCGTCCAGCTCGGAGGAGTCACTGAGCTGCCATAGTAGGCGGTCTGCTCTGTGACCTGACCACTCTCCGGATCCTGAAAGGTCACCGTAAAATTCTGTTTCCAGGACGCATATACATCGAGATTTTGCTGCACATTTGTGAATTCCTTGTCCCAGGTGAGCGTATAGCCGCTCTTTTCCGTCAGAGTCGGCGCAGTAGCAGCAGCACCAAGCTGCACTCTCTCAGTCTTGACTAAGGTAGTGCCATCGTAAAAATTCACAGTACACGTCACACTCGTCGCGATATTATTGTTCTTCGCATAGGTTTCGGCTGCGGAATTTTTATCACAGCTGATCACCAGGGCACTCGAACAGCCGCTAAAGGCCTGATTGCCAACGGATAACACAGTAGACGGAATCGTCACTGCATTAAGAGCGCTGCAGTTATAAAAGGCCTGCTCCCCGATGGTCGTCACCGTACTATACATATCCGTAATCGCACTCAGATAGATGCAGCCCTCAAATGCCTTATCTCCGATCACCCGTACCGGGCAGGTGGATGAGCCGATGACACAGCTGCCGGAGGTGGAGCTGCCCACGAGAAGTGCCGCCGGCCATTGAATGAGCATATCCTTGCCGATGGTATAGAGCACACCGTTTTCTGCGCAATATTTTTGATTACCGCTGACTACCGTGATCGCATTTAAGGAGGTGCAATCCGCAAATACGCCTGTTCCGATGCTCGTTACGCTGGCAGGGATAGTCACGCTCGTCAGCGACTTACACCGATAAAACGCACGGTCCTTGATACTCGTTAACGTGCCGTTGTGGTTAAAGGTGATCGAGGTCAGCGGGCAGCCCATAAAGGCCTCTGCACTGACAAATTGATAGGTCGAGCCAAAGGTCACACCGGAGATATACGGGCAATTTGCAAAGACACTGCCGTTTATACCAACGACCTTATAGGGGCTCGTCTGTCCACTTTCCTGAATATAGGCCGGGAGCACCAGCTCCTTTGCCGTGCTGCCGGAGTAGCTGTAGCCGCTGATGACGACCTCGCCTGCACTCGCACTTCCATAGATCTGGTAGTAAAACACGAACCCGTTCGAATCGACTGCGCTCTGTCCTCCGGCCACAGAAGTTCCGCCGGAAATCGGTGTTCCGCCAAGCGTGATATCAGCCGCCTGTACAGGCACTGCAAAATTATGCATCCAGCATAGCAGACAGCCTGCAAAAATGAGCAGTGCGCAAACAATCTTTAGTTGAAGACTTTTATTTTCTACATTTCTATCCATGCAAGTCTCCTGTCATATTCTAGCCGATTGCCCGCAGTCGGATCGTGGTATTTATGCCTGAGCTCTTGATCTTTGACTGATAGGCGATCAGCTTTGAGCGATAGGCAGAGAATGTGGCGTTATTTTTAATGCCATAGAAGGCTTTTTCTCCGATCGTGCTTAGGTTTTTCGTGTTTATCTTCACAGTAGAGAGCTTTTTGCAATTCTGAAAGGCCTTGTCCCCGATGGTCGTCACATTGGCACCGATCGTAAGCGTCGTTATGGTCTTATTCCCCTTGAAGGCTTCTTCTCCGATGCCGGTTACTTTATATTTTACACCTTTGATCGTAACGGCCTTAGGAATCGTGATGGTGCGGGCCGTCGCGTTGGAATTGGACACATAGGTCACCTTGGGATTTTGGACATTGGCAGCGGTCACACGATAGGTCACCGTGCCCTTTGTTAGCTCCGTGTCTACCTTGGCAGGCTTTTTTGTGTTTTTATTGATCGTAAAGCCGGTCTTTGGATCCTTCCAGATCGCATAGACTGTCATATCACCGGTGACAGCAGAAAAGCTCTTGTCCCAGCGCAGCGTGTATCCGCTCATCGTCCATTTCGGTGCCTTGGCGGCGTTTCCGTATTCGACCTGTGCAGTCGCGCTCTTATCCCGGTAGCCATCCACAAAGGTAACTGTATAGACACGCTTGTAGCTGGCTGTCACGGTCAGATCACTGGAAATATTGGAAAAATCGCTGCTCCATACGAGCTGATAGCCGGGGCGCTCTGCCATGACAGGAGCCGTAGCAGCCGAGCCGTATACTACCTCTTCGGATTTTAACAGGTTATTCGTATCGGAGAGAAAACGAACCGTATAGGTCATGACTGCTCCGATCTTATTGCTAGATGCATAGGTCGCTGCTGCAGAACCGCTGTGGCAGTACATGGTCAGTCCATTCACAGCGAGAAAGGCATTGGCTCCGATGCTCGTCACACTAGACGGAATCGTAATCTTTACCAGAGAGGTGCAATAGGCAAATGCTGTTGCACCGATGCTCTTTACATTAGAAAAAACCGTCAGCTCACTGAGCTTGCTGCAGCCAAAAAAGGTTCCGGTGTTTATGGCAGTAAGCTTCTCCGGCAAAGTGATCGCTGTCAGCGACGCACAGTTTTGAAAGGCGAAATCTCCGATCGAAGACACACCCTCCGGAATCGTCACTGTCTCTAGCTTCGTGCAGCCGCTAAAGGCATACGCAGGGATAGAAGTCACCTGCGACGGAATCGCAATCGACGTCAGAGAAGTGCAGCCTCGGAATGCCTCTACGCCTATATATCCGACAGTCTCCGGCAGCGTCACGCTAGTCAATGACTGTGCTCCGGCAAAGGCTCCCTGTCCGACGGAAGCAAGGCGCCCTGCAATCGCAGCCGGTACCGAGTAGGCTGTGCCGGTCTTACCAGACGGATACTGCATCAGTGTGTAGGTATTATAGCTGCCGGTCGCCCCGGAGCTATAGCCGATATATTCATATAGGACACCATCGTTTGAAATATAACGCTGATTTCCTGCCGTGACATTCAAGGAGCTGAGTGCCGGGCAATCGCTGAAGGCGAGACTGCCGATGCTAGTCACAGTGGCAGGAATCGTCACAGTCGTCAGTGTCGGGCAGCCAAAAAAGGCACGCTCACCGATAGTCTGAAGGCCTACCGCAGCATTCGCTGTGGAGCTGCTGCTGCCGCTGCCGGAGGTCGCTGCTCCCTGCATCGTAACCGACACAAGACCGGCATTACCTGCAAAGGCGGCGCTTCCGATCGCAGTCACATCATAGGTGCCTGCCGTGATCGTACCGGTACCGCTCGCCTCGATGCGCGTCGGAACGGTAAGTGCTGTCGCAGTACCCTGATAGGATGTGATAGTTGCAGTCGTACCGGTGATCGTATACACAAAACCTGTATCACTCACGCCGTCTGCATTCGTATCCTTTTCTACGCCATTTGCCGTGGTAGTAGCGCCCAGCGCAGTCATTTGTGTACTAAATGCTCCATCCTGTGTCATATCAGGCACAGATACCGGCATCGTCATAAGCATTGTCACTGCCAGAATGGTAGCGATCCATCTCTTTTTCATCTATTTATCTCCCAGTAAATTCTTACTATTCACAGGCACCTTCAAAGGAAAATCGGTAACTGTTTATCTACCATTACCTATGAATAGTAACATTATAGCCGTTTACACATATAAATTCAAGCTACTACCGGCAGTTTCAGGTGAAGAGTACGCAGCACTATTACGCGTATCCTCAGACGCAGTCTGCGAGGTCTCATACTGAGTCGCTTCATAGCTGGGATAGCGGTTTAGCTGGCTTCGCAGCTTTTTCATGATCGTGCGCATATCTTTTTTATAGGCATCATCGCCAAATACCTTTGATACCTTGATCGTCGTCGCTTTTTTCAGCTCTGTCGCATCAACATTTAGTGTTCCGTCGCTTTTTATCGAGATTCCGATATCGGAAAGCTGTGATTTATAATCCTTCGTGAGTGCACGCAGCTTCTTTCCTATGCCATTTATATGTGAGTTGTCGGCATTTGTTGTAGAAGATACCGCGTTGTTGTAGACCTCCACATAGGAAGTGATCGTCTCATAAATACGCTTTGTATCAGTCTCGTCAGACGATGAAAAATCCAGCGTATCGAGTCTGTCTATGGCGCGCAGCATAGCACGCTGATCCGCCCGCAGCATATCATTTCCCTTCTGATCGCTTCGATAGCCCGCATTTTGATACATCGTATTTCCTGTATACGCACGCCTCGTAAGGCTATCCGCTGATAACACCAGACTCATGGTTATTCCTCCTTCATCGCAAATGCTTAGTGCCTGAACAGTCATACATATCTATTCTTTGTTATCGGAATAAAAAGGTGGAAAATAAAGAGATATTGACAAGCACTGTTCTATCACTTATCGTTAGTCCTATGCAGCATGTGCTCTGCGTACACGATGCACACTTTTTTAGCTTTTTTACATAGGAGAATAAAAAATGCAGTGGTTGATGTTATTATTGGCAGGAATCTTTGAGGTTTCCTGGGCTTTTGCCATGAAATTATCCGAGGGCTTCACCAAGCCTGCAGCGAGTATCGCTACAGCAGTTGGATATATCCTGAGTGCCGTATTTTTAGCGATGGCGCTTAAAAAGCTGCCGCTTGGCAGCGCATATGCCATGTGGACAGGCTTTGGGATCGTCGGTACCACACTGCTTGGATATTTTATCTTTCACGAGTCACTATCCCTGCCGCAAATACTATGTGTATTACTGATTGTCTGCGGTATCGTAGGACTAAAGGTGCTATCCTGATTAGTTTTCATTTAATCATCCTTTGATGGCTATATATTTATTTTTCACTACTGCCGGCAGCGAGTGCGCCGTTTCTTACATAAATCTCGATGGTATCTCCTGCATGCACTTCATCGGATAGGATGAGCTTTGCAGAGAGTGTCTCCACGGTCTTTTGCAGGAAACGCTTCAGCGGACGCGCTCCGTATACCGGATCATAGGCCTGCTCAATGACAAAATCCTCTGCCTCCGGTGTGAGTAAGACAGAAAGCTCCCGATCTGCCAGACGAGTGTTTAAATCGGCGAGCAGTAAGCGTACTATGCCGCTCGTATCCTTTTTCGTCAAAGGCTTGAATAAAATCGTCTCATCCAAACGATTTAAAAATTCCGGTCTAAAGGAGCTTCTAAGCTCTCCCATCACGGCAGATTCAGCCTCCGGTGTGATATTGCCGTCTCCATCAATTCCATCTAATAGATACTGTGCACCCAAATTCGAGGTCATGATCAGTATCGTATTTTTAAAATCTACTGTTCGTCCCTGAGAGTCTGTGATTCGTCCGTCGTCTAATACCTGCAGCAGTACATTGAATACATCCGGATGAGCCTTTTCCACCTCGTCAAAGAGCACCACAGAATATGGCTTTCTGCGCACTGCCTCGGTGAGCTGTCCGCCCTCCTCATAGCCCACATATCCGGGAGGCGCTCCGATCAGACGCGATACGGAATGCTTCTCCATATACTCACTCATATCTATCCGCACCATGTTATTTTCATCATCAAAGAGGCTGGCAGCGAGCGCCTTGGCAAGCTCTGTTTTTCCGACACCTGTCGGTCCTAAAAATAGGAAGGAACCGATAGGCTTGCTCGGATCCTTGATGCCGGCCTTTGAACGAATGATGGCTTCCGTGACACGCGTAACACCCTCGTCCTGCCCGATGACGCGCTTATGTAATTCCTCGTCCAGATGCAGCGTCTTATTCCGCTCGGACTCGTTTAGCTTTGCAACAGGTATACCGGTCCAGCGTGAGATGATACGCGCGATCTCTTCATCACTGACATTTTCATGTACGAGTGAAAGATCCTTATCCTTTAGCTCGCTTTCCTTTTCCTCAAGCTCCTGCAGCAGCTGAGGCAGTTTTCCGTACTGCAGCTCGGCTGCCTTTTGCAGGTCGTAGCTTTGTTTGGCGCTATTTATGTCCGCCTTTACTGCCTCGATCTCCTCGCGCAGCTTTTGTACCTTTTCAACGGATGCCTTTTCGTTTTCCCACTGCGCCTTTTTTGCAGAAAAATCATCCTGCAGCTCGGCTAATTCCTTCTGTATATTTTCCAGACGTTCTGCAGAGAGCCTGTCAGTCTCCTTTTTGAGAGCAGTCTCCTCTATCTGCAATTGCATAATCCTGCGATTCAGCTCATCGAGCTCGCCTGGCATGGAATCTAACTCTGTCTTGATGAGCGCACACGCCTCATCCACCAGATCAATGGCTTTATCCGGCAGGAAACGATCGCTGATGTAACGGTTTGAGAGAACTGCAGCCGATACGAGGGCACCGTCTGTGATTTTTACACCGTGAAAGACCTCATAGCGTTCCTTTAGTCCACGCAATATGGAGATGGTATCCTCCACTGTCGGCTCCTCTACCATAACAGGCTGAAACCGCCTCTCCAGCGCGGCATCCTTTTCGATGTATTCTCTATACTCATCGAGTGTGGTCGCACCGATGCAATGCAGCTCGCCGCGCGCCAGCATGGGCTTTAAGAGCTGTCCGGCATCCATGGCTCCGTCGGTCTTGCCGGCTCCTACGATGGTATGCAGCTCATCTATAAAGAGAATGATCTGCCCGTCGGAATTTTTGATATCATCGAGCACTGCCTTTAGACGCTCCTCGAACTCACCGCGGTATTTTGCGCCTGCCACGAGTGCGCCCATATCCAGGGCAAAAAGCTTCTTATCCTTCAGTCCCTCCGGCACATCACCCTTTACGATACGCTGCGCTAAGCCTTCTACTACCGCGGTCTTGCCGACACCGGGCTCGCCTATAAGACACGGATTGTTTTTCGTCTTTCGTGACAAAATACGAACGACGTTTCGAATCTCCTCATCCCTGCCGATGACAGGATCAAGCTTTTGATTTCTCGCCCGCTCGACCATATCATAGCCGTATTTTTCCAATGTATCGTAGGTCGCTTCCGGATTATCACTCGTCACTCTTTGATTGCCACGCACAGTTGACAGAGCCGTCAAAAAACGATCCCTTGTGATGCCATACTCCTTCAACAGCTCCTTCATCGCCTTATTCGGATATTTCAGCAAGGCCAAAAAAAGATGCTCCACAGATACATATTCATCCGATAGTGCCTTCGCCTCATCCTCGGCATGGATCAGCACCTGGTTTAAGTCCTTTCCGACAAAGACCTGACCGCCACTGACCTTGACGCGGGCTGCGAGCTTACTCTGCGCATTATTTGTAAAATGAGCCAGATCGATCTCCATCTTCTCGATCAGCTTCGGGATCAGGCCGTCAGACTGCTGCAGCAGTGCCACCAACAGATGCTCCTGCTCGATTTCCTGGTTTCCATATTCGTATGCCAGTTTTTCACAGTCGTTGACTGCTTCCATGGATTTTTGCGTAAATTTCTGTATGTTCATAAAATAGCCTCCTTTCGCAAGGTATATAAAATTTTTTCCTTATGACTCGTAGTATACTCCGATTATTAGCACTCGTCAAGTGCGAGTGCTAATAATTTTATACTGTCAATAGATGTACGCAAAATAGTACAAAAAAGCGCTCAAAATAGTTCACAAACTTTCCATTACAAATTTAGCGTATTCGCGCATTGACGATAAATCTGCGTAGATGTTAAAATTTTAACAACCATAAACTGCGGGATAAAAACAGCCCGCATACACTACAAACAGGAGGGTTTTTACACTATGGCAAGATTTACATTACCCAGAGATCTCTATCACGGAAAAGGATCTTTAGAGGCACTCAAGACATTCGAAGGCAAGCGCGCCATGATCTGCGTAGGCGGCGGTTCCATGAAGCGCTTTGGATTTTTAGACCGTGCGATCGGCTATCTGAAGGAAGCCGGCATGGAGGTTGAGATATTTGAAGGCATCGAGCCCGATCCTTCTGTTGAGACAGTTATGAAGGGTGCTGAGGCGATGGAGAAGTTCCAGCCCGATTGGATCATCGCCATGGGCGGCGGTTCACCCATCGACGCAGCCAAGGCTATGTGGATCAAGTACGAGTATCCCGAGTGCACCTTTGAGGATATGTGCAAGGTATTCGGTCTGCCGAAGCTTCGTACAAAGGCTCATTTCTGTGCGATCTCCTCTACATCAGGAACTGCAACAGAGGTGACAGCCTTCTCCATCATCACAAATTATCAGGATCGCATCAAATATCCGATCGCTGACTTCGAGATCACACCGGACGTAGCCATCGTTGATCCCGAGCTGGCAGCTACCATGCCGAAAAAGCTCGTAGCTCATACAGGTATGGATGCCATCACACACGCCATCGAGGCATATGTATCTACTGCAAACTGCAATTATACCGATCCGCTTGCCATCCATGCGATCGAGATGATCATCAAGGATCTCATTCCTTCCTATAATGAGGATATGGAGAGCCGCTATCGTATGCATGACGCACAGTGCTTAGCAGGCATGGCATTCTCCAATGCTTTGCTTGGTATCGTTCACTCTATGGCACACAAGACCGGTGCTGCCTTTGAGGACTACGGCGCACACATCATCCACGGCGCAGCCAATGCGATGTATCTGCCGAAGGTCATCGCCTTCAATGCAAAGGACGAGACCGCAAAGAAGCGCTATGGCGTGATCGTTGATTACATGGGAATCACCGCCAGGGACGCATCCGATGATGAAAAGGTCGCTGCACTCATCGCATATCTGCGCAAGATGAACGACGATCTGAACATTCCTCACTGCATCAAAAATTACGGTGCAGACAGCTATCCGACCGAGAACGGTTTTGTACCGGAGGAGGTATTCCTAGAGAGACTGCCTGAGATCGCAGCCAATGCCATTCTCGATGCATGCACAGGCTCAAATCCTCGTATTCCTTCCCAGGAAGAGATGGAAAAGCTCTTAAAGTGCTGCTACTACGATACCGAAGTGGATTTCTAATTACATTCAAAAGCCCCCTTTATGATGCAAAGGGGGCTTTTAATTATTCTATAGCATGCTTAAAAGCTGCGACAGCGATGTAAATACATGATCGGCGTAGAGCTGCTTTATCTCACGGCGGCCTAGTCCGGCGACATCCTCATGGATCTCATAAGGATAAGCCGTATCACCAAATAATATGCAATAATACGCCACACCTAAGACACTGTCCTCGTTTTTTTGATCTACTTCACCGGTCGTACCGGTGATCCCGATCGCGAGTGCAGTGTTTAATTTTTTTTGTGCTGAAAATGCCATCGCCTCTGCACACTCAGGCGAATACACGCCATAAGCTTCGATCACAGCTGCATCCACACCTGCGAGACATTTCGTCTCATTTGCATAGGTCACGAAGCCCCCCGGAAAGATGGCAGATGCTCCCGGTGTGTCTGTGATCATCGAGGCGATCAAGCCGGAGGTGCAGCTCTCCATCGTGGCGATAGTGGTGTGCGTTTCGATGAGTTTTTCAACGACTGTCTGTCTCACCTGATCCATCTTCATCTTCTTCACCTATTTTCCCACATATTATTATATTTTTACACTCGCGGTAGCGCTCCGGACAGTGCTCCGTCAGAATCGCAACATCATCAAAGCCCGCAAAGGTGACAGAGCTAACCTGATCAAATTTGCTTGAGTCACAGAGCACATAGCTGCATTTGCACTGGCCAAGCGCCGTCTGCTTGATGAGTGCCTCCTCAGCATCCGGTGTCGTGAGTCCTTCTCTGCGATTTGCACCATTCGTTCCGAAAAATCCCTTTGTAAAATGATAGCCGCGCAGCGTATTCATCGCCTGTGCACCAACTACTGCCTCTGTCGAGCCCTTCAGCTCTCCGCCGATCAGATAGACATGCATGCCTCTGGCCGCCAGCCGCTGTGCGTGCATGACTCCGTTGGTCACGATCGTCACACTATGATCTCGTATCGCTTCTAGCATAAAGCCCGTCGTCGTTCCGGCATCCAGATAGACAAAATCAGACGGTTCCAGCAAAGAGGCCGCAAAGGAGGCAATCCGTCTCTTTTCCTCGATGTTGCGGTCCATCTTTTGTTCTACCGTCGGTTCCTTTGATTCAAAATGCAAATCGGCTGCAACTGCACCGCCAAATACACGCACCAGGCGTCCTGCCTGATCCAGTGCATTGATATCTCTCCTGGCGGTGGATTCGGAGATCCGAAGGCGCTTACAAATCTCCGATACCGTAATACTCTTTTTTGCATCTAACAGGCTAAGTATCTCTTCATAGCGTTGTTCTGTCAGCATATCATCCATTTCCTTTCGATAGGTCTATCTCGCGAATCACGCTGCGCAGTGGCAGCACGCGTCCGGGAGATACTGACAGCTCATCCACACCCATCTTTAAAAAGGTCTTCGTCAGCGAGGTGTCTGCCGCGAGCTCTCCACAGATACCTACCCAGATACCGTGTGCATGCGCACTGTTTACAGTCATCTCAATCATGCGAAGCACAGCCGGATGATGCGCATCATAAAATGCATCCAGAGATGTATTCTGCCTGTCAAGGGCCAGCGTATATTGCGTCAGATCATTCGTTCCGATACTGAAAAAATCCACCTCTGCTGCCAGCTCATCACTGATCATAACTGCCGCAGGTGTCTCGATCATGATGCCCTGCTCTACCTGCCCGTACGTGATACCGTCTGCGTCCAGCTGTTCACATACCTCAGCGACGATCTCCTTGATCTGACGCACCTCTGATACACTCGTGATCATCGGATACATGATGGCAATTTTCCCGAATGCGCTGGCACGAAACAGCGCGCGCAGCTGTGTCTTGAAAATCTCCGGTCTCGTCAGGCATATACGAATCGCCCTACATCCCAGTGCCGGATTTTCTTCTTTTTTCAGGTCAAAATAATCACACTGCTTGTCTGCACCTATATCCAGCGTTCTAATAATGACACGCCTGCCTGCCATGGTCTGAGCAACCTTTTTGTAGATCGAAAACTGCTCCTCCTCACTCGGAAAATGATCCCGCTCGAGGTAGATAAATTCGCTCCTAAATAGTCCTATTCCACCGGCATCATTCTGCAGTACTGCCGCCAGATCCTTAGTGTTTCCGATATTTGCATAGAGCATAATCGATTTTCCATCCAGGGTAATATTCTCCTTACCCTTAAGTGTCCAAAGCAGCTCCTTTTGCTCTAAAAATTCATCTCTCTTTCGTGTCAGGCGCTCCATCACAGCCTCATCCGGCTCAACATACAGCCGTCCGCTCTCACCATCAACCACAGCAAGACATCCGTCGATTTCCTCCAATGTCTTAATATTCGTCGCAACCAATGCAGGTATATTCATCGTACGAGCAAGGATCGCTGTATGAGAATTTAGTGAACCCTGAAGCGTCACAAAGGAAAGCACCTTGCTCTTGTCCATCTGTACTGTCTCTGACGGTGCCAGATCGTCTGCCACTAATATCACAGGCTCATCCTCAGCCATACCTTTAGTGTCTGCATCGCTTAGAATACGGATCACACGCTCTGAAATGTCACGCACATCTGCCGCACGCTCCTTCATATACGCATCATCCATCGATGCAAACATCTCAGCAAAATTGTCTCCGGTCGTCGCAACCGCATACTCGGCATTTACCTGCTGTGAGCGGATGATCGTCTCTACTGATTCATTATAATCGTCATCCTCGAGCATCATTTGATGCACCTCGAAAATCGCAGCATTTGTCTCACCGATCTCCCGCAGCGCTTTTTCATACAAATCGCCCAGCTGTCCAATCGCATGCCCTCGTGCCACATGGAAACGTGACACCTCAGACTCTGCATCCGTAATCCGCACACGCTTTACCTGCTGTGCGTCCTTTTTGTGTACGTGGATGCGCCCTATCGCAATCCCGCCAAGAACACTTTTTCCCTCAAATATCTGCATCGTCATTCTCCTAATCAGATACCAACGAATGGTAATTGTTCAGCATCTTCACAGATTTTCATTCATAAAGGTCCAAAAGGCCTCACAGGCCACATCCTCATCCTCACCGTCAAAGGACATCGTCACCTCATTGCCGCATTTTACAGCGAGTCCCATGATGCCAAAGATCTTCTTGCAGTCGCCTGTTTTTCCATCCTTTGTGAGCTTTACTGCACAGGCGTACTTTTTGGCTTCCTTAACCAGCTCTCCTGCCGGCCTTGCATGAATGCCTTCCGGGTCTGTGATCGTGTAGTTAAATTCCCTCATGTCCATTAACCTCCTTTTTAGATGATCATAATTATCCGCATGCAATATCTGCCCGGATCACTCCAGGCAGATAATTTTTCCTATCTTTAGTGTACCACATTCTTCTTTAATAAGCCAAGCAATAATGCAGAAACTATCGTGCCTGCCAGCCATGCTAAAACATACATCCATGGATTGCCAACCACCATGAATACGAAGATGCCACCGTGCGGTGCCATGAGCGTACAGCCGGCTGCCATAGAGATCGCTCCGGCAATTGCAGAGCCTGCGATACAAGAGGGCAGTACGCGCAGCGGATCTGCTGCTGCATAGGGGATAGCTCCCTCTGTGATAAAACCAAGTCCCATGATAAAGCTCGTCGGAGCAGCCTCACGTTCCTCTGCAGTAAACTTGTTTTTAAACAGCATTGTCGCCAGTGCGATCGCACACGGAGGTGTCATACCGCCGATCATCACAGATGCCATAATGTCATAATTTCCTGCCGCGATGGAGCCTACGCCGAATACGTATGCAGCCTTGTTGAACGGACCGCCCATATCGATCGCCATCATACCGCCGAGCACGAGACCAAGTACAATTTTACTCATCTGTCCCATGTTGGTGAGCATGTCATTAAGGCCTGTATTGATGCCGCCCATGATCGGTTCGACAATAAAGGTCATGAGAATTCCGATCAAAAATACACCGATTACAGGATAGAGCAGCACAGGTGCTAGCTTTTCAATCGCCGTCGGCAGTTTTTCAAAGGCTTTTCTCAGCAATCGAATAATAAAGCCTGCCGCAAAGCCTGCTGCTATCGCACCTAAAAAGCCTGATTTTCCATTGGCTGCCATCATACCACCGACAAAGCCAAGCAAAAGCGCCGGTCTGTCACCGATTGCCATACCGATAAAGCCTGCCAGCACAGGCAGCATCAGACCAAAGGCCGTTCCTCCGATTCCCTTGAGCAGAGCAGCCAGAGGCGTAATCGTTCCGAAGTTACTGCGTTCATCGGCAGGCAATGCTGCCAAATCTACGTTTAAGCCATCAATCAAAAAGGCCAGTGCGATCAAAATACCTCCGCCCACGACAAATGGAAGCATATGCGATACACCGTTCATCAGCCAGGTGTAAATCTGATGACCAATGCTGCCGCTTCCCGTGCTCTCCTTTGTATCCGAAGAGGAGCTATCATGATACAGCGGCACAGAACCGGAGATGGCCTTCGCAACGAGCTTGTCCGCACGCTTAATTCCATCTGACACCTGTGCGATGATGACCTTTTTTCCATCAAAGCGAGCCATCGGCACCTGCGCATCAGCTGCGATGATGATGCAGTCAGCCTCCGCGATCTCCTTTTTGGTCAATACATTTTTTGCACCGCCAGAGCCTCGCGTCTCCACCTTGATCGAGCAGCCCTTCGCCTTTGCCGCCTTCTCGATGCCTTCGGCTGCCATATATGTATGTGCGATACCTGTAGGACATGAGGTAACAGCCAACAGCCTACAGCCTCCTGACGAAGCATTCGCACATGCCAGTCGTTCATCGATTCCAGCCTCTGACTCATCCGCGCGATCGATAATCTGCAAAAACTCATCGACTGACTTTGCCTTTTGCAGCTTTTTTGCAAAATTCTCATCCATCAAAAGCACGGATAGTTTGCTCAGCACATCTAAATGTACATTATCCTCCGTATTCGGTGCAGCGATCAAAAAAATGAGTTTGACCGGTTCGCCGTCGAGCGAATCAAAATCCACGCCCTGCTTTACAACCATCGCAGCCAGTCCGGGACGCTCAACCGCATCGCACTTACCGTGCGGAATCGCGATTCCATCTCCGATACCGGTCGTGCTTTCCTCTTCTCTCGCAAAAACCTCCCTACGATAGCTGTCTACATCTTTGATTTTTCCGCTGCGCGCCATCAGATCGATCATCTGATCGAGCGCTTCCTTTTTTCCGGTCGGCGTCCCATTCAGGGATATACTGCGCCGATCGAGTAAGTCTATGATCTTCATCGTAAATCTCTCTCCTCCATTAACGAATTGTATACCTCATCTACCTGCTCCCTCGTGGCCAGGTATTCTGAAAATGCACTGGCAGAGCCCGCTGCAACCCCCATATAAAACGCATGCTCATAGGAAGCGCGCTCCATCCAGCCTGCCAAAAAACCTGCTACCATGGAATCACCTGCTCCCACACCGTTGATCAGCTGCCCCTTTGGTGCCGGTGAGCTAAAGATCTCTCCATCCTCTGCGACGAGCAACGCGCCCTCTCCTGCCAGCGATACGAGCACATTTCTCGCACCCATCTCCTGCAGCTTCTCTGCATAGGGTATGCATTCCTCTCTCGTCTGCAGCTTCACCCCAAAGATTTCTGCCAATTCATGATTGTTTGGCTTGATCAAAAAAGGATGATACGGCAATACGTGCAGCAGTAGCTCCTGTGTTGCGTCCACTACAGTCAAAATCCCTCTGCCCGCCAGATGCTCCAGGATGATGCTGTACATATCATCCGGCATCGTCTGCGGAATCGAGCCTGCCAATACGAGCGTATCACCGCTGACTAATCGCTCAAGAATGCTCATCAGCTGCTCGATCATGTCTGCGCTGATATCCGGTCCGTTTCCATTGATCTCTGTGCCTTCGATGTTTTGCAGCTTGACGTTTATCCTAGAGCAGCCGCTCTCACTGTAGATAAACTCCGATCGGATATGCTCTCTGTCTACTCTGCGCACGATTTCATCTCCCACAAAGCCCGCCGCAAAGCCTAGCGCCGTGCTCTCGATCCCGAGATTTCCTAAAACAGTAGATACATTTATTCCTTTTCCACCCGGCAGTATCATCTCACTGCTCGTCCGATTGGTCATGCCAAGCTTAAAATCATCCACGGACACGATATAGTCCAGCGAAGGATTGAATGTGACTGTATAGATCATGTTTTTTCCTCCTTTCCGTGTGATAAAGCTAGTATACCGTCATAGTCATTCAAATTCAATCAAACTATTTCACAAATGTTTCGTTATAAATTTGGTTGAGTTGCACAAATTCGGTCATACTCGCTCATATTCGGTCACACGGATGTTGTTTTTATACAAAAATTTTCTATAGTAAAAAAGAGTCGCTTGCGACTCTTTCGCGCCCGAGCGGTATGCGAAGCATATATTTCATTTCCGCGAGGTGCGCATCCCTGCGGAGCATTTTGCTGTATAGGAACGAAGTTTCCTATACAGCAAAAAAGAGCATCACCGATGCTCTTTTGCGTTTGTCCTTTTGATTAAAGCTGTGCAAACAGCCACAGCGGATCCTCGCAGATAGGATCTCCATGCTCCAGCAGCCAGCTCGCCTGCAAATCTCCATAGGTGCAGCTATGCGCGTATTCATTGACCAGCATGCACAAGGCACCCAGCTGCTGCTTGTTGCATTCATCGAGATCGATCAGCAGAATATAGCCATTCTCCTCACGATACAACATCGTATGCAAAAGCCCCGGAAAAGAAATCCGACTACAGAAGGATAGCAAGGAATCAAACGACTCAAAGGAAACCTGCATCAGCTGTACTACTCCATCACTGCTCTCATCGATGTCCTCTAGCGCATCCTGCAGCTTTGGCATCGAAATCTCCGGAAAGTCAGAATCGATCGCCTCTGACAATGACTCCTCATCAATATTACGGAAGATCAACTCCAGATTGTCCTGAAATAGCACACCCTCTACTGACATCGGGCCTGTCTTTTCAAAGCCGGTCTCCTCCCTGGCCTCCTGCACTAAATATTCAAAAAATTCTAATGTCTTGTCCGAACGTACCAACAAATCGGTGACCTTTAAGCCCTGTGCGCGAATCTCCTCACCACTCAGGCGACAGCGCAGCTCTTTGTCGGATATTTTACGAAAAATCATGCATTCCTCTCACTTTCTGTGTCGTTTGTAACTTTCGTTTGACAACATTTTATGCTATCTTTACGGTTCTTGCAAGTATTCCGGGATTGATTTTTGGGTTTTGCAAACATAAGGAACGCCGATGCATGCACATCGGCGTTCGTATAAAGGGGAGAGTTATGAAAAATTGAAAAAGTTACTCGTGTGTATCACTTCATGTGATGAACATAGTATATCGAGCTTCTATGAACATTTTTTGTCAATGAAATTAATATTATGTGAACTTTTTGTTTACAATTTGTTCATATTTTCCCTTTTTTCTTCTATTTCGCTACGTCCGGAAGCGGCGCAATCACCTTTTTATAGGTGAGAATCAGGCAAATCGTGGAAATCAGACAGCTCATCAGCTCCGCAATCGGAAAGCTCCACCAGATCGCATCGAGTCCGCCAACCTTTGATAAGAGATAGGCAACCGGAAGCAGCACGATCAACTGACGTGCTACGGACACATACAGACTGTACATACCATTGCCGACCGCCTGAAAGACAGAGCCTGCCACAATGCAAAACCACGCGATCAAGAAATGCACCGCAATCTTTCGAAGTGCCGGAATACCGATGGCGAGCATGTTCTCCGATGCATCAAAGAGAAGCAGCAGAGCACCGGGAATCGTCTCAAATATGATAAAGCCCAGCAGCATAAAGCAAAATGCTACCACGAGCGCCCACTTGATCGTACGAAGCATACGATCCTTTCTGCGTGCGCCATAGTTATAGGCAACGATAGGGATCAAGCCATTGTTTAGTCCAAACACCGGCATGAAGAAAAAGCTCTGCAGCTTGAAATATACGCCAAATACGGCGGCTGCTGTCGCTGATAGTCCAACGAGGATCAGATTCATGCCATAGGTCATCACAGAACCGATGGACTGCATGACTATCGAGGGCACGCCGACCTTGTAGATCGTACCGATGATGTGCCCATCCGGGCGAAAGCCTCGAAAGCTAAAGGTAATATCCGTATTTTTCTTTAGATTATATAGTAGTCCGATGCACGCCGCGATGATCTGTCCGATAACAGTCGCTATAGCTGCACCCGCCACGCCCATCTTCGGGCAGCCAAAATAGCCAAAGATCATGATCGGATCTAGGATAATATTGATGATCGCACCGATCATTTGTGAGATCATCGTAAAAACAGTACGGCCGGTCGCCTGCAGCAGTCGTTCAAAAATAAACTGCGCATATAATCCAAAGGAAGCGACCATCACGATGGTCAGATATTGTACACCCATCTCCATGATCTCTTCCGGTGCGCCCTTGATCTGGCTCGCATAAAACGGTCGTACCGCGAGTAGTCCAACGATCGCAGATACGATATAGCTGATGATATATAAAAATATACCATTCATCGCTGTCTTATTCGCCCGGTCATAATTTTTCTCGCCCAGAGATTTTGAAAGCAGCGAATTCACGCCGACACCTGTGCCACCTGCTACCGCGATGAGCAGCGTCTGCATCGGAAAGGCCAGAGAAACAGCCGTCAGGGCATTCTCGCTGATACGCGATACGAAGATACTATCTACGATGTTATACATCGCCTGCACCAGCATCGAAACCATCATCGGCAGAGACATGTTCATCAACAATTTGCCCTCCGGCATGGTTCCCATTTTATTTTCCTGTCTTTGTTCTTCCAAAACAATTCCTCCTTTGAAAAGTTACCCATTCACACAAATTATTATTTTAGGAAAAAATGTTTCGGCTGTCAACCTCTGGCTTTTTATTCGATGCTACTACTCCGCCAATGCCTGCTTTTTTACGGCTGCGAGGGCATTACGAACCGGCGGAAGCGAGATCAAAACGAGTGTGATCGCACCCTCGATACCGATGTAGGCTAGATTGTACACAGCCGCATAGGCTGCCGGATTCCAGCCCTCCCATGCATAGTAGGCAAAGAAAATATAGCCTGATATAAACGCAAATACCCAACGCCCGAAGATGCCAAACAAATATCCCTTTTGCAGGCCGTATTTGCTCTCTGAGAAAAAGCCGGAGAGTCCTAACGCACCAAACGCCAGCGGATAATCGACGAGCATCTGCGGCAGGCTTAGGATATACGGATCGATGACAAGCTGCAATATACCATACGCCACACCGGTTAAAATGCCGACACGCGGTCCATACCAATAGCCGATCAGCGTGATAAAAAGCATACTGCACAATGTAACGGAGCCACCCATCGGCGCATCAAAGAGCTTGATCATCGAGGTAACCGTCGCGAGTGCCATCGCCATCGCTGAAAAAATGAGCTGTCTGGTCGTGATCTGCTTTTTGCCGCCTCCGGCGTGTCGCACGATTACTACTGCGAGCGCGATGCACAAAAGTGCCACTACCACCAGCGTCGCGTAGCCTAAGGCAGTCGGCTGATAGCATACCTCATCCCAATCATTTACATATTGCGTTGCAAACATTTTCCACATAAAAAAAGCCTCCTTTTCTCTAGGAGGGGCTCGACTGAAATTGCAATTCCTGCTTCCTTACGCCGGCATGATCCGGTTCAAGTAATGAGGGTCTTCATCTCAGCCCCGCATCCGGGGCACCCCTAGCCTATCTTTTTAATTGTATGCATCCTTGTGGATGGAATGCACCGTAGTGATTATAGTGCTATCACGGGTGTATGTCAAGTAAAAAAGCCGCCTGCGTTTTTTCGCAAGCGGCTCTTTTTAGTGCACTTATTATTTTGCAGCGTTTGCAGCCTTGATCGCCTCGGTTAAGGCAGGAACGATCTTGTGCAGATCGCCTACTACACCATAGTCTGCGACATCGAAGATCGGAGCGTCTGCATCTTTGTTGATGGCAACGATCAGATCAGACTCCTCCATACCTGCTACGTGCTGGATAGCACCGGAGATACCGATGGCAAAGTATACGTTCGGACGAACGGTCTTACCGGTCTGTCCTACCTGATAATCCTGAGCCAGCCAGCCGTTTTCTACGACTGCACGGGAGCAGCTGACCATTCCGCCTAAAGCATCAGCCAGATCCTGCAGCATCTTGAAGTTCTCTGCGCTGCCTACGCCACGTCCGCCGGATACTAAGATCTTAGCGTCCATGATGTTCTCTACCTGTCCGACTGCCTTTACGATCTCCTGGATCTCAACATAACGGTTGTTCGGAGTAAAGCCGGGGTTAAACTCGATGATCTCGGCCTTTGCGCCCTTGATGGGATCGATCTTTTGCATAACGCCGGGACGAACGGTAGCCATCTGTGGACGGTTGTTCGGGCAGGCGATGGTAGCGATGGTATTGCCGCCGAATGCCGGACGTGTCATCAGAAGCTGATTGTGCTTCTGCTCATCTTCCTTGCCGGGCTGTGCTACTAACGGGAAATCACCGATCTCAAGAACGGTACAGTCTGCGGTCAGACCTGTCGCTACTCTGGCAGATACTGTAGGTCCTAAATCACGTCCGATAGCGGTAGCGCCTACGAGCATGATCTCAGGCTTGTATTCGTTGATGACAGATGAAAGTGCATGTGCATAAGGCTCGGTACGATATACCTCAAGCTCAGGATCGTCTACGACGATAACCTTGTCTGCGCCATACTCAGCGAGCTTGTCGCATAATCCCTTTACATCCTTTCCAAGAAGGACAGCGGTAACGTCTGTTCCTAAAGCAGCTGCTAACTCTTTTCCTTTTCCGAGCAGCTCATAAGCGATAGAGCTGATCTCGTTGTCTACCTGCTGTGCGTAGATAAATACGCCCTTATATTCTTCTAAACCCATTTCGTTTCACCACCTTTATTAGATAACGTGTTTCTCGGTTAATTTGCTCATGATGTATTCTACTGACTCGGTTGCATCGAGAGTAACCTTCTCGCCTGCGCCCTTGCGTACCTTGTCAGATGCCTTAGCGATCTTTGTGGGAGAGCCCTTCAGACCAAGGTTTGAATCATCCACATCCTTTAAGTCTGCTCTGCCCCATACGGTAACTTCCTTCTCGTCATAGGCATCAAAGATTCCGCCGGGAGTCATATATCTGGGTGTGTTCAGCTCAGATAATGCAGTGATCAGGCAGGGCATCTGCGCCTTTACCATATGATATCTGTCCTCATACTGACGCTTTACGATCACGCTGTTTCCGTCAAGTTTGATATCCTGTGCATAAGAGATCACGGGAAGTCCAAGATGCTCAGCGATCTGGGGACCTACCTGAGCGGTATCTCCGTCGATTGCCTGACGTCCGGTAATGATCAGATCATAATCGATGTTGCGCAGTGCGCCTGCGATGGTGGTAGAGGTAGCCCAGGTATCAGCGCCGCCGAGTACACGGTCTGTTACGAGGATTGCCTTGTCTGCACCCATAGCCATTGCCTCACGAAGGATATCATCTGCCTTCGGAAGACCCATGGTAAGAACGGTAACCTCTGCACCATTCTGCTCTTTGATTCGAAGTGCTGCTTCTAAGCCAGCCTTGTCATCCGGATTCATGATGGCAAGCATAGCTGCTCTATCAAGTGTTCCGTCCGGGTTGAACTTTACGCCGCCCTTGGTGTCGGGAACCTGTTTAATACATACTACGATTTTCATGTATTTTTTCTCCTTTTTTAGACTTTTTGATCACGACTACTTCAATAAAGCGCCGGAGATAACCATACGCTGAACCTCTGAGGTTCCCTCGTAGATCTCGGTGATCTTGGCATCACGCATCATACGCTCTACTTCGTACTCTCTGATATATCCGTATCCACCAAACAGCTGTACGCACTCTGTGGTAACAGCCATAGCGGTCTCAGCAGCAAACAGCTTTGCCTTTGCAGCTTCTACGGAGTATACCTTCTGATTTGCCTTTGCAACGGCAGCTCTGTAAACCAAAAACTTTGCAGCGTCGATTCTCGTAGCCATGTCAGCCAGCTTGAACTGTGTATTCTGCTGTGCAGCGATGGAACGGCCAAACTGCTTTCTCTCTTTTGTATAAGCGATGGCACGATCAAGTGCGCCCTCTGCGATACCAAGTGCCTGTGCAGCGATACCGATACGTCCGCCGTCTAAGGTATGCATAGCGATCGGGAAGCCCTTTCCTTCGGGTCCAAGTAATGCATCCTTGGGGATTCTGCAATCCTCGAAGATCAGCTCGTAGGTAGAAGATCCGCGGATACCCATCTTCTTTTCCTTTGTACCGAAGGAGAAGCCGGGAGCACCCTTCTCAACGATAAATGCAGAGAAGTTCTTTTTCTTGCGTCCCTTCTTGTCCTCGGTCACGCTGGTGATGGCGATAACGATATATACGTCAGCGACCTTGCCGTTTGTGATGAAGCACTTGGAGCCGTTCAATACCCACTCATCACCGTCTAATACAGCCTTTGTCTGGCAGCCCTGTGCGTCAGTACCTGCGCCGGGCTCGGTCAGTGCAAATGCGCCGAGCTTCTCGCCCTTTGCCAGTGCGGTCACATATTTTTTCTTCTGCTCCTCACTGCCGTAGGTCATGATCGGATCGATGCAAAGAGAGGTATGTGCGGATACAACAACGCCTGTCGTAGCACAAACCTTTGAGAGCTCCTCAACACACATTACATAGGTCAGAGGATCGCAGCCCTGTCCGCCATACTCCTTGGGAACCGGGATACCCATGAATCCATATTTGCCCATCTTCTTTACAGTCTCAGCCGGGAATGCTTCTGTCTCGTCTGTCTCCTGTGCGAGGGGCTTTACTTCTGTCTCAGCGAACTCTTTGAATAAAGAGCGGGCCATTTCATGCTTTTTGTCTAAAGAAAAGTCCAAGATCTATACTCCTTTAATTTTATATTATAATTGGGCTTTCGCAATGCGAAAGCCCTGAATTCCTATTTTTATAGTGCATCCACCGGTGTCTTGGTGCGATCAGCGTTGTATACATAGAAGCCCTTGCCGCTCTTTACACCGAGATTGCCGCCGCGAACCATCTTGCGGATCAGCGGGCAGGCACGATACTTGCTGTCACCGGTCTCATTATAAAGTACATCCATGATAGCCAGGCAGATATCCAGTCCTACGAAATCGCCCAACTCCAGGGGTCCCATCGGATGATTTGCACCGAGCTTCATAGCGGTGTCGATACCTGCGATATCAGATACGCCTTCCATCTTAATGAAGGCTGCCTCGTTGATCATCGGGATTAAGATACGGTTTACAACAAAGCCTGCTGCCTCGTTTACCTGTACCGGAGTCTTGCCGATCTCTACGGAGATCTTCTTAATAGCATCTACGGTCTCAACAGGTGTGTTCACACCGGCGATCACCTCGATTAGCTTCATACGGTCTGCAGGATTGAAGAAGTGCATACCGATCATCGGACGGCTCAGGCCGTTTCCGATCTCTGTGATAGAAAGGCTGGAGGTGTTAGAAGCGAAGATGCACTCAGGCTTTGCGATCTTATCAAGCTCTGCAAAGGTGGTCTTCTTTACTTCCATGTTCTCGAAGGCTGCTTCTACGATCAGATCGCAGTCTGCGCATAAGTCTTCCTTTAAGCCGGGAGTGATCTTGGCGAGAATGCCATCGACTGCCTCCTGCGTCATCTTTCCTTTTTCTACTAATCTGGCATAGCCCTTGGCGATCTTGTCCTTGCCGCCCTGTGCCCACTCCTGCTTGATATCGCAGAGTGCTACTTCATATCCGTCAACCTGGGCAAATGCTTTTGCAATGCCCTGTCCCATGGTACCTGCACCAATAATGCCTACCTTCATGATAGATCCTCCTTATATTGAAAATATTATGTGAGAGCCTGCGTATCGCTCTATGCCTCGTACTTCTCCACGATCGTTGAGCAGCCCATGCCGCCACCGATACACAATGTAGCGAGACCTCTCTTGGCGTCTCTCTTCTGCATCTCATGCAGCAGTGTAACTAAGATACGGCAGCCGGATGCTCCTACCGGATGTCCGAGTGCGATCGCACCACCGTTTACATTTACCTTGCTCATATCAAAGTTTAGGTCACGCGCTACTGCGATAGACTGTGCAGCGAATGCCTCATTTGCCTCGATCAGATCGAAATCATCGATGGTCAGGCCGGTCTTTGCAAGAACCTTCTTCGTAGAAGCTACAGGTCCAACACCCATGATCTCGGGCTCTACGCCGCCCAGCGCACCAGCGATCCAGGTAGCCATCGGGGTGATGCCAAGCTCCTTAGCCTTCTCCTCGCTCATCACAACTACTGCTGCAGCACCATCGTTGATGCCGGAAGCATTACCTGCGGTTACGAAGCCGCCCTGCTTGCCGGAGCAGCACTTTAATTTGCTCAAGGACTCAGCAGTCGTGCCGGGACGAGGTCCCTCATCCTTTACGAAGTCAACCATTTCCTTCTTTACCTTTACGGGAACGGGAACGATCTCATCGTCGAACTTGCCTGCTGCGATAGCTGCCTCGCACTTCTGCTGGCTGTTTGCAGAGAACTCATCTAACTCCTCACGGGTGATGCCGTATTTGTCTACGACGTTCTCAGCAGTGATCATCATGTGATACTGATTGAAGGCGTCGGTCAATGCATCGTTTACCATCGTATCGATGATGGTCGCATTGTTCATACGATATCCGAAACGAGCCTTGGTCATAGCGTAAGGAGCCATAGACATATTCTCCATACCACCTGCAACCACGATATCAGACTGGCCGGAAATGATCTGTGCAGCTGCCTCGTTCACACACTTGAGGCCGGAGCCGCATACGACGTTTAAGGTAACTGCGGGAACCTCAATGGGAAGTCCTGCCTTGATGGATGCCTGACGTGCAACGTTCTGTCCCTGTGCAGCCTGGATAACACATCCCATGAGAACCTCGTCTACCTGCTCAGGCTTCACACCTGCGCGCTTGATCGCCTCTTTGATTACGATAGCGCCTAACTCTGCAGCGGGGGTGTTGCTCAGAGCGCCGCCCATTTTGCCGATTGCAGTACGGCATGCTGATGCGATAACTACTTTCTTTGCCATTGTTTTGTCTCCTTTTCGCTTTTTCTGTTAATTTTTTAACAATCTCTTAAAAAATAAAATGCTCAAAACGAGCCCTGTATGGCAAGTGTACCATGAACAAGGCTCTTTTGCAACAAAAACATTTAGTAAAAAACATGATGTCCGATGACATATCCGTCCACCGAGCCGTCGTTGCGTCTGAAAAACAGATAGGGCACGTTAATAGTGCCTCCTAGGACATCCCGCGCCGCGCGGTAGCATTCGCTGTTGGCGCCGGCTGCGAGCCGCGCTGCCATGCGGCCACTGGCTACAGGAGAGAACTGTCCGCTCTGGTAGATGACTCCCATGATCGTATTCGGAAAGCTGCTGCTGGCTACGCGGTTCATCACGACACTGCCGACCGCTACCTTGCCCTCGTAGGGCTCTCCCTCCGCCTCGCAGTGAATGATGCAGGCCATCAGCTCTAAATCGCTCGCGCTGTAGGAGGCATCCGTCTCATCCGAAGACTCCACATCAGAGGATGCGTCTGTATCCTCTGATGTATCACTACTTTCCTGTGCACGCTGAGCGGCAAGCTCCTCTTCGATCCGTTTGATCTCCTCCATGCGATCAGACTCCTCTTCCTTTCGCTGCTGCTCTAGCTGCTCCTCGTATTCTAGCTGCGCCTCTAGTATCTCCTGAGCCTGCAGGTTTGTATCCAGCTGCTCGCTAAGCTCCTCTAAATCCTCCGAGGCATCGTCTGTGAGCCTTCCTGCCGCCGATAGATCCTCTCTCGCATCGGCTATGAGTGTCACGAGCTCCTCCTGCTTTTCACTCTCCTCCTCCTTTAATGCCAGAAGCTCTTCCTTTTGAGTCTCATAATCCGACTGCTTTTTTGCCACCTCAGTAAGCAGCGTCTGATACTCCTCTAGCTGGCCTCTGTCATAGGCTACCACCTGAGAAAAATATTCCATCTGATTTAAAAAAGTGCTCATCGACTCCGCTCCAAGCAGCATCTCTAAAAGTGATAGATCCGAATTCTCATACATAAACCGAATCCGCACCTTCATCGCCTCATAGCGTCTCTGTCTGGTCTGCTCTAACTCATCTAATTCGTCCTTCACCGCAGACAGCTGCTCGTTTTTTTCGCCGATGCGCACATCGATATCCGCCAGACTCTGCTGCACCTGCTGCAAATCCTCATCTAACGAATCGATCCTGCTGTTTATGGTAGCTTCCTTTTTCTTGGCCGCATCGAGCTTATCCTTCGCTGCATCCGTCTGCTTTTGCAGCCTTTCAGTCGCCTCCCTGGCGTCTTCTAGCTTTTGCTCAGTCGATACGGCTGCATAGGCAGATATAGTCATACCGGATAAACAAAGCACGGCCAGTGTAAACGCCAGCAGTCTGTGCCAGCCTATGAATTTGTGCATGCCTGTCTGTTTTTTCATCGTTTCATCCCCTCGAAATGTATCTATATTATAAGTCGCTATACTACGGTTTTCAAGGCAGAGTTTGGCAGGCATTCGTTGTTTTTTCCATACGGCTGTGCTATACTAAAATTCTCGATAAAGGGGGTTTTTTACATGAAATATTATAAACCGGAGGAATTGCGTGCAGGCATGCGTCTCGCACAGCAGATCTACAATAAACAGGGCGTACTGCTCTACAAGCGCGGCTTCGTATTGACCGAGCCTATCATCGCAGGTCTGCAGAGGTTCAACCTCATCAGCGTACTCGTACTAGAGCCGGCAGAGCCGCTGCCGCCCGCATCAGATGAAGAATTAGAATTCGAGCTGTGCCAGACGAGCTACATGTTTCGACTGCGCGACAGCCTAATTTCCATCAGCAAAGGGAAAAAGCCGTCTGATCTGTCCGGCCTCGTGCGGGATATTCTCGAGCGTTTTGCTTCGCTCGATCACCCAATCGTCTTTTCCCCGTCGATCCGCAGCAGCGAGGACTATACCTATAAGCATTCGGTATGCACCGCTATCTTGTGTGCGATGCTCACCCACAGCCTCGGACTATCGCGCGGCGAGGCCGAGACGCTCGTTATAGCTGCCCTGCTGTGTGATTTCGGCTATCTGTATGTTCCACGCGAGATCATGACAAAGCCGGAGGCAGAGCTCTCCTCCATCGATCTGATAACTATCGAGCAGTATCGCGGCAAGGCTGCCGGCATGCTGCGGCGCGGCAGTGCCACCTACGGGCTGGGAGAGCAGATCTTTTCGATCCTGGATGAATTTTTAAAGGTGGAGCGCAAGGAAAATCATCAGCTTGATACGACAGGCTTTCATCTGCCGACGCGCATCCTCATGGTCGCAGATAAATATGACCGCCTGACAGCTCTTAGCCTGGGATATGAGCCGGTATCTGCTCTGGCGGCGATCCGCCATCTGCAGACGGATACGAGTCTCTACGAGCCGGATGTCGTGCAGGCACTCAGCCACGCACTCTCTATCCTGCCTACCGGAAAATGCGTCACGTTAACAGCCAATCGCAAGGGGCTGGTGGTAGCAGAGACGCCCAACGATCAGTTTCATCCGCAGGTGCTCGATCTATCGTCAAATGCCATCTACGATCTGAGCAGTCCGAAGCTGCGCGACGTATTAAGGATCGTCGATCTGACCGGTTCGATGGATCCGCGCTATCCGTTTGATGCACAAAGTATCAGACATTTTGTACCTGATGCTCCGCTTAAAAATACGACGCGGCGCATCCGCATGCGTCTGGAGAAAGCGCGCAAGCGCGAGGCTGCGAAGCGTTCACATTCTAATCCGGCTTAGTTATAGCCCGCACAAATGGTGCGGGCTTTTTTTGGTTCTAACAGATCGTGCCTCCGCCTACGACCTCTTCGCCGTCGTAGAGCACGGCTGCCTGTCCGCTTGTGATGGCGCGCTGCGGCTCATCGAAGATAAGCTCCACGCAGCCGTCTTCTAATACTCTGGCAGTGGCCGGGGCCTCCTTTGCGCGGTATCTCGTCTTTGCAGTTACCCGCACCGGAGTCTGCGGCGCTTCATAGGCGATCCAGTTAAAATCCCGCACGATACAGCGCGAGGTAAATAGCGCCTCCTCAGGAGATAAAATGACTGCATTTTTATCCATATCCTTTCGGCACACATACAGCGGTGCAGGCAGTGAGAGGCCGAGTCCCTTGCGCTGACCGATCGTATAACGGATGATGCCCTTGTGCTCGCCTAGCTTTTTTCCATCCTCTGTCAAAAAATCACCTGCCGGGTATTCTCTTCCTGTATAGCGGCTCATAAAGGCCGCATAATCGCCATCCGGCACAAAGCAGATGTCCTGGCTGTCATGCTTTGCGGCATTGACAAAGCCATAGTCTGCAGCGATGCGGCGCACCTCATCCTTCGAGGAAATATCCCCTAACGGAAATATCGTATGCCCTAGCTGCTCCTGGGTTAAAAAGGCGAGTACATAGCTCTGGTCCTTGGCAGTATTTTTGGCTTTTTTTAGCAGATAGCGCTCACGGGAGCTGTCATATTCGACCCGTGCATAATGCCCGGTAACGATACAGTCACAATCGAGCTCTCTCGCACGCTGATAGAGCTTGTCAAATTTTAAGTAGCGGTTGCAGTCGATGCAGGGATTTGGCGTATCACCCGCCTCATAGGCTGCGACAAAGCGGTCGATGACGTTTTTTGAAAAATCCTCCTTGAAATTGAGCACATAATATGGAATGTCTAGCACACTGCATACCTTTCTGGCATCCTCGGTATCCGAGAGAGCGCAGCAGCTTTTCTCACAGGCCTCTCCTATGGTCTCATTTTCATACAGCTTCATCGTGACTCCTATGCAGTCATAGCCGGCCCGCTTCATGCGTGCTGCCGCAACAGAGCTGTCTACTCCTCCGCTCATGGCGATCAAGGCCTTTTGTGGGGCTTTTGTATGCCGGCTTTCATCTATGTGTTTGTTCATGGTTTGTTCCTCTCTAGGCTGTCAGATCTTTTATGGCCATATTTTATCACAGCCTGCTCAATTTTGAAAAAAATTTCGAGGATTATGAAATTTTCTATATGTAATTCCACATTTTTATCATATAATGAGTAGCGGAGCTAAAATCATTCGTTAGACATAGAGGAGATAGTATATGCCAAAGAGAACAGACATCAACAAGGTCCTGATCATCGGCTCAGGCCCGATCATCATCGGTCAGGCATGCGAATTCGACTATTCCGGCACACAGGCGTGCAAGGCGCTGCGCAAGCTGGGCTATGAGATCGTACTGGTCAATTCCAACCCTGCCACGATCATGACCGACCCGGAGATCGCTGACGTGACCTATATCGAGCCACTCAATGTAAACAGACTCGAACAGATCATCGCAAAGGAGCGACCGGATGCACTGCTTCCGAACCTCGGCGGTCAGTCCGGACTGAATCTGTGTGCAGAGCTGGCAAATGCCGGAATCCTGGATAAATACGGCGTACAGGTCATCGGTGTACAGGTCGATGCCATTGAGCGCGGTGAGGATCGCATCGAATTCAAAAAATCCATGGATGCCATCGGTGTGGAGATGGCGCGCAGCGAGGTGTCCTACAGCGTAGAGGAAGCTCTCGCCATCGCAGATCGTCTCGGATATCCTGTGGTTTTGCGTCCTGCCTATACGATGGGCGGTGCCGGCGGCGGTCTCGTCTATAATAAAGAGGAATTAAAAACAGTCTGCGCCCGCGGCCTGCAGGCGAGTCTCGTCGGACAGGTATTAGTCGAGGAATCCATCCTAGGCTGGGAGGAGCTAGAGCTCGAGGTCGTTCGCGATGCAGAGGGCAATATGATCACGGTCTGCTTCATCGAAAACATCGATCCGATGGGCACTCACACTGGGGATTCGTTCTGCTCTGCCCCGATGCTGACCATCTCAGAGGAATTGCAAAAACGTCTGCAGGAGCAGGCCTATAAGATCGTCGATTCTGTGAAGGTCATCGGCGGAACGAATGTACAGTTTGCACACGATCCGGTATCTGACCGCATCTGTGTCATCGAGATCAACCCCCGTACCTCCCGCTCCTCAGCACTCGCAAGCAAGGCCACAGGCTTTCCCATCGCTCTCGTATCCGCGATGCTCGCAGCCGGTCTCACGCTAAAGGACATCGAATGCGGCAAATACGGCACGCTCGATAAATACGTGCCGGGCGGTGACTACATCGTCATCAAATTCGCCCGCTGGGCATTTGAAAAATTCAAGGGCGTAGAGGATAAGCTCGGCACCCAGATGCGTGCCGTAGGCGAGGTCATGAGCATCGGAAAGACCTACAAGGAGGCCTTCCAGAAGGCTATCCGTTCCCTAGAGACAGGTCGCTACGGCCTAGGTCATGCAAAGGACTACGACAGCAAATCAAAGGAGGAGCTGCTTCGCATGCTGGCTCACCCCTCCAGTGACCGCCATTTTATCATGTATGAGGCACTGCGCGCCGGTGCCACGGTCGATGAGATCTACGACATCACAAGGGTAAAAAAATATTTTATCACCCAGATGAAGGAGCTAGTCGAGGAAGAGGAAGCACTGCTTTTACACAAGGGAGCCCTGCCCTCAGATGAAGCACTCATTTCCGCAAAAAAGAATGGTTTTTCTGATAAATATTTAAGTCAGATTTTGGAGATTTCGGAAGAGGATATCCGAAACAAACGTCTCGCACTGGGCGTCGAGGAGGCCTGGGAGGGCGTACATGTCAGTGGCACAAAGGACAGCGCCTACTACTATTCCACCTACAATGCACCGGATAAAAACCCTGTCAAAGGCGATAAGCCAAAGATCATGATACTAGGCGGCGGGCCGAATCGAATCGGACAGGGCATCGAGTTTGACTACTGCTGCGTCCATGCCGCTCTGGCGCTTAAAAAGCTGGGCTTTGAGACGATCATCGTCAACTGCAACCCGGAGACCGTCTCCACAGATTACGACACGTCAGACAAGCTCTATTTCGAGCCACTGACACTCGAGGATGTACTGAGCATCTATCACAAGGAGCAGCCGCTTGGCGTGATCGCCCAGTTTGGCGGACAGACACCGCTGAATCTGGCTAGCGAGCTGGAGAAAAACGGCGTCAGGATATTAGGTACATCTCCTGCAGTCATCGATCTGGCAGAGGATCGCGACCAGTTCCGTGCCATGATGGATAAATTAGAGATTCCCATGCCGGAGGCCGGTATGGCTACCACGGTTGATGAGGCCATCGCCATTGCAGGGCAGATAGGTTATCCTGTGATGGTTCGTCCCTCGTATGTACTGGGCGGACGCGGTATGGAGGTCGTATACGACGATGAGAGCATGGCAGGCTATATGAATGCCGCTGTCGGTGTGACACCGGATCGCCCGATTTTGATCGACCGCTTCCTAAATCACGCTCTCGAGTGTGAGGCAGATGCCATCAGCGATGGTACGCATGCCTTTGTGCCGGCTGTCATGGAGCATATCGAGCTGGCAGGCATCCATTCCGGAGACAGCGCCTGCATCATCCCTTCGGTGCACATCTCCGAGGAGAATGTCGCTACGATCAAGGAATATACGAAAAAAATCGCCGAGGAGATGCATGTGTGCGGTTTGATGAATATGCAATATGCTATCGAAAACGGCCGCGTCTATGTACTCGAGGCGAACCCTAGAGCATCCCGTACCGTACCACTGGTCTCTAAGGTATGCAACATCCGCATGGTGCCGCTCGCTACTGATATCATCACCTCTGAGCTGACCGGACGTCCTTCGCCCGTACCCTCGCTCAAGGAACAGGATATCCCCTACTATGGGGTAAAGGAAGCCGTCTTCCCGTTTAATATGTTCCCGGAGGTCGATCCTCTCCTAGGACCTGAGATGCGTTCAACCGGCGAGGTGTTAGGACTCTCCACCTACTACGGAGAAGCCTTCTACAAGGCACAGGAGGCGACACAGACGAAGCTGCCGCTATCCGGCTCAGTGCTCATCTCCGTCAACCGCAAGGATAAGCCTGAGGTGGCAGAGATCGCAGGGCTATTTGCCCAGGCAGGCTTTTCAATCTATGCGACAGGACAGACCTACGAGACTATCACAGAGGCAGGCATTGATGCCACTCTCGTGAAAAAGCTGCAGGAGGGCCGTCCGAACATCCTAGATATGATCACAAACGGAGACATCGATCTGATCGTCAATTCTCCGGTAGGAAAGGACAGCGTCCACGACGACAGCTACCTGCGAAAGGCCGCCATCAAGGCCAAGATCCCCTATGTGACGACGATCGCCGGCGCTCGTGCGACCGCAAAGGGCATCCTATACGTACAGGAGCATGGAAACGGAGAGGTCAAATCCCTACAGGAGATTCATCAGCTGATAACAGAAAAATAGATATCAAAAAAGGGAGAGCATTTGCTCTCCCTTCTTTTTTGCAGTTTTTTAAACTGTTATCTTTTTACCTTCACTGTTCTAGTGTAGGTCTTTTTCTGGCCGTTGTTTAGAGTTACGGTCACCTTGATCTTTGTGATGCCGTCCCTCTTTAAAATCACGCGGCCGTCTTTATTTACCTTTGCTACCTTTTTGTTGAGTGACTTGTAGGTGATCTTTGCGATAGATGCTACGTAGTCGCCCTTGTCAATCTTTACTTTCTTTTTGGTTCCTAAGCTTCCAGTAACTTTCTTTACTGTAATGCTTTTTAGAACCTTCTGTCCGATGGCTGCTTCCCTCGCCTCGGTCACGAGTGTGAAGCTCGTTCCTTCAAGCAGGGAGAGATCAATGGCGAGGTTTCCGTTCTCGTCCACCGTATAAGCATCCACGTCCATGATCTGAGCCTTGCCGTCTGTGGTATTTACAACCTTTAAGGTCTCTCCTGCAGCGACCAGCTTTGCATTTACCTTGATGGACTTGTCAGCCTTCTCATATACGATGGGTGTGCCAGCTTTTCCGGAGGCCTCTGTGATAGACTTTACTGTGCTGCCGAGGATGTTTACTGTTTCATCCTCGCTTGATGAATCGGTCACGACTGCGGAGGTCTTCCCAGTAGTCTTGTCAATCTCTACAGTGGCTTCCACGTTCTCGTCTACTTTGATCTCTGAAACGGTCTTCTCCTCGGTGGTGGTGGTCTTTACCTCGCTGCCCTGCGCATCGGTCTTTGTCGTGGTGGCAGGGGTGGTGGCTGTGCTGCTGCCCTCTGTTGAAGAGGAGCTACTGCTTGATGAACCGTTTCCGCCTGTGGCTAAGGTGTAGTCTACGGTCAGGGCATATACTGTTTTTGTGTCGCTAGATGCTAGTGTAAAGCTGCTTTCCTTCTCATCGGTTGCCGTTAACGTGCTGTTCTCAATTGTGTAACCATTTGCGCTCACTGTGTAGCTTTGATCCTTTGTCAATGCACCCAGGTTTACGCTCAGAGCTATGGTGTACTCGCCACCATCCGTGGTAGGTGCAACCTGCTTATAGGTGGCTCTGACGGTTTTTGTGTCGGCCGGATTCGTGGTATTTGTCACGGTGATCTGAGGATCAGGCTCGATGGTAAATTCTGCAAACTCTTTTTGATCTGATTCGTAGTTTTCTGTGACGATTTTGCCCCATACGGTGTAGGTGCCGGCGTCTGTGACCTCTGTCCTCTGGGTACCTTCACGGAAATCGTCGTATTCCAGCTTGTTTACGCTCTTTTCGCGGATGGTGTAGCGAATCTCAACCTTGTCGTCCTCACCATTGCCATACGAATAGGTACCGGTTTTATTTATTTCAATGCCATCTCCGGCAAAGCCGATAATCTTTGCACCAGAACCTGTGCCTACGAGAAGGTTGCCGCTCTTTAGCATGCTGTTCTTTTCTACGCCAGCGCCGGCTGAGATGTTGATGAAGTCCTTTCTCGTGATGGTGACGGTCATGGCACTTGCTTCGAGACTTACCTTGGCGTCTTCATTCTCTCCAACGAGCTTGTTCCACTTCTGGATGGTGGTGGAGTTCTCGCCATCACCCGCTGTTGTGCCCTGC
>CAVBEI010000018.1:0-39304 GCA_963594555.1 Lachnospiraceae bacterium | reverse complement strand
GCGCTTTATCGGACTTACGATCGTTGCACTCGGGACGAGCCTGCCTGAGCTGTGTACATCTGTCGTCGCAGCGAAAAAAGGAAAAGCGGACCTGGCAATCGGCAATATCGTCGGCAGCAATATCTTCAATATCCTATTTGTCATCGGAACGACGGCGCTCATCATTCCTGTCACCTTCCAGAGCGCATTCATCATCGATACACTCGTGGCACTCGGTGCAGCCGTGATGCTGTGGATCTGCGTTCTTCCGAAAAAGAAGCTCACACGCCCCGGCGGAATACTCATGCTCATCGCCTATGCCGGGTATCTGGCATATTTGATGATCAAATAAAAGCCTTACAGAATAAAAAGATAATATGACAAACGATTGACAGAACTCGGGAAAGCGTGTAACATAAACCATAACAATTTTTTAAAAAGGTGGAAAAAGATATGGGGAAATACGACGTAGTCTCTTTGGGGGAATTGCTCATTGATTTTACAGAGAATGGGATGAGTGCACAGAATCACCCGCTGTTTGAGGCCAATCCGGGCGGTGCGCCCTGTAATGTGCTGGCCCTGCTGCAGAAGCTGGGACATCCTACGGCCTTTATCGGCAAGGTCGGAGATGACATGTTTGGTCATCAGCTGAAGCGTACCATAGAGGAGATCGGGATCGATACGGCTGGGCTTGTGATGGATAAAAAGATTCCTACAACCTTGGCTTTTGTACATACGGCAGAGGATGGAGATCGCGATTTTTCCTTTTACCGTAATCCGGGTGCGGACATGATGCTTACCAGAGAAGAGGTCGATGCAGAGCTTATCAGGGAGTGTCGTATATTTCATTTTGGCACGCTGTCTATGACCGCGAAAGGCTGCAGGGAAGCGACCAAAGCTGCGATCGAGCTGGCAGAGCGACTTGGTGTGATACTTTCATTTGATCCAAACCTGCGGGAGCCGTTGTGGGAGTCCTTAGACGAAGCGAGAGAGCAGGTGGATTATGGCCTGAAGCATTGTCAGATCCTGAAAATTTCAGATAATGAGCTGCAGTGGTTTACGGGGGAGATGGACCTTTATCGTGGAGTGCAGCTGCTGCAGAAACAGTACCACATACCACTCATCCTTTTATCCATGGGCAGGGACGGAAGTCTGGCATACCAGAGCGGTACCTGTGCGCAGGTTCCTGCACTGCTTCGTTCGGATACGATAGAGACGACGGGAGCAGGAGATACGTTTATGGGCATGTGCCTGCATTATGTGTTAGAGCATGGCTTTCGTGATTATACACACGAGGAGCTGGAGCAGATGCTGACGTATGCCAACACCGCGGCATCTCTTATCACCACGCGAAAAGGGGCGCTGAGTGTCATGCCCTCAATGGAAGAGATAGAAAGAGGTATGATCGATGGCTACCATTAAAGACGTCGCCAGGGAAGCAGGCTTGACTGTCACGACCGTATCCCGCGTGCTCAATAATCGCGGCTATATCAGTGACGATGCACGAAGCCGCGTCAAGGCAGCGATGGAAAAGCTGAATTATCAGCCCAATGAGGTGGCGCGCTCTCTTCATAAAAAGAGCTCGCGGACGATCGGAGTGATTGTGCCACACATCCGTCATCCTTATTTTGCGGAGATGATCAGTAATATCGAGTATGCCGCGTATAAAAAGAACTATCGCATCCTGCTTTGCAACACCCAGAGCAAAGAGGAGAAAGAAAAAGAATATATTGAGATCTGCACCAGCAATCGTGTGGCGGGCATCATTTTGTTCAGCGGCGCGGTGTCGGTAGATACCTTTGTAAAAATGGATATTCCTGTCATCACGATGGAGCGTTTCTTAGACAACGGAACTGCCTCCGTAGAATGCGACAATCGCACCGGTGGAGCGCTGGCGGCTGAAAAGCTAATCGAAAACGGCTGCCGCAATCTCATGATGATCGGAAGCACCGCAAGCCTTGTGGAGCTGCCGGCGGATCTGCGTGCGATCGGTTTTCGTGAGGTCTGCGAAAAAAGTGGAGCTTCATATGTGGAGATCGATCCGGAGGAGTCTTTCTACAATGAAATGACTTATAGCGAGATGTTAGAGGATGCGCTGCGCAAATTCCCTCAGACAGACGGCGTATTTGCCAGCAGTGATGTGATCGCGGCTCAGACGCTGCAGGTGTGCAGCAGACTCGGGCTATCCGTGCCTGAGCAAATGAAGATCGTGGGATTTGATGATGTATCGATCGCACAGCTGACGACTCCGCAGCTGACGACGATTCATCAGCCGATTCGGGAAATGGCGCAGACTGCGGTAGGACTTTTGGTAGATGCCGCGGAGGGCAAGCTGGTCGCAAAGAAAACCATGCTGCCGGTTCAACTGATTGAGCGGGGGACCACGCTGTAGTGATAAAATAAGAGAGGTGTCGGGCGCGAAGGAGTCGCAGGCACTTCTTTTTTTGTGAATTTAATGCTAAAGGTTTGACATACGGAAAAAATGTGTATATTGCATAAAAATCAGGGAGATTTTTGGCTGTTATCCATGATTTCTTTGGTATAAATAGCGAAAATATGTCAAACGATTGACATACGAGATTGACCATGATACTATAACGGTGCAAAAAATATACACCATTATTTTAAGGAGGAGAAAAATGAAGAAGAAATTGGTAGCAATGACACTGGCGGTGCTTACGGCTGCTTCACTGATGGGATGTGGGGGAAGTGATAGCGAAAAAGAGGCAGATGGTGCTGTGGCAGCGGATACGGCTGCTGCAGAGGATGTATCGATTACGATCTTTAATTCTAAGCCGGAGGTGCAGGATCAGTTTGTAGCGATGGCAGAGAAGTATAGCGAGCAAACAGGTGTAGAGGTGGAAGTATTTGCCAAAGGAACGGACACAGTAGCAGCTCAGCTGGCGACAAAGTATGCAGCGAATGATCCTTTTACGATCGCCATGACAGACGCGACCGACATCTACGCACTGGCAGGTGAATATGGCGCAGATTTAAGCGATGAAAAGTGGGTAGAGAATACGGATTATGCGATTTCGGTAGATGGAAAGGTGGTTGGTTTCCCCTTCTGCCTGGAGGGCCGTGGAATCATGTATAATGCGGATGCCATAGAAGCGATTACGGGAGAGACCTTTGATCCGACCAAATATGCGTCATTAGATGAGTTTCAGGCGCTCCTAGATCAGCTGGTAGCAGGCGGAATGGAGGCACCGGTTGGAATCATGAAGGAGGATTGGTCTTTATCCGTGCATTTCCTTGGAGAGACCTACGAGCAAAAGGAGGATACCGATGCTGCAGTAGAGGCTCTGCTTTCAGGCAGTGCTGATCTGGCAAACGATGAGAAATTTAATTCTCTGATGGATACCTTTGATGTGTTAAAGACATACAATTACGCATCAGATTCACCGGTAGCAGCAGAGCGCGAGGTATCTGAGCAGAAGCTGGCAGAGGGTGAGATCGCCTTTATGTTTGGCGGCAACTGGGACTGGTCTATGATCAATCAGTATGATTATACAGAGAATATGGGCATGATGCCGATTCCTCAGAATACAACAGATGGAACAAATACTCAGCTTGTCGGCGGAGGAACAAAGTTTATGATGATCGATGGCTCAGAGGACACCTCAGATGCACAGCGGCAGGCAGCTAAGGATTTCTTGAACTGGCTTGTATTTGAGGCCGACGGCAATGCCTTTCTCTCAGAGGAATGTGCGATCGTTCCGGCATTTTCCAATATCTCTGCGACTTCACTGGATCCGCTGTCTACCTCTGTAAAGGAGTATGCTGATGCAGGAAATATGATCGCTGCCTATGACCACAATCCGGATGATTTCATCACAGTGTGCGGTGGAATCATGCAGATGTATCTGGCAGGTGAGACTGATCGGGCCGGATTGGTAAGCGAGCTGGAGAAATACTGGTCCTCAGCAGAGATTAATTAGCAAAGAAACGTAACTGTTCAGGCAAAGCCGGGAAGGAAAGAGCACATGAAAACAAATACCATGTCCTATAAAATAAAACAATTTCTTATATTTGGAGGAGCTAGCACATTTGTGTTTCTGGTAGTCGTGATACTTCCGTTCCTCTATGGGCTCTATCTGACCTTCACCAGCTGGGACGGAGTATCGAGAGGTAAGCCCTTTGTTGGGCTTTCCAATTACATAGAGACCTTTATGGATCATGCATACTGGATCTCTTTAGGTCGGACACTGATCTATTCTGTCATAGCAGTTTTATTAGTCAATGTGATCGCTTTTTTTCTGGCATTTCTGTTGACGAGTGGAGTAAAGGGGCAGAATTTCTTTAGAGCAGGATTTTTTACACCGAATTTGATCGGCGGTATCGTACTCGGCTATGTATGGAAATTTGTGTTCAACCGTGCTTTCGTAAAGCTCGGAGAGCTATTATCCGTCGATGCGCTGTCCTCTTCCTGGCTGGCCACGACAAACGGAGCCCTGTTTTGCCTGATTCTTGTGTCTGTATGGCAGTATGCGGGTTATATGATGCTCATCTATGTGGCGGGCTTTATGAGCGTTTCCTCGGATGTACTGGAGGCGGCCAAAATAGACGGCTGCAGCGAGCTTCAGACGCTGGTGCATATTTCCGTACCGCTGATGGTGTCCTCCTTTGTACAGTGCCTGTTTCTCACGATTACGAGATGCTTTATGGTCTATGATGTCAACCTGTCACTGACAAACGGAGAACCCTTCAACAGCTCGGTTCTAGCTGCGATGCATGTATACAATCAGGCCTTTAAGTACAAAAATTACGGTATCGGACAGGCGGAGGCAGTCGTATTATTTGCGGTTTGCGCGATCGTTGGACTGCTGCAGGTGACGATCGGAAAGAAAGCGGAGGTGGAAGCGTGATGGGAGCAAATGAAAAAGTCTTAAACGGAAAAAAGCTCAGACATATAGTAAAGCTTGTGGTTTTGATCCTGTTATTCTGCTGCTTTATTTTTCCTTTTGTACTCGTAGTGCTCAATGCCTTTAAGACACAGGCGGATATCACGACAAATCCGCTCTCACTCATTGGCGAGCATGGATTTACCCTGGAGAATTTTCCGGAAGCGATAAAGAAGATGAATTTTGCAAAAGCGATGCTAAATTCCTTTATCATAACGACTGCATCGACGCTTCTGACGATCCTGTTGTCCTCCATGACTGCATTTCTCATGGTACGAAACAAGTGGAAGGTGAATGGCATCTTATTTGGGCTGATGATCGCATCGATGGTGATTCCTTTTCAGGTGCTCATGATTCCTTTGGTGTCACTATATGGCGGCGAGCTTGGGATTTTAAATCATCGTGCGACCTTGATTTTCATGCATGTTGGCTTTTCGTTGTCCATGGCGACATTTCTCTTTCATGGCTCCATTCACACAAACGTACCGCTGTCACTGGAGGAGGCAGCTACGATCGATGGCTGCGGACGCTGGCAGACCTTCTGGAGGATCGTATTTCCGCTTCTAAAGCCGACTGTTGCTACTGTTGCGATTATCGATGCCATGTTTTTCTGGAACGATTATCTCCTGCCGAGCCTTGTGCTGGGCAGAAAAGAGCTGTATACACTTCCTATCGCGACACAGGTATTTTATGGAACCTATGCGACGGATATGGGACTTGTGATGGCGGCGCTGCTGCTGGCGATGCTTCCGATTTTAGTGCTGTATCTCTTTTTGCAGCGATATATCGTGGAGGGAGTTACGGCAGGAGCTGTAAAGTAGATGCGTGATCGTAACTGAGAAGTGATAAGAAAAGGAAACGAATGACATGAGAGAACTGGAAAATAAATGCATGCTGATCACATATTCGGACTCAATGGGAAGAAATTTAAAGGAGCTCGAGGTATTATTGGATCGCTATTTTAAAAAGGCAGTCGCAGGCGTTCATATTTTGCCCTTTTTCCCTTCATCCGGTGATCGCGGATTTGCTCCGATGGATTACCATCAGGTGGATCCGGCGTTTGGGGATTGGAGTGATGTAAAGCGATTGTCCGATAAGTATTATCTGATGTTTGACTATATGATCAATCACATATCGGCACAGAGCAGCTATTACAGAGATTTTCTGGAGAAAAAGGAAAAATCCGCATACAGAGACCTTTTTATTCGATATAAGGATTTTTGGGAGAACGGGGAGCCGACAAAGGAGCAGGTGGATGCCATCTACAAGCGGAAGCCACGCGCCCCGTATGTGGAGGCGGAATTTGCGGATGGCTCCCTTGAAAAAGTCTGGTGCACCTTTGATGAGGAGCAGATTGATATTAACTGCAAGAGCGAGACTGCGAAGGCTTTTATCAGGGATAATCTGCAGACACTCTGTGAGCACGGTGCTGCCCTGATACGCTTGGATGCTTTTGCATATGCGACAAAAAAAGCCGGCAGCAGCTGCTTTTTTGTCGAACCGGATGTATGGGAGCTATTAGAGGAATGCGAAGAAATCGTACAGCCCTACGGAGCACGACTGCTTCCGGAGATCCATGAGCATTATACGATGCAGCTAAGGATAGCAGAAAAAGGCTACTATGTTTATGATTTTGCGCTTCCCATGCTGCTTTTGAACGCGCTGTATTATGGGCAGAGCAAATACCTGAAAAACTGGCTTACGATCTGTCCGCGCAGACAGTTTACGACCTTAGATACCCATGATGGAATCGGTGTGGTAGATGTAAAGGATCTGCTTCCGGACGCGGAAATTGAACGCACGAAGGAAGATATTTTCAAGTTTGGCGCAAACGTAAAGAAAATCTATAATACGGCTGCGTACAACAATTTGGATATTTATCAGGTGAATTGCTCCTATTATTCCGCATTAGGGGATGATGACGATGCATATCTGTTAGCCAGGGCAATCCAGTTCTTTGCTCCGGGCATTCCCCAGGTGTATTATGTTGGTCTTCTGGCGGGAAAAAATGATCTAAAGCTCTTAGAGGAGACGAAGATTGGACGCAACATCAATCGTCATTACTATGCTGCAAAGGAGGTAGAGCAGGAGGTTACCAGACCGGTGGTAAGAAAGCTGATCGACCTGATGGAATTTCGAAACAGCCATCCTGCCTTTGACGGAGAATTTGTCTTAGAGCCGTGTGCAGAGGATGAGCTGTGTATCCTAAGAAGGCATGGAGATGCGTGGGCGAGGCTTTTTGCAAATCTGAAGGAAAAAACCTACGAGCTGACCTATAGTGATGCAATGTAATAATAGAAGAAATGGGAATGTAAAGTTAAGCACTTTAGCCAATAAAAGGTTAAGGTGCTTTTTTTATCGAAAAGGAGACAAATAACACGGAAACTACCTTTGATAACAAGACATAATTATGCTATAATTATGCCAAAGAAAGGAGTGAAGTATTATGCCACTAATTATGCCTATTAAGGATTTACGCAATACAAACGAAATTTCCAATATCGCACATAAGGAACAGGAACCTATTTTTATCACCAAAAACGGATATAGCGACTTGGTCGTAATGAGCAGTGAACTATATGATAAATTCGCAAGAATGAATCGCATTGACCAAGCAATCTTCGAGTCTAAACAGGAAATTGCTAACGGAGCAGAAGCCGTTGATGCAGAAATTGTATTTGCAGAATTGGAGAGAAAACATTTTGAATAAATATGATGATAGAAAAAGGATTGAAATAGAGGAGGAAATGCTATGAAACCAATAAATTCACATGCAAGCAGTGAAGCAGCAGCGCTGCTGGAATATCTTTATGAGGTGGCCGGGCGGCAGATCATCACCGGGCAGCACACACAGACCGTACCAATGGAGGAGATCGATTATATAGCGAAGCAGACAGGAAAACGGCCGAAGCTGCAGGGCTTTGAGCTGTTGTCCTACTCCCCGAATATTTCTTATGAAAATGCCTCGCCGGAATGCAAAAAAGAGGTCGATGAGAATCGTGAGACGGTAGAGGCGGCACTGAGATGGGCGAGCGAGACAGACGGCATCGTCAGCCTTTGCTTTCACTGGTTTTCACCGATTGGCGGAGAGGATAAGAGCTTTTATACGGAGCATACCGATTTCGACGCCAGCCAGGTTTTGATAAAAGGAACGCCGCAGCGGCAGGCGTTTTTTCATGATTTGGATCAGATCGCGAAGCAGCTGCGAAGGTTTCAGGAGAAAAGGATACCGGTTCTCTGGCGCCCTCTGCACGAAGCGGAAGGTGCCTGGTTTTGGTGGGGCGCAAAGGGACCTGCTCTCGCACGGGAGCTGTACCGGCTGATGTATCACTACTATACGGATGAGCTGCATCTGGATAATCTGCTTTGGGTGTGGAGCTGTCCTGCCAGGGACGGCTATCCAGGAGACGAATATGTAGATGTCATAGGCTGGGATATCTATGCCAAGCCACATACCGTGACAGATTATGCTGCTCAGTACCGGGAACTGATGGAAAACACCGGCTCCACAAAGGTCGCCGCACTGACAGAGGTGGGAGTGCTGCCGGACATCGAGCTGCTTGGCAAAAGCCATATTCCGTGGGCGTATTACATGACCTGGTCCAAGGAATTTTGCATGAGCGAAGAGCATAATACGAATGCCGCACTGCAGAAGCTCTATGCGAGCAGTTTAAGCATCACGCTGTAGGAGCTTTGAGCAGATGAGCGAAACGAGACACATGGCAAACGTAGACATCCCGGAGGTGATTTTGCGCGGCCGAGTCCCGGACGCCGCCAAATACGAGCTGGAGAACTATTTTCGGTATATTATGCGTAAGTATGGATTGTGAGAAAATTCAAGTGATTGTGAACCGAAGCTATGGAAAAAGGTTCCAAAATACTCCCATGGGTAGTATAATTTACGTAAATATATGACAGCCCGAGGCACCTGCTGCTGGGGGCGTATGAAAGTGATTCAGAAGTGAGGACAGAGAACGAATGAAAAACGAGATTTGGGATATTTATGACGAACACAAGCAGCTCACCGGGCGCACGATGCAGCGCAATGATTGGAATATGAAGCCGGGCGATTATCATCTGACGGTGTTGGGAGTCATTCGGCATACGGATGGGAGGTATCTTATCACAAAGCGTGCCGCGGACAAATCCTGGGCAGCAGGCTGGTGGGAGGTATCCGGCGGCGGCGTCATGGCGGGAGAGAGTTCTAAGCAGGCGGTGCTTCGGGAAGTACGTGAAGAGACAGGACTGGACGTCTCAGGCTGGGACGGCGGTTATGCGTTCACCTACCGCAGAGATAATCCTGATGAGGGAGACAACTACTTCGTGGATGTGTACCGCTTCACGGGGGATTTTCGCGAAGATCAGCTGCATCTGCAGCAGGAGGAGACGGACGGCTATCTGCTCGCTACCGCAGATGAGATCCGTACACTAGCAGCCGATGGCACATTTTTGCACTATAACAGCATCATGCAGATCTTTGAATAGAAAGTTAAACATGACAGGAGGAGCTTTTATGCGCCATATGGATGTTAAGACTGTGACCGACAAATTACCGTTGCCTATAGGTGTGTCTGATTTCAAGGAATTGGTTTCAAAATACTATTACGTGGATAAGACATTGATGATCAGGGACTTTATTGACTCCAGGCCGAAGGTTTCTCTCTTTACACGTCCGAGACGTTTTGGAAAAACTCTGGCAATGGATATGCTGAAAACCTTCTTCGAGATCAGCGACACGGATACATCATGGTATTTCGAGAATAAGAAAATTTGGAGCTGCGGTGAAAAGTATCGCTGTGAGCAGGGAAAATATCCGGTCATCTTTGTTAGCTTTAAGGATATTAAGTTTGCAGCATGGGAACAGACCTATACGGCAATACGAGAGACTATTGCAAATGAGTACCTGCGTCACGAGGTTTTGATGACAAGTGACATGTGCAATGAATTTGAGAAGGACTATTTTCGGAAAATTGTCGATGGAACGATCACGGAGGTCAGTATGTCGAGAGCTTTTTTGGAGCTATCGCACATGCTGCATAAGCACTATGGTCAACCTGCTGTCATTATCATTGATGAATATGATACACCAATTCAGCAGGGTTATACAGAAGGGTATTACGAACAGATCGCCGGTTTTATGCGCAATTTACTGTCAGGCGCTTTTAAGGACAATTCGAATCTTTCTTACGGATTTTTGACCGGTATTCTTCGGGTGGCGAAAGAAAGCATTTTCAGCGGTCTTAACAACCTGAAGGTAAATTCTATTCTCGAGGAGCGTTATAGTGAATATTTCGGTTTTACGAAAAACGAGATCCGAGACATCATGGAGCATTACGGCAGAATGGACAAGTATGAGGAGATCTGCGAATGGTATGATGGCTACCGCTTTGGAGATACGGACATTTTCAATCCATGGTCTGTGCTTAATTACATGGATGAGAACTGCCAGGCAAAGGCCTATTGGCAATCAACTGGAGATAATAGCATTATCCGTCAGATTGTTGCGGAGGCAGACGATGAAACGGCTAACAATCTTCGAAAACTGATGCAGGGACAAACAGTTTTCTCATATGTGGATACCTCTGTTATTTATCCGGAAATCAGGAGCAATCCGACATCGATCTACAGCTTTCTGCTTTCTGCAGGATATCTGAAGGTCGTAAAAAAGGACGAATTGCATGATGGTAATGCTATCTGCGATATAGCCATACCGAACCGGGAAATCCTTTGTGTATATGAAAAAGAGATCCTTTCTGCTATGACAAGGGTGATTGCTCAGTCAACTGTTATTTCGATTCAGCAGGCGATTATCAAACAGGATATTCCAAGGTTACAGGATAATCTGCAGAAGCTACTGCTGAATTCTGTCAGCTCCTTTGATTATGCACATGAGAATTTTTATCATGGATTGCTTCTGGGGATCTGTGCGATCATGAATCATCTCTATTGCGTGGATTCAAACAGAGAATCCGGTCACGGAAGGTACGACATTCAGCTAAGACCTTATGATAGAAATATGCCCGGTATTATGATAGAACTCAAAGTGTTAAGGGACGGCGTAGATGAATCTCACATCGATAGTGAGCTGGAGGCTTTGGCCAGGGAGGCGCTTGAGCAGATTGAAAGACAGCAATATATCACAGCGATGAAACAGCAGGGTGTGAGTCATTTTCTAAAAATTGGTGTTTCGTTTTACAAAAAACATGTAAAACTGATAAGCGAAACGGAATAAGCATCAGCGTGTATTTTTGGAGATATAGTGATGAATCAAAAGGAATGTAAAAAATTGATGGAGCAGGTGGCTGCCGGGAGCATCTCGCCGGAGGCGGCAGTGCTGCGGCTGCGGGAAGCGCCCTTTGAGGATTTGGGCTTCGCCAAGATCGATCATCACAGGAGTATGCGCACGGGTACTTCAGAGGTGATCTACGGAGAGGGAAAAACGACGGAGCAGATCGTAGAGATCGTGCAGGCGATGCGCAGACATGGAGCACAGATGGTTCTGATCACCAGACTGCAGCAGGAAAAGGCACTTGCCTTGCCGGAATATGTGACGGATTTTTCCTATGATGAGGAATGCCGCATCGGGCTCGTAGGAGCGATGCCGCAGATTGATGGAAAAGGAAGGATCGTAGTCGCTACCGGAGGTACCTCGGATATTCCGGTGGCAAAGGAGGCTGTTATTACGGCGCGCGCACTGGGAAATGAGGTAGTGCCGCTCTATGACGTGGGAGTGGCTGGGGTTCACAGACTGCTAGAGCATCTGGAGCTTATCATGGATGCACGTGTAATCATCGCCGTGGCAGGTATGGAGGGAGCACTTGCCAGCGTGATCGGCGGGCTGGTGGACTGCCCAGTCATCGCCGTACCTACCAGCGTCGGCTATGGCGCCTCTTTTGGAGGAGTCGCCGCACTGCTGGCAATGCTCAATTCCTGCGCCAGCGGCGTGAGCGTAGTGAATATTGACAATGGATTCGGGGCGGGCTTTTTGGCCTCACGTATCAATCATATGTAGATGCATAAAAAAGGGGCATCGGATTGACAAAGTTATTAAAAGTTATTAAAATGAAATCGAGTTATTAAAAGTTATTAAAACCGTTAAAGGGTGAATTAGGAGCCTGCGTATATGAGGAAGAACAATCCATTTTCTATATTTTTTGGAAAGGAACCATATCAGGTGGTGACACGAGGAGCTAGTGAGAATGAGGTATATGAGAATTTTGACGCAGATACTCCTTCTACACAGGTCTTTTTGATAACCGGTGTGCGTGGATATGGAAAGACTGTTTTGCTTACTTCTGTAGCACATCATTATAGAAGTGAAGCAGATTGGTTGGTGTTTAATCTCAATCCTGAGCGCGATCTGCTGTTGCAGCTTGCTTCACATCTATACGAAAGCGACGCGTTAAACAAATATATGATGGGTGCCAAAATAAATCTTACTGCATTTGGCATAGGCGTAGCGCTAGAGAATGCAGCTCCAATCAGTGATGTGGAAATTGCCATAGGCAAAATGCTCGCTTTGGCAAAAAAACATGGTAAAAAGATACTAATTACGATTGATGAAGTGACTAACTCGGATTATATTAGAGTTTTTGCATCGGCATTTCAGATAATGATTCGTGAGGATTACCCGGTGTTTTTACTGATGACAGGCTTGTACGAAAATATTAAAGATTTGAAGAATGATAGGTCGCTTACATTTTTATACAGAGCACCAAATATTGAACTTAAGCCTTTGTCGGTTGCGTCAATGCAAATAAAATATAAAAATGTGTTTGAATGCAGTGACGAAGAGGCTTTGCAGATGGCACAGCTAACCAAGGGATATCCATACGCCTTTCAGGTGTTAGGGTATTTAAAATGGAATAATGAAGGAGCATCACTTGTAGATTTGCTGCCGGAGTTTGATGTATACCTGGAAGATAGAGCATATGATAAAATCTGGAGTGAGCTTTCGTCCAAGGACAAGGATGTGTTATCGCTTATAGCGGCAAATGATAAGGCTAGTACGGCACAGATTATAGAAGGTACAGGGCTTACACAAAGTTCCTATTCCACATATAGAAAACGTCTATTGGACAAGGGCTTGATTGACACCTCTGAATATGGATATGCCAGCTTGACCTTGCCGCGGTTTGACGTTTTTATAAAAAATCGGGAACTGATTTAAGCAACATATAATCGAAAAAGCACTACGTACTATTTAATCAGATCCGACTTATCACTGCTGCGGCGATCCTCACTGTCAGTCGACTGCTCGGGAGACAGGTAAGCGTACTGCAGTGCCTTTTGGCTATCGGTCACCATGGTGCTGATGATGATATTGCCCTCGTCCCGGTACCAGACATCGCCGTAGTTCGTCTCCTTAGAAGTGTTGTAGCCACTGTCGCCATAGGTGCCGATAAGATCGGTATGAATCGTATCATATAGCGCATAGAGCTCATCGACATCCTCAGAGCCGTAAGCCCAGGCGATGGAGGCGAGCTTGTCATCCTCATCAAACATGTATTTTACTGTTCCACTCGCTCCCAGATATTCCTTATCATAAGTATATGTCGTGCCGCCGTAGACCGAATCATAGGTTTCGTAATCGGTGCCCTCGGCTGATTTCATGTCCTTGATGCTGCTCGACCATTTCAATTCTGAAAACGGACAGTCTGGTTCGCTGCTTGTGGCCACCGCGCCGCAGCCGGCGAGTAAAAATAAGGCGCTGACAGCTGTCGGGGCAAGCATCCGTAGATTCTGCTTCATATCAAAAAAATCCTCCTAAAACTCTGACGTCGTAAACTGCTTGGGCGTAAGCCCCTTATATTTATGAAACGTCTTGATAAAATAGCTCTCATCATTAAACCCGCAGGAGAGTGCGACCTCCTTGATGGAAATATCCTTTGTGGAGAGCATCTCGCAGGCGCATTCGATCCTGTAATAGTTTAGGTAATCGATTGGCGTGCGCTCCGTCATACTACGAAAATAACGGCAAAAATACTTTTCATTCATGCCTGCGATCTTCGCTAAGTGCTCGAGCTTGATGTTATTATAGTAATTCTCCGAAATATAGGCAAGCACATTCTTGATCGAGTTTAGACGCTCATTTGCTGCTGCGTCGTCTCTGTTTTGTTCATATAAATGTTTTTCCAGAATAATTCCGAAAAGCTCATAGAGATATCCCTGTACCTTGAATTCGTAGCCGGTGCTGCGGGAGGAGAGCGCACGGCTGAGCCTGTGCATCAGCTCCTGAACCGAGTCATCATGGGCAGACAGCAGCGTGTGGATCAAAATCTTGTGATCTGTGATATCCTGGATCGTTTTTGCACAGGCGTGGTTATCTCGCATGAGGATCTGCAGGTCAAACACGATGCATTCGTAGACGCAGTCGATGGGTGTGCCGCCGTGCAGCTCTCCGTCTGTGATAAAGATCACATCGCCGGCGTGATAGACGTTCGTCTCGTTGTTTATCGTCAGATGAAAGCTGCCGGAGATGATGCGGATGATCTCATATTCCGTATGCCAGTGATAGGTCATGTGGTAGCGCGGGCTGCGGGGCTGCTCATGGTAAAAGGCGATGGGAAAGTTAAACGTTCCGTGCTTGCGCTGCTCTTTGTAGTCAATATACTTCATAGCTAGTCTCCGTTGAACTCTAATGAGTGACTATTTTACAATGATTTTTCTCATTATATCACTTTTCAATTCATTTTCAAATGCTATAATAAAACGAACAGGAGCGTACCGTTTCGCGAACATGTTCGACATCAGATGTAGAAAGGACAACCTATGGCGGCAACTATACGGGATATCAGAAAGCAAACAGGTCTGTCGCTGGCGACGATCTCAAAATACCTAAATGGGAAAAATGTGCTACCGGAGAATCGTGAGAAGATCGAGGCAGCGATCAAAGATCTGAATTATGAGGTGAATGAGATCGCGCGCGGACTGGTCACGAACAAGACAAACACCGTAGGCATGATGGTATATGATATCGAGAGTATGTTTTCTAGTGTGCTGATCCGCCATGTCGGTGACTGCCTTAGGCGCGCCGGCTATGCGCTGCTGGTGTGCGATTCCTGTATGGATGAGAAGATCGAGGCTGACAATGTTCGTTTCCTTCTAAATAAAAAGGTAGATGGCATAATCGTCATTCCGGTATCTCGCAAGGAGGATTTTTTGCTTCCCGCAAAGGAGAAAAATGTACCGGTGGTTCTGCTGGATCGCTCCTTTGATGTGTCAGATTTCGACTGTGTCAAGATCGACAATAGGATGGCGGCATACAGAGCGACGCGCTATATGCTTTCCTATGGCCATAAAAAGATCGCGATCATCGCATCTCGCGTGGAATATACCGGCTGGGAGCGCTATCGTGGCTTTTTGGAGGCGATGGAGGAGGCAGGACTTGAGGTTCCGCAGGAGTATCGCAGACTTGGCGTTCATACAATCGAGTTTGGACACGAGAGCATGCATGAGCTGCTTAAGCTATCTGATCGCCCGACTGCGGTTTTTATGACGAACTACGAGACCTCGCTGGGTGCAGTCATGGCAGTGAATGAATCGACCTATGACTGCCCGGAGGACATCTCATTGATGGGCTTTGACGACCTGATCCTATCGCATCTGGTGAAGCCGAGGCTGAGTATGGTTGTTCAGCCGATGAAGGAGATGTGCGAGCAGACGGTGGAGCTGATGCTCGAGCAGATCGCAGGCACGGAAAAGCGTCCGCCCATTGAGTTTAGCATGGGAACCTCACTGCGTGCCGGAAACTCCATCAGATCCATGCAATAAAAGTCGTACAAGGCGAACATGGGAAGTGACTATTGTACTATCTTTTTTCTAAAACCTTTCATTCATAAGAATTGACAACGAAACGGTTTGGGGGGATAATAATGTTACTCGGACGGGGTGAAACGGTTCATCCTATCAATTAAGCCAACACAATCATCTTTTAGTTGGGAGGAAGAAAATTGGAAAAGATCAAACAAAATCCAATCGTTAAAAAAATCGGATTCAACAGAATTGTACTATGCGGAGTGCTGATACTCATGTACATCCTCTTTAGCCTGACCTCGAAGGGCTTTGCAGGACTGCCCCGTATCTTGAGCGCACTGAACTATGCATACTTTTTAGGCTTTTTGGCACTGGGTGTTACCTTTGTGATCGCCACCGGAGGCATCGATTTCTCCATCGGACCGGTGATGTTCTGCGCGGCTTTGATCTCCGGCTATTGCCTGACAGGCTATGGCATGCCTACAGCACTGTGCCTGGTGATCAGCATTCTGGTAGGCTTTTTGTTCGGATGCTTCAACGGTTATCTGGTAGCATACTGGACGGTGCCGCCGTTTATCGTATCTATGGCGAGCATGAATATCGCGAAGGGTCTGGCTTCTGTATTTACGAAGACACAGTCCGTCAGCTGGCCGCAGGCAGCAGAGGCTACCGGATGGTTCCGCAAGCTGGTAAAGATCGGTAATTTTCCGGTTGGTCTGGTGATCTTTTTAGTAGCAGCAGTGATCTGCTCTATCATTTTGAACAACACCAAGGCAGGACGCTATATACTAAGCCTTGGAAGCAATAAAGAAGCGGTTCGCCTCTCCGGCGTGAATGTAAAAAAATGGGAGATGCTTTCCTATATTATATGTGGCATTCTGGTAGGCATTGCAGCGATCTTTTTCGTGGGAGCCTACACCACCGTACAGCCGGGCTATGGCGATCAGTACAACAACGAGGCGATCGCAGGCTGTGTAATGGGTGGTACCTCCATGGCAGGAGGCCTAGCATCCATCGGCGGAACCGTGATCGGAGTGTTCATTATCTCGCTTTTGCAGGAAGGTATTTTGGCGCTGGGTATCAATAAAAACTATCAGCTTATCATCACTGGTCTGATCGTAATCGTAGCGGTTTACGCAGACGTAGTTGCAAGACGCAGAAAGAATTAGTTAAAAGCAGACTGGTATTCCGGATATATTCCAATAGGAAGTCAAATAGAAAGGCAAAAGGTAAGACAATGGGTGAAGTTATCTTAACAATGAAAGATATTGATAAGTCCTTCCCGGGTGTACATGCATTAGATCATGTAAACTTTGAGGTAAAACGTGGCGAAGTTCATGCCCTGATGGGAGAGAACGGAGCCGGTAAATCCACCCTGATGAAGGTGCTGACAGGTATCTACACCAAGGATTCTGGATCGATCACATTTGAAGGAAAAGAAGTAGAGTTTCATAATACAAGAGAAGCGCAGGCTGCAGGTGTCGTCATCGTGCATCAGGAGCTGAATATGCTCGGACATCTGACTGTAGCACAGAATATCTTTATCGGACGTGAGTTCAAGAAGGGCATCAAGATCGATGACAGGAAAATGAACGAGGAAGCAAAAAAGCTCTTCGACAGGCTGCACATCGATATCGACCCGACAGAGACGATGGCGAATCTGACCGTCGGCAAGCAGCAGATGTGTGAGATCGCAAAAGCGATTTCACATGAAGCGAAGCTCATCATCTTTGATGAGCCCTCCGCAGCCTTGACAGAGGCTGAGATCGAGGAGCTCTTCAAGATCATCCGTGATCTGCGTGAACAAAATCTCGCGATCGTATATATCTCACACCGTATGGATGAGATCAAGGTCATCACCGATAGAGTGACGGTCATGCGTGACGGCGGTTATGTAGGTACATTGATTACAAAGGATTGTACAAAGGACGACATCATCAACATGATGGTAGGCCGTGTCATTTACGAGGATCCAAAGACACAGAGTGCAGTTCCCGCAGATGCGCCGGTTGTACTAAAGGTCGAGCATTTGAACGCCGGCCGTATGGTACAGGATGTCAGCTTCGAGCTGCACAAGGGCGAGATTTTAGGCTTCTCCGGCCTGATGGGAGCAGGACGTACCGAGACCGCACGCGCGATCTTCGGCGCAGATCCAAAGGAGAGCGGTGATATCTATGTGAACGGTGAAAAGGTCACGATCAATTCTCCGCAGGATGCGGTAGCTGCAGGAATCGGATACTTATCTGAGGATCGCAAGCGTTATGGTATCGTCGTACAAAAAACCGTCGCAGAGAATTCTACGATGGCTTGCCTGCAGAATTATATGTCAGGACTATTCATCAACAAGCGGGCAGAGAAAAAGGTTGCACAGGAGTATGTTGATTCCCTGGCGACGAAGACACCGAGTGTCGATCAGCTCGTTGTGAATCTATCCGGAGGAAATCAGCAGAAGGTCGTTATCGCAAAGTGGCTGATCAATGACTGTGATATATTGATTTTCGATGAACCGACCCGTGGTATCGATGTCGGAGCAAAAAATGAGATTTACAAGCTGATGAACCGACTCGCCAGCGAAGGCAAGTCCATCATTATGATCTCCTCAGAGATGACTGAGATTTTGCGTATGAGTGATCGTATAGTGATCATGTGCGAAGGCCGTAAGACCGGCGAGGTTCGGATCGAAGAGGCATCGCAGGAAGTGATCATGAATATGGCGACACGAGAGATTGGTTAAGGAGGAGAGAACAATGAAAAAGAAATCATCTATTTTTACCAGTCAGAAGTTCATCGTGCTCCTGGTAGTGATTGCATTATTTATATTTTTCAGTCTCATAAGTGAGAACTTCAGACAGTACTCTACGGTTATGAGTATTCTGGATTATTCCTACTACATCGTATTGATGGCGATCGGTGTTACGTTCCCGCTCATCACCGGCGGTGTAGACCTATCCATCGGTACCGGCTTGATCTGTTATTCACTGGCTGGTGGATATCTGATCACCCAGAAGGGCATGCCGGTAGCAGTTGGCTTGCTCGTGACGATATTGCTGGGTGTTCTGATCGGTGTATTAAACGGTGTGCTCGTAGCCATCATGGATCTGCCGCCGTTTTTGACCACACTATGTACGTGTATGATCACCCGTGGCTTGGGCTCCATCTTTTCAAAGGGCTTTGGTATTTCCTGGCCGGCAGCAGGCGCTGACGGCGGTTGGTTCCGCAACATTTTCAAGATCACTACTGCCAGCGGCACCAAGATTCCCATCGGCTTCCTATGGATGCTCATTATCGTAGCGGTCATGGCCTTTGTACTAAATCACACGAAGATGGGGCGTTATACCATCGCCATCGGAAGTAATAAAGAGGCGACTCGCTTATCCGGCGTGAATGTGAAGTTCTATCACGTGATGGCTTATGTGATCTCCGGATTTTTCTCAGCTCTGGCAGCTATTGCATATTCTGCAGTATTTGCTACGGTTCAGCCCGGTACGGGTGCAGGCTTCGAGCTGGAGGCGATCGGTGGAGCGATCATCGGCGGTGTATCCGCGACAGGTGGTGCAGGCTCAGTAGAGGGCTCCCTCATCGGCGTATTTGTCATCTGCCTGTTAAAGACCGGACTTCCTTATATCGGACTTCAGGCGAACTGGCAGCAGATCATCACCGGACTTGTGCTAATCGGTGCAGTTATGGTGGATATCATCAAGAAAAAGAGAGCAGAGGCTCACTAATTAGTCGATATAAGACCAGAGAGGTTTTATATACATACCAAAAGGTAAACAAAGGAGGACAAAAAAATGAAAAAGAAAGTTTTGGCTAGCTTGTTGTGTGTAGCAATGGCAGCGACCTTTGCGGTTGGATGTGGATCTTCAACCGAAGAGGCAGCTACTGACGAGGCAGCGACCACCGAAGAGACTGCTGATGCCGCAGATTCAGCAGAGGCTGCTGACAGCGCAGAGGCTGATACAGCGGATGCAGCAGAGGGCGGCGATTATCACTTCGAGATTATCGTAAAGTCTTACCAGTCATCCTACTGGCAGGCAGCTGTAAAGGGTGTTGAGCAGGAAGCTGAAAAGCTCGGTGTTTCCTTCAACTGCACAGGCCCGAATGCTGAGTCAGATATCGCTGATCAGGTCAACATGTTAAACAATGCTATCAACGTAGACGGTGTAGATGGTATCGGTCTTGCAGCTTGTGATCAGTCTGCATGTCTTGATGCTCTGCAGACCGCTATGGACAAGGGTATCCCGGTAGTATGCTTCGACTCAGGTATTCCGGATGCTCCCGAAGGCTCTGTACTCTCAACCGTTGCAACTGACAACTATGGCGCAGGTGCTACCGCAGCTGAGAACCTCTATGCAGGCTTAAAGGACAAGATCGCAGCTGCATCTGCTCCCGTTCGTATCGGTGAGGTAAACCAGGAGGCTACTTCTGAGTCTATCATCAACCGTGGTCTTGGTTTCATCGACAAGTTCGCTGAGTTAGCAGCAGCTGATGGAAAGACTGTAGCAGTCATCGGAAATGACAAATATGTAAACGATGCAAAGGCTGAAACCGTTGCAGAGACAGACGCAGACATCATCATCGAGGTTGCAGTTCCCGCTCAGACAACCGTTGAGCTGTGCGCAACTGAGGCATCTGTTATCATGAACAAGGCTGATACAATTGGTATGTTCGGTTCTAACCAGGTAGCTGCAGAGGGTATCTTAACTGCAAACGAGAACCTGAACGTATTAGGTACAGATCCTGAGACCACCGTACTTGCAGCTGGCTTCGATGCTGGTTCCGTTATCAAGGCAGCCATCACAGACGGCAAAATGTACGGCGCTGTTACCCAGTCTCCTCTGGCTATGGGTATCACCACCATCGACACTCTGTATGCAATCGCACAGGGTGAGGAAGTATCTGATGTTCCTACCGAGGGATATTGGTACAATGCAGACAACATGAACGATGATTCTATCGCTCCCAACCTGTATGACTAATCTTTAAAGAAAAGCTCCGTGCAAGGCACGGAGCTTTTTTTACGTAAAGGATTAAATTTCAGCAATCACTTCAATTTCAGCTAAAACATTTTTCGGAAGTGCCTTGACGGCTACGCAGGAGCGTGCCGGCTTGCTTTTGAAGTACGAACCATATACCTCGTTAAAAGCAGCAAAATCAGACATTTCAGCGAGAAAGCATGTCGTTTTTACGACGGAATCATAGGAGCAGCCTGCTTCTGCGAGTAACTCACCGATGTTTTCGCAGATGCATTTGGTCTGTTCTTCAATAGTGGTGCCTGCGACCTCGCCGGTGGCAGGATCGAGTGCGATCTGACCGGAGAAAAATACGAGATTTCCAACGACCTTTCCCTGTGAGTAGGGGCCGATGGCAGCGGGTGCCTTTGTAGTAGCGATAGTTTTCATGATACAGCCTTCTTTCTTATGCGTTTATGCGTTGCAGCGGGTCAATAGCTCTTCCCAGCGGCGGTCTGTCTCCGCCTGGAACTCCTCGAGTAGATGCTCATTTCCCGGCTTGAACAGATGCTTAAAACGTCCCTGTTTTCTTAAAAAGTCCTCGAGCGGGAGCTTTTTTTTCGGTTCATAGTTTAGAATCCATTTTCCATCTACCACCTCAAATAGCGGCCAGTAGCAGGTTTCCACGCCCAGCCTGCAGATTTCGATGATCTCCGGTGCATCGTATTTCCAGCCTCTCGGGCAGGGAGCCATAATATTCAGGAAGGCGGCTCCGGGTGTATAGATCGCTTTTTCGGATTTTGTGTATAGATCCTTCATATTGCCGATAAAGGTAGTCTGTGCGACATACGGGATATTGTGTGCGGCGATGATCGCTGCGAGATCCTTGCGTCCCTGGGGCTTGCCATCGGAGTGCGAGCCTGAGGGAGTCGTTGTCGTGTCTGCAAAGTGCGGTGTTGCGGAGCTTCGCTGGATACCGGTATTCATGTATGCACCGTTGTCGTAGCAGACATAGACCAGATCATGTCCGCGCTCCATCGCGCCGGAGAGGGACTGAAGACCGATATCATACGTGCCGCCGTCTCCGCCAAAGGTGATAAATTTGTAATCAGCCGTGATTTTACCGCGCTTCTTTAAGGCATGAAATGCGGTTTCTACACCTGAGAGGGTAGCACCGGCATTCTCAAAGGCGTTGTGGATGTAGCTGTCCTCGTATGCTGTATACGGATACATGTAGGAGGATACCTCCAGACAGCCCGTCGCATTGCCGATGACTGCCTTGTCTCCGGGATGCAGTGCCTTTAGGACATTACGAACGGCGATCGTACCACCGCAGCCTGCACACATGCGGTGTCCGGGCGCGAGTCGTTCCTGACGCGCCTGAATCTCTTTATAATGAAATGCTTTCTGTTCCATGCTCCACCTACTCTCTTAAGCCAAGATAATGGCAGGTCTCATCGTATACGTGCTCACCATCACCCAGTCGAACCAGATTGTCAAACAGTTCCTCCAAATCCTCCACCCGCACATCGCGTCCGGAGAGACCATACATGATGTTGATGACCTCTGCATGAGCCTTTGCGCGGTAAAGTGCTGCCGTAACCTCCGAGCCGAGCGGCCCGCATACAGCGTTGTAGCTCTCGGCACGATCCATGATGGCGATCGCCTTGCAGCCCTTTAGGGCTTCTGCGATCTCCTCAGCCGGGAACGGACGGAATACACGTATCTTACATAGTCCCGCGCGCAGTCCTTTTTTACGCATGGCATCGACGGCATCCTTGGCTGTGCCGCAGACAGAGCCGATGGCTACCAGCGCATATTCCGCATCCTCTAGTCGGTAGCCCTCGAAAAATCCGTAGGACTGGCCGGTCAGTGCTTCAAATTCCTTTGCCACGTCTAATATGACCTTTTTGGCGCGCTTCATCGCCTCGCTCTGCGCCTTCTTTGCTTCCATGCAATAGCCGGAGGCGGCGTAAGGACCGACAGCCAGAGGCTCATTTTCATTTAACAGGAAGTGCTCCGGTTCATATTCGCCGACAAATTTTTTCATGGCGGCATCATCCCAGAGGGTGATATTTTCCACAGCGTGACTCGTGATAAAGCCGTCCTGACAGATCATGATAGGAAGCTTTACATCCGGATGCTCTGCGATACGATAAGCCTGCAGGAAATTATCATAGACCTCCTGGTTATTCTCTGCATAGATCTGCAGCCAGCCGCTATCGCGGGCGCCCATGCTGTCAGAGTGCTCTGCATTGATGTTCAGCGGCCCTGTGAGACCTCGGTTTACGACTGCCATGGCGATGGGCAGACGGTTTGAGGCAGCTACGTATAATACCTCCCACATAAATGCCAGTCCGCAGGAGGAAGTGGCGGTCAGCGTACGTGCGCCGGCGGCAGAGGAGCCGATGGCGGCACTCATGGAGCTGTGCTCACTTTCAACAGGGATAAATTCTGTATCTATCTCTCCGTTTGCGATCATCGTAGCGACAAACTGCGGAATCTCCGTGGAGGGAGTGATCGGGAACGCAGGCATGACATCCGGATTGATCTGTTTGATGGCATGAGCCACGGCTTCGTTGCCGGACATACGTGTTTTTAACATATTATTTGCCCTCCTTCATAGAAATTGCCTGGAAAGGACAGGCCTTTGCACAGATGCCGCAGCCCTTGCAATGATTTAGATCAAAGTCGATGCGTTTGCCCTCTGCAACGGGAATAGAGCTGTCCGGACAATACGGTACGCACAGCAGACACTGCTTGCATTTTTCCGTATTCCAAACCGGTGTGCTCGTGCGCCATTCACCGGTAAAAAACTGCTTTGAGGTCGCAGGCTCATAGATCTGCAGTCCGTCCGTGAGCTGCTGCCACGGCGTCTGCTCGTTGATAAATTCCGCGCGTTCGTTTTTCTTTATCATTCCTGCACCTCCTCAAAAGCCTGTCTGAGTGCAGCCAGATTGCCGGATAGCACCTCGGGCTTTCTGGCGAATTTGTGCTGCAGGGAGCCCTCCATTTCTTTTAGGAAGACCTCCTTTTCCATGACGCCGGATATCTTGACCATAGCGGCTAACATGGGTGTATTCGGGAAATATTTGCCGAGTGTCTCCATGCACACATGATGCGCATCGAGGACATAGACCTTTCCTTTGTATCCATTTAAGAGGGGAAGCAGCTGTTCTTTTTTTCGCTGCGAGTTGATGAGGATCGCGCCGTCAGCCTTGAGCCCCTTTGTAACATCCACAGAATGCAGCAGTGTGTCGTCTACGACTGCCACAAAATCAGGCTCATAAATGTTGGAATGGACGCGGATTTCCCGTGTGCTGATGCGGTCGTAGGCGGTGATGGGAGCACCCATACGCTCAGGACCGTATTCCGGAAAGCCTTGTACGTGCATACCGATGTTGAATGCGACGTCAGCCAGCAGCAGCGCGGCTGTTTTGGCACCCTGTCCGCCTCTGCCGTGCCAGCGGATCTCTGTCATTTCTCTCATGATTCATCCTGCTTTCTAAAAACGTAATGTTGTTTGTGCTGTACTTCTCTGACGGACAATAAAAACGAGATGTTCGCTTGAGAAACACAGATGTGTGTTTGTGATGGACACAACAACCTAGTATACGCTAAAAACAGGGGTTTGTAAAGTACAAGAGTTCATTCCTTTATCTGCCGATCCATATATGACAAAAGGCGAAGGATAGTTTCCTGCTGAAGATCACTGTAGGAGTTAAGACAGATCGAGAGAGAGGTATCGATGTCGAGGAGATAATCGGTGGAAGTGCACAGCACGTGTGAGAGGGTGACGAGATTTTCTGTGGTAGGGTGGACGCGGTCATTCTCCCAGTCATAGACCAGGGAGCGTGACACATGCATCCGTGAGGCGAGCTGCGATTGTGTCAGATGCTTCTTTTCGCGCAGCAGGCGAATGCGCTCCCCTAATGTATTTGCCATATTTTACCTCCTATTTAGCTGCTACAAACGGGTTCCATTTATATATTAAAATAGTACTCATTCACCGCTCGAATATGCCGCCAAGCACGGTGGTAATTTCGGACAAATGCGCATGGGACGTACGAAGCCAGGCCAAATTCGGTATAATTAAAATTAGGTAATGCACATAGCTGCGTCCGCCGATAATACCAACTACAAAGGAGACACAACCATGCCAAAGCCAAAGGTGCTGATCGCAGCAGCCGATAAAGCCTTCGTATATGCACTGACCGATGCGATTCATACAAAAGAGCAGCTTCACGTCGCCTATTGCACAGACAGCGAGCACGAGGCCTATGCGTATCTGCAGAAGCATAGGATAGACATATTGATCGTAGAGTTAGAGCTAAACGAGGGGCATGGCCTGTATTTGTTAGAGCGCATGCATGAACAGGTGCAGCAGCGGCCACTGCTTTTAGCGGTGAGCGCACTCGCCTCACCGGTACTAGGCTGCAGGCTGCAGGAAATGGAAGTGGATTATATGTGCAGAAAATGCGAGGATACCTCGCATAAGCTTGTGGAGATGGCACCTAGACTCTACGCCTATAAAAGAGGGTATGAACGAAGAGAAAACGCACGCTCAGCGTATGAACTAAACGAAGAGGGGGAACTGCTTAATCTCTCACAGATTGTGGAAACAGAATTAATACAGATGGGACTTCGAAAGAAATTCGTTGGATTTTTCTATATCAGAGAGGCAGTACTTAGGCTTTTTATGATGCCGGAGGGTGAGCCGATACGAATAACGCGTGACATATATCCGATTGTTGCAGAAAAATATCACACAACAACAAGCGGCGTGGAGCGTGCCATTCGAAGCGCGCTCCACGCCGCATTTTACGGTGTAGGGGATGAGAAGCTCAAAAGCCTCTATCCGTATCCCTTCGACCGCAAGGTAGGGCGGCCAAGGAATGCTGATTTTTTATATTTTGTTACAGAGCAGCTGGATACTACTTTCCAAAGCCGTCGATGACTTCATCGGTAGGAAGTAACTCCCAGGTGCTGTCTGTGATCTTTACACACAGGCTATTGTCTGCGTCTAAGTAGATCATGCCCTTCATAGTGTTCTCGCTCGGATCGGTAATGTCAAAGAAGATCTTGTGATCGTCATAGGTTCCGACACCATCCTCCATGCTGCACAGACCAACGATGCTCAGGTCTACCTTGAAGGTATCATCGCCGTTATCCGTGATAGTCAGGGTGCTGCCGTCATAGCTTTTTGTGTGCTCGCCAAGGAAATAATCATTAAGCTCGCGCTCCTTATCAGCTGCCGGATCAGCCGTAGCTTCGCCCTGCAGGGGCTCAAAAATATCCTCAGCGACAACCTGGATATCCAGACCGTTCAGATCAGTTGCGGTAGCAGAGAGGGAATAAACCACACCCGGTACCGTATCATACCAGTTTACAACCATAACGTCATCAATCGTAGCATCGTCTAAATGACAGAAGGCATAATATTTTGCTGTGCGATCAGCGACTGTACCGTCTGATTCGCTCGTCCAGTCATACTCCATACCGGAGATATCTGTCAGCTCATCCTCATATTCCATACGATAATTCCATGCTGTACCATCGAGTGTATAGCTCATCTGAGCCAGACCTTCCTCTTCCATATAAGAATAGGAAACCTCGGTAGCTCCCTCCGGGGCTGCGATATCAAAACCGGTCGCTGCGGATACGCCCTCGCGGTCAGACTCTGTCCAGGGATTAGCAAGCTCGGTATCCTCTGCGTCATCCTCTGCTTCGTCAGCTTCGTCTGCTTCATCCTCGACTTCCTCGGTAGCTTCCTCCTCGGCAGCTTCCTCCTGTACTTCCTCAACGGATGTATCGGTGGTATCCTCAGCTGCGCCGCAGCCTGCCACACCGACCATACTCAGGGTTAATAGAAGGCTGCCTACTAAAAGTTTTCTTTTCATGATGTTTGCTCCTTTCGTGATCATCAGATATTTTGAATGATCAGTTCCTTTCTTAGCGTTGTCCATGCATTATATACCGAGTGATTTTATTTTGCAAGCAAAGATTTTTCGTTTCGCAATTTTTCTAACAATCTTCGTTTTTGCATTTTTATGTGCACGAGTGTAAATTCGTGTGCTATACTAGGCACGGTAAAAGAAAATCATAAAACCCGAAAGGAGCAAACATCATGGGAGGATTTTTTGGAGTAGCATCACAGGAAGACTGCGTATTCGATCTGTTTTTCGGAATCGACTATCATTCGCATTTGGGTACCAGACGTGGCGGTATGACCGTACTCGGGGAACATGGCTTTGATCGCGCCATCCATAACATCGAGAACGCTCCGTTTCGTACAAAATTCGATAAAGATGTGCAGGACATGAAGGGAAATTACGGCATCGGCTGCATCTCCGACTATGAAGCACAGCCGCTGATTATCCGCTCACATCATGGCACCTATGCCATCACAACCGTTGGAAAAATCAATAACCAGGACGAGATCATCCAGATGCTTTTTGATCAGGGACACGTTCATTTTCAGGAAATGAGCACAGGAGAGGTCAATGCCACAGAGCTCGTAGCAGCCATGATAAACACACAGGGCAATCTCATCGAGGGCATCAAATTTGTGCAGGATACGGTAGAGGGCTCCATGTCAATGCTGCTGCTCAATCAGGCAGGCATCTATGCGGCACGCGATAAAATGGGCCGCACACCGCTTGTAATAGGAAAAAAAGAAGACGGCTTTTGTGCATCCTTTGAAAATTATGCCTATAAAAATCTAGGCTACCATGATTATAAAGAGCTTGGACCCGGAGAGATCGCAGTCATCACCGAGAAAAACTGTATCACACTCGCAGATCCTGGAAAGGATATGAAGATATGTACCTTCCTATGGATCTATTATGGATATCCTGCCAGCTCCTACGAAGGAATCAGCGTCGAGCAGATGCGCTACAACTGTGGTGCAAAAATGGCACAGCGCGATCATGTCAAGCCGGATATAGTAGCAGGTGTGCCTGATTCCGGTACAGCACATGCCGTCGGTTATGCAAATGAATCAGGAATTCCCTTTTCCCGTCCCTTCATTAAATATACACCGACTTGGCCGCGCTCCTTCATGCCGACCATGCAAAGCAGACGTAATCTGATCGCAAAGATGAAGATGCTCGCCGTAAACGATCTGATCGAGGACAAGAGCATATTGCTGATCGACGATTCCATCGTGCGCGGCACACAGCTGCGGGAGACTACGGAATATCTCTATGAGAGCGGTGCGAAGGAAGTACACATTCGACCGGCTTGCCCGCCGCTTTTATATGGATGCAAATATTTGAATTTCTCCAGGTCTAATTCCGAGATGGATCTGATCGCCAGACGTGTCATCGAGCGGCTCGAAAACGGAAATGTCACGGACGAGATCCTGCAGGAGTATGCAGATCCGGAATCTGAAAAGTATGAGCGGATGGTTGCAGAGATCGGAAAAGAACTAAACTTCACCTCGCTGCGCTTCAATAGGCTAGATGATATGCTAGAGGCGACAGGAATCGATCCAAGCAAGCTATGTACCTACTGCTGGGACGGAAAGGAATAACCTATGCCAGTATTTGATTTTACCAATGCACCTAAAAAGGGAGCTGCGGCAGAATGCACCTATACCATATATCGCACGAATGTATCGCAGCCGGACGCGGAGCATCCGATCCTGCTTTTGGATAATCAGGCGTGTGAGTATAAGCATCATTCCTGCGGTGTATTTACAAACCCCATAAAACGTACCTCCTTTGAGTTTTCTAAGGAGGACGGCACACATGTTGCAGATATTCTGCAGATCGATGCCCGCTTCATTGGCCTGCTAAAATGGCTCGGAGAAAATCATATCAATGTCCGTCTATCAGGAGAGAATAGCCCAAAGGGCTATGCGGTCTATAAGATCAGAGAGATCGCCTTTGGCGGCGGCACGAAGCTCTCGGCAGAGGATGGATTTTTGCAATTTATGATCGACAGACTCTTAGCCAGCGACGCGCCGCATGAAGAGGAGACGTCGGACGAGGATGCAGATGAGATCGGAGACAGCATGCGCCTGACGAGTCTGCAGAGCATCACCGATTTTATGAACTGCGCCGGTCGCACACTGCCCGATAATATCCGCCTGTGGGCGCGCAGAAATCTCGCGGTTGCACGCTCCCATGAGGTATCTGCGGAGGAGCGCAGACATGCACAGCGCGCGCTCTCCATCATGATGAATGTACAGTGGAAGAGCGATTATTTTGAGGCGATCGATCCGGTAGAAGCCAGACGTATCCTCGATGAGGAATTATACGGGATGGAGCGTGTCAAGCAGCGCATTATCGAGACGATCATCCAGATAAACCGTACACATACTCTGCCGGCGTATGGTCTGCTGCTCGTTGGACCTGCAGGAACCGGCAAATCACAGATCGCTTATGCGGTCGCGCGCATACTAAAGCTTCCCTGGACCACGCTGGATATGAGCTCCATCAACGATCCTGAGCAGCTCACCGGAAGCTCGCGTATCTATGCCAATGCCAAGCCCGGTATCATCATGGAAGCCTTTTCCATGGCGGGTGAATCAAATCTCGTGTTCATCATAAACGAGCTGGACAAGGCAGCAGCCGGAAAAGGAAATGGAAATCCCGCGGATGTGCTGCTGACATTGCTGGACAATCTCGGATTTACAGATAATTATATGGAATGCATGATTCCGACCGTAGGCGTCTATCCGATCGCGACCGCCAATGACAAGTCGCAGATCAGTGCGCCTCTCATGTCCCGGTTTGCCGTGATAGAGATTCCGGATTATACGAGAGAAGAAAAAAAGATCATTTTTTCACGTTTTTCCTTGCCAAAGGTGCTGCGAAAAATGAGCCTGAAGGAGGAAGAATGCATCCTGACGGACGAGGCGCTAGAGGCAGTCGTTGCTCACTATGCAAACACCAGCGGCATACGTGACCTAGAGCAGGCAGCAGAGCATATCGCTGCCAATGCGCTCTACCGTATCGAGGTAGAGAGAGTGCCAAGCGTTACCTTTGATGCACAGATGATACAGGAGCTGTTAGATTAGCATGGAACTTACATTTAAGAAAGGTATCCGGGACGGACTTCCCATCTGTCTCGGATATTTGTCCGTATCCTTTACCTTTGGATTACTAGGTGTCGGCATGGGGCTCTCCTGGTGGCAGGTCACGCTCATTTCCCTCACCAATGTCACCTCCGCCGGTCAGTTTGCAGGGCTTACTCTCATGATGGAGGGCGGTGCCCTATTTGAGATGGCGATCGCACAGTTTTTTATAAATCTGCGGTATCTTCTCATGTCCATCTCACTGACGCAAAAGGTGGATGAGCGCTTTCGAGGAATCGCCCGCTGGATTTTGGCCATGTGCGTGACAGACGAGATTTTTGCGGTAGCCATGTCACAGGAGGAGCCGGTAAGCAGGCGTTATTTTGCAGGTCTTTCTCTCACGCCATATCTGGGATGGGGCTTTGGCACGCTATCAGGAGCCCTGCTGGGAGAGCTTGTTCCTCCGCAGGTGGCAGAGGTCTTTGGAATAGCGATTTACGGTATGTTTTTAGCGATCATAATTCCAAAGGCGCGTGATAGCAGGCCGGTGCGAAAGGTCGTACTTTTGGCGGCAGTCCTAAGCTGTGTGCTCTATTATGTGCCGATAGTAAAGCTCTCTAGCGGTATGTCCCTAACGCTGTGTGCTGTCGTGGCAGCAGGCTACGGTGCGCTTCGCTATCCGATTGCAGAGACTGACGAGCTCGAAACGAAGGAGGAGTCAAATGCTTAGTCTGACAAGATACGCACAGTATGTGGCAGTCATGGCTATCGTCACCTATTTGCTGAGAGCACTGCCCTTTGTGCTGGTAAAAAAGAAAATCACAAACATTTATATTCGTTCCTTTCTGGAATATATACCCTACGGAGTATTGGCGGCCATGACCTTTCCTGCGGTATTTACCTCGGCGGGCGAACTCGCTCCGTCGCTTGCCGGCATGACGGTGGCACTCGTGCTGGCTTATCGTAGAAAAAGCCTGCTTACTGTGGCTATCGGAGCAGTAGCAGCCGCAGCCGTATTGACCCTGATGATATAAAAAGGAGACCTTCGATGCGAGTATTGGAACATTTAGAGCCCAAAAAGGTATTTTACTATTTTGAGGAGATCTGCGGCATTCCCCATCCCTCTTATAAGGAACAGAAAATCAGCGATTATCTCGTGGACTTTGCGCGGGAGCACCGGCTGGAATATATTCAGGATGAGCTTGGCAATGTGATCATGATCGCGCCTGCCACTACAGGCTACGAGGATGCGCCTGCTGTGATATTGCAGGGGCACATGGATATGGTCTGTGAAAAGGAGCCGGGCTGTGACATCGATTTTGAGACAGAGGGACTTCGTCTCGTAGTGGAGGGTGACTGCATCCGTGCTGAGGGCACGACGCTCGGCGGAGATGATGGTATCGCTGTCGCTGTTGCCCTGGCGATTTTAGATTCGCCTGATATCTCTCATCCGAGACTTGAGGTAGTGCTCACAGTATCGGAGGAGGTGGGCATGGAGGGAGCAACCGGCATCGATCTATCGATGCTTACAGGGCGAAGACTCATCAATATCGATTCCGAGCAGGAGGGCATACTAACGGTCGGCTGTGCCGGTGGAAACAGCACGGTTTGCTTCCTGCCGATCGAACGGGAGGAGAGAGCCGGCGAGCTATTATCCCTGCGTCTTACAGGGCTTTTCGGCGGTCATTCCGGCATCGAGATCGACAAGGGCAGAGCCAATGCCTCGCTGCTGCTGGGCAGGCTACTAGGCGCACTTTGTGATGAAAAAATAGATGTATCCCTAGTCTCGATGTCCGGCGGAGCCAAGCAAAATGTGATTCCAAGAGAGGCCTCTTGCGTACTAGTATGCGCACACAGGGCAGCAGATAGCTGCATAAAAGCCCTGCAAAAAGAGCTCGTGGAGATCCGTACAGAATACGAGACGACAGATCCTAATATCTCGCTTGAGATTAACAGGCGGCCCGCTGAAAAAGTAACTGCCCTAACGACTGAATCCATGCATCGCATCGTTGAACTGCTCGCAGCACTTCCGGCAGGTATACAGGCGATGAGTGCAGACATTAAAGGATTAGTGGAGACCTCCCTTAATCTGGGGATTTTAAAGCTAGAGGAGCATTCGCTGCGCCTGGAATATTCCGTGCGAAGCTTGATGGATGCGCATTTAAGAGAGCTGAGTGAGATGCTTTGTCGCATCGTTACAGCAGCAGGCGGCTCTGTAGAGGTGAGCGGCAGCTACCCTGCCTGGGAGTATAAAAAGGACTCGCCGCTTCGAGAGGATGCAATTCGTATCTTTACTAGCATGTACGGATATGCGCCGAAGGTAGAGACCGTACATGCCGGCTTAGAATGCGGTATTCTCGCCGCAAAGCTACCAGGCCTCGATGCCATCTCAATAGGCCCAAATCTGCAGGGCATCCACACCGTAGAGGAGACGCTTTCGATTTCTTCAGCGGCAAGAGTATACGAATACGTGGTGGAGCTTTTGGCTCTGCGGTAGAAAACCGGCTGCGACAGCCAAAGAAAGGAGCTTATCATGAGCATAAAAGCAGCCATCTTTGACTTAGACGGCACATTGCTGGACACACTAGAGGATCTGTGCGATAGCACAAACGCCGCCCTGCAGGCATACGGCTATCCTACGCGCACCATCGATGAAGTGCGCTCCTTCGTAGGAAACGGCGTAAAGCTTTTGGTGATGCGTGCCATGGGCATAGAGCATCAAAAGGAGGATGAGCGCTTCGAGGACGTATTTGCATCCTTTAGTGCCCATTACGCCGCACACAGCAACGACCATACGCACCCCTACGAAGGCATACAGGAGCTTTTAGCCGGACTGCAGGAGCGTGACATCAGGCTGGCTATCGTATCAAATAAGCTCGATTCTGCAGTAAAGCAGCTCAGTAATATCTATTTTCGGGATGATATATCTGTCGCTATCGGTGAAAACGAGGCAGCAGGCGTGAAAAAAAAGCCTGCGCCTGACACCGTATTTGCAGCACTGCGGGAGCTTTCCGTAAAACCTGAGGAGGCTGTCTATATCGGAGACTCTGAGGTAGACCTGGCTACTGCTAAAAATGCAGGCCTGCCCTGTATCAGCGTATTGTGGGGCTTTCGTGACAGGGAATGCCTGCTTGGCCATGGTGCCACGATGCTGTGCGAGACACCAAAGGAGGTCCTAAAAAAAATAGAGCGTCTGGGTTGACAGACGCTTTTTTTTATGCTAGTATGCTTTAGTAGTTAAAAGCGTTAAACCGCAACGCTTTAGTGCGCTAAATAAAAACCGGCGCAAAAAAGTCAGACCCTGGCATGCGGGAATACATAGGAAATGAGGTAATAACAATGATTGCAAAAATTCTGATGCTCGTGATCTTCTTTGGCGTGATGATAGGGATCGGACTGTATTGCAGAAAGCATGCGACAGATGTCAACGGCTTTGTGCTCGGCGGTCGAAGTGTCGGTCCGTGGCTGAGTGCCTTTGCATATGGAACGTCTTATTTTTCGGCAGTTGTATTTATCGGCTATGCCGGACAGTTCGGTTGGAAATATGGTATCGCAGCCAGCTGGATCGGTCTGGGCAATGCCCTAATCGGCTCACTTCTCGCATGGGTAGTGCTCGGACGCAGAACACGCGTTATGAGCCAGCACCTCGATTCTGCCACCATGCCCGAGTTTTTCGGAAAACGCTTTGACAGTCCGGCGCTCAAGGTGTGCGCCTCGCTCATCGTTTTCGTATTTCTCATTCCGTATACGGCATCGCTCTACAACGGACTTTCGAGATTATTTGGCATGGCCTTCAACATCGATTTTAAGCTATGCATCATCATCATGGCTGTGCTGACTGCGGTCTATGTCATCGCAGGCGGCTACATGGCCACCGCCATCAACGATTTTATTCAGGGCTGTGTCATGCTAGTCGGCATCGTAGCGGTAGTAGCTGCCGTGCTAAAGCTAAATGGCGGCTTTATGAGTGCACTTGATGGACTTGCACAGGTGACAGATCCTGCTGTTTCTGAGACACCCGGTATATTTAATTCCTTTTTTGGACCGGATCCGCTTGGCCTGCTTGGAGTCGTGATACTCACCTCTCTTGGTACATGGGGCCTGCCTCAGATGGTACAGAAATTTTACGCTATCAAGAGTGAAAAACAGATTCGAAAGGGTGCCGTGATCTCCACCTTTTTTGCCCTGGTAGTATCCGGCGGCTGCTACTTTTTAGGCGGCTTCGGACGGCTCTTTTCCGATCAGATCGATATCGCTGCAAACGGGTATGACTCCATCATCCCTACGATGCTGTCAGGCCTGCCGGATCTGCTCATCGGACTTGTCGTGATATTGGTGCTATCCGCATCCATGTCCACATTATCGTCCTTAGTCATCGCATCGAGCTCGACACTCACCATCGATGTCATAAAGGGTAATATCATAAAGGATATGAATGAGAAAAAGCAGCTTATATGCATCCGTGCGCTCATTGTCGTATTTATCGCGATATCTGTCGTCATCGCCATCGTGCAGTACACCAACAATGTGACCTTTATCGCACAGCTCATGGGTGTCTCCTGGGGCGCACTGGCCGGCGCATTTCTCGCTCCGTTTTTATATGGTTTGTATTGGAAAAAAACGAGTCGGCTGTCCGTATGGGTCTGCTTCTTCTTTGGCGCAGGCATCATGCTGGTAGATCTGCTCGTGCCGGCTGTATTGCCGAGCTTTTTACGCTCGCCCATCAATTGCGGTGCCTTTGCGATGCTGGCAGGCCTTCTCATAGTTCCTATCGTCAGCTTATTTAGCAAGCAGCAAAACGAGGCGCAGCTGAGTGAGATTTTCTCCTGCTATGATAAAAAAACGCAGGTACGTCGTGCAGAATCCTTAGGAGAGGATTGATAACTATTTTTGAACCTGGCAGTAAATACAGATATCCCGCAGCTGGTTTACAGCGAGGCTTTTGCCACGAGCGGGCAGAGCGCGGTACATGGAAAGAAGCTGTTTTTCATCCGGTGTGAATTCGTTTGGTTTCTTTTCATTGCTTAGTCCAAGAATATAATCGGCAGAAACATCGAGTGCCAGACAGAGCTTGCGCAGCATCGGTATGCTGATCCAGCGATTGCCCTGCAGATAATTACATAATGCAGAAGTAGAGACTTGCAGCATCGTTGCAAGTCTCTTTTGTGTGATCCGCTGCTCCTCCATGAGCGTGCGGATCCGTGTGGTCATGTCATTCATTACAGTTACGTTCCTTTATTTCGATTAGGATTGCCAGCCTCCGTCAAGGGTTACGATCTGGCCGGTGAGATAGGAGGGAGAACATATCAGCTGAAGGGAAAGCTCTGCCACCTCCTCGGGTGAGCCGAAGCGTCCTATGGGGATCTCTTCCTCGAGTGCGGCGCGTTCTGCTTCATCAAAGCAGGCATTCATGCGTGTGTCGATAATGCCGCAGGCGATGGCGTTTACACAGATGCTGCTCGGTGCCAGCTCCTTTGCGAGCGCCTTTGTAAAGGAGTTCACACCGCCCTTTGAGGCAGAATAAGCGACCTCACAGGAGGCACCGACGCTGCCCCAGACCGAGGAAATGTTTAGGATGCGGCCGTATTTTTGATGGACCATATACGGGATCGCCTCGTGACAGCACGAATAGACGCTAGTCAGATTGGTGGAGAGGACATGATTCCATTCCTCGATAGAGGTATCACTCAGCAGACCGATGTGTGAGATACCGGCATTATTTATTAGAATATCGACTCCTTCGCCGTCAAAGAGCGAACGGATCTGAGCGAACATCTCACAGACTGCCTCGTGCTCTCCGACATCAAAGCAGAGAGGGTGTACCGGCACATGGTAAGCCTTTTGCAGCTTATCGGATAAAGCAAAAAGTCCTGCCCGGTCGGTTTTGCAATTTAATATAAGTGTATAGCCCTCGGCGGCAAAGCGTGTAGCGATCGCTTGGCCAATGCCGTGAGAGGCTCCGGTGATGAGAATTTTTTTGCTGTTCATTTTCAATACCCTATCTTTTATCTTTTTATTTATTATATCGTTGAATTATGGAATTTACAAATAATAATGTAATTGAAGAAGCTATGTGTAGTAGTGGCAAAAGGAAACAAAATGATTTTACCGGATGAGAAGAAACATACACTAGTCTTAAAAGAGAAAATGTAGTAAAATGGTAGCATCAAAAAAATCCCGAAGGGAGATGTATCATATGAAGATTACAATAAGTGGAAAAAACATCGAGATAACAGCAGGCCTGCGTGCAGCAGTCGAGGACAAGCTATCCAAGCTTGAGAAGTATTTTACACCGGATACGGCATGCCTCGTTACTCTGGGTGTAGAGAAGGATCGCCAGAAGATGGAGGTTACGATCCCTATGAAGGGACATATCATCCGTGCGGAGCAGCAGAGTGATGATATGTATGTGACGATCGATCTGATCGTGGATATTATTGAGGCTCAGCTGAAAAAATACCGCAAAAAGCTCATCGACAAGCAGCAGAACACCGACAGCCTGCGCAAGGAATTTGTCGACGAGGAGATCGACTCAGACGAGGAGATTCGCATCGTTCGTACGAAAAAGTTTGGCATGAAGCCGATGTTTCCGGAGGATGCCTGCGTACAGATGGAGCTGCTCGGACACAACTTTTATGTATTTAGCAATGCAGAGACCGGAGAGGTCAATGTCGTATACAAGCGCAAGGATCGCAGCTACGGCCTGATCGAGCCTGAATTTTAATGTAAAAAGGTAGCTGTGAGAGTACAAAGCAGTTACGAGAGTATCACAAAAGGAAAGAGATTATGTGTGGAATTATTGGATTTACCGGCGGCAAAGAGGTGCAGCAGATCCTATTAGACGGCTTGGCTGCACTCGAATACCGCGGCTATGACAGCGCGGGAATCGCTTATTTTAAGGATGATGCGCGGATTCATATCCGAAAAACCATTGGAAAAGTAAAGGATTTGCGGGCGATCTGTGACGATGAGAACCCGTCCACCTGCGGAATCGGGCATACCCGTTGGGCGACACACGGTGGTGTGAGCACGACGAATGCTCATCCGCACAAGGTCGGGCGCGTCTGCCTGCTTCACAATGGAATCATTGAAAATTATTATGACCTGACTCGCGAGTACAACCTGCAGGGCGCATTAAAGTCCGATACGGATACCGAGGTCGCTGCCGCCCTGATCAACCATTTTTACGACGGCGATCCGATCGCTGCCATCAAACAGGCCGTTGAAAGAATCAAGGGAACCTACGGCTTTTGCATCATGTTTCAGGATATCCCGGGACAGATCTTTTGTATCCGTAGCGTCAGCCCGCTCGTGGCTACCTATTGTGAGGAGGGAGCCTTTGTGGCATCGGATCTGACGGCCTTTATTGCTTATACGAACCGCTGCTTTATCGTTCCGGAGCATCATATTTTGACACTGACACCGGAGGGCATCACGATTGAGGATCTAGAGGGAGATGTGGTCGAGCCGGAATATATGGAAGTAGACTGGGATGTGACAGCGGCGCAAAAGGACGGCTATCCCCATTTTATGATCAAAGAGATACACGAGCAGCCGGATGCCATTATCCGAACCCTTACACCGCGCATCAGCGATCACATGCCGGATTTTTCAGAGGATCATATACCGGATAGCTTCTTTGAGGGTACGACCGATATCACCATCATCGCCTGTGGAACAGCGATGTATGCCGGTATGGTAGGCAAGACCATGATGCAGAATAGACTGCATCTGCCGGTGACAGTGAGCATCGCATCGGAGTTTCGCTATGAACAGCCGGTGCTCTCAGATTCCTCTATGGTCATCGTGGTATCGCAGTCCGGCGAGACCATTGACACGCTAGAAGCACTGCGATTGGCAAAACGCTACACGAAAAAGACGCTTTCTGTCGTAAATGTCAAGGGCTCCACGATCGCCCGTGAGAGCGATTATGTGTTATATACGCACGCCGGCCCGGAGATCGCGGTCGCCAGCACAAAGGCATATACCGTACAGTGCGCGAGCATGTATTTGATCGCCTGCAAGCTGGGCTTGGCTACCGGACGCCTGAGCGAGGAGCAGGCACGCGAGTTTTTGATTGATCTAGAGCAGGTGCCGCAGTATATTTCGGCGGTTTTGGATCGCGATGAGGATATTGAAAAGCTGACACGCAGAATGCTAAAGGCAGAGCATACCTTCTTTATCGGACGTGGCTTAGACTACGCCTTGTCGATGGAGGGCGCTCTCAAGCTAAAGGAGATCTCCTACATTCATGCGGAGGCTTACGCTGCAGGAGAGCTAAAGCACGGAACGATCGCTCTGATCGCAGAGGGTGTTCCTGTCATTGCTGTCGCCACGCAGCAGCACGTATACAGCAAGACGATCTCGAATATCCGAGAGGTAAAAGCCAGAGGTGCATACGTCATCCTGTTATCAAAGGATGAGTCGGTGACGGATGCGAGCATATGTGATGTGCACATTCCGCTTCCTAATGTAGCAGACGAATTTGTTTTATTTGAGGCAGTTGTGATCCTGCAGCTGATCGCTTATTTTACAGCAGTAGGAAAAGGCTTTAATCCGGATCAGCCGAGAAACCTGGCTAAATCAGTCACGGTAGAATAGCCACAGCTGTAGAGGCCGCAGGCTATGAATAGTGGCGGGTGATCTGCGCCACGGTTGACATAATTGTGTCGAAAAAAGTCGACTACAAAAAAGTTTTCATTTTGAAAATTTATACTATACCATATAACGAAAAATACACATATTGAAAAGCTCTCTCTTTGGTAGATAGTTATACTGAAATTAAGGGTTTAGTTACATGACTTGCGGCCGCATAGGGGGTGTGGCTGCGCTACATCTATCCAAAGGGAGGTTTTTACAATGTTTTTTTATCGTTTCGGTGCAGTGGTTCGGGAGCTGAGAGGCCGTCTGCACATGACACAGGAGGAGCTCGCGGCAGGTATCTGCAGCGTGAGCACGATCGCAAAGATCGAGAGTGGCACCCAGATGCCATCAGGGCGCGTGGCAGAGGCACTGCTGCGCAGGCTAAAGGGAGCTGGGTGTTTTTTTACGGGTTTTTCCAGAGCGAGTGAGCTCGAGGAGCTCTGCTGCTGGGAAAAAACCTTGATCCGTGCCAAGCAGTCTCGGGAGGGAGAGTCCCTCTTTGAGCAGCAGTTTTATGCATACGTTCGTCTTCTCGATCGCATGATGCAGCCGACGGATCATGCGCTCATACTTTTAGAGCTCATGGAGATTCTCTCGATGTCGATGCCGTTAGAGGAGCTCTACGCTGAGACGGCAAAGAGAAAGACATACACCTATTTAGAACTGTACATGCTCAATAACATCGCACTGCAGTTTTACCGTCTTGGCAGCTATGAGCATGCCATGCGCATCCTGCAGCACCTATACCGTTATCTGCAGGAGTGGCACCACTATGGGGACGTGGGACGCTTTCTTTACCCGGTCATCTGCAACAATCTCTCGGCTGTGATGCTTTTTCTCGATCAGCCGAGTCAGGCACATGTCGTATGCAACCTGGGCATCAGCAAAGCACTCGGCGGCGGATCGATGCTGGCGCTGCCGGAGCTATACGGCAATCTAAGCGACATCCTCTACGCGCTTCACGAAACAAGCAAAGCGCAGCAGGCCTATGCCAGAATGAGCGCACTCCATGAGATGATCTCCGAGATGCTCTCCGGACAAGACACCTG
>CAVBEI010000017.1:0-40742 GCA_963594555.1 Lachnospiraceae bacterium | reverse complement strand
GTCTTGGAGACATGGTGCGGCAGTTCCATAATTTCATCGTATTTGCTGCTCATTTTCGACTATCACTCCTTTCTGTGCCAGCTCAAATTTACGGTTTCAGCTGTATTTGCATTTGCCGCCATAAACACTTTATCATCAGACATAATACCACCAAAGCATACTGCGATCAAAACGAATAATTAATTTTCCAAAAAAGAAAGCCCAGAACACTTGAATTATCAAGCATTCTGAGCCTCTCAGACGAATGCGGAAGATGGGACTTGAACCCACACGCTTGCAATAAGCACAAGATCCTTAGTCTTGCTCGTCTGCCAGTTCCGACACTTCCGCAACTATTAAGCCGCCTTGCGACGACTTGATTATAATAACAAAGTGCGACGCTTTCGTCAATAGTATTTTTCAAATTTAAAAAAATTTTCGAATAAATGTTAAATTTGCGGTTGACAACACAGACAAAAAAAGTTAAAATAGCCTTTGTCAGTTTGACATGCAGAAGTGGCGGAATTGGCAGACGCGCAGGCTTCAGGTGCCTGTGGTAGCAATATCGTGTGGGTTCAAGTCCCATCTTCTGCATTAAAGATAAGGAATTAGATCATTAAGATCTAGTTCCTTTTTCTATTTTTTTATTTATATGATCAAGGTGTCAAAAGTTATTTGGGAGGTATGATAGATGGAAGAAATCAAACGACTTCAGGAAATGATCGATGCATCAGAAAAAATCGTCTTTTTCGGCGGTGCCGGCGTATCAACCGAGAGCGGCATACCGGATTTTAGAAGCAAGGACGGCTTGTATAACCAGCATGATGTGGCCTTTGAAAAGTATCAGCCGGAATATCTGCTCAGTCATACATGCCTGATTCATGAGCCAAAGGTATATTTTGAATTTCACAGGCAAAAATTAGACACCAGAGATATCGAGCCGAATGCCGCACATAGATATCTGGCCGAACTCGAAGAAAAAGGAAAGCTCCTCGGCATCGTGACACAGAATATCGATGGTCTGCATCAAAAGGCCGGGAGCAAACGTGTATTTGAGATTCATGGCAGTGCCCTGCGCAATTATTGCAGCTCCTGCAGGAAAATCTACGATTCTAATTATATTTTTGATTCGACGGAACCGATACCCAGATGCAGCTGCGGCGGCATCGTTCGCCCTGACATCACGCTCTACGAAGAAGGCCTGCCGGAGGTAGCAGTCGACTCTGCCATCACAGCCATAGCCTCTGCTGATATGATGATCATAGGTGGTACATCCCTAAGCGTCTATCCGGCAGCATCCTTTATTCGTTATTTTCATGGAAGAAAGCTCTGTATCATCAATCGAGACGATCTGCATGTAGGACTTGACGCAGAAACTCTGGTGATCAAAGCCAACATCGGAGAGGTATTTGCCAGTCTGCATGTATAGACCTAGTCCTCTCTCTTTTTTCCCCAGAAGAACAATGCCACAGTGCCGGGGCCTGTGTGACTGCCTATCGTAGTACCGATATAATTGATCTGCACCTTACCGCGCAGCTTCGGGAAACGCTCCTCCACAAGCTCTGCCACAGCCTTAGCATCCTCTAAGCATGCCGACTGCGAGATGAAGCATTTGCCGGAATAGTCTAAACCGTCCTGTGCATTCTCCTCCATACGCTTCACGATCTCACGGATCACCTTCTTTTTGCCACGGATCTTATATCTGGGGATCAGTCTGCCCAAATGATCCATGTTTAGAAGCGGGCAGATGCCCAGCACCGTTCCGACGGTTCCTGCGGTTTTTGATACACGGCCGCCCTTGATATAAAAGGTCAGATCCGTGGAGAAAAACCAATGGTGCAAATTTAGCTTGTGCTCCTCGAGCCAGTCACGCACCTCTTCGATAGAACGGCCTTCCGCTCTCATGCCTGCTATCGTATCCATGATCAGTCCGTAGCCGGAGGATGCTCCGAGCGAATCTACTACATAAATCTTTCGATCCGGAAATTCCTCCAGCAGCTCATCCCTTGCGATATTGGCGGAATTGACTACACCTGTGATTCCGGAGGAGAGCGTCACATGCAGGATGTCGCATCCCTGCTCCAAAAAGGGCTTCCAGTAATCATAGAACTCCTCGGCATTGATCTGCGAGGTTCTCGTATCCGCACCCTCAGTCATTTTCTGATAAAATTCTTCAAACGGCATGGACACGCCAAGATCATCTGCATATGTCACACCGTCTAACTCATAATGAAAGCATATATATTTTACATCCAGCGCTTCTAACTGCTCCTTTGTAAGATCTGCCGTTGAGCAACAGCTAATGATATATTTTTCCATCGTTTTCCCTTCCTTTTTGAAAATCATAATCACCAGAACATCTACACTTTACCATATTTAATCCTTTTTTTCAACTAAACGGATGCTTGTAAAGAATGCACTCCCGTGCTACAATGAGCTGTCGTAGTTTTTTATTTATTAGGAGGTTTATCATGGAACAAAAGAGATCAAACAAAAAACTATTTGCGCTAATTGCTGTTGTCATAGTCGCTGCAGCACTTGTCGCAGTTTATCTGATCGCGCGGCCGCACACGAATACCGGTGCCAAGGAAATCGAGATCATTGTAACTGACGATCAGGGAAGTAGCACAAGCTATGAAGTATCGACAGATGCCGAATATCTAAGGGACACCTTTGATGATGCAGAAGGCCTGTCTGTAGAGGGCGAAGAAGGTGAATATGGCTTCACCATTCTCACGGTAAACGACCTGACGGCAGATTTTAATACCTCTAATGCCTATTGGGCGATCTACGTAAATGGCGAATACGGCAGCCTCGGTGCGGACAGCCAGCCCGTCACGGATGGTGACGTCTTTACCCTAGCCTATGAAACCTATTAATCCAAAAAAAATCCAATTTCGTGTAAAAGATATCGCGGTCATCGGAATGATGGCCGCTTTGCTTGAAGCAGTAAAGCTATCTCTCATGGCGATACCAAACGTCGAGCTCGTGAGTCTGCTTATCATCATTTTTACTCTTTGCCTGGGTCCAAAGGCGCTATTTGGTGTCTGGGCCTTTGTCGGCGTGGAATGTGTGATATGGGGAGTCGGCTTATGGACGATCATGTACATCTACATCTGGCCCATACTGGTGCTGTGCACCTATTTGCTTCGAAAAAATACATCAAAATGGCCTTTTGTCGTACTCTCCACGCTCTATGGTTTTAGCTTTGGAGCACTATGTGCGATTCCGTATCTGTTTATCACAGGCCCAATCGGTGCCCTCACCTGGTGGATAAACGGTATCCCCTATGATCTCGCACACGGCATAGCAAACGGAATCATAGCCGCCTGCCTCTATCACCCGCTTTTAAAGGCGGCACGAAGGAGTCTCGCCGCGATTGATTTTTAATTCTATACGCAAAAAAATATTGAATTTTACAAATAAAATCGTCATAATAGACACGATAACAGAAAGGAGTCTATAAGCTATGAAAAAATGGATCGCAACAGTCGCATTGCTGCTCGTTATGGCTGTCTGCCTGAGCGGATGCGGAAAAACACAGGTTCTGGTTTCGATTGACGGACTAGAGCAATATGAGATCAGCGAATTCCCTATGAATGCCGAGAGCTTCTCACACGATGAAAACGGCATTACCTTAACGCTAAAGGAAGATGGGGACTACGCCTTTAAGATCAAGGATAATAACGATAACGAATATACCGTGACCTTAAAGTATTATGACAATACAGCCACAGTAGACTGCGACGCAGATATTGCTGTAAGCGCAGAGATTATCTAATGAAAAAAAGGGGCTTCCTGCAAGGAAGCTCCTTTTTTTATTTTATCATTATTCTATCGAAAGCTTTTCTAACTCCAGCATCCATATCTGCACCGATGCATCGGATGGCATACGAAGATCTCCACGCGGAGACAGCGCGATCGTACCGACCTTTGGTCCGTCCGGAATACAGGAACGCTTAAACTGCTGTGAAAAAAATCTGCGATAAAAGGTTTTCAGCCATCTATAGATCGTCTCATCGTCGTAATGCCCTGCAAATGCCAGCTTTGCCAGGCGATATATCTTCGCAGGCGAAAATCCAAAACGCATCATCTGATACAGATAAAAATCATGCAGCTCATACGGGCCTACCAGATCCTCCGTCTTTTGTGATATCTCACCATCCTGCGGAGGCAGCAGCTCCGGGCTGACCGGCGTATCGAGCACATCAAGCAGTACAAGTGATAAGCTCTCATCGCCGCACGTGTCCGCATAGAAGCGCACCAGATGCCGTACGAGCGTCTTTGGTACGGAAGCATTCACCGCATACATAGACATATGATCCCCGTTATAGGTCGCCCAGCCAAGTGCAAGCTCTGACATATCTCCTGTTCCTATCACAAGGCCGCCGTTTTGATTGGCAATATCCATCAGAATCTGCGTGCGCTCTCTGGCCTGCGCATTCTCATAGGTCACATCATGCACTGAAGCATCGTGCCCAATATCACAGAAATGCTGATTGACCGCCGCTACGATCGAGATCTCACGAAGTGTGGCACCAAGTGCCCTCACCATAGCGACCGCATTCGTATACGTACGATCCGTCGTACCAAAGCCAGGCATCGTCACAGCCGTAATCTGCTTTCGCGAAAGCCCTAATGCATCAAAGGCTCGCACCGTCACAAGCAGCGCCAATGTCGAATCGAGTCCTCCGGAGATACCTACTACAGCATGAGAACAGCCGGTGTGACTGAGACGTTTTTTTAACCCCATCGACTGAATCGATAAAATCTCCTCACAGCGCCGCTTTCTCTCAGCAGTTTTTCCCGGTACAAAGGGCGAAGGATCGATAAAGCGAGTCAGCTTCGTCTCCTGCAGCTGCAGTGAAAACTCGCTGTAACGATAAAGCCCAGTATCCCTAGGCTCGAAGGTCGTCATCCGTCTGCGTTCGGATTGCATACGAGTCACGTCAATCTCACTATAAGTAATCTCATTTGTAAAACGGGGCGACTCTGATAGGATAGATCCATTCTCTGCGATCAGATTGTGGCCGGAGAATACGATATCCTGCGTAGATTCTCCCTCGCCCGCACTGCAATATACATAGCCGCACAGCAGGCGCGCCGACTGTGAACGCACCAGATCCCTGCGGTAAATATCCTTTCCTGTAGTCTCATCACTCGCGGATAGATTTACGATCATGGTGGCTCCGGCGAGCGCATGGCCGTTACTCGGCGGCTCAGGCGCCCAGAGATCCTCACAGATCTCTGCTGCTACGGAAAGTTCTGGCAGCTGTCTACAGACAAATATCTGATCTGTGCCAAGCATGGTCTTTATATCAGCATCAAAACGCACCAAAACCGGCTCTTTATTACCACGTGTGAAATGTCTCTTTTCATAAAACTCTCCGTAATTTGGTAAATAAGTCTTTGGTATCAAACCAAGCAGTGTTCCGCCGCAGAGCACCGCAGCCACGTTATAGAGCTTTCCTCCATGCTCAAAGGGAAGTCCGATGAAAATCAGCGCATTCAGACTGCTCGTCTGATCTAAAATATAACGCAGCGCTTCCTTTGATTCTCTAAGCAGCGTCTCCTGCAAAAACAGATCGCCGCACGTATAGCCGCTCAAACACAGCTCCGGTGTCACGATCACAGTCGCTCCTTTTTCTGCTGCCTCTTTGATACCGGAAAGAACCGTTTCCCGATTAAACAGCGGATCTGCTACCTTAATATACGGCGTAACAGCCGCTACCTTAATGAACCCTTGCCACACCTTGCTATCTCCTTTAACTCATCGATGTCAAATGTATAATTCGTATTGCAGAAATGACAATTCACCGTAATCGGCTCTCCATCATCGATCATCTCCTGCAGGCCTTTTTTACCGACGCTAATGAGTGCCTTTGTGATGCGCTCCTTTGAACAGTTGCAAGAAAAACGCACCGGCATCGTCTCATTGTATTCCACATCAAAAAATGTCAGCACCTCCTCTAGCATCACCTCCGGTGTAAAGCCACGCTCTAACATCTTCGTGACAGGCTCAAGCGTCGCAATGCTTCCCTCTAGCTTACTGATCACTTCCTCACTCGTAAATGGCATCAGCTGTACGATAAAGCCGCCTGACTGCAGAACGCTGCCGTCTCTGTCCACAAGTACACCCAGCCCGACTACGGATGGAATCTGCTCACTCGCAGCAAAATAATAGGTCAGATCCTCTGCGATCTCTCCGGTCTGCAGATCCACCTCTCCGACGTAGGGCTCTTTTAGTCCCATGTCACGGATCACGCGAAGCATCCCGCGTCCCATCGCGCCTCCCACGTTCAAATGTCCATCTGACCTGGGCGGCAGTGCCACGATAGGGACCTCCGGATAGCCCTTGACATTTCCCTTTGCATCTGCAGTCACAGTCAATCCCTTGCCCGGACCGTCACCACGGATCTGCAGCGTTAGAAGGTCATCCTCCCCCTTCATCATCGCACCCATCATCGTGCCTGCAGATAGTAGTCTTCCAAGTGCCGCTGTCATAACAGGGCTCGTATCGTGGTGTACTCTAGCCTCCTCTGCCAGATGCTTTGTCGTCACGGCAAATGCGCGAATCGCTCCGCCTGCTGCCGTCGCCCGTACCATGTAATCCTTCATATTCTATGCCTCATTTCTCAGTTATTTTTCCACGCTCTCTTGCGATATAAAATACCTTTTCGCTCGTCTCTTTTATCGCCCCGCCATCCGCTGCATCAAAGCAGGTGACGTATTCCATGCCGCTTTGTCTGATAAAATCTAAAATCTGCTCATGAAAATAGCCCTGCTCCTCATGCATTTCAAAGAAACGCTCGAAAAGTCCATCCTCCTGCCGTATAAACAGCGTCAGGTCGTATTCGTTTCTGCCACTCTCCTCGTCGAAATAGTTCTCCCAGATAAAGCTGGCATCCTCGCCATTTTCCGCGATAGTCGCAGAACCCATCACCTCACGAAACCTGTACATTGTATTTAGATCAAAGATAAAGATGCCTCCGGGATCGAGATAGTTGTTCACCAACCGAAGAGTCTGCACAAAATCCTGTGGTGTCAATAGATAGTTCATCGTATCACACGTGCAAACGATCGCACGTACAGTACCGTAGAGCTCAAAGGAGCGCATATCTTGACACAGATACAGGATCGTGCTATCCTCTGTATTCTCGCGTGCCACAGTAAGCATCTCTCCGGAGCCATCCACACCGATCATATCATATCCTGCCCGAGAGAGCATCCTAGTAAATTTGCCGGTACCACAGCCTAGATCCAGCAGCAGGCCGTCTGTGATGCCTTCCTTTTTTAACTGCTCCATCACAAACGAAAACCACGTCTCGTATGGCACATCCTCCATAAATTCATCATATACTTGTGCAAATCCGGTATAGGCCTCCATATTGCTACCCTTCTATCTCATCATTTTAGCAACATCACTATATCATTTTTGCATGGAAGTTTCTACCAAAAGTTTTTTGCTTTATCTTGGAATTGGCGTAAAGATTTGCTACAATGTTTATTCAATGGAGGAACAGTTATGCAGCAAATGGAACATCTGATCACAAAAAAAATACGAAACACCTACGGCAGACGTATTTTTTCGCCAATCGTATATTGTATCTTTCTGGCAATCATCTGGTTCTATACACCGATCCAGTCACTCATGCATCCGCTCGAGATCTCCTCTCAGGCACACATCAGTGGGCTTTCTGATAGTGGAAACCGCTACATCTCAACCACACTTACGGATCTGCATTTTACCGGCTATACGCAAAGCCATCTCGGCTTTGTCACCGGCTACTATTATTACACCGTTCGCTCCGACAGCTGCTACCTCGTCATCCTAAGCCCGCATACCTGTGAGGAAGGACTGCCCTCGATCGATTCCGTATCAATCATTGCGAGCATCAGACGCATGCCGGAGAGCTACTCGGCACTCGCAGAACGCATCGCTTCTGATCTGTCCTGGACGAACGCAGGCTTTTATGATAAGGTATCCTCCTGCATCATCTCAGAGCCTGGCTTTGGACAGCTAAGCAGCACTATCCTGTGCGTCTTTTACTATGCCTCCGGCATCTATGCCCTGCTTACGATCGTGCTGTATCTGCTCTACATCGCTCTGCCCATACTATCTCCTGCGATCCGCCAGCTCGGCCGCTACGGCAAACGCATACAGCTTTTAGAGCAGGCAGAGCTAGAGCTCGCCACACTGCCGCAGCTAGCGACAGAGGATATGTTTATCACGGAGCATTATTTTATCGCCTTTGCAAATAAGTCGGTGACCGTTATCCCGATCGATCAGATCATCTGGATCTACAAATATTCGACGCTGCACAATATTTTATGGTACCATTTCAGCATTTCCTATACACTGCACATCACCGCAAACAAGCACCTGTACATTCAGTTTCCGAAAAATATGAAGTCCGACATCGACGGTATCATTGACTATCTCTCCGAGGCCAATCACGATATCCTAGTCGGCTTCAATGAAACGAACCGAAAAAAGGTACAGGCCATGCCCGGTGTAGCCCGCTTTACCGGCGGCCTGATCGCGTTTTTTAAGCAAAAAATATAGATTAAAAAAGGGACCTGACATCTGTCAGATCCCTCATTTTTTACCAGTTAAAGATCGATCCCAACGATTCGAAAAATTTCTTGAAGCCTGCGAGAAGCTTTGCAATAAAGCCCTGCGCATCATCCGAAACCTTGATCTGATCGTATAAGGATTTTGCCTGATCGATCAGTACATCCACATCCAAATCGAGCTTGCTGATCTTTAAAAGCACATCCGTCAGCTGATCCTTTTCTTCATCCGTCATCGTGAATTCATATTTATCTAAGGCTTCGTCGATGCACTCTCTGATGCTGCTCTCGCTCTCCAGACCGCCCTCAACTACCTGCTGCTTGACGTAAGCCATGAACTCCTCGACCTCACCATCATCAGCTCCCTGAATCACACCTGCCAGCTCGCCTGTGACTACGATCTCATTCATCGCAGCATCCAGACTCTCCTCATCCACAGGCTCTCCTGTGATCTCGGAATACGCCTTCATCGCTCCGATCAAGGCTGCCGTTCCGGAAATCGGGCTCGGTCCTGCCACTATAATATCCGCATCCTCTAATCCTGCTGTCGCCAGCGCATTTTTATACATGCCAACCGTACAGTAATTGATATTTTTGGTAGAGATGTTTAAGCCGTTTCCCTTTTCCCGCTGTACGATCACAACAGAAGATAATGCGCGGCTTCCGATCTTTTCCGAAGGGAGATATTCATCGAGATATTGATGCTCCTCCTCATTGCTGATGGATACTACATCGTAGGTATCCAGCTGCGTGGCATCCACACCCATCAGCTCCAGTACAGTCGCCCTTTGCTCGTCGGATAAATCCTCACCCAGTGCCAGATAGGGCTTATCCTCTGATAAAATCTCGACATTGTCATCCTGATTGATCGTTCCTGATACGATCTCGCCCTCCACCTCAGCAGCTCCTACCGGTGCTGCCATAGACAAAACACTAGTAGCTGTAAGCAGCATCGCTAACCATTTTTTCATTTTTTTCTTCTTCATCGTCTCTTCCTCCTTGCCGGGCGCTCATAGCTTCCCGGTCTGCTCCTTTATCCATCCCCATATATCTGCATAAACGTCCGCCCGATCAGTCTCATTCAACAGCTCGTGGCGGTCATTTTCATACAGCTTCATCGAAACACGCTTCATACCTGCATCGATATACTGCTGATACACCTTTTTTACACCAACGCCGGCATCTCCTACAGGATCACACGCACCGGATATGATAAAGACCGGCAGATCCTTTCGGATGCGTCTGATGTAAGCTTCCTTATTGTCATAGGCTACCGTAGAAAGCAGTCCCAAATAACCGTTTAACGTAAAATCAAAGGAACATAGCGGATCGTTGCAATATTTTTTGACATTCTCTACATTGTGAGACAGCCAGCTGTCCTCCGGCCTGCTGCCGTCCATACAAAATGCCGCATAGGACTTTCCGAAGGCTGCATTTTTGATAAAACGGCTGCGATAGTGCCAGCCGCGCACCGTAGCGATCGCACGCGCACAGGCAATACCAAAATAACAAACGGGAGTCGGCACACTTCCTGTACCACAGATGATCGCGCCATCCACTTCATCGCTATAGCTCGTCAGATATCTGCGCAGCAGATAGGAACCCATGCTATGACCAAAAATAATATATGGCACGCTCGGATACACACGCCTGGTCATATCAGTAACCTGATGCATATCATATACAAGCACCTGCGAGGGGTGAGATTTGCAAAAATAGCCGAGATGCTCTGCGTCCCGCACAGACTCACCATGACCGAGATGATCGTGTCCCACAACCAAAAAACCATGCTCTGTCATAAACTGAGCAAACTCCTCATATCTGCCGATATACTCCTGCATGCCATGCACGAGCTGAATCACGCCATGTACCACGCCATCCTCCGGCAAAAAACGAACCCCGTGTATCTTAGTCTTTGTATCTCTGGACAAAAAATGGAATTCTTCTTTTATCATAACGCTCCTTATACCTTTCTTGGTAGTCACACGTATTCTGAACTATATTGCAAAAAAAGTCAACCCCAATACTACCTAACAAAAATGTGTGATAATAATCTGCAAGCTCTTCATCCCGCGAAACTCGTTGATCTGCGGATAATAGATAAAGGAAAAAAGCATCTCCTGCGGTCTGCCGGCTAAAAGAGCCTTCACAGACTCTTCTCCGTATTTTTCCCTATAATAATCCAAAAATTCCGCTGCATCACCAAAATAGAGCGCATCCATAGAGCCACGTGGAAGAGCCAGCATAAGCTTTAGCATATTTTTCTCTTTTCCGATGAGCTGTGCACGCAAGGCACGTATACCGCGATCTGCAAAAACAGGCTTTTCATTGCCGTTTCCGAAGGGCTCTAGCAGCTCTAGCTGATGAATCAGCGGTTCAGATATATAGGAAAGCGGCATCGGCACATCGATGCGAATCTTCTCGATCAATTCCTCCTCGGATAAGCCTGCATCCGCATTCAATCGTCTGCAAAATTCCTCTAAATGCTCCGGTAAAAGCGATAATCCTGCCGCCATGGCATGACCACCAAATTTCAAAAGCAGATCTCCCACACGGCTTAGCTTTTCGTACATATGATACCCCGGAATCGAGCGTCCGGAGCCCTTGATACAGCCCTCGGCATTCGTAAGCACATAAGTCGGCCGATAAAAATGCTCCCGCAGACGCCCTGCGATAATGCCTGCCAGGCTCTCATGAGTATCCGGCAAATAGACGATCAACACCTGGTTATCTGATAGCTTTTGCTCTTCCACAAGTAAAAGTGCCTGCTCCACTCCCTTTGTGGTGAGCGATTTTCTCTCGTTATTTAATTCCACCAGCTCCTCTGCCTCTTTCATAGCCCTAGCAGGATCTGTCTCGAGTAAAAGCTCCAGCGCGCGCCTTGCCGTATCGAGTCTCCCGGTTGCATTGATGCAGGGGCCTAATACAAAGCCTATGTGATAGGCGCTTAAATGTGTCTCCTCCAGCGATGCAGCACGAATAAGTGCCTGCAGACCGATATTATCCGTTTTTTGCAGCATCTGCAGCCCAAGGGATGTAATCGTGCGGTTCTCTCCTCGCAGCTCCATCACATCGCCGATCGTGGCAAAGGCTGCATACGGCAGATATTTCTGCCAGGCATCCGATTGGCCACACGCTCTTTGCACTAGGGTGAGCACCTTCCAGGCAACGACCGCACCGCAAATCCCCTTAAAGGGATAAGCACAGTCCTCTCTCTTTGGATCTACGACTGCTTTTGCCTGCGGAAGCACAAGCGAGGCCTTCTCACCCTCCCAATGCAGCGGCACCTCATGATGATCGGTGACTATGACCGTCATGCCAAGCTCCCTTGCCAGTGCGATCTCTCCTGCTGCCGCTATTCCATTATCACAGGTTAGTATCGTATCACACCCCTGCTCACAAGCCTCACGGATGAGCTTTTCACTCAGACCGTAGCCATCCCTGATGCGGTGCGGCAGCGTATAATCCACACAGGCGCCGCAGCTGCGCAGTCCATCATATAAAATATATGTAGAAAAGACGCCATCTATATCATAATCACCGATGATCCGTATCTTTTTCTGCTCCTGTATCTTTTCTGCCAGAATACCGGCCGCAAGCTCTGCATCCGCCAGCTGTGACGGCTCATGCAGCCTACTAGGCGAGGGATGAAAATATTCCTCGAGCTGTGCATCGCCTACCACCTCTCGGTTTCTAACGATCCTGGCAAGCACAGGGTCGATGCCGTAGGTCTCACCGATTTTGTTAAAATCCGCGCCCTTGGCAAGCACAACCCATTTTTCAGGTTTTTTGCTCATAGATATGCCTTTCCGATAAATCATAGTGTAAAAAGAGAGCCTCTATCAAGAGACTCCCCTGTTTAATAGACGATTCGGTTGCGGCCGCTGTTCTTGCCCTTGTAGAGCTTATCGTCCGCCTGCTTTATATTCTCATCGAGTGAAATATGCGTATCATACTCTGTCAGTCCCATCGTCATCGTAACGTGTAATATCTGATCCTCATAGGGAACCTCCAGCCGATTGATCTTCAGCTGCAGCTTAGAGAGCTCATTCCAGGCATCATCCCCGTTCATATTCTCATACAAAAAGAGAAATTCCTCGCCGCCCCAGCGCGCCACACGTCCGATACCATTCATCTGTGTCTTAAACAGCTCGGATAGTCTGCGCAGCACCTCATCACCGCACTCGTGACCATAGGTATCGTTTATATTTTTGAAATGATCGATATCTCCTATCGCTACCGACATAAAGGACATCGAACCCTTCGCATGGCTCTTTAGGCAGCGATTGGTATGCTCAATCATGGCATAACGGTTACATAGACCTGTCAGCGGATCTGTAGAGGCGATTTGCTCCAGCTCTCTGTTATATTCCTGCAGACGATTCTCCATCTGAAAGGCATCTCTGGTAAAATAAACGCCATTGATCAGGATTATCGCGCCCTCGATCAAGATGCTAATCAGATACATATATGTCTGCATGTAATCAGGCAGCCACTCGTGCGCCGTATATACATTCCCAAGAAACATACAAAAAACACGAAGCACATACAAGATCACCAGCGTACGGATCGGATGCCTGCGGTCTACTAGCAGATCGATCACAATAAGTGCAAAGATAAAATGATGCACACCTGTATTTTGTCCAAACAAAACGTAGAAGCCACACACCCAAAGTACCGTCACAATATTTAGCAGCACATAGGAGAGATGAATTTTGTCATGATAGCTGCACCACAGCACATAAATATATGCAGCCAGCAGCACGATCACGAGAAGTGCCATATTAATGCGCATCGTAAAGGTGAAGGCAAACAGCACCATCAGCAGCGCCAAAATAAATAATAGTGCAGATATACGCAGCACTACCACAATCTTCGGTGATTCATTTTTATTTTCCGGTTCCTGCATCACACAGGCTTTTAATCTTGAAATAAAATGCACTGCATTCCACACCCCCCTCTGTAGAAAAAAGCGTGCCTGCAGCAAAGCAGACACGCTCGTCTTTGTGCACCTATATGTTATATCGGCAACAAATGCTATTCTCCTAATATCTTTTTGATCGCCTCTAATACACGATCTGCCTGGAAGGGCTTTACAATAAAATCCTTCGCGCCGCTTTGGATAGCCTCGATAACCATCGCCTGCTGTCCCATCGCAGAGCACATCACAACGTTCGCACTATTGTCAGCTGCCTTGATCTGCTTGAGAGACTGGATGCCATCGCAGTTCGGCATGGTGATGTCCATTGTGACCAGATCCGGCTTGAGCTCCTTGTACTTCGCGAGTGCTTCATTTCCGTCAGCTGCCTCGCCTGCGATCTCATAACCACCCTTGGTCAAAATATCCTTCAACATCATCCGCATAAATGCTGCATCGTCTGCGATCAAGATTCTCTTAGCCATGTTTCATCCATCCTTTACACTATTTCTCGTTCAAATACAAATCCGCAAGATCCTATCATGCTTCCCCAACTATCAAATCCTGCGTTCTCTTCTGTTCAGATTTCACTACTCGTTACATTTTACACAATATTGACATCTTTTGCAAGGTGTTTTGCAAAGTTTATGTTTGTTTTTGTATTTCCTGAAAAACTATGCTATCATAACTCTATCACAAGCTTACAATGATTAGAAAATGATCAGAAAGGAGTCTTCTATGCATACATTTCAACCATATCCTGCAGCGATGCTCGACATCAATCCCTTCTCAAAGATCGGTACCGAATGGATGGCTGTCACCGCAGGCGACTCAGACAATGTAAATACCATGACTGCCAGCTGGGGAACACTCGGTGTCCTATGGGGAAAGAACGTGGTGAGTATCTTTATTCGTGAAAGCCGCTATACTAAGGAATTTATCGACCGAATGGATACCTTCTCCCTGACCTTTTTTGATGTGAGTGACAAGGAAAATAAGCTGGCTCTCAAATATTTCGGAGCCGTATCCGGCCGTGATGAAAACAAGATCGCAAATGCAAAGATGCACGTAGATTATGCAGACAACACACCCTACATCGATGAGGGCAATCTCGTACTCATCTGCAAAAAGCTCTCTGCCACCAAAATCCTGCCACAGCAGTTTCTCGATGATACTATAGCAGGCTTATGGTATACAGATAACGACTACCACACCATGTATGTGGCTGAGATCACTCAGATTCTGGCACGCTAAACCGGCATCAACGACACGACGTGCTGATCGACTCGATCGCTACCGCACCGCCGCGTACGATCTCGATATTCCGAAACTTTGACCGAAGCAGCGCAATCAGTTCATTGTTGCGCCGCTCGGTCAGCATGCATTCTAAGAGCATGCTGTCCGTCCCGATATCCTTCACCTTCACCTCAAAGACCTGTGCAAACTGAAATACCTCGTCCTTTTGCTCCGGTGTGATATTTTTTATCTTCGCAAACAAAATCTCCTTCATATGGATCGGCACATTCGTCAGATCGATCACCTTGATGACCTCTATCATACAGTTTAACTGCTTTTTGATCTGCTCAAAGGTTACATCATCACTCTTGACACAGATCGTCATGCGGGAAACTGTCTCATCCTCTGTCGTACCTACAGTAAGCGACTGCAGATTGTACGATTTTCCGGAAAAAAGCCCGGACACCTTCGCCAATACACCTACCGTATTCTCTACATACAATGCAATCCATCTGTTTTTCAGGCTTCGATCAATCATAGCTTTCCCTCTACCTTAATATCATCTCACTCATCGGATTCCCGCTCTTTACCATCGGAAGCACCAGCTCGTCCGTGGCGATCAAAAATTCGATGATCGTAGGTCCGTTCGTATTATCCCGCGCCTGCGATAGTGCCGGTGCGATCTCCTCTTGTTTGGTGACACGTATAGCCTTTGCCCCATAGCTTTCTGCCAGCTTCACAAAATCCGGCTCGTAGGGCGGACAGCTTTTACCGGGTCCTTTGCAGGCTGCAGGGCAGCTTTTTCTTTTGCGCAGACAGGTTCCGCTGTACCTCTTGCCATAAAAAAGCTGCTGCATCTGGCGCACCATACCGAGATAATAGTTGTTTAAAATGCATACCGTGATAGGCACCTCATTTGTCACCGCGGTCGCTAGCTCCTGGATATTCATCTGCATTCCGCCATCACCGCTGATGCATACCACATCCGCGTCCGGGCAGGCGATTTTAGCTCCGATCGCTGCAGGAAAGCCAAAGCCCATCGTACCCAGGCCACCGGAGGTGATAAAGCGCTTCTCAGGTCCAAAGTCTAAAAACTGAGAGGCCCACATCTGGTGCTGTCCCACATCGGTAACTACGACTCCACTCTCATATGCTTCATTTATCGCTTCCATGATCATCTGCGGACTCATGCCTGCATCTGTGCGCATCGCAAGAGGATTTTCCTGCTCCCACGAAGCGATTGTATCGCGCCAGGCACGCGTGCTGCGGGACTTCGCCCAATCCAGCATCGTCTCCAATGCCAGTCTCGCATCCGATACGACAGGGACATCTACCACGACATTACGGGATATCGAAGCCGTCTCGATATCGATATGTACGATGCGTGCATTCGGTGCAAACTCCTCTAAATCGCCTGTAATACGGTCATTAAAGCGTGTGCCGATAGAAAAGAGCACATCGCATTCGCTGACAGCCTTATTTGCCGCATATCTGCCATGCATGCCGCAATTGCCTACATACAAGGGATGTCCTACCGGCATCACGCCCTTGCCCATGACGGTGGTCACGACCGGTACATGAGTTTTTTCCGCAAACCGACACAGCAGCTCCTCGGCACCGGATATGTGCACTCCACCGCCTGCAAGTATCAGCGGCTTTTTGGCTGTATGCAGCAGCTTGTAGGCTTTTTTTAGCTGACCTATATGAACAGAGGTGTTTGGCTTGTAGCCTCGAATCGATATTTTTTCCGGATATTCACTATCACCTGAGGCATTTTGAATATCCTTTGGCAGATCGATCAGCACAGGACCAGGCTTACCGCTGCGGGCGATGTAAAAGGCCATCTTTAGGGCACGGCCAAGCTCTGCGCGGTCTCTCACCGTCACACCATATTTTGTGATGCTTCGCGTCATGCCGACGATATCCACCTCCTGAAACGCATCATTTCCGATGAGTCCTAGAGGCACCTGTCCGGTGATCACGACAAGAGGAATGCTGTCATAATATGCATCTGCCAGTCCGGTTACAATATTAGTCGCTCCGGGACCGCTGGTTACGATGCATACACCTACTCGTCCGCTGGCACGCGCATAGCCCTCTGCTTCATGGATGAGTGCCTGCTCATGGCGCGGCAAAACCAGACGGATATCCTCTGCCTTATATAATTCGTCAAAGAGATCCGTAACCATGCCTCCGGGATAGCCGAAGATCGTGTCTACTCCCTCCTCACGCATCGCCTTGATAAACAATTTTTTTCCGGTTATATCCATACCACTCACTCCCTATATGCCCTAAATGGCATGTGCCTTAGGCTGTCCTGAATAGTTATCAGGCTACTTTTTTTCATATTTATAAAAATGATAGATCAGATCAAAATAGGTCTGCTCCTCACTATCCTCAGTGATCTGCCAATCGCTTTTCTCATCCAGATTCGGAAAATGAGCATCCGCATCATAGCTAAAATCGATTTTTGTAATATGTGCGACCGTACAGTCATCTATGAGCTGCTCATATATACTCTCGCCACCGATGACATAGACATCGTCTGAATCGTACTGCTCTAATATCTGATAGAGTTCTTCGATGGAATACACTATTATGGCACCCTCTGCCTGATATGACCTGTCATGCGTTAGAACGATATTGACGCGGTTTTTTAAGGGCTGTCCGTTCGGAAAGCTCTCTAGGGTGCGCCGTCCCATGACAACTACCTTGCCGGTCGTCGTCTCACGGAAAAACTTCATATCTGCAGGAATTCTCACAAGCAGACGATTGTCCTTTCCGATGCCCCAGTTACTGTCTACTGCTGCTATTACGTTCATACACGCCTCCTAAATCGCCACCGGAATATGCTCGATCTGCGGTCCGGTCTCATAGTCTATGAGCCGCACGTCCTCGCGGGTAAAGTCATAAAAATCCTTCACATCAGGATTGAGCCAAAATACAGGTGCCGGATACGGCTCTCTCTCGATCAGTTCCCGAACCAAGGGCACATGCCTGTCATAAATATGCGCATCCGCGATCACATGCACTAGCTCTCCCACCTGCATATCACACACCTGGGCGAGCATATGTACGAGCACTGCGTACTGACAGACGTTCCAGTTGTTTGCCGTCAGTACGTCCTGTGAACGCTGATTTAAAATGGCATTTAGTGTCAGCCGATCACATCCAGGTCGCTGCGTGACATTAAAGGTCATGCTGTAGGCGCACGGATAGAGATTCATCTCATGCAGATCCTGATGCACATAAATATTTGTCATGATACGGCGGCTGAACGGATTATGCTTTAGATCATAGATCACACGATCCACCTGATCCATCGCGCCCTCCCTGTACTGATGCTTCACACCAAGCTGATAGCCATAGGCCTTGCCGATGGAGCCCTTTTCATCCGCCCAGGCATCCCATATATGGCTATGTAAGTCATGTACATTATTTGATTTTTGCTGCCATATCCACAGCAGCTCATCCGTCGCACTCTTTATCGCCGTGCGCCGCAAGGTCAGTGCCGGAAATTCCTTCGACAGATCATAGCGGTTCACGACGCCAAATTTTTTAATCGTATAAGCACTCGCACCATCCTCCCAGTGCGGACGCACCTTTTCGCCCTCGGTACTCGTGCCATTTTCTAAAATATCGCGGCACATCGCGATAAATACAGTATCTGCGTAGCTCATACGCCTATCTCCTGATCCTTATGCTATGCTTCATCGATCGCTTTTCCGATGTCATGACGCATATATTTATTTTCAAAATCTATCCACTCGGTCGCTTCATATGCCTTAGCGCGGGCTTCCTTTAGATTCTCGCCAAGTGCAGTGATGCCCAGCACACGTCCGCCGTTTGTCACGATCTGCCCATCCTCGTTAAACGCAGTTCCGGCATGGAAGCAGAAATAATCGTCTTTGCCGTCAAATTTTTCAAAGCCTGTGATCGGGAAGCCTTTTTTGTAAGCGACAGGATAACCGTCTGAGGCTAATACGACACAGACACAGGCGTTGTCTTCAAACTGCAGGTCGATCTCATCGAGCCGTCCGTCCACACAAGCCTCCATCACATCGATGATATCGTTTTTCATGCGCGGCAATACCACCTGTGCCTCAGGATCGCCAAAGCGTGCATTGTATTCTAACACCTTTGGTCCATCCTCTGTGAGCATGAGTCCAAAGAAAATCACACCGGTAAAGGGTCTGCCCTCAGAGGCCATGGCATCCACCGTGGCCTGGTAGATGTATTTTTTACAAAAATCATCCACCTCCTTAGTATAAAAGGGGCTCGGGCTGAAATTGCCCATACCGCCTGTATTTAGTCCTGTATCGCCATCGCCTGCGCGCTTGTGATCCTGCGCAGAGGACATGATCCTTATCGTCTTTCCGTCTACAAAGGAGAGAACACTCACCTCGCGTCCTCTCATAAACTCCTCTACTACCATATGGTTTCCGGCAGCACCGAACTTCTTATCCTCCATGATCTCCTTGACACCGGTCTTGGCCTCCTCAAGCGTATTGCAGATCAAAACGCCTTTGCCGAGTGCTAAGCCGTCTGCCTTTAGTACGATGGGAAGCTTCGCCGTCTCTAAGTAGGCGATTGCCTTTTTCGGGTCATCAAAGGTCTCATAGCCGGCAGTCGGTATGTTGTATTTTTTCATCAGATCCTTGGAAAAAGCCTTGGAGCCTTCTAGTATCGCTGCGTTTTTGCGTGGTCCGAATACCTTAAGGCCGGCTGCCTCAAATACATCCACGATGCCGCCAACGAGCGGATCATCCATGCCGATGATCGTAAAATCGATCGCCTTCTCCCGTGCAAAATCCAACAGCCTGTCAAACTCCATCGCCTGAATCGGCACACATTCTGCCAATGCACTGATACCTGCATTGCCCGGTGCACAGTAGATTTTATCCACGCGCGGACTTTTAGAGACCGCTGAAACGATAGCATGCTCTCTTCCGCCGCTGCCTACGACTAGTACCTTCATCCGTCTTCCTCCCTATTCTTCTGACTCCTTTATCGTTACGATCGCATCCTCCACCTGCAGTCTGCCATTTGCAAACAGATCGATGGCACGCGGCAGTATCTGCCACTCCGCCTGCTCCATCACACGCTGCTGCAGACTCTTTGGTGTATCCATTGGATCTACCAAAACTGCCTGCTGTAATATGATAGGCCCGGTATCCGTGCCCTCATCCACAAAATGACAGGTCGCACCGGTCACTTTTACACCACGAGCTAATACCGCCTCATGCACCCTAAGTCCATAAAAACCTGTTCCGCAAAAGGACGGGATGAGCGACGGATGGATGTTTATTATCCGATTTTTATATGCCGCTATCAGCTGCGGCGGTACGATCACTAAATATCCTGCTAAAACGATCAAATCTATCCCACGAGCTATGATCGTCTGTGTAAGTGCCTCATTAAATGCTTCTCTCGAAGGATAAGACTTCGGAGAGATGCAGAGCGCATCGATCCCATGATTTTTTGCACGCTCTAGGGCATAGGCATTTGCATTGTTGCTGATGACGAGATCTACTGCGGCATTTGTGACGCGTCCCTCATCGATCGCATCTAGGATCGCCTGCAGATTTGTTCCGCCGCCGGATACGAGTACCGCTACTTTTAACATAAGGTCACTCCCTTTTCCTTGTCTGTGATCCTGCCGACGATATACGGAATATCTCCTGCTGCCTTTATCGCTTCCATGGCGCTCTCTACAGCCTCCGGTGCGACTGCTACGATCATGCCAAGCCCCATATTAAAGGTATTATACATCATCTGCTCTGCCACATTTCCCTCGCGTGCCATCATAGCAAAGATCGGCGGAATGGGATAACTGTTTTTTTCAATCACGGCATGCTTGCCCTCAGGAAGCATACGGGGAATATTCTCATAAAAGCCGCCGCCTGTGATATGGCTGCAGGCCTTGATGGTGACGCCTGCTTCCTTTACCTTTTTTAGTGCCTGCACATAGATGCGTGTCGGCGCAAGCAGTGCCTCACCCAGTGTCTTTCCAAGCTCCTCGTGATAGGTATTCAGTGTCGCTTCATCCATCTTAAAAATCTTTCTGACCAAGGAAAAGCCATTTGAATGCACGCCGGAGGATGCCATGCCGATGAGCACATCGCCGGCTGCTAAGGTCTCTCCCGTGATGATATCCTTTTTATCTACGACACCTACTGCAAAGCCTGCCAGATCATACTCATCCTCCGGCATAAGTCCCGGATGCTCTGCCGTCTCGCCGCCGATCAGGGCACAACCTGACTGTCTGCACCCCTCTGCCACGCCGCTTACGATAGAAGCGATCTTTTCCGGATAGTTTTTGCCGCAGGCGATATAATCTAAGAAAAATAACGGCTCGCCGCCTGCACAGGCCACGTCATTGACACACATGGCAACTGCATCGATTCCTATCGTATCATGTTTATCCAGCAAAAATGCCAGCTTTACCTTCGTTCCGCAGCCGTCTGTACCGGAGAGCAGCACCGGCTCTTCCATCTGTTTGATCTTCTCTAATGAAAAAGCGCCGGAGAAGCCGCCGAGTCCGCCTAATACCTCCGGACGCATCGTCGTCTTTACATGCTCCTTCATCAGCTCCACAGACCGATATCCTGCCTCAATGTCCACGCCTGAATGCTTGTAATCCATGTGTATCTTCCTCCTGCATTTAATAATTTTGATAGCCGACTTCCTGTAGTCTCTCATCCTTTGCGATGACCTGGTTTTTCAGATCTGCTGCATAAGCCTCTAAACGGGAAAGCAGCTCCTCATCTGAGGTAGCCAGTATCTTCGCAGCCAGCAGTCCCGCATTTGCACCTCCGTTGATCGCCACCGTGGCTACCGGAATGCCGGAAGGCATCTGCACGATCGAATAGAGAGAATCCCTGCCGCCTAGCGATGTGGTGTGCATCGGAATACCGATGACAGGCAGCGGAAAGATCGCCGCACACATGCCGGGCAGATGCGCTGCCATACCTGCACCTGCTATGATGACCTTATAGCCGCGCTCCTTTGCTCCCTTTGCATAGTTGAAAAACTCCTCCGGCTCGCGATGTGCGGAGATGATATGCATCTCATAATCGATGCCCAGCTGCTCTAACACATCTGCTGCCTTTGCCATGATGGGCATATCCGAATCGCTGCCCATGACGATACCTACCTTTGCCATGATTGATCTCCTTCTATTTAAAAAATTATTTTTTAAGCTCGCTTTTCTCATTCTAGCACACACGCTATATAAGGAAAAGTAATTTTTATGCAAGCGGTTCATTCAGCTTTTCAGTTCCCTCTACCACGAACCTTCCGTCTAAAATCAGCGGACGTTTTCTTCCGTCTGACGTTACCGCGATAATAGAATCCAGCTCATCATATGGGATCGTGATATCGGTATGACAGTTCATATACGCCTTTAATGGATCCTCCCGCCGCAAAATCGACACCTCATTGTCCCGAGCGATGAGCTCCTTGCCATCCGGATTAAATACCGGAGTATCCTCCGCATGGGAGTAGCAGGTATCCCCGATCGCAAAATGCGGACCTGTCTTTTCTGCGATCAAAATCGGCAGCTTATCGGCGATGTCAAAATCGCGCGCCATCCGATACGCCGTCGTATTCGTTCCGATGGCAAACTCGCCCATCGGCAGCGTATCATGATGCATCAGCAGATTTTCATGAATGAGCTTTTTATTTTCTTCTGCACTTGCATAATTACTGCAGCTATAGTCCGTCACAAATCCGTCCGTAAAGGTCAGCGTCAGGTTCTCATAACAGATCTCATTTAAAAATACCTTCGTCACATGCAGTGTGCCGTTTGTGCCGGATAGCACAGGAGAGGTAAATACCTCACCCACCGGAATATTCACATCCGCCACACAGTTTTCAAAGGCACTCTGATGTGCCGGATCTGCTAATGGATGAAGCTTTACCCTGATATCGGTATGATTCCTTCCTTTTCCTTTGACAAGCACATGATCCGCTCCATCAAGCACATCTATAAGCGCCTGCTGCATCCTGCGGTATTGCATATAATCAAGCGTATTGATCTCTACCGTACGTGCAAAAATCTCCTTAAACGCACTTCCTATTGCCGGGATCGGATATGCTATGATCGTAAAGCTGCGCTCCTCGCCCTTGATATAACGGTTTATGATCTGGCCGCTTTCATTTGCCAGATAAACGTTCAGCTCCTGCTGCTTCTCACTATAGTTATAGGCACCAGGCGTAAGACCCGGCGCAAAGGCCGTCTCGCCAAAGGTCTCGATCACTGCAGGTCCCGCATAGCCTGCTGCCAGCTCCTTGTAGGTCTCGTAGGAGGTGCGAAGAACCTCCAGCTTTCGCTCTGCAAACGCCTTGTCCAAATACATCGCACGGTCTGATTTATGGTCAAAATCCGCCTGACGATTCACAGATCTGCTGTAGCAGCCCTTTTTACCGTTTCCAAGTCCTCCCATGGAATTGACTGCCTCTCTGTAGATCACAGGACGCAGCCCCATTTTTTCAAAATTTTTTATCGCGGCACGTACCATGCGCTCAAAGCCGATTGGATATCGCACATCCACGGTCTTTTTTTTGGAAAGATCCTTGCCCGTTACCTCAAAGCCGATTTTATACCCTTGTGTATACGTATCTGCCATCGCCTGAATCTGTTCTTCAGGCAGGGAATTTAAATATTCTGCCATCTGCAGCTCGTTGCTGCTGATGTAGGTGCCATAACGGTATAGATAACTCAGATCACTTAGATCCGATTCCATGACGATCTTCGTAAAAAAGTCAAGCTTCGGATCTAGAAGCTCGCGCACACTCTGTTCCACAAACAGCTCGCTATAATCATGGAAAAACCAATAAAGGATCTGTTCTATCTCTTTTTTGTCCGTGCCCTCCTCACTCTCAAAGCAGTTATATACCTGAACAAAAAGCTCGCAAAGGATCGTAATATCCCGCTTTCTGCCCTCAAAGGCATAGGGGATCGCGGCTCTTAGCTCCATGTATAAAAAGCAAAGCAGCTGTCCAAACTCCTCGCCAAGCAGCTTAGTCGCAACGCGCGGATTGGCAAAGCTTCTGTCGTAGTTGCCCTCACACAGCTCGTAGTAAAACTGCCAGCTAGTCTCCTCGCATTCAAAAATATCCCTGCGATCAAGCTCACCTAAGGCTTCTTTTTTTAGTGTTTCATCTACTAATACAAACAAATCCGCGATGCGCCGAAAATAGTGCCAATACTTTTCCGGCACGGTATGCTCCTCGCGCAGCATATATATACGCTCCATGACCAGGTCATAGCGCTCTGCTGCTTCTTCATTTGCCTGTGCATAATATTCCCGATATCCCATGCTTTATCATCTCCTATGCCTGCTTAGAGGATTCCAAACAGATACAAAATTCCAAGTCCATAGATCGCAAGCCACAATAAAAGCAGCAATAGCGCCACAAAAAATGCCATCCTTGGAATGCCCAAAAATACATCCTCCTGACGGTTTGCTCTGATCGATAAAGCAAACGCAAAAAGCTGCCAGATGAGTACGAGCACTCCCATGCCACCTATCACATTTTTTAAAGCATCGCCCTGTATGCTTGCCTGTATCACGGAAAATAACAGCCAAAAAAGCGAAACGCAAGAACCTATGAGCGAGTAGATACCAAGCCTTGAATATCTTTTATTTGTATACTGTATATGGTGTTTTTTTCTCTTCATCTGCCGGTTATGCTTCCTTTACGCCATATTGCTCATAATATGCATCGATGCGCTGCTTACATGCGTCATCGATGAGTACCTTTCCGTTTACCGGCTGGTTATATAGAGCCTCTACGACCTCTGCCATCGTAACGATAGCCTTCCCCTCAAAGCCATATTTTTCACGAATCTCATCGAGTGCGCTCAATACGCCGCCTGCTCCGACCTCCATGCGGTTAAGGCTCACCATCAATCCTACAATCGTTACATCAGCCACAGAGCGCACCTTCGGTACTGTCTCCTCCATGGATTTGCCGGAGGTCGTAACATCCTCGATCATCACCACGCGATCGCCGTCCCTAAGGCTGCTGCCTAAGAAGCCTCCCTTGTCAGCGCCATGATCCTTTGCTTCCTTTCTGTCAGAGCAATAACGGATCTCCCTTCCGTAAAGCTCACTGTATGCGATGGCTGTCACAACCGCCAGAGGAATCCCCTTGTAGGCAGGCCCAAAGAGCACATCAAAATCATCTCCGTAATTTTCATGAATCGCCCTTGCATAATATTCTCCTAGGCGGCGCAGCTGAGAGCCTGTCACATAGGCGCCTGCATTCATAAAAAAGGGCGATTTCCGTCCACTCTTCAACGTGAAATCACCAAATTTCAATACCTGACTCTCCACCATAAAATTGATAAATTCTGACTTATAGCTTTCCATTTATTGATAAACCTCCTATTTATGTTCATAACATATCGTTTGGCTGTTACGATGCACCGGATAGCTTTTTTCTGATGCGCTGCAGGGCATTGTCGATGGATTTTGGGCTCCTGCCCATATCCTCTGCGATCTGGCGATAGTCCATTCCACGAAGTGTACGCTCACATACCTGCCACTCCATCGGGCTTAGCAGCTGATGCAGCTGCGCAAACAGATGTTTATAATCCTCCTGCTCGATTATGAGCCGCTCCGGATCATTCGCAAGCGTATCACCAAACAGATTTGCATAGTTAACGCCCTCCTCCCCATCCGAGAGAGATACATAGGAATTGAGCGGTGCATGCTTGTGCCGGTTCGAGGTCTCGATGGCATGATACATCTGTCTTAGGATACACAGCTTAGCAAAGGAATAAAAGGACGCCTCCTTTTCCGGCGAAAAATCACGGATCGCCTTGAACAGTCCGATCATACCCTCCTGGATCAGATCCTCCTTTTGTGCTCCTATCAGATAGAGCGCATTCGCTTCCCTTCGAACCAGAGGCTTGTACTTTTTGCACAGGTATTCCGTGACATCCTCTTTGCTATCCGACTGACTTAGCAGCTCTTCATCACAAAGCGTTTCGTTGGAATGTTTGTCCATCGCGCTACCCCCTTATGCGCTGTCTCACGATCTCATAGGATAGCACGCCGCAGGCTACCGAGGCATTGAGCGAATCGATATCGCCTTTCATCGGAATCGATGCGATCATATCACAATGCTTTTTTATGAGTGGGCTCACGCCCTCGCCCTCGTTTCCTATCACAAGACCGATAGCGCCCTTCAAATCCAGATCATACATCTGCGTGCCTCCCATATCAGCACACACAAACCAGATTCCTTCTTTTTTTAGCTCCTCGATGGTAGCAGACAGATTCGTCACCTTAGCTACCGGCGTGTAATTGATCGCTCCGGCAGAGGCCTTGGCTACCGTCGCCGTGAGTCCCACGGCACGCCGCTTTGGTATAATGACGCCGTGTGCGCCTGCGAGATTGGCCGTTCTAATGATGGCACCTAAGTTGTGCGGATCCTCGATATTATCCAGCAATATCAAAAAAGGCGCCTCGCCACGCTCTCTTGCGATCTGCAGGATATCCTCCACATCGGCATAGCAGTAGGCTGCCGCCTGTGCTATCACGCCCTGGTGCTTTCCGGTATCTGAGAGCGCATCGAGCCGCTCCTTTGTCACGAAATTTAGGATCGTATCGTGCTTTCTCGCTTCCCGCACGATCGAACGCACCGGTCCGTCACCACAGCCGTCTAATACAAATAGCTTGTCAATCGTCTTTCCGGAGCGAAAGGCCTCTAAAACTGCATTTCTTCCCTCAATCTGCGTCTGATTCACCAGCATCTGCTGTTTTTCTTCCATGTTCTGACTCCTGTCTGTTGTGATTGCGTGCTTCCGCAAAGCGCGCCTCGGTCGGCTCATAATGCTCCATCGCCAGATGAACCAGCTCTACTAACCGCTCTGTTTCATCCTGCAAATACAAATATCCGATCACCGCCTCAAAGCCTGTCGCCCGACGATAATCATTTACAGAGGCATTTTTTGCCATGGTGGCAGACTTTGCATTGCGTCCTCTGCGGTATACGCTCTCCTCCTCAGAGGTGAGCACCGGGAGCAAAATATCCATCATCCTCGACTGTGCCTCCGCCTTGGCATATTTTGTCGTCTGACGGTGCAAAAGCCCCGCTCTTATGTTAAAGCGTGCGACCATCACCGAGCGAACGATCACCTCATATACGCAGTCTCCGATATAAGCTAGCGTCAGTGGATTGACAGTGCGGATATCCGTCTGTCTGTCAATACCAAACTGTGCCTTTATATACGAATTTAAGCCCTTTTCCATTTTACGCCTTCTCTGGTATCCTCCAGCAAAATACCCATATCCTTCAGCTGATCGCGAATCTCGTCAGCTCTGGCAAAATTTTTCGCCTTTTTAGCCGCTGTGCGCTCCTCAATGAGTGCCTCGATATCAGCATCTAATAGCTCTTCCTTTTGCTCTACTATGATACCTAACACACCGCTAAGCGTATTCAGGCGGTCATAGAGCTTCTGCAGATATTCCCGGCTGTTTGCAGAGGTTGCATTTGTATTTATATATTTTACGAGCTCAAAGACTGCAGATACGGCATCTGCCGTGTTCGCATCATCGTCCATCGCAGCCTCGAATTTTGCAACGTAGTCATCAGTTTTTTCGTAGGCAGCCAGCTCTGCAGCTGTACAACTCTCTGCCGCAGCCGCCTCTATCAGGCGCTTTAGTGTCGTGCCTGCCGTACGGATACGCTCAAGCCCGTTTTTTGCTGCCTCCATCAAATCCGCGGAGAAATTCAACGGACTGCGATAGTGCGCACTGAGCATAAAGAAACGCAGCACCTGCAGATCGTATTTTTCTGCAATATCACGCACGGTAAAGAAGTTGCCGAGTGATTTTGACATCTTTTGGTTGTTGATATTCAAAAATCCATTGTGCATCCAGTATCTTGCAAACGGCACGTCATTTGCAGCCTCGGACTGTGCGATCTCGTTCTCGTGATGCGGGAAGATCAAATCCTCGCCGCCGGCGTGAATATCGATCTCATCGCCAAGATATTTTTTTGCCATGACAGAGCACTCGATATGCCAGCCCGGTCTGCCGAGACACCACGGTGACTCCCAGTAGGGCTCTCCCTCTTTTTTAGGCTTCCAGAGTACAAAATCAAGAGGATCCTCCTTTAGATCACCGGTTACCTTGATGTCGCGGTGTCCTGCCTGCAGATCATCGATGTTTTTATGTGAGAGCTTGCCGTAGTCTGCGAATTTGCGCGTGCGATAATACACTGTGCCGTCAGCTGCCGCATAAGCATAGCCCTTGTCTATCAGCGTAGAGATCATATCGATCATGCCGCCGATCTCCTCTGTCGCCAATGGATGCGTCGTAGCCGGCAGTACATTCATGGCAACCATATCCTGCTTGCACTCTGCGATATAACGCTGTGAAATAACAGAGGCATCTACGCCCTCCTCGTTTGCTTTTTTAATGATCTTGTCATCCACATCCGTGAAATTTGAGACGTAATTGACCTCGTAGCCCTTGTACTCTAAATACCGGCGAAATGTATCGAATACGATCATCGGGCGTGCGTTGCCGATATGAATGAGATTATATACTGTAGGACCACACACATACATGCTGACCTTTCCTGCCTGCAGCGGTGTGAATTCCTCTTTTTGTCTGGTCATGGTGTTAAAAATCTTCATCCGTTTTTCCTTCCTGTTCGTTTTGACTATTCTACTGTCCTTAGTCTGTCGCAGCCACTACAGCCGCTGCAAGGACCTGCAGAGTCCGCCGCCGTGCGACTCGCCTCTAATAAGCCCTCCAGCAGACAGACCGCCTGGGCACTGATGCCCTCTTCCCTGCCTGTAAAGCCAAGCTGCTCCTCTGTCGTCGCCTTGATATTGATCTGCGAGAGATCAAGTCCTAATGTACCGGCGATATTTTTCTTCATTTGCAGTATATATCCTGCCAGCTTCGGGCGTTGTGCGATTAATGTGGCATCGATATTTGCTATCACATAGCCCTCCTTATATAACAGTCCGCCTACCTGTTCCAAAAGCTTCAGACTGTCTGCTCCCTCATATGCCGGATCATTATCCGGGAAATGCTGTCCGATATCACCTAGGGCTGCCGCTCCAAGCAATGCATCCATGATGGCATGCAAAAGCACGTCTGCATCGGAGTGGCCGAGCAGTCCCAGCTCGTGCGTGATCTCTACGCCTCCTAAGATCAGCTTACGGCCTTCCACCAGACGGTGTACATCATAGCCGGTTCCTATTCTCATATGAGCCTCCCAAATTCTATAATATGATTAAAGCATCAAAAGCTATCTCACTTACATCTGCCTATAGTGAGACAGCACCATCATGGCGATCTGGAAGGTCATGGCATCCTCAAATTTACGGATGTCTAGCCCTACCAGCTTTTCGAGCCGCTCGAGCCGATACACGAGTGTGTTTCGATGTAAAAAGAGCCGTCTGGCTGTCTCTGATACGTTTAGATTGTTCTCAAAAAAGAGCCGGATCGTAACCTGCATCTCCTCATCAAGCCTGCTATCGGGCATCTCATCGCCGAATACCTCATGCAAAAACAGCTCACACAAATCTGCCGGCAGTTCATGAATGAGCCGCGCTATGCCAAGCTTAGAATAAGCCGCCACCTCACGCTCCTCCCTGAAAATTCCTGAGATCTGAAGCGCTAGTGCCGCCTCCCTATGTGCATCGAGAAGCTGCGGAAGTGTCTGCTTTACGGTGCTGTAGCCCACCCGAGCACGAATCATAAGCTCTGAGTGAATCGTATTGATCGAAGAGAGTGCGTATTCTCTCGCCTGCTCTGCTCTCATCTCGCTGTCAAATGCCTTTATACAGACGATATGTGTCTCATCCTGCAAAAACAAAAGATCCTGTCTGCCGTCCGCAAACAGACTCGTCAGCATCCTAAGCGACGAGGCATCCGCCATAGGCTGCGCCAGTTCAAACAAATACAGCACACGCGGCGTATCCTTTAGCTTCACGCGTGCAGCCAGCTTATAAATCTGTGCCTGCGGGATCTCTCCGGATAAAAGTGCCGCTGCATAGGCGTGCCGATCCAGCTCCTTTTTCATCGCATCAAAAAAGATCTGCACCGCCTCAGCTGCCAGGGCTCCACGTATGGCGATATCAGTCTGCTCACCTGCCGATATCAAAAATGCCTCTTCCCCGGACAGATGAATCGGAAATACCTGATAGCCTTCTAAATCCGTCTGCTCGCCTAAAAAAAGATTCTTAAGCTGCTCGCAGGATAATACTCCCTGTGGCAGTGTGCCTGCCAGATACTCCTCCGGTGAACGATACAGCGCAAACGAAAGCTGTGAGACGTTTGATAGTTGTGTCAAAATCTGCTGTAGCTTTTTTTGCATGCTTACCCTACTTTCGCATCCGGTCGTTTTCCTGCTCCGCCTCAAGCTCCTCCGGTGTCATATATTTTCGAAATACCTTTTCCATAACGAGATTTAAAAGTGTCATGGCAATCGGTGGAATGAGCCACAAAAGCGGCAAAAACACCCAGCCAGCTATCAAAGCTGCCGCCATGATCGCCAGCACGAGAAGAGCACTCGCCGGATTGGCAAAGGCTATGATCGCTGCATTTTTTAAGGTAGCCTTCATCGTGTTCTCAAAGCGTGCCATATAGGCAAATACGAAGGAAAACCAAATCAGCGTCAGAGCAAGGAGCCCGTAAAACAAATACACCGCCGTTCCTATCTTCTCTCCGGCCTGTAAATACTGGGAACAAATGCTGATATCCAGGGCCAGCAGCAAAAACATCGGCAGAAAAATAAGCCACGTTTTCGTCGCCTGCTTAAAGTTACTCTTAAACGAGGACCAATACTCCGCCCAGATCCCACTACGCTGGTTGCGGATGACCTTGTGTGTCGTATAATAATAGGCACAGCTGGCTGCTCCGATCGTGATAACAGGAATACAGCTAATCAGCCACAGCAGTCCTAGGATCAAGGCATCTACCGCGGAATTAACAGATGACCACAGTTTATTGTCCGTATTGAAAAAACCTGCCATTTCAAACCTCTTTTCCTAATTTATTGCAATCTTAGTTAGTATAGCATTTTCGATATAAATGTGTCAATCGCGGTCAACCCTTGACGATAAAAAAATAAAAAAAAGCGTTGACAAACAAAAACTTTTTTTGTATACTTGTCTAAGTCGGGTCGCGAAAGCGGCTTATACATATGGGATCTTAGCTCAGCTGGGAGAGCATCTGCCTTACAAGCAGAGGGTCATAGGTTCGAGCCCTATAGGTCCCATATCTTTTCAATATTTTATATGGCGAGATGGCTCAACTGGCTAGAGCGTCCGGTTCATACCCGGGAGGTTGAGAGTTCAAGTCTCTCTCTCGCTACTACATTTAAAGAGAACAAGTACTTGTTCTCTTTTTTTGTTAGTTTACAATAGCTACAATTAACAATCACCGCCTATCGCAACGAATTTTTACAGGAACCGATACAGCACCTGATTGCTGATATCCCGCCCAAAGGGCGTGAGGCGATAGCCGTCTCCGGTATCAATCAAAAGCTTTTTTTCTATCAGATCAGACAGCACCTCCCCGTATATTCTCATAGGATGCATTCCAAACCTATTCACAAAATCAGATTTTTTCACTCCCTCACTCATACGAAGTCCAAGATAAAAAAATTCTGCCTGTGCGTCACGCCTTGATAATCGCTCGCATTCATATGGTGAGAAATCTCCAGCCAGATAATCCGCCAAAGCATCCGTATTTTTGTATCTGCATCCGTCCACATATGAGGAAGCGCCCAGACCAAGCCCTATATATTCCACACCGGTCCAATAGCCTATATTGTGACGGCACGCAAAGCCTGCCCTGGCATAATTGGAGATCTCGTAGCGCTCATAGCCAAACTCTGATAGCAGCTCTCCTGTACGTTCATACATCTCACGCTCACTCTTTTCATCCGGCAGTATATGAGGCATCTCTCCCGCATCCCTAAGCTTTTCATCCGCACGATACCTCTCAAAAAAAGGTGTCCCCTCCTCGATGATCAGACTATAGGCTGAGATATGCTCCGGATGCAGGGCAAGCACTCTCCGCAGCGTTTTTTCATAAGAGAGAACCGATTGTCCTGGCAGCGCACTCATCAGATCCACATTCACATTAAGGATACCCGCCACTCTCACACACTCGTAGCTTCGAAGGAAGTCCTCATACGTATGAATCCTCCCTAGCAGCCGAAGCTCTGTCTCATTTGCCGATTGCAGCCCGAGACTGACGCGGTTGACACCTAAGGCGGCGAGTAGCTGTGCCTTTTCCTTTGTCAGTGTACCGGGATTGGCCTCAACCGTAATCTCCGCGTCTTCTGCAACTGCATAATGAGTGTAAATCGCACAAAAAAGCTCTTCTAGCTGACGCCCTGATAAAATCGTAGGCGTTCCGCCGCCGACAAATACGCTGTCTAGCTGCATAGGAGTACCCTTCGTTTCACGCAAAAGGGCAGCCTGATATGCAAGCTGCTCCTTTAATCGGTCCATATAATGCGAGGTCGTATCCATATCCGCAGGTGCGGATAGAAAATCGCAGTAATCACATTTTTTTACACAAAACGGAATATGAATGTATAATTCCATGACATCTTCCTTTATTTTCCTTCGTCGAGCTTTAGTACGCTCATAAAGGCCTCCTGGGGAATCTCTACGCTGCCGACCTGCCGCATACGCTTTTTTCCCTCTTTTTGCTTTTCTAACAGCTTTTTCTTGCGGGTGATGTCTCCGCCGTAGCATTTGGCTAAAACATCCTTTCGCATAGCCTTGACAGTCTCTCTGGCGATGATCTTGCTGCCGACTGCCGCCTGAATCGGGATCTCAAATAAGTGTCTTGGGATCTCCTCCTTTAGTCGCTCACACATGCGCCGGCCTCTCTCATAGGCCGTGCCTGCAAATACGATAAAGGAAAGCGCATCCACCGGTTCATGATTGATTAGGATATCCAGCTTCACAAGCTCTGATCTCACATAGCCCTTCATCTCATAATCAAAGGAAGCATAACCTCTGGAGCGTGATTTTAATGCATCAAAGAAATCGTAGATGATCTCGTTTAACGGAAGGTCGTATTTTAATACTGCACGCGTCTCCTCGATATATTCCATACTCAGATACACGCCTCTCCTCTCCTGACACAGATCCATGATCGAGCCGATAAATTCGCTCGTCACCATAATCTCCGCCGTCACAAACGGCTCCTCCATATATTCGATCTCAGAGACATCCGGCAGATTAGAAGGATTCGTCAGATCGATCACGGTGCCATCCGTCTTATGTACCTTATAAATAACGCCCGGTGCCGTGGTGACAAGATCTAGTCCATACTCTCTCTCGAGCCGCTCCTGAATGATCTCCAGATGCAAAAGGCCAAGAAAGCCGCAGCGAAAACCAAAGCCAAGCGCAATCGAGGTCTCCGGCTCAAACTGCAGCGATGCATCATTTAGCTGCAGCTTTTCTAGGGCATCCCGAAGATCCGGATATTTCGCGCTGTCTGCAGGATATAGGCCGCAGTATACCATCGGGTTTACCTTTTTATAGCCCGGCAGGGGAGCTGCACATGGACGAAGTGCATCAGTTATGGTATCACCCACACGTGTATCCTTGACATTTTTCAGGGAAGCGGTGACATAGCCGACCATACCGGCAGATAGCTCCTCACATGGAAAAAACGCTCCTGCTCCAAAATAACCTACCTCCACGACCTCTGCCTTTGCGCCTGTCGCCATCATCTGCATCGTCATGCCTGGACGTATCACGCCCTCCTTGATCCTGCAAAAGACGATGACACCCTTGTAGGAATCATACAAAGAGTCAAAAATCAGTGCCTGCAGCGGTGCCTTTGGATCGCCCGCAGGCGCCGGCAGCTTATGTACGATGGCTTCTAATACCTGCTCAATATTCTCTCCGGTTTTTGCAGAGATGCGTGGTGCATCCTCCGCCTCAATACCGATCACATCCTCGATCTCGCGCGCCACCTCATCCGGTCTGGCACTGGGCAGATCGATCTTATTTATCACCGGAAATACCTCTAAGTCATGATCTAGCGCCAGATAGACATTGGCGAGCGTCTGCGCCTCAATGCCCTGCGCCGCATCCACAACGAGAATCGCTCCGTCACAGGCCGCCAGCGAACGGGACACCTCATAGGTGAAATCCACATGTCCAGGTGTATCTATGAGATTAAGGATATATTCCTCACCATCCTCTGCCCTGTAAATGATGCGCACTGCCTGAGATTTTATCGTGATACCGCGCTCGCGCTCTAAATCCATATTATCAAGCACCTGATTTTGCATCTCACGGCTGGTAAGCAGACCTGTCTTTTCGATGATACGGTCTGCAAGTGTACTTTTTCCGTGATCTATATGTGCAACAATACAAAAATTACGAATCTTACTTTGATCTATCATTCTCTTATCCGTCCTCCATCTTTGGTTCGTAACTCCGCTAAATTTTAACATGAAATGTACGTTCTGTCGATATTTTTTGCTGCATGGCATAATTCTATCGAAAAGAAGTCGTTTATGTATTGACAGATGCGGGTAAAATCGTTATTATAATCAAGTATGCGTACATCAGATACGTCCGTGTCCGGCTCTGATGCAGCATGAGACGAATATTATAAAAAACGGAGGTATACGATTTTGGCAAACATCAAATCTGCAAAAAAGAGAATTCTTGTTACAGAGCGCAAGGCAGCAAGAAATAAAGCAATCAGATCCAAGGTAAAGACATCTATCAAAAAGGTGGACGCTGCCATCGCCGCAAAGGATCAGGCTGCTGCATCCGAGGCATTAAAGGCTGCCATCAGCGAGATCAGCAAGGCTACCTCAAAGGGTGTATATCACAAGAATACATCTTCCAGAAAGATTTCACGTTTAACAAAAGCCGTCAACAAAATGGCATAATTTTATTTTTAAAAAAGATCCGAAAGAAAATTCTCTTTCGGATCTTTTTTTATTTCTCACATACTCAGATGATAAGTAAGCACTTCTTCTGCAGAGCCATCTGCTCTCGTATCAGTTATATAGACCAGGAAGCTTCCATCCTCCAGCACGGATGCTCCGCACAACCAGGGATCGTTTGTTCCAAACAGCTCATCATGCGATGCAGCTCCGATATACGTGCCGTCCTTTTCCCAGAGGATCACCTTTTTGTAGTATGCGTCCAGACCAATGATACAATCGTCTGTCTCAGCGACAAATTCAATGGTGCCAAGGGACTTTTCGTCTTCTCCGGTTAGGATCAGCTGAAGCTTTCCATCTGTATCATAGACAAATACCTTCCGTCCGCTTCCGTCAGCAGCATCTCCGCTGGCATAGATATGATCCTCGTCTATCAAAAGCATGCCCAGCCAGTCAATTTCATCAAAGGTGATGGACTTCTTTTTTACCTTGCCTTCGGAAAAAGTGATCTTTTGATACTTTGAACCTTCGTCAATCACTCCCCACGTACCGGAAGGATCCATCGAAATAGCACCCTCCAGCTTATCATAATAGGTCTGCTCTCCATCCTTGATACATAGCACAGGCGTGCTATATTCAGAAAGCCACAGTGCTCCGTTTTCATCTGCAAAAACATACTCGTAGCTATGCTCCAGCTCTATATCCTCGACAAATGCCAAAGACGTGCCATCCTTCGAATAATGCTTCAGCACATCCCCGAACGGAAGATATACCTCATCACCGACAGCTGCTCCTGCATTCATACTCGTACTATCCACTAGAATGCCCTCCTCAGAAGGCAGCCACTCGCTATTAAGCGTTTTATTTCCTATTTTTGCAGAATACGATCCACCCAAAAAGGACTCACCCTCCCAGGGCCAGGGCGGATCCACATTTCCTGTATCCTCCAGCTTAAAGGTCAGACCGGAAAGCAGCTTGTCTACACGCTCATCCGATTTTTCAGCTCCTACGATCTCCATAGATACCGTGATGCCTGCATTTTCCACTCGTCCAAGAATTTTTTGTACCGGGACACCCCAGTTCTCGCCTTCCTTTAAGAGGCAGTCTGCACCGCCGATATTGATAAGATCATACGCACCCTCTGCATATTTTTGCTGGTCAAAATCATATAGTGTAAGATAATACCGGAAGTTGTCCACATCCTCTACGCTCACTGATATCTCTACGCTGATCTCCTGGTCATAGGTGCCTACGCCCTCCTGCTCCGGGACCTCATCCCGGTCAATGTCTGCACCCTCCTCAAAGGGTATGCACAGGCTCATATCCGTATAACTATCCTCGTCAAAAAGGTAGTATTCCGGCAGCTCCCAGCCGTCTGCCTCATCGTAGGTCAGCTCCACATAGTTCGAGCTGATGGTCTTCGGCGAAGTCAATACATACGTGGTTTTCTCTTGCTTTGCTTCTTCTACTTCTTCTGTAGCTTCTGGCTCCTCCTTCTTGGCAGAGCCGCTGTCTGTCTGCTCTGCCTCTTTGGAAGGCTGATCTGTCTGCTCTGATGTTTTCGTCTCAGCTGTACCACAGGAGGCAAGTGAAAGCAGCATCATAAGCGACAGAAAAAAAACGATCGTCTTTTTCATAATGTTTGTATTCCTCACTTTACTGCACCGCCACAGTATTCGCAGCATCCATTGTCATCAGGAATGGTCGTTGCACCGCAGCAGGGGCATGTAACCGCAATCTTTGGAGCAGCAGCCTCCTGTGCCTGCCTGCGCACATCCTTGCGCACCTGTGTGAGTGCTCTTTTTATCTCGTTTCCGAGCTTTTTATAATTGTTATACTCGGCATCATTCTCCGGATTAAAGGAGGTTCCACGAGGCTGCGGCGGCGGTGTAATATCCACGGAAGACGAATTGATCTTAAAGCGGATCTCGTCAAAATAAGGATTGTTCACATAAATCGTGAGATAGAAATCATAAGAATATTCATATCTCGGAGGATTATAGCTGAACTCCTTGCCATCCTTGCCCTCGCGCATGATCTCTGTGCTGCTCTCGTCAATATCCAGATTGCAGCCCGTCACATCTGAAAAATCCATCACATCCGGGTTGGCATCTGATAAATTTCTGGCATCTGTCACCATGAATTTTCTCGCATCCTCGTCTAAGAGCACCTTCATGCCTGTGCCAAGAGTCCGAGTCGTATGAAAAGCCGCCACTTTTTCACGGTTTTCCTCTCTGTAGGCCAGCTGAGTCTTGATCTCTTCCACCGTACTGCTTCTTCTGTCTGAAAACCACGGAGAGAGCTTTTTTGCACATTCCTTGCATAGATTGCCGTCCTCGAGCTTGCGGTTACCAAGCAAGCCGATCTTTTCGCCGCAAACATCACAATATTTTTTATCAAACAGTCCCATAGTTATACCCTCCTATTTATTGTATGTCCCCATCATCGAACGGATCGCCGCATTCAGGGCAGAATTTCGGCGGATGTGCCGGATCTGCCGGCTCCCAGCCGCATTTATCACACTTGTATTGCGGGATACCTGCAGGCTTCTTTGCTCCGCACTCAGCGCAGAATTTTCCTTTGTTCACCGTACCGCAGGAGCAGGTCCAGCCATCTGCAGAGGCTTCCGGTTTTTTTGCACCACACTCAGGACAGAACTTTCCTGTCGCCATAGCACCGCAGGAGCATTTCCAGCCACCGGCTGCGGGCTGTGCAGGAGCACTCTGCTGTGGCTGCTGCGGCTGCTGCTGGGCACCCATCTGAAACAGATTCTGTGCGTTCATTCCTCCTGCGTTCGTAGCCATGCCCATACCCATAAAGCCTGTCATAGCACCTGCTGTATTGGAGGCTGCTGCCTTCATCGCATCTGCCTGTGCGCCCACAAGCGTCGCCGCTGCCATGGTAGGATCACGCATAATCGCTGTGCGCTGTGCCTGCTTGATCATCTCCGCATCCTCCGGAGGCAGAGTAACAGAGCCTAGTGCAATGCTGACAACCTGAAGTCCACGCAGCTCACCCCACTTTGCAGAAAGAGCCGCATTCATGGCATCCTCCAGCTCTGCGTTGTGGCTGACGATCTGATTCGGGCGAAGCTCGAGATTGGAAAGCTTGCCGAATGCCGGCTGCAGCGCACTGATAAACTCTGTCTTTAACTGGCTGTCTAACTCAGCACGGGTATATTCACGTTCTACGTTTCCACATACATTAGCATAGAAGAGCAGCGGATCTGCGATCTTGTAGGAAAATACACCGGAGCAGCGAACCGATACATCTACATCGAGTCCGATCTTGGAATCCACCACACGGAACGGGATCGGGCTTGGCGTACCGAATTTGTTGTCCATCAGCTCCTTTGTATTGAAATAATACACGCGCTGGTCCTTGCCGGTGTCTCCGCCATAAGCGAAGCGCTTGCCGATGGTAGCAAAGGTCTTCTCAATCCCCTCGCTGAGATTGCCGGAAAAAATCGACGGCTCACTGGAGGAGTCATAGGTGAATTCACCGGGCTCTGCACATACCTCTACGATCTTGCCCTGTTCTACTATGATCATACACTGTCCGTCTGCCACGGCAATGCCTGAGCCGTTTGAAATGATGTTGTCATTTCCTTTTGTGTTGGAGGAACGTCCGCCCACGCGCTTTTGTCCCTTGGTGACGAGCACCTCCTTTGGCATAGATTCGCAATAGAAAAATTCCTTCCACTGATCAGCTAATGTGCCGCCGATCGCTCCAAGTCCTGCCTTTATAAGTCCCATAATTTTTACCCCTTTCCTATTTTTAATATTATTTTAATTATTATTCAAATGGCTCTTTGCTGTCAACAACAATCCTCACAATGTGTCGATTACACCTGCCAGATAGGTCGGCGACACAGAGGTATATACAAAATTATCCACCAGCTGATCCTTCACCGCCTGGCGCACATCGGCAGCCAGTATCTCATCAGCCTTCTCATCCACCAGCAGCAGTGTCCTGCAGCCTCTCCCGTTGTCGCTGCTGCCAAGCTCCTCCAGAATCCTTTTTCTCGCATCCAGGCTCCAATTTTTCTGTTGATTTACTTCCATCAACAGCACATTGGCCTGGCTGGCAAGACACATTGCAACCGTATCCTCAGGTTTTGCTGATGTGTACACCATAAAGCCGATATTACTGTCCGTAAGTGCCTTTGTCATTGCTTCTGCAAATAATTCGCTTTGCATATCCAATACGATTCTTCGCATGAAATCTGCTCCCCTCCCTTCTCATTCACGTTTATTTATAACACTATCGCTATTTGATTTCCCCCACCTATTGTATAGTTTTTACATTGCCGTTTTTTCGTTCGCATGCTACTATATATACATTCGAGAGGAGGATCGCACGTGAACAGAACCACCAAAAAGAGATTGCTTGCATGGATGAGTATTGCTCTTCTCATTACCTGTACCATGTGCATACGATTACTTACAAGATATGACATACTTCCCTCCGGCGCAGGCCTTTTGCGCAACGCGATTCATTTTGCCATGCTGATCATATGGGGGATTTCTATTCACAAACGGATCATTCAGACCCAGGTACGCACATATCTGCTGGCTGCTGTGGCGATGATGGTGTTATGGCTGTTTCTCAAGGTCATCAACTATTCCATCGACAGCATGGATGTGAACCGCCAGCTGTGGTATCTCTACTATGTTCCCATGCTGTTTATCCCTGCCCTTTCACTTTTTATCAGCGTATCACTAGGTAAGCCTGAGGATTACAGACTTCCACGCAGGCTAAAGCTGCTCTATGTGCCCACAGTGATGCTGCTGCTACTGGTTTTGACAAACGACTTGCACAGGCTTGTTTTCTCATTTCCCTCAGGTATCCTGACGCCACTTGACTATCACCACGAGATTGGCTATTTTCTAGTGCTCACCTGGATCATGCTGTGTGCCTTTGCCGCTTTCATCACTATGCTGAAAAAATGCAGGATTTCCAGCAATAAAAGCCTGCTGCTCCTACCCCTCGCAGCACTTATACTATCACTGGCATATACCATCGCCTACATCCGCGGCTCCCATCTCGTACTGCTCTTAGCAGGTGATATGACCGTCACTCAATGCCTGCTGATTTCGATCGTACTTGAGGGCTGTATATGGTGTGGACTGATTCAGTCAAACATCGGCTACTATGAACTGCTTGAGTCGACGACTATACCGCTCCAGATCACAGACAATGACTTTTTTACCATGAATTCATCCGCTGCCATGCAAAAACCACTGCCGCAGGAATTTCTTTTGCAGATGACCTCAGACAGTCTCTGCATCGATGGGCATATCCTTTTAAAACGGCATCAGCTGCATAGCGGCTGGATCTTCTGGGAGGAGGATATCACTCAGCTGCAGCAGCTGGAGGAGGAGCTGGAGCTGACAAGAGATGAGCTGCGTGATATAGGCAATATTCTGGCTGCAGAAAATGCGCAGCACGAAAAATATCTGCGCCTGTCAGAAGAAAACCGGCTCTATGACCTGATGGAGGAACAGACCATTAGGCAGATCAATCTGCTGCGTGAGCATCTCGCAGACATACGTAAGACCACTGATCCTGCGCAGGCCCACCGCCTGCTGGGACAGGCAATCATTATCGGAACCTATATCAAGCGAAGGGATAATCTGATATTGATCGGCACGCAGCGCGGCAGGATCTCAGCCCAGGAATTGCGGCTGTGCTTTAACGAGTCGGTGGAGAGCCTGAATCTCTACGGTGTAGCGTGCAAGGCACGCATCGTCAGTGAACGTTTATTTTCCATCGAACAGGCTACAAAAATCTACGACCTGTTTGAGGCTGTAATCGAGACAGGACTGGAATCACTAAAATCCCTGCTGATCTCTGTTGAACAGGAGGATGGGATCGAAGTGAATCTATGTGTATCCTGTGCTAAGCCTCTTGATGAATTAAAAAACCGGTTTTCATCACTTTTTTGGACACAGGATGATGACGCTCTTCAATATATCATGTGCAAAATCAGCACATGATCAGCATTCGTCACTCGTCAATCATGCAAGCATGTTGACTCGTTTCCACTCATTATATCATGTGCAAAATCAGCACATGATCAGCATTCGTCACTCGTCAATCATGCAAGCATGTTGACTCGTTT